>NZ_BAABHC010000029.1:0-925728 GCF_039541895.1 Pontibacter saemangeumensis
TAAACGGCCGGGCCCGCTATGCTGTAGCGGGCCCGGCCGTTTATATATAATCTTGCTTGTTGATTTTAATCACTGCTGACTGCCTACTTTCCGTTCTGCCCCACCATGTACGGGTTTTTGGCCGCCACTTTCTCCCCTACCGCCTGAAGCCACTGCTGGCCGGTGGCCGAAAGCAGTTCCGACTGGTTCCACTGCTGGCTTTTCCGCAATTCCTCGTCCACCTCCAGAATGTATAGTTCATGGCCGGGGCGCTCGGTTACGCGCAGGCCGCACGTACGCAGCATCGCCTCGATGGCAGCATGGTTGGGCGCCCACCAGTTGGTGATGTCGCCGGCCATCTTCTTCTCAATAAAAGCCATTTTCGGCCAGCTTTCCTCCAGCATGCGCCCGCGGTCGTTAATCTCAAAGTCGTCGGGCGTGGCGGCAGCTTCCCCGCCGGGCATGGTCAGCGTCTGGAACACCATCATGCGGCGGGTTTTCTGGGAGAGAATATCGAGGGAAAGCAGCGGGTAGCGCAGGTGGTAAAGCACGCCCATATACCAGACCAGGTCGAACTGCCGGTCGAGGTGCGCCACATCATATACCTGCATCTGCTTCAGCTCGATCTTATCCTCCAGCCCGAATTGCTTTGCCGCCCACTCGGCCTGGCGCAGGTAATGCGGGTCCACGTCGATGCCCAGCACGTTGGCGCCGCGCCTGGCAAGTTCTATCGAGTAAAAGCCGGCGTTGCAGCCAATGTCCAGCACCTCCCAGCCCGAGAGATCAGCAGGTATATGGGCTTCCAGTTGCTGCCACTTGAAAGCAGGGAAATCGCCTAAGGTATGGTGGGGGGCGGTCTGCGCCCCATTGGGTAAATGTAAATTATGAAACCATGGCCCTAACTGCTCTATCTCCTGCATGTCCTGCATAAAATATTTCTTACGCTATGAATTAGTAAATAAAAGAATTTTCTTGTTTTGAATGGCGCGCACAAGTGGGCAGACCTAAGTGACGCAGGTCCGGCATAACACAACAGGCAGGATTATACCACTACCTCGTACCCATACGCTTCTTGGTTGCCATCCAGCGTCATCAGCTCTTCGGCGTAGCCAATGAGTTCCTTTGCCCGGTGGGCAGCCGTATGATGGGACAGCACTTTTTTACGGGCACGCTCGCCGATCATCTTGCGCTCCGACTTACAGATCTCGCGCAAAAAACGCAGCGTATCCTTCGCGGAATAAGCCACCAAAATCTCAGAGTCGATTTTAAGGATCGAATCCAGCCCCTCCCAGTAATCCGAGATAATCGGGGTGCCGCAGGCCGCAGCCTCAAACAGCCGCACGCTTGGCGCATAGCCCGCCTGTATCATGTCGGCACGGGTGATGTTCTGGGTAAAACGCTGGCTGTTGTAAAACTTCCGGTGCTCGTCAGGCGGTAAGTGGTGGATGTATTTAGTGTTGGCAGGCCACTCGATGCTTTCCGGGTACTGTGGGCCGGCCACCACAAAACGCCCGCCCGGCCAGGCGCGGGCCGCGTCCAGCATCAGCTTCTCCAGCGGCGGTTGCCGGTCGTCGGAGTAGGTGCCGAGGTAGCCCAGGTCCCAAATGGCTTCCCGCAACTCAGGATAGTATAACGAAGGATCCACGGAGCAATACAGCGCCCGCGCCATTGGGGAGCCGTACTCCTTCTCGAGCAGCTCCAGGGTGGGGCCACCCGTAAACGACAGGTACATGTCGTACTTGGGTATCTGGGTCGGGTGCAGGTACTCATAGTCTTTGCGTTTCAGCTTGGCCAGGGTAACCGGGGTGTCGATGTCGTAGAAGGCCTTGATGCCCTGCGCCGTCTCCATCACCCACTCGCCCACCTGCACGCCTTCCGGCACATACGAGCCCACGATCACCATATCCGCCTCCCGCACCTGCTCCGTAAAATGCTTCAGGTCTTTCAGGGAGACATATAGCTCCGTCTCACAATAATCGGGAGCGGGCAGGTCGCGGTGACCGGCATACCAGGGCACATCACGCTCCAGGAAAAGCACCTGATGCCCCTGCTTGTTCAGCTCGCGCACCAGGCCACGGTAGGTGGTGGCGTGGCCGTTGCCCCAGCTCGAAGTAATCGATAAACCCAGTATTACGATGTTCATGCCCATGCTGCGTTAGATTTTTTAATGTGGGAGTACAGCAGTTTTTCCAGTTGTGCTGCACGGTGGCTGTAGGTGTGGGCCGACAGCACTTTTGCATACGCAGAATCCCCGATTTTCTTTGCCTTTTCTGCCGTTAAATCCGCTAAAATCGCCGCAACTTCTGCCCCGTCCCGGGCTACCAGTATTTCCTGGCCCGGCTCAAAGAAAAAATCGATGCCTTCCCAGTAGTCGGTGATGATGCAGGCACCCGCCCCGGCGGCTTCAAACACGCGCGTGGCCGGTGAAAACCCGTAGCGGGCCATGCTCTCGCGGCTGATGTTGAGCACGGCTTTGGGCGTGCAGTTAAAGGTGTTGTGGTCGTTGGTGTACACATGGCCGATATAGGTCACATTACCGGGCATTTGCTTGTCGCCCCAGCCGCTGCCCCCGATCATGAACTTTTTGCCTGGCTCCAGCGCCGCAGCCTTCAGGAAAAATTCCTCCACCCGCGCTTCCCGGTCCGGCAGGCGGTTGCCCAGAAAAGCAAGGTCACAGGCAAATTTCGGATCCGGCGCCACCGGGTAGTGGGTGGCCGTATCGAGCGCGTTATATATCGGCACGCATTGCCTGGCACCCAGCGCCTCGTACGCGTTCACCACGGGGTCGCCACCCCCGTAGGTCAGGATCATATCGTAATGCGGTACCAGCTTGTGAAACGGATCATCCGGGTTCTGATGCACGCGGTCCAGCGTGGCGGGTGCATCCACATCCCAGAACGCCACCAGCCGCTCAGCTGTCTGCAGCTTCAGCACCTCGCGCTCCAGCAGCTCATCAAACACGCCCACGCCGCTGGCTTTCACCACCATGTCGGCCTCCGCCGCCTGCTCCAGGCATTCATAAACCGCTGCCTCTGTAGCCTCATACACCACGACCTTCGCCCAGTCGGGGTCCTCCATGTCGCGGTTCTGTTGCCGGTCATAGGCGTCCGGCTCATAAAAAGTTACCTTATGGCCGCGTTCGCTCATGGCCCGCACGATGCCCCGGTAGTAGGTGGCCGCGCCGTTCCAATACGCCGATACGAGGCTGGAGCCGAAGAAGGCAATCCTGAGTTTCTTATCTTTCATGCAGCACTTGCTCTTTTGGGGTGGGGAAAATTTTGGAGGAGGAGATACCCAGTTCCTCGCACACTTGCTCGAGTTCATTCACGCGGTGCGCGCACGTATGGCGGCTCCGGATGGTTTGCAGGCCATGCCCGGCCACTTCTTTCGCTTTAAAAGGAGTGTTGAGGATTAATTTCAGTTGGTCTATCATCTCCTCGCCGGTACGGGCCACCAGGAAATCCTTCCCGGGTGTGAACAGCTGCTCGGCATCCTGCCACGGCGACGAGATAAGCGGTATGCCACAGGCCATCGCCTCAAACGGCCGGATGGTCGGGATGCCCGGCAGCGCCTCTACGTAAGGCCTGCGCGGCACGTGCACGGTTACTTTGTATTTGGCAAACTCTTCCGCCGCCTTGTAGTTGGGCAGCCAGCCTCCGTATTCGATACCGGCTTCGGCCAGCGCCTGCCGGGCGTGGTCGGGGTAGCGCACACCATATATCCTGGCCTTCAGCCCCAGCTCCTTCACCGGGTTTATCAGGAACTCGTGCAGCTCTGCTGTGCGCTCCTCGTCGCCCCAGTTCCCAATCCAGATCAGGTCGCCTATATAATCCTTGCGCTCATGCGGGTAAAAAACGGAGGTGTCGGCGGCCTCGTGCCAGGTCCAGGCCTTGCGCGTCCAGTTCTCCTGCAGATACAAATCGCGGATCACCTGTCCAAAAGCCAGCACGCCGTCGTAATGCGTCAGGTCGTAGTTGGCCATGGCTTCACGCGCTGTTACGGCGCGGTGGTGGGTGTCGTGGAACAGCAGTTTGTAATGGCCGGTTTGGGCGCGGTGTGCCCCGATGCGCTTCACCAGTTCGTGCTCGTTCCACTCGTGCACCAGCACCAGGTCCGCTTCTTTCAGGACAGCATCCAAATCCAGGGAGTCAAGATTGTAAAAGTTGGTGCGGATGCCGGGGTAATACTGTTGCAGTTCTTCCAGTTTTTCTTCTCCATATCCCTCCACGAGGTTCTGCAGGCTCCAGCCGTTCTCCGGTTCATATACCGCTACCCGGTGGCCCCGCTCCTCCAGTTCGCGCACCACGCCCCGCAGAAAATGCGCGTTGCCGTGGTTCCAGTCAGAGAGAATAGAGTGATAGAAAAGGGTTATGTTCATTTTTACGGTTTTGAATCACTGAATAACCGAATTCTGAATAATTGACATGAGTCAGTCATTCAGAATTCAGCTATTAAAAAAATTTATATCGCGACGGATGATTGCATCAGCTGCCGGTACACGTGGTCATAGTCCTGCCCCATCGGGTCGGCGGTGTAGCCGTGGGAGCGTTTGACGGCGCGGCAGCCCATGATGTTGCGCACAAATTCGTCTTTTATCAGGCCGTTGATGGTATCGCGGAGTTCGTCGGCGCTCTCGGGGTTTACGTAACGGGCGGCGTTTCCCCAAATCTCTGCCTGGCTCTCGGTTTTGCCCACCACCAGCGCACATCCCGACATGGCCGCCTCCAGCATGGTCAGTCCAAAAGGCTCGTATTTGGCAGGAAGGGCATAGATAGATGCGCGCGAAAGCCAGTCCACCACCTCTTTCTCCGTCAGTTGCCCCAGGAAATGCACGTTCTCCAGCTCGACAGACTTGCCGGTGGCCGGGTGCTTTTCGTCGCCGGCTATATATACCGGCCAGGATAAATCGGAGGCAATGTGGGCCAGCATCGAAATGTTTTTGGCCTCGTCCCAGACGCGCCCCATGCTGAACACGAAGGGCTCTTTTTTGCCGAAGCGGTAGCTGTCCTGCGCGCGCCCATTATATATAACGGTGCGCGCTTTGAACGGACCGTAGAGCGACTCGGCCTGGTTCATCATCGCCTGCGTGGGCGCAATCACCATATCGGCGGCCTGCAAGCTGCGCGTCACCGTCTCTTTGTACCTGTCCCACTCTTTCGGAGCTTCCTCGCCTTTCACGGCGCGCCACCACGACAGCACGCAGGAGTGCACCACCGTCACCACCGGCACACCCCAGTCCAGGTCGCCATGCCCCAGGCCGTTCAGGTGCACCAGGTCCGGCTGCACCTCGTTCTTCAGTTCCAGCAGCCACTTACCTGCCTGTTTTATATCCTCCCACGGGTTCTCCATCCACTCCAGCTTGTAACTGCTTTCGTGCACGGTCAGGTTGTTCAGTTCCCCCACCTGCCGGCGCTGGTCCTCGCTGAGCGGCCCGCCCATAGTTGCCAGGGTGACCTGTGTGCCAAACGGGGCCAGGGCGCCCACCAGTTCCAGGGCATAGTTCCAGACACCGCCCACGGTGTCCGCCGTCATAAATATTTTTTTAGGGTGATGTGCTTCCATGTTGTTATCTGCCGTAAATTCTGTCTAATACCTGTGCTACTTTCACAAACTCCTCGGCCTCCTCATGGAAGCCCTCCCCTTTCGCCAGCCGCTCGGCCCAGGCCACACCGGCCCTGCCCGACCATTCATCCGGCGGGGAGCAAAGCGTCTCGGTTCTGGTGCCATGGTAGCGCTCGGCCACAAAATCGTAAAAGGAACCGTTGACATTTTTCAATGCCACGCCGCCACCTGTGCCATAAAAAGTGGCGCTGATGATGGCTTCCTGGCCGGCCGGCAGGTTCCAGGAGCAGCTGAGCTGTATATGCGTATTGCCTTCCAGCTCAATGCTGGCCGTGGCGTAATCTTCTACCTTCCCTTCAGACATCCCGATGGGCTTGCCTTTGGCGAACAGCTGGCTCTGCACCTGCCGCACATTCGGGAAGCTCATCGCCCATAAAGCGAGGTCTACGAGGTGCACGCCTAAATCGATGACGCAGCCACCACCGGAAAGCTTTGGTTCGTAGAACCAGGCCTTGTCCGGGCCATAGGCGTTATGGAACACCAGCTCAATGGCATATATAGTTCCCAGTTCCCCGCTCTGCACCACGCTATATACCTGCTGCATGGCCTGTGTGTGGCGGTACGATAAATCAACGCCGAGCAGTTTGTTGTTGCGGCGGGCTGCCTCCACTACGCGCTTTGTCTCCTCCACGTTGCGGCCCAGCGGCTTCTGGCAGAAAACAGCCTTGCCCGCCTCCAGCGCCAGCTCGCTCTGTTCGGCATGGAAGGCGCTTGGCGTGGCAATCACAATTCCGTCTACCCCAGGCTGCTGCAGCATCGCCTCCAGCGAAGGGGCCTGCTTTGCTTCAGGGGCGCTTTTCAGGGCTTCCTCCAGGTTTTGGGTGGCCGTGTCGGCTATATAGCTTACCTCGCCCGCGCCATTTCTGGCTATCATCTCCATGCGGTTGCGGCCAATCCAGCCCACGCCCAGGAAGCCGAGCTTTGGGGTACCGCTGGAAGAAGAAGCTGCTGTTTTTTCCTGCTGTTTATCCAGTATAGATTCTGCCATGGTTAGTAGGTTATGAGGGCTTTCACAAATCCGTCGGGGCGGTTTGTGAGGTTATCGAATGCAAGTCTGATGTTGTCTATGGAGTAGGTATGCGTGTAAAGCTTTTCCGGGTCAAGGGTACCATTGGCCACGGCTTCCACCGCTGCTTTCATCCCTTTTATATATTCCTGCGGGTCGCGCTCGTGCGCGTTGATGACGTCGATGCCGCGCCAGTTCCAGAGCTGGATGTTCACCTGCCGCATGCCGTCCTGGTGGAAGCCGGCGATGATGAGCTTACCGCGCTCGGCGGTGAGCTCACCCGCCAGGTTCAGGGGCCATTCTTTCCCGGTGCACTCAATCACGCGCTCGCAGAAAGCTCCGCTGGTGAGTTCCTTTACTTTTTCGATGATTTGGTAATGGTCGTCCATCGGGATGGTTTCATCCGCACCGCAGTCCTTCGCCATCTCCAGCGAGAACGCCCGCTGTGATATGGCAATGACCCTGGCACCTGCGTTTTTGGCCAGTTGCACGAGCAGCGCCCCCAGAAAACCGATGCCTAAGATGGCTACTGTCTGGCCTTCGGATATATCGCTGCGCTTAAAGATGTTCATGGCGCAGCCCAGTGGCTCGCCCGGAAAAGGCTTCCCGGCCAGTGCGTCCGGCAGTTTCACCACTTTGTCAGCATCTGCTATATCGTAGGCGGCATAAGAGTTATAGGAAAGGGCGGCCACACGGTCACCCACCTGCACATCCGTCACCCCTTCGCCCACGGCATCCACTATTCCCCAGCCTTCGTGGCCCGGGTTTCCAGCGCTGATGGGATAGGTAAACCACTCGCGGCCTTCCCAAACCGGGATGTTGGAGGCGCAGAGGCCGCAGCCTTCCAGGCGCAGGCGCACCTGCCCGGAGGCCGGCTCCGGCAACGGGACTTCCTGTACTTCTACCTGTTTTGGTGCTGTCAGCACAGCGGCTTTCATGGCTGTCGCCTGGGTGTCGGCGGCAGCTTTCGCTTCAGTTGTCAATATTTCGTGCATAATCAGGCTACTGCTGCCTTTTGGGCAGGTTCTTCTTGATAGGATTTTGATGTGAGGATAAGCGGCACTTTATAGCCCCGGTTCTCGCACAGCCACTGGTACAGCTTGGCCATGCCTTCCTGCACGTTGTGCTTCGGGTACCAGCCGGTGGCTTCCCGGAACTTGCGCGTGTCGGACACATAGTAGTGCTGGTCGCCGGGGCGCCAGTCGCCGAACTTCAGCGGTATCTCGTCGCCCCGGTACCGGCCAATGGTCTTCAGCAGTTCCAGCAGACTCACCGTGTTCTCTGGTCCGCCCCCGATGTTGAAGGCCTGCCCCGTAATGCGGTCTATATGCTTGTTGGCCAGCAGGAAGGCATCCACCAAATCCTCCACAAACAGGATATCGCGCACCTGCTTGCCGTCGCCATATATGTTCACCGGCTCCCCCTCAATGGCCCTTATGGCGAAGTGCGCCACCCAGCCCTGGTCTTCGTTGCCGTACTGGTGCGGGCCATAGATACAGCTCATCCGGAATACCGTCATCGGCAGGTTGTAGGTGCGGGCGTAGTCGATGACGTACTGGTCGGCGGCGCCTTTGGAGCAGCCGTAGGGGCTGTGGAAATCCAGTGGCCGCGACTCGCTGATGCCGTGCTCCTTGATAGCCTTGTTGGCCGGGTAGTAGCGGGAACCGTTGGAGACAAACTCCAAATCCTCCAGGCTGCCATATACCTTGTTGGTAGAGGTGAACACCAGGGGCGGCGGGTTCTCCTGCTCCCGTATCGCCTCCAGCACATTGATGATGCCGCGGGCATTTATCTCAAAGTCGTTGATGGGAAAATCCAGCGACGTAGTGACCGCCACCTGGGCAGCGAAATGATACACGGCTTCGGCGCGCTGCATGACATAGCGCACGGTCTGCAAATCGCGGATATCGCCCACATATACCTCCAGTTGCCCGGGATAGGTCTCGTGCAGCCACTGCAGGTTTTGCTCCACCCCGTCGCGCGAAAGGCTGTCGAACACCAGCACCCGCTTGCCCTCCTCCAGCAGGCGCTTCGCGAGGTTAGTACCCACAAAGCCGGCGCCACCCGTTATCAGCGTGTAAGGCGCTGTGTCTTCGGTGATGGTGCGCTTGATGTAATCGAGGTGATATAACCCGTCTATGCCGTGCTTTGCCCACAGGCGGTACAGCAGTTTGGAGGTGCCGTCGGCGTGTTTAAGGCCAAAATGATATTCCCGGTCATCCAGGTGAAAACCACCCACGGTGGGCAGCTTCGCATTTAAATCATACATGCCGTACCAGTACACCCGGGCGGCATCCGCGTGCAGGGCTTCCTTAAACTCCTGCACCTGCTTAAACTCATCGTGCTGCCAGGTGGAGAAGCCCGCCTCCGTGATCCACAGCTCTGCCGTGCAGTTGTTCTGGTGCATCACCTCCCGTACCGCGTTGATGTTATCTTGCCAGCCGTCCCACATCTGGTCGAACACAAACGGGAAGCCGTGGATGCCCACCGCGTCGATGTGCTGCATTACGCCGCGCTCAAACATCATCTGCAGCCAGTTCGGGTCGATGGGGCTCATGCCGCCCAGCAGGGTTTTCTTGCCGCGCTGCCTGCACCAGTAGGCCGCCCCGCCCACCATCTCGGCAAACTTGTTCCAGCCGTAGTCCAGCGTGAAGTCATACTCTACCTGGTTGTTCGGCTCGTTCCAAAGTTCCACCCACTCAAAGTGCTCCCCCATATCGGTGATGAACACGTCCAGGAAATCGGCATATGCCTTGCGGTCCTTTGGCGGGGCAGAGGTCCTTTTTTTCTCTCCGATGGAAGGTGGTGTGTAAAGAAAACAAGGCAGCACGTTCACTTCGTTTGCCAGCGTGGGAATGAGCCAGTCGTACCAGCTTTTGCCCTCCGGCGTGTAATAATCAGCCCACGACACGCCTGTTCTCAGCTCCGTGACACCCAACTCTTTCAAATCGGCAAGCACCTTTTCCACACGCTCATACTCTCCTACCCGGAACCATTCCACCAGTCCGACTACGGGTAGTGATTTTTGCTTTTTAGCGTTCTTTCTATCCATCATGATGTGAATCCTTGTTATATATCATAAAATGGGGTGCTTCTGTTTTTATACTGTCAGGCCACGGGCCGCCAGTTCGGCGCTTGCCTCGTTTACCCGGTCATATGCAATCTGGCCCTCGAGCCAGTTCGCCAGTTCTTCTAAACCGGCATTAAACTCTACCTGCGGATAGAAACCCAGCACCTCCTTCGCCAGCGATATGTCGGCGTAACAGTGGCGGATATCGCCTACACGGTACTTGCCGGTTACCTCCGGCTTCAGGTGCGGCTTGTCCATCACGGTGGCCAGCCTTTCAGCGATCTCCTGGATGGTGTAGTTGTTGCCGCTGCCCACGTTGAAGACTTTGCCGGTTGCTTCCTCGCTTTCCATTGCCAGGCGGCAGGCCAACGCCACGTCGCGCACGTGCACAAAGTCCCGCTGTTGGTATCCGTCTTCGAAAATCATGGGCGAATTGTTATTCAAAAGGCGGGAGGCGAAGATAGCCAGCACGCCGGTGTAGGGGTTGGATAGCGCCTGCCGCGTGCCGTACACGTTAAAAAAGCGCATCGCCACCGTCGGGATGTTATAGGCGCGGCCCACCATCAGACAAAGGCGCTCCTGGTCGTACTTGGAAAGGGCATATACCGAAGACAGCGACGGGATTTTAGACTCTGCCGTAGGCATAGCCTGTAGCGTTTGCCCCTGGGCATCATGCAGTTCCCAATCCGCGGCTTTGAGTTGCTCCAGCGGGCGCTCCTGCGCAGTTACCAACTCACCAGCCGCGTTCTTATAGAGTCCTTCGCCATATATGCTCATGCTGCTGGCCACCACCAGTTTCTTCACCGGCTGCTTGATGAGTGCCTCCAGCAGCACGGCGGTGCCAATGTTGTTCACATCCGTATATTCCCGTATCTCATACATGCTCTGCCCCACGCCCACCATGGCGGCCAGGTGAAAAACATACTCCACGCCTTCCAGCGCCTGCTCCACATCGGTGGGGTTGCGCACATCGCCCACCAGCAGTTCCACCTCCTCGTGCAGGTACTCCGGCCGCACACAGTCCTTGCCGTGCACCTGCTCGCTCAGGTTATCCAAGGCCCTAACGCTATATCCCTGGCGCAGCAGTTCGTCGGCCAGATGTGACCCGATAAAGCCGGCACCTCCTGTAATCAGAATCTTTCCTTTCATAGCTTGTTTATAGATGGTTTATAAATAGACGGTATATATAAATTTAAAAGGGCTGGGCGGTAGGCCGGAGGGTGATATGGTTCACGGACACGCCCGGGGGCTTGCTTAAGGCATACAACACGGCCTCTGCCACGTCGTCCGCAGCAATGGCACCGTAGCCGATGTCTTCAGCCGTATGGAATCCCGAGATGGTATTCTTGAAAAAAGGCGTATCCGTCACCCCTGGCGCCACTACAGTTACGCGCACAATGGGCAACACCTCCTGCCGCAGCGTTTCGGCCACCACTTCCAGGGCTGATTTGGTGGCGGCATATATACCGCCGTACGGGTACGCCTGCCCCGCCGACACAGAGGAAATCAGCACCACATCGCCGGCGCCGGCGGCTAGCATACCCGGCACAAAGGCCCGTATCATCCGGAGCGCGCCCAACAGGTTGGTGTCGATGATCTCGCGCCACTTCTCCGGGTCGCCTTCTGTCAGCTTCTCGTGGATGCCGCGCCCCGCGCTGCAAATGAGTATATCGGGAGTACCTACCTTTTCCTGCACGCCTGAAAAAAGTGCGTCTATATCCGCTGCCGAGGCAACGTTGCACATAAAGGGGTGGGTGCTGGCGGGCAGGCCAGGGGGAAGGTGCAGGTCGGCAACGGCTATATGGGCGCCGGCGGCAGAAAGCCTGCCCACTATGGCCCGGCCTATGCCGGAACCTCCACCGCTCACTACTGCCTTCCTGCCTTTTATGTGCTGCACTCTGCCTGTAAAATTCGACTCCCTATATATAAATTGTAATATCCTTTGTTGGTAGCTAAAACGTAGGAGAGGCAGGGAGGGTTGTAGATGCTGCAGCATGCATATGTTAAAACTGCTCTATTTTATGGTAAACCTCCTATTATTAGGTTTTTGCATTCGTTACAAAATGCAAAGGAAATTTTGAGTGACCGGGCCTGCATTTACATTTCTGTCGTACTTTTAGAGCGACTTGCAGCTTTATAATCGATTTCATGGATTTTGAACAGATACCTGTTTTGGAGGATGCCCGTGTGCTGCTCCGCCCCTTCCAGGCCGGGGACATAGCGGAACTTGCCACCATCGCCCTGGACGAGGAGATATGGCGCTATATGGTTACCCGCATCAGCAACCAGCAGGAGTTGGAGGCCTGGGTGCAGACCGTGACCAACGGGTATGCACAGGGCACGCGCTACACGTTTATGATTGTGGACAAAGCCACCGGAAAGCTGGCAGGCAGCACCAGTTACGGCAACATTTCCCTGCCTGACAAGCGCCTCGAGATCGGTTGGACCTGGCTGAGCCGTGAGTTCCGGGGGAGCGGCCTGAACCGGCACTGCAAGTTCCTGCTGCTGCGCTACGCCTTCAGGGAACTGCAGATGGAACGGGTGGAGCTGAAGGGCGATGCGCTGAACACCCGATCCCGCAGGGCCATGCAGAAGATCGGGGCCACGGAAGAAGGCATCCTGCGCAGCCACACGCTGATGCACGACGGCCGACGCCGCGACACCGTTTACTACAGCATCCTGCGCCCGGAGTGGGAACACACCAGGCGCACCATCTTCGGAGACTTAGAGGGATAAATCGACACCGGGTTTCGTATACAGGCAGAATACACAGCTATATATAAACAAGCCACTACCGATTGGAAACGCGTCCGCCTCATAAATTCTATCCCCAGCAAAAGATCTTCCTGATCCGACACGCCCGCCCGATGGTTACCCTGAAAGGACTCCCCAATGCCGTGTCCGCCCGCCAGTATATATCAGACTACGACGCCGCCCAGGTAGAGGAATTTGTGCTGCAGCACGAGGCGATCCCCTACAAAGAGATCAAGGAGGTATTCTGCAGCACCCTGATCCGGTCGCAATTGACGGCCAAAGGCATTTTCGGGGAGCAGGTGCTGCTGAAGGTGAACCATAATTTCCGGGAGTTTGAGCGGAAGATCTTCTCCCTGCCGCTGCTGCGCCTGCCCATCCGGTTCTGGCTGGTAACAGCGCGCGTCCTTTGGTTCCTGGGCCTTAACAACAAGGGCATCGAAACCTTCAGGGAAGCGAGGCAAAGGGCCCGCAGATGTGCAGAGTTGCTGGCGGAGGATGCAGCCGCAAGAGGTACCACGGTGCTGGTGGCCCACGGCCTTCTGAACAATTTCATCCGTTGGGAGTTAAAGCGAATGGGATGGCATCTCAGCGTCAACGGTAGTACCAGCTTCCTGGCAGTTCACGTGCTTGTTAAAAATGCGCAGGAATAGCTTCGGCTACAGGGAACAAACCAAAAACATAGCAGAACACGCTGCAGACGGGGCTTTACACCTGTTGCTGCACAGTATTCTCATTTATGTTTTATTCGGATGAGCGGATAAGCGAATGAAATCTATAAGATTTTCAAAGGATATGCTTATACTATCAATTACTGTTGGTACAGCGGCTTTTTTATTGGCGAACTGTTCACTAATTTGCACCCCGTACTGATCTGGCTTCATTAAAAAAGCAACTCATATTCCATTCCTTACCTTTTACTTTTTTTCAAAAACCAACAACTAACATGAAGAAAATTTTACTGTTTAGTTTTGTTCTGATGCTTACGCTGTTACAATATGCATATGCACAGAGCAGAACAGTTTCTGGTACGGTAACCGACCAGAGTACTTCGCAGGCGCTTCCCGGTGTGGCAGTGATTGTGAAAGGCACCACTGTAGGGACGACAACAGGGTTCGACGGGGCTTTCACACTGAACGTGCCTGCTGACGGAACCACGCTTGTGTTTCGCTTTATAGGCTATGAAACCATAGAGCGTGCCATCGGAAACGCCAGCACCATCGATGTTGCCCTTCCGGTAGATAATAGACAACTGGAGGAAGTGGTGGTAGTAGGCTACGGCACGCAGGAACGCCGCGAGGTAACCGGTGCCACCGCCAAGATAACCGCTGAAGAACTGGAAGACATCCCTGTCGTAAGCGTGGACCAGGCGCTGCAGGGCCGTGCCGCCGGTGTGCAGATCTCCCAGAACTCCGGCACGCCGGGTGCGGGTATCAGTGTGCGTGTGCGCGGTGCCACCTCTATCTCTGCCAACAACCAGCCGCTGTATGTTGTGGACGGTGTGCCGATGACGACAGGCGATTATTCGCAGCTGGGCTACGGAGGCCAGACGGTGAACGCCATCGCCGACCTTAACCCGAATGACATCGCCTCCATCGACATTCTTAAGGACGCCTCTGCCGCCGCCATCTATGGCTCCAGGGCTGCCAACGGGGTGGTGCTGATCACGACGAAGCGCGGGGCGAACCGCAAGACACAGATTAACTTCAACGCGTATGGAGGCACCCAGAGCATGTGGAAAAAGCCTGATTTCCTGGAGGCGGACGAGTACAAGGAAATCATGGTGGAGGCCTATGTAAACGATGCTTACTTAGACCCAGGCGCCAGCTTCGAGGATTTTACGGAGTGGTACTATGGTGGTGTTGACTTTGATCTCACTGAAACCGACTGGATTGATGAGGTAACAAGGGACGCCAGCATCCAGAACTATGAACTGTCTTTGAGCGGGGGTGATGAGAAAACACGTTATTACCTCTCGGGCAATTACTTCGACCAGCAAGGCATCATTATCGGCAGCGAGTACAAGCGCTACTCCACCCGCCTGAACCTGGACCACAACGTGAATGACAAGCTGCTTATCGGGGCCAGCATACAGCTGAGCCGTTCTGAGAACAACCGTATCGTAAGCGACAACACGCTCTACGGCCCGTTCGCGAACTCCCTGGCGGCCTCTCCTGTCTGGCCTGTTTATTATGAGGACGGCGGCTATACCCGACCCAACTATTTCTACACCAACCCGGTGGCAGAAGGCACCGAGAACGATGACGTGACCACGAACCTGCGCGCTCTGGGCAACATCTTTGCCCGCTACACGCTGGCAAAGGGCCTTGACCTGCAGGTGAAAGGCGGCTACGATGCCCTGAACATAGATGAGCGCCGCTACACTCCTACTAATTATCCCGGCTCCTTTGCCACAGCCAGTGGAGGCGAGGCGACCAATGCGACGACAACGGCTACCAAGCTGCTCTTAGAGTCCACGCTCAGCTATAACAAGGCATATAACGAGGTGCACAACGTTTCTGCCGTTATCGGAACCAGTGTGGAGAAAAATGACCTGCAGGCCTCCTACGTGGCGGGCCAGGGCTTCCCGGGGGAACGCTTCCGGTATGTGGCAAGCGCCGCCCGCGTGAATGACGGATCCAGCTCCCTGACTGAAAGCGTGCTGCTGTCTTACTTCGGCCGCCTGAACTACAGCTTCCAGGACAGGTACCTGTTGGGGATCAACTTCCGCGCCGACGGCTCCTCCCGTTTCGGGGAGAACAACCGCTTTGGTTACTTCCCGTCTGTGTCAGCCGGCTGGAGACTGATCGAAGAGGAGTTCATGTCGAACATCGATGTGCTGAGCGAACTGAAACTGCGTGCTTCCTACGGCATCACCGGTAACCAGGAAATCGGTAACTTCAGTTACCAGGCCCTGGTAACGGGCGCAAACTACCAGGACTTGCCTGGCATCGCCCTCACCCAGATCCCGAACCCGGACCTGAAATGGGAGTCGACAAGCCAGTTGAACGTGGGTGCCGACATGGGCTTCCTGAATAACAGGATCAACCTGGCGTTGGACTATTACATCAAGCAGACCGATGACCTGCTGTTCTCCCGCCCGGTGGCGACGCAGAACGGCTTTGCCAGCTACCAATCGAACATTGGCGCCACCGAGAACAAGGGATTTGAGCTGGCGCTCAACACAGTGAACATCGATGGCGGGACCGACGGCTTTAACTGGTCATCAAACTTCAACATCGCTTTCAACAGAAACAAGGTAACAGAGCTGTACGAAGGCCAGGATATTTTCTACGGCTTCGGCGGCAATTCCCTGGTACTGCGTGAGGGCGAGCCGATTGGCACCTTTTACGGCTTCCAGACGGACGGCATATATAGCACAACGGACGAGGTCCCCGTTTCCCGCCAGGAGCAGGGTGCCCAGGCCGGTGACGTGAACTTCCGCGACATCAGCGGCCCCAACGGGGAGCCCGATGGCATCATCACGGACGACGACCTGACCATCATCGGGAATGCACAGCCTGACTATGTGGGAGGTTTCACGAACACCTTCCGATACAGTGGCTTTGACCTGAGCGTTTTCCTGCAGTTCTCTGCCGGCAACCAGATCGCCAACCCCGCGCACCAGTACCAGCAGCACCTGGGCAACGACTTCCTGGACGACAACATGCTCTCCCTGGTAGGAGACCGCTGGCAACAAGAGGGCGATGTTACCGACGTTCCGAGAGCGACCGTGGACGATTTAAACGACAACAACCGCAGCAACTCCTCCCGCTTTATATATGACGGCTCCTACACCCGCGTGAAAAACGTGGTGCTGGGCTACACCGTGCCTTCCACTGTAACGGAACGCGTTAAACTGAGAAGCCTGCGCGTGTACGCCCAGGCGCAGAACCTCTTTACGTTTACTGACTACCCCGGCTTCGACCCGGAGGTGAACTACGCCGGAACATCAAACACGACCCTGGGCGTTGACTTCTACACCTTCCCGCAAACCAGGACAATCACTTTTGGAGTAAACGTTGGTTTCTAAAGAGAAAAAGGAAAGACATATCATGAAAAAATACCGAATTATATTAATAGCCGCACTTGGCCTTTTCACTTTCACGGGTTGCGAAGAGGTGCTGGAGGTGGAGCCAACCACTGCCATCGAGAAAGAAGGGGCCGTCGTGGATTTCACCACGCTGGACCGTTCCGCGCTTGGTGCTTACAGCGCCCTGCAGGATGAGGATTATTATGGCTTCCGCTACCTGCTGTACCAGGGCCTGTATGCCGATAACCTGACCTTTGCGGGTACTTTCACCACTGACCGTGAAGTGGCCAGCAAGCGCATCAATGCCTCCAACCTGCAGATTTCCAGCACATGGGCGGCCATATATACCGCGATCAACCGGGCCAATATCGTGATCCGGGACGCGGAACGCCTTTCGGGGGAGTCTGAGATTACGGAAAAGGGGCGTGCGCAGATTGTAGGAGAAATGAAGTTTCTGCGTGCGCTGGCGCACTTCGACCTGCTGAAAGCATTTGGTGGCGTACCGGTCGTGACAAGTCCGACAACGACAATAGGGGAAATCCAGAGCCTGCCGAGGGCGACGGAAGAAGCCGTATACGCGGCCATTATCGCGGACCTGCAGGATGCAGCGACCGCGCTGGAAGGCACAGAAGGTAACGAGCGCGCTACAGGCATGGCTGCCACCGCGTTACTGGCCCGCGTTTACCTGCAGCAGGGCAACAACGAAGCAGCAGAGGCCGCGGCCTCTGAGGTGATCAACAGCGGCGCCTATGAGCTGGTAGAAGACTTCGGTACCCTGTTTACACAGGAAGGAGGCGCTGAGGCGATCTTCGAACTTAATTTCACTTTGAATGACGCCAACGCCCTGGGCACTGCCTCCGACCCTACCTCTTCCGGCCAGCGGTTCTATGTCAGCGAAGGAGTATATGAGGCTTTTTCGGCGCAGGCTGACACCGTCGTGATCGACAGGGTGACGGAAGAAGGGACAACGGTGAAGGACACGACCATTTACTCCGACGAGCGCTTTGAGGCCACATCGCGCATTGAGCGGAACCGCCGCCGCCTCATCAAATACGATGATGTCACCAACAATGCCGACAACGTGATCGTGCTCCGACTGGCAGAGATGTACCTGATCCGGGCAGAGGCCCGCGCACGGATGGCAGCCGCAGCTGCGGCCGCGAGCGAGGAAGTGATAGCAGACATCAACCTCATACGCGAAAGAGCGGGCTTGCTACCCGTAGAGGACCTCACCAATATAGAGGCCCTGGCGGAGGTTCTGGAGCAGCGCCGCCTGGAGTTTGTGGGCGAGGGCCTGCGCTTCATGGACCTGAAGCGCTATGACCTGACCTGCGACCTGCTCGAGTTTTGCGAGGAGGATGCCGAGGCGTTCCGCAACCTCTGGCCTATTCCGCTGCAGCAGATTGAAGTGAACCCGGCCCTGACGCAAAACCCGGGTTACTAAACATTATATACCTTTAAAAAAGGCGGCCCCTGTATGAGGGGCCGCCTTTTTTATTTTTTATATATGAAACTAAACCTTTAGTTTTAAAACTAAGTATTTAGTTATATATTCGTTAAACCTTGCCTTACCAACACCTTATATATGAAAGAACTGACCAAAGCCGAGGAAGAGATTATGCAGGTACTCTGGAAACTGGAGCGGGCGTTTGTCCGGGATGTGCTGGAGGAGCTGCCGGAGCCGAAGCCCGCTTACAACACCGTCTCCACCATCGTGCGGATTCTGGAGAGCAAGGGCTTTGTGGGCCACGAGGCCTTTGGCAAGTCGCACCAGTACTACCCGCTGGTGGCCCAGGACAAGTACAAAAGCTACTTCCTGAAAAACTTCATGAGCGGCTACTTCGGGGGCTCGTTTGAGAAACTGGTCTCCTTTTTCGCCAAGGACAACAACCTGAACGTGCAGGAACTGGACCAGCTGCTGCAGCAGGTAAAACAGGATATAGACACCAATCAGGAGGACCAGCAACATGGAAGCAATACTTAACTACGTACTCAAATCCGGCATAGGGCTGCTGGCTTTGTACCTGTTCTACTATGCCCTGCTCCGGAGCCAGACCAGTTTCCGGTTCAACAGGCTGTACCTGCTGCTGGCTCCGCTGGTGGCGCTCGCGCTCCCGCTGATAACGTGGCCCGTCCAGTTTACCACTGCCCCTGCCGTGGCAAAGGCACTGCAGACGATACAGCTGAATGAAGTGCTGGTAGTTGCCTACAGGCCATCCGGTAGCATTTTAGCGAGTTACATGACGCCTGTCAGCATTGCGCTGGCTATATATGGATTGGTGGCAGTATTTCTCCTGCTCCGGCTTTGCCGCCAGCTCTGGCATATCCGCCGCCTTAGATCTGACGCCATACCGGTGGAGCAGGCAACGGGGAGCGTCCATATACTCCAGCTAAAGCAGCCCCACGCCTCATTTGCCTTCCTCAACCATATATACCTGAGCAACCAGGAGCAGCTGAGCCCGCGCGAACGGCAACAGGTGCTGGCCCATGAACTGGCGCACGTGCAGCTCGGCCATACCTACGATGTGCTGTACTACGAGTTGCTCTCTGCCGTGCTGTGGTTTAACCCGCTCATCTGGCTGCTGAAACAGGAGCTGCGAAATGTGCATGAGTTTCAGGCCGATGCCCGGGTGCTGGAGCAGCACCAGCCACAGGAGTATGTTTCCCTGTTATCCAAAGAGGTGCTCTTTAACATGGGCCTGCCTGTGGGGAGCTATTTTCAGAAGCCGCAGGTGCTGCGCCGGCTCTATATGCTGCAGCAGCGGGGAAAGCAGGCTGGCTGGATGAGGCCTTTGCTCACGCTGCCCCTGCTGTTCGTACTGCTGGTATCGCTATCCGGGCAGCAAGCGGCTACCGACTTCGCGAATCCGTTTAACGCGCCGGTTACGCCTATGGATAGAGCAGCAAACCCAGATGCTGCGCAAGAGCCTTTGCCGGAGCAAGATACAACCGAGTCACCAGTCAAGGAAAGTAAGCCTTCCAATGATGAAATACACAATCTCCTGTATTTAAAGCCCTACAATTATGTAGAGCAAATGCCGCAGTTTAAGGGCGGCGAGGCAGAAATGATGAAGTTCCTGGCAATGAATGTCCGTTATCCGAAGGAGGCACAGGAGGCAGGCGTAGAAGGACTTGTGGTACTTAGTTTTGTGGTGGGCCCCGATGGTAAGTTGAGTGGCTTCCAGGTTATAAAGAGACTGGGGGCGGGCACAGACGAAGAGGCGCTCCGCGTGGTGAAACTCATGGACGGCAAATGGCAGGCAGGCAAACAGGACGGTAAGGTCGTGCCGGTTAATTATACTTTGCCCGTGCGCTTCACTCTGAAAAACTAAAGTACAGCATCAAAAACTTTATTAGAGTTGCCTCTTACGCCAGCTAAAAAGCTGGGGCTGGATTCCTATTGCCTGTCAAAAAATATTTATCACACTTAAACATATATAAACATGAAAAAGAACAAGTTATTCCGCCCACTCTTCCGAATGCCGCTGCTGGCGCTGCCTTTCATAGCCTTCGCCTGCGCTACGGATGATGAACCGATTACACTTAACCTGCAGCAAGATGCAAAGCAGGCTCCTGTTCTTATTGAAAAAGAGGAAGCTGAGCCATATAAAGTTGTAGAGCAAATGCCTGTATTTCAAGGGGGTGATGAGGCAATGTTCAGGTTTTTAGGTGAAAGTGTCCGATACCCGAAGGCGGCCAAGGAAGCAGGCATAGAAGGGTTAGTAGTCTGTAGCTTCGTTGTGGAAAAGGATGGTTCGGTTTCTACTATAAAAACCGTTAAGAGCCTCAGCCCGGAAATTGACAAGGAGGCCATGCGTGTCATCAAAATGACAGATGAAAAGTGGGAACCCGGTTTACAGAACGGACAGCCCGTGCGCGTCGAATATACTTTACCCCTGAGGTTTTCTATGAATCAATAGGGAGAAGGTGCTTTGACGGCCTCAGCTATCAAAGCACCTTCCTCATCGCCTGCTGTATATAACTCAAGCAACGTTTTAATCACTTTGCCAAAACATGTCCTACCCCTCCGGGGAAGGGAATAAACTGCTCCTGAGGAAGATTCACCTTTTGGCAGGGGTGAGTTTTCAGGCATCAAAAAATTAACCAGCCATATCGCCCCCAACTATAGTTAGATAATCAAGCCTGAAACGGTACAGACGATGCCCCAATGCTGGCCCTGAACAGTGTAGCAACAACAAAACCAAGCCAAAACAGTATGACTTTAAAACAATCCTGTTATATTTATATATAACCTTACCTCCGCCTCTATGAAAAACAAGAACCTGCTTACCTACCTGGCCACTACAGCGCTTCTGGCTTCAGCCGCTTTTTTCGCTCCTGAAGCCTCGGCACAGGCTACAGCCCCAGACGAACAGGTATATACCTATGTGGAGCAAATGCCCGCTTTTAAAGGCGGCGACACGGAGCTGATGAATTTCCTGTCCGGCAACATGCAGTACCCACAGGATGCCAGGGCAGCAGGTGTGGAGGGCCTTGTTATTATTTCGATGATCATAGAGACGAATGGCTCCATTACGGGAATTGATACCTTGAAAGGCTTGTCGGAGAGCACGGATGCAGAGGCAAAGCGCCTGGCAGCCTTAACAGCCGGCAAATGGAGCACAGGCAGGCAGCACGGGAAGCCTCTCCGGGTAAAGTACACGCTCCCGGTCAGGTTTAGTTTGGCCGAAGACGGCAGTGCGGCGGTGCTGAGTAAAATGCCACAATTCAAAGGAGGTCCGGAAGCGATGGTAAGCACTATAAATAAGCACCTCCAAATGCCTGCCGCTGCCCGCAAAGAGAATGTGAACGCCCGGGTGGATGTGAAGTTTAATATAGAGGCAGATGGCAGCGTGTCGAACGTGGCCATTGCCGGCACCAAACTGAAGCGCTCCGTGGGCGCCGGTGCCGATATGGATTATATGGACGCCTCCACTTTCAAACTTCAGGATATGTCCGTGCTTGCTCAACTTACCGAGGCAGCTGCTGGTGCCATTAAGCACACCAGCGGCATGTGGGAACCGGGCCTGCAGCACGGCAAGCCTGTGGTGGCGGAGGTAATCCTTCCGGTGCTGCTTTCAGGCGCAGGGAAACCCGATACAGGGAAGCAGTTAGAAATGATGCAGTTGGCTTATCAGTCGGACGCTTACGACAAGAAAACCATATATGAGGAGAATGAAGTAGATGTTAGCGCAACTCTGAAAGACGGTCCCGTTTACAAATTCCTGGCAGAGAACCTCCGCTACCCGGAGGGCTCTGATTTCTCAGGCCGCGTGAAATTATTCTATATCGTACAGCTTGACGGAGGTATCATCGGCCCAATGATATACCGCGAGGAGGAACAGCAGGCAATTGCAGCTGAAATCAAACGCGTATTTAAGTTGGCAGAAGGCAGATGGGTTCCGGCCCAGAAAAACACACAGCCCGTTGCGGCCTCTCAGGAACTGACAGTTGAATTTGTAACGGCAGCGGGTAAGCACAAAGCATCCGCCCCGGACACTGCTCCTGCCGATGTGGTGGTGGTAAAGGGAAAATAAATTCAACTTGTCATTTCGAACGCAGTGAGAAATCTAACCGGAATTCTTTAAAGATCTCTCACTACGTTCGAGATGACAAGAAATTTATAGCAGACGGAGCAGCGTTAACAACTGTAATCCTATAAATTGTACTCCTATAAATGACCTCTCATAACTACTTCGTTTACATCACAACCAATCCGCGAAAAACGACTTTATATGTTGGTGTCACAAACGATTTGGAGCGCCGACTTCAGGAGCACTTCATGAACAGTGGAAATCCTTCCACCTTCGCCGGCAGGTATTATTGTTATAATTTGATCTACTTTGAACGGCATTCGCAAATAAATTACGCCATTGAGAGGGAGAAGGAGATAAAGAAGTGGAGCAGAGTAAAAAAGGAAACACTAATCTGTAGTACAAATCCATTTTGGGAGTTTTTAAATCTTCAAATTCAAGATAAAGAAAACTGATCTTTACCAAGGCGAACAGAGCAATTGTTCATTCCCAAAGCTATCCACCAATCGTAAACAGAACGCCCCAGCCATATATAGCCGGGGCGTTCTGTCAAGATATAAACCTACTTAATCTCTATACAGCACTTCTTCTAAAACTGCCATCCCTCATTCAGCATGGCGATGGCGTGGTGGGCCGTCATATCAAACTGGCAGGGCACAATGGACACATAGTTATTCACCAGCGCCCACTCATCAGTGTCCTCCCCCTTGTCGTAGTTCACGAAGCTGCCCGTCATCCAGAAATACTTGCGGTTGCGCGGGTCCAGGCGCTCATCAAACTCCTCCTGCCACTTGGCGTGCGCCTGCCGGCAGATCTTAATTCCCTTGATTGCCTCCTCGCTCTTCTTGGGCAGGTTCACGTTCAGGGCGGTGTTCTCGGGGATGCGGTGCTCCAGGGCCTGCCGGATGATCTGCTCCACAAACGCTTCGGTATGGGAGAAATCCGCCTCATGGCCATAATCGCACAAAGAGAAGCCGATGGAAGGCAAGCCCTCGATGGCAGCCTCAATAGCCGCCGACATGGTGCCGGAATACAAGACGCTGATGCTGGAGTTGGAGCCGTGGTTGATGCCGCTCACCACCAGGTCGGGCTTGCGCTCCCTCAGCACGTGGTGCTTGGCCAGTTTCACGCAATCGGCCGGGGTGCCGGAGCACTCATAGGCCTCCACGTCCAGATCAGCTAAGGCGATGGATCTGTCTAAGCGGAGCGTGTTCCCGATGGTGATGGCGTGCCCCATGCCCGACTGCGGGCTGTCAGGCGCTACTACCACAACCTCTCCCACCCGCATCGCTACTTTTACAAGTGTGCGTATGCCGGGGGCAGTGATGCCGTCGTCGTTCGAGACCAGAATTAATGGTTTAGCCATTTTATTATTTTAAGTTGACGTATGATAAAACAAACGAATTGGTTAATCGTGCTAATATACAACAACCTCCTCCTGCACTACAAGGTTTAACTTAATAAACAAAAGGAGAAGACAATATGATTATACGCAACATACTATATGCTATATTATTAGGAGCGGGCATGGCCGCCTGCCTGTCACAGAACGACGAAGCGGCCACAGAGAGCGAAACAGAGGATGGTACCGCCGCCACCTCAGCCACAGAAACTACCCCGGCTCCCGCCGCATTCGTGCTAGAGAAAGGACGGGCCGGTAATATAAAGTTGGGCATGCCCATTGAAGAGGTGCGCCAGCAGGTTGTCGATGGCACCGCAGTGAAAGATACGCTGCTGATGCTGGAAGGGCAGCAGTCCACGGCGTACGTGCTGCACCAGGATGACCGGGACAAAGGCCTCCTGATCGAACAGGTGTGCGACCCGGATTGCAAGGTGTGGCGCATCAGCGTGCTCAGCCCTGAGTATAAAACGGCCAAAGGCATCGGCGTCGGATCGAAGTACGGAGAGGTGAAACAGGCGTACCCCATCTCAACAGTGGCGTTTGAGGAAGGCAATTTCGTGGCGGTTTCTGACACGGCCAGCATGAGCTTTGAACTCGACGACACGCAGCTTCCGCAGGATGCCAAGGATATGGGACGGTATAACCCGGGCAACATTCCGGACAACACCCTGGTGACACGCGTAATGCTGTATTAGCCTGTTGCGATATTAAGTACTAATACGTATTATTGCTGTGATGGCATTCCTTCGTTCAGACTACTCCTATAAATCCTTTGGGTTGCTGCTGCTGCGCATCGGCATCGGCATAGCGTTTATCCTGCACGGCTGGCCGAAGCTGGCTGGCGGCGTTGCCTATTGGGAGCAGGTCGGGAAGGCCATGGAGGTGGTAGGGATTACGTTTGCCCCGGCTTTCTGGGGATTTATGGCAGGCTTCGCAGAAACAGTGGGTGGCCTCTCGCTGCTCTTGGGGCTACTCTGGCGCCCTGCCTGCCTGTTGCTTCTCCTCACGATGCTGATCGCCACAGCCGGGCACCTCAAAGGCGGTGACACGTTCAATGATTATTCCCACGCGCTGGAGGCGGCCATCCTGTTCTTCGCACTTCTCTTCATCGGGCCCGGCAAGTACAGCCTCGACAGCAAACTTTTCCCAAGCGACAAATACCGCAGTCGGTTCAAAAGAATTGTGGTGTGAGATCCACAGACTATAGATAACCCTGGGATGCGCCGTGTGTTTCAGTAAGCTTCCAGTGTAAATTTCCCGTTTATTTACGGATCTCACGCCCTACATCATATCAGCAGGAAACCAACCTTTGACAAAACAGCCTTTCGTTTTTAGGTAAACCGGCGCAATTTTTCCAACGTGTGTCTGCCCTGAAATCGGCTATATAAGCATAATTGTTAACAGGGATAATTCGCCTAAATTTACGCTATAGAAATCAACCGCTCCCATGAAATATATACTCTTGTCATTTCTTTTCTTCACCGGACTGTCTATGCATCCTGCGGAGGCTCAGACAACACAGCGCGTTAAATCTGCCAAAGCCACCTATTCCAATCCCCTGGATGTGCAGTTCGGGGACCCCTACGTGTTGCACACCGGGGGCACGTATTATATGTATGGCACGGGCGGCGGTGCGGAAAAGGGATTTGCCGCCTACTCCTCCAAAGACCTGGTGAACTGGAAGCCGGAGGGGCAGGTATATTTCCATGACAACAAAAACGGCTGGAGCGACCCCAATGCCGGTTGGGGCGGGGCCTACTGGGCACCCGAGGTATATGAGGTGAACGGGAAGTTCTATATGTTTTACAGTGCCCAATGGAAGGAGAACCCGACCAACCAGGAGGAGAATTTCCGCATCGGGGTGGCGGTAGCCGACAAGCCTACGGGGCCTTTCGTTGACATGGCCAACCACCCTGTTTTTGACCCCGGTTACCCTATCATTGATGCCAATGTGTTTTTTGATACCGATGGTAAAGTCTATCTATATTACTCCCGCGCGGCCTACAAGCACCCCGTGGAAAGTGAGATAGCGGATTTGGCCCGAAAGAAAGGCTGGTTCATGGAGATTGAAGAAAGCTGGGTATATGGCGTTGAGCTTAAATCCGATTTTTCAGGCGTCATCGGCGAACCGGTGCTGTTGCTGCGCCCGCCCGTCAGCCTCACCGACAAGCAGGCCGAGTGGGAAAGCAGGTCCGTAACGGCCAACGAAGTGAACCGCCGCTGGACAGAGGGGTCCGTTACGTTCAGAAAAGACGGCCTGTATTACATCATGTATTCGGCCAATTATTTCGGAGGCCAGCATTACGCCGTTGGCTACGCCACCTCCTCTTCGCCCTTAGGTCCTTTTAAGAAAGCAGCGAATAACCCGGTGCTGCAGAAAAACACGGCCAAAGGCGGCACCGTAACGGGCACGGGGCACAACAGCATCACGTACTCCCCGGACGGCAAGGAAATGTTCATCGTCTACCACGCCAGAACAACCGAAACAGGCGACGAACGGGTGGTATTTATTGACCGCATGGAGGTGAGAGATGGAATAATAAAGGTCCTAGGACCTACCACTACCCCGCATAAGCTTCCTTCGGGGGTTGGGACGGATAGTAAGAAATGACAGGCTATACGCTATATATTATAGAAACAGCATATATAACAAAGCCAATGCTCCTGAGGTACCCAATAGGGTGGATGAAGTGATCCCATTCCTTTAGTAAAGTTCAATTAATTGCCGTAAACGTGCTAGAGCATGAGGTGTGTTAGGTGTAGCCGAAGGTTAAGTACTGAGTTCTAATAAAATTTATTTTACTTCTTGCTGTCTTAGGTTAAATACAGTTGAATGGTCAACTTGATTATTTTCTTTATTGATGGAGCTCATATCAAAGCCAAGCGAATCTATAACGTAATCAGCAAAATCGTCTTTAAAGTTGCTTCCGTTAGGATTGTGGAGTTTTCTATTTATTGCTCCTGTAAATAAATCAACTACTTGGATATAAAAATTTTCATCAGAAGAAACAGATTGAAAATCGCCGAGATGCAGTCCCTCTATTTTCTGACTAGTTATACGTTCTTTAATGTTTTCAATTTTCAATTCATCACTACCTTTCTCTTCTTCGTCAAGCCAAACTTGAAGTACTCTAGGTAGAGGTGCTCGTCCGGTTTCGTTTTCATGATCAACACCTTTGCTCAACAAATGATAAGTTAAGTCTGTAATTGCTGCATTCTTATCTGAAAAACCTTTATTGTTGACAACTATGAGTTTAAAGCTTATTGCTGGGTGCAATGTGAGAAACTTTGTAAAGAAGTCTTTAAAAAGCGCTACTCGAAACCTATCTAGTTCGGCAAAATGAAACTCATAATTTACTTTTTTACTTCTCTTCCAATCACCCAATTCCATATTCGATAATATTAGCGATGCCCCTGCTTCCAAGATCCAAAGTGAGCCTACAGAAAGATAACTTTGAGTTTTTCCAGTTTCATCAATATATACTGAATACATACCTAAGCCTCTTGGTTTGTCTTCTATAGCTTGATTTTTCTTATCTTCTTCAAGCACACCCCTATATCGCTTTACAGTATCATCAGCTTGGAACAATTTATATTCATTCTGTATTTTTGCTCTTATTCGCGATAAGGAGCTTAGTCTTGTAAGATTACCAAACTGCTCTTTAGTGATATGCACTCCATCAAACTTATTTGATTCAAAGCATTTCCAGTAAGACCAAGCTAAGTCTATATCAGAATTTCTTGCATCAATTGAATTATTTAAAATATAAGCAACTCTATCACGGATATTTATAATATTTCCGCTAACAACGCGATTTAAGAGTTCTTTCCTTTCATTTTCAAGCTTTTCAAGTTTTATGATATCTTGTTCCTCTATTTCCTCGTTATGCCCTTCTATCTCTTGATTTGTTTTATTAGTTCCTTCTTCCATTTTTTCCATAATTCTTAATAAAGTTGAGATAGTAAATATGATTTTAAATAAAACCTAACTCTAGAGATGCGTGAACATATTATTATCTGCGCTATATATGGGAATTGCTTACCTATATTTCAGCCTTCCTAAGTATCTCCGCTTCGCAAAGCACAATATGTATATCAACCCGAATGCACTTCCAACCAAGATAAAAAGCATCAGCTAACGCTCCTAATGAAACCACCTATATATTCTTCTCCTATATAGACAGTAAAAAAACTGCTGCCTTACCTTTTCCTGCCATACATAAATCGCCTATGTCTTACAGCACAACCCACTACCATCTTGGCGCAAAAATTGGTAACATTGCAGTCTTATCATCAACCCGACACATGCTCACTACCTTTCTCTTAGCGGCGCTGTTATCCATAGGAGCTCCCGCACAAGACAAGCCCGACCTGAAAACCCCCTACGAAAAAGGAAACGGCAACCAGACCGCCACCTACGCCGAGGCCATCGCCTGGTACCAGCGCCTGGACGCCGCCTACGAGGAAGTGAAAATGATGCCGTACGGCACAACGGATGCAGGCCGCCCGCTGCACCTCGTGGTGGTATCTACCGACAGGGATTTTGACCCGGCCTCTGTTCACCAGAAGAACAAGCGCGTGCTGCTGATCCAGAATGGCATTCACCCGGGGGAGCCGGAGGGTGTTGACGCCACCATGCTGCTGGTGCGCGACTACCTGCAGGACAAGAAACGTCGCAAGCAGCTCGATAACGTGGTGCTGGCCATCATACCTGTCTATAACATCGGCGGGGCGCTGAACCGCAACAGCCACACCCGCACCAACCAGAACGGCCCGGAGAGCTACGGTTTTCGGGGCAATGCCCGCAACCTCGACCTGAACCGTGATTATATCAAAACCGACTCCCGCAACGCGCAGACCTTTCATGAAATTTTCAGGGAGTGGGACCCGGACGTGTTCATGGACAACCACACCTCCAACGGCGCCGATTACCAGCACGTGATGACTCTCATCGCCACGCAGCATAATAAACTCAACCCAACGCTGGCCAGTTACCTGAATGGCAAAATGGTACCTGCGCTGTATGCGGGCATGAAGCAGGACAAGTTCCCGATGGTGCCCTATATGAACCACGCGGGCGACACACCCGATGAAGGCATTATCGGCTTCATGGAGTCGCCGCGCTATGCCACGGGCTACACCACGCTCTATAACACCATCGGCTTCGTGCCCGAAACGCATATGCTGAAGCCATTCGACCAGCGCGTGCAGGCTACCTACAAGCTGATGGAGAACATGATTGAGACGGTGCACCGCGACGCGAAAGAGATTGGCGAACTGCGTGCTAAAGCCAAGCAGCAGACCCTGCAGCAGCAGAAATTCCCGCTCGACTGGAAACTGGACACCACCCAGGTCAGCCAGATTCCTTTTCTGGGCTACGAAGCCAAATACAAGCCAAGCGACGTAAGCGGCCTCGACCGCCTGTATTATGACCGGAAGTCGCCGTACAGCCGGATGATTAACTACTACAATGAGTTCGCGCCGACCGTGACGGTGGAAAAACCTGTTGCTTATATCATCCCGCAGGCCTGGCATGAGGTGATTGATCGCCTGAAAACCGATCAGGTACAGCTGCAGCAACTGCAAAAAGACACCATCCTCACGCTCGACACCTACTATATAACCGACTACAAAACGGGGCAGCGGCCATATGAGGGGCACTATTTGCACTCGGATGTGCAGGTGGAGACGAAGCGAATGCCGCGCCAGTTCTTTAAGGGAGATTACGTGGTCTATTTGAACCAGCCGGCCAACCGGTTTCTGGTGGAGGTGCTGGAGCCGCAGGCCGTGGACTCTTACTTTAACTGGAATTTCTTCGATTCCATCCTGATGCAGAAAGAGTATTTCTCGAGCTATGTGTTCGAGGACCTGGCGGCAGCGTACCTGAAGCAAGACCCGGCGCTGCGCCAAAAACTGGAGACACGCAAAAAGCAGGACCGGGACTTCGCCAAGGACGCCCGCGCCCAGCTCGATTTTATATACCGGAACACCCCGCATTACGAGTACACGCACCAGATGTACCCGGTGGGCAGGCTGATGCAGGACGTGAAGCTGCCACTGTAAACCGAAAAGGCCCCGGTACCGGGGACTTTTCGGGCTTCCACCCGCGGATTTGCTGGTGCGAATTAAATCTTGTTACGCCATTACTACACCTCGATTTCACCGGTTAAGTAAGCTACGGCCTGGCCGGTTATCTTCACACGGCTGCCCCGGAACTCACACTTCAGGTCGCCTTGCCTCTCCGAAACCTGCCTGGCGCTCATTACTTTTTTATTCAGCTTTTGGCTCCAGAAAGGGATCAGGGTCGTGTGGGCAGAGCCTGTAACCGGGTCTTCATCAATGCCCGACTGCGGCGCGAAAAACCGCGACACAAAATCGACGTCCTCGCCGGGGGCGGTCACAATCACGCCACGGGCTTCCACAGTTGCCATCTTTCTGAAATCGGGGGTTAAATCCAGTATCTCTTTCTCGCTCCGGAAGAGCAGCATATAATCGGTTTTGCCTCTGTAGGTTTCGAGGGGTGTACGCCCAATGGCGCTCACCAGCGCCTGTGGGGCCTCCACCCGCTGGTAAACATCCGCAGGAAAATCCAGCGTAAGCGCCTCCCCTTCTCTTTCCACCGTCAGCAGCCCGCTGCGGCGCGACTTAAAATTGATTTTGTCGGATAGGTGGTTGTAAAAGTGAAAGAGCACATAGGCCGACGCCATGGTAGCGTGCCCGCACAAATCGACCTCCACGGTGGGGGTAAACCATCTTATCTCGTAATCAGGCCCTGTCTGCAGGACAAAGGCTGTTTCCGCAAGGTTGTTTTCAGCAGCGATCTGCTGCATTTTCTCATCCCCCAGCCATTCGGGCAGCACACAAACCGCGGCAGGGTTGCCATGAAACACCTTGTCTGTGAAGGCGTCTATCTGGTATATATTAATTTTGCTCATAGTTTTGACCGGAAGCTTTGAGTGCCTTCAATAACAGCAAATAGGAAAAGCCACCTGATCAGTGGCTTTTCCTGTTACGCTTCTCTGTAATCTGATTTACACGTCCACTGAATCATATACAATCACCTTGTCCCACAGGTTGGAGTAGTTCTCCACGAACTTCAGGTGAACCGGGTGCTTCTGATACACTTCCTGGTCCTCGAGGTTGTCGAAGAACAGCAGCCACGACACCTGGTAACCTCTTTCAATCACATCGCGGTTGGTGCTGGCAGGCTCCCCGATCCGCGCCAGGCGTATGGGCTTGATCTTTTTAAGGGTCGTAAGGCCTTCTATCAGCTTTGCTTTGTCTGCGGCAGACTCCGGGTTTTTGAGCCAGAAGTACACATGGTGCACAAAATCACCTTTTTTGTTCTGCTTGCTCTTGTCTGCGGCAGGCATCAAACCAAAGAACCCGGCAAGCGAAAGAGCGGTAGTGTTGCCGAGGAATAATCGTCTGGAAAGTTTTTTCATATAGGCTATCTTTTATATATGAGTGGATAAACCAGCGTACGCACTTTCTAAGGCTTGCGCACTCAATCCCACTCCAAAGCCCTGAAGGTAATCATTTCTCCTTAAATCAACATAATACTACTAAGCTTGGCTTTACAACAGGAGCTTATAGCAACGTCCGCAATTGAGGATGTATATCTGCAATTAGGCTTGTACAGCAGAAAAACGATTGCAGGAAAATTAGCGCCACAAAAACCAAAACTCCTATACACCGGTAAGGCCATATATAAACAGCAGCCATGAAAGATCTATCCGTAAATCCGATTATGCTCCGGCCCCACGGCCATATCCCGAACAACCCGCGCCTCCCCCTGCTCCTCTACCGGCAGGTGTTCAGGGATCCCCATGCTCTTGAGCGGCAGTTTAAAGAGGCTTTCAGGCAGCATAACTGGGGCGGCAGCTGGACGAACGGCGTATTTGACTATCATCACTACCATAGCAAATCGCATGAGGTGCTGGGGGTGGCGGCCGGCTCGGCTACCCTGATCTTCGGCGGGCCGGGCGGAAAGGAAGTGGACGTAACAGCGGGTGATATGGTGGTGCTGCCGGCAGGCACCGGCCATTGCCGCAAAAGCGCCTCCCCCGATTTTAGCGTGGTGGGCGCCTACCCTCCAGGTCAGGAAAATTACGACATCTGCACTGAGAAGGACAAGCCGGAAGAAAAGATGGCCAGCATTGCCCGTGTTCCCTTGCCGGAGTTAGACCCCGTAGCCGGGCCGGAAGGGCCCGCCATGCAGTACTGGAGGCACCAGGTCAGTTAAAATAGCCCAGGGTCGCGGCACCTTGGCTGCCATCAACACCATCAGCGGATATACAGGGGCTAGCAGCAGAAACTGTTCCTGTGCATTGCATCCAGATAGCCCAAAACGTTTATGCCCGCACAAACAAGCCATAGATGTCGGCCAGTTCCGTATATGCCTCCTCCACCTCCGCCGGAATGTCAACTGCGGTGATAAAGCCGCTGCCATTGGGGCCATAGCCCTTGGCGTCGTTCCGTAGCCGCGGGATCTCGCCCATCACCAGGGAAAGGAACCTGTCAATTCCGCAAAACGCACGGTGCGCCTCGTTGGCAAAGGCAAGCTTGCCTCCCTTCAGCTGCAGCAAGGGCACAAATGCCGCATGGCTGATAAACTGCACCTTCAGGGGCTCCCACGCCTTCTCAAAAGACGCCTGCGTACGGCGCTGCAACACCGGGTCCTGCAGGAGCAGAATCGTTTGCGGCTTTTTGTGCAGCTGCTCCAGCACCTTGCGGGCCTCCGTGGCATTCCCGCCGCAGTTAGTGGAGCGGTTCTCCAGGAGGATCTCACCCGGCGCAATACCCCAGTGCTTTACCAATATATCCCGCAGCATGTCCGCCTCGGGCCTATCACCTACTTCGATAGAGTTATATACGGGGTGTTGCCGGATATTGGCTTCTAAGTAGTGCGTGGAATGGCCGATGCCGCCGCAGATCAGGAGCTCCTTTGCCAGGCCCTGCCGATAGGCGCTCGCCGCCTGCTCTGCCACATACAGGCTACTGTTGCCGAGCAGAATCAGCAGGTCAGCCTGTGGGCGGTTAGATATGCGTTGCAGGTCCCGGGCTGCTAAGCTCCCAATGTCGCGCTTCGCCAGGAAGGGAATGAGGATGTTGAACAGGGAGACGTGGTGTTGGCTTGGTTGCATCGCAGTATATATAGGATCAGGAGATTCAAAATTCAGCGCTCATGCTTTGCGAAGCACGTAACAGCCGATCTTATCCGGGTGGTCCTGCACCAGGTCCGTGGCGCGGCAGTGGCGCAGCATCCAGAGCACTAGCATATCGCCGGAGGCGGCCACCGTAAAGAAGAGCCCGAAAAAGAATACCCACGGATTTCCCAGGATTATACCCGCCACCGCAGGCAAAAGGCCCATCACCACGCCCGGCATCATACCGCCCAGCATATAAGGCCGTAGCGGCAGCACTTCCTCACAGTGGCAATAGGGCGTGAGGGCTTTCCAGTGCACTCCGTACTTGATGGATCTGATCCCGCGCTTGCAGAAGATCGCCCAGGTAAGGCCATGCAGCAGTTCGTGCACCACCGCGCCCGGAATAAACACCAGCAGCACCAGCAGGGGCAAAAACAGGATGCGGCTGCCGTATTCCGCCACAATGGCTGCCAGGTTGCGGTCAGAGAACTGCTCCGGCCACAGCAGCAGGTAAGGCACCGCCAGCAAAACCAGCACAGGTAAGGCAAAAGCGATCGCCTGCACGTTGGCCTGTGTGGCGGTGGCAGAAAGCTCGATGCGCTGATAGGATGGATTGTCCATAAGGCGTGCAGACTATGGTTCCCGCATTACAGCCACATGGCTGCTGTCAGAATAACTTCCGTAAGTCTTCAAACCGATCGATATAGGGCACGTTTGCCGTTACCTCGCCAAAGCCGTACCGGGCATATATAAACGGCACCCCGGCCTGCTGGCTCGCGTCGTAATCGCCTTTGGTATCGCCCACATAAACGGCTTCCTTCAGGTTGTTACGCTCTATCAGGGCCCTGATGTTCTCCCCTTTGGGCTTGTGGTTGTCACCGAAGCAGCCGTGGTCGGTGAAGAAGCGCTGCATGTTGTGGAACTCCAGAAAGATATCGATGTAGCCCAGCTGGCAGTTGCTCACGATGAACAGCTTGTACTTCTCCTGCAGCGAGGCCAGTGTCTCCTCCAGCCCCTCATACAGCGTGCCTCCCTCCGCTTTCAGTTGCCGGAGCTCTTCTTCGCCGCAAAGCGCCATCAACTCCTGCCGCTGGCTCGCATTGAGGTTCGGGAACAGCTTGTCATATATGGCATCGTAGGGCATGCCGGCAATGGCGCGCACATCCTCCTGCGTCACGGTCCGGTCCACGTAACTGAGCTTGCTGATGGAGGCCTGCCAGGCATCCGCCACCGCCTGCGTCGAGTCCCACAGCGTCCCGTCAAGGTCAAATATTATTCCGTCTGTTGTCTGGTTCATATATAAAAGAGGGTTGATTCCCTTGTAATGCATTAAAAGACAGGGCGCATCAAAGTAGAAAAGCGCTTGCCGTATCCTTCTGCAAAGGTAAGTTATATTTCAGAACGCGGAAGCCTGTTTCAAATTCTTCCCTATATGCCCCTCCACCCCCTTCTCTTTTAAAAGAAGAATGATTCTATAGCTTATGAAAGATTAGTAACCAGTTCCCGCAGCCTGTCGGCGTTGAACACGGCGTTCCCGAGGATGGTATTGTTGAAGAACACCCACACCTGCTTGCCGTCCAATAGCCAATCGTGCACCATATAGGCGTAGCGCTCCAGCTGCTCGTCGGTGTAAGGAGAGGCATATATTTTCTCCTCACCGTGCAGGCGCAGGTACACGGTGTCGGTGGTGGTGGTTTCGAAGCCGGGGAACCGTTTGCCGGCGCTCGTGATCACCCACGTGATGCCATGGCCCTGCAGCAGTTCCTGGGCCTGTTCCGTGAACCACGACTTGTGCCGCGCCTCCAGCGCAAAGACAGGCTGCGGGTATTTATCGCGCAGCATCCTGAAAAAATCCGCCGCCACACCATAGTCGAAGTGCAGGCTGCCGGGCAGTTGCACCAGCACCGGCCCCAGCCGCCCGCCCATCGCCAGGAAGCGCGACATAAACTTCTCCACAGGTTCCTCTGCATCCACGAGGCGGCGCTTGTGCGTGACCTCCTGGTGCATTTTGGCCGCAAACTTAAACGAGGGCGGCGTCTCCGCCAGCCATTTCTCAATGGTTTTAGCCATCGTGAAGTGGTAGAAACTGCTGTTCAACTCAGTGGTGTTGAAGCGGGTGGCGTAGTAGCGCAGCCGCTCCGCAGATTTGAGTTCCTCGGGGTACAGGATGCCCTGCCAGCGGTAGCTCCAGCCCGAGGTGCCTATATATAGGTTGTCATGTAGTGCCATGGATATGGCTGTACGTAAGACCGCGGCACTAGTGTTTATTACGGCAGAATGCTTTTATTTGCATCACCTGATTTATATATGCAGGTAAAGCTGTATTGCAGCAGGCACAAAAGACACACGCGTGGCAGACATTCTGGACATCAATAACCTCTCCAAGCGCTACGGCTCCATTCAGGCCGTGGACCGGCTTACGATAAGAGTGGAGCAGGGCAGCATTTACGGCCTGCTGGGGCCGAACGGCAGCGGCAAAACCACCACGCTGGGCATGGTGCTGGACGTGATCCGGCCAAGTGGCGGCAGCTTTTCCTGGTTTGGCCAGCCGGTCAGCCGCGACACCAAGCGCCGTATTGGGGCACTCCTCGAAACACCCAACTTCTACCCGTACCTTACCGCCCAGAAAAACCTGCGGATTGTAGCCGATATAAAAGGCGTAGGCGACAGCCAGATCGGGCATGTACTGCAACTGGTGGGGCTGTCGCAGCGCAGGCACACCACCTTCAAAGGCTATTCGCTGGGCATGAAGCAGCGGCTTGCGATTGCCGCCGCGCTACTCAACGACCCCGAGGTGCTCGTGCTGGACGAACCCACCAACGGGCTGGACCCCGAGGGCATTGCCGAGGTGCGGGAGCTGATCCTGAAAATTGCCGCCGAGGGCAAGACGATCCTGCTGGCCAGCCACCTGCTGGACGAGGTGGAGAAAGTCTGTACGCATGTGGCGGTGCTGCAGCGGGGGGAGCTGCGCGCGGAAGGCCCGGTCAGCACCATTCTCTCCGCCAAAGACCAGGTCATCATCGGTGCCCCCGGCACCGCCCGCCTGCTGGAGGTTGTGCAGCAGCTGCCTTTTGTGGCTACGCACCACACGGAGCGGGACCTGGTGCACCTGACCCTGCAGGACGGCTACAGCAGCATGGACGTGAACAGGGCCATGTTTGAGGCAGGCATCGTGCTTTCGCAGCTCACGGTGCGCCGCAAAAGCCTGGAGGCCCAATTCCTGGAAATCATAAAACAACAAGCCTGATGAACCTACTCCGCATTGAGTTGCATAAAATTCTGCCTTACCGCACGGTGTGGGTGATACTGGCCATATATGCCGCACTGCTCCTGTTGATCTTATATGCCAGCAGCAAGGTCACGATTAACGGCAGCGAGCTGGGGGAGAAGATGTACGACCTGCCTGCCTTTTGGCTGCGCCTGACCTATATCGCCAGCTTTTTCAACCTGCTGTTCGGCATCCTGATCATCGTGCTGGTGTCGGATGAATACAGCTTCCGGACCCTGCGGCAGCAGGTGATTGACGGCCTCTCCCGGGCCGAACTGGTGCTGGCAAAGTTTTATGTGGTGCTGGCGCTGGGTGTGCTCGGCACGGTGTTCCTGTTGCTGCTGGGCCTGTACTTCGGCCTGCTCCACAGCACCGACCATTCGCTGAGCGCCATCTTCGGCCACATCGACGCGCTCTCTTACTATTTTGTGCAGGCGGTGGGCTATATGACGCTGGCCATGCTGTTCGGCTTCCTGATCAAGAAGAGCGGGCTGGCTATTATTGCCTTTATGGCTTACGCGAAGATTGTGGAACCGCTTCTGCACTTCCGGTTGCCTGATGCAGTGGATAAGTACATGCCGATGAAGGTGCTGGGAAGCCTCACCCCGATGCCGGGCCAGCAAATGCTGGACCAACTGACCACACCCACCGAACTGCTCTCGCCCGCCTGGGCTACCTTGCCGGCAATCGGGTATATCACGCTGTTCTGCCTGCTGAGCTACTACACCCTTAAACTGCGCGACCTGTAAGGGGGGTTTTATGGATCAAAGCGAGTTGAAGTAGTTCACGATGGCGATCAGCATATAAGGGCGGTCGAAGCTGAGGCGGTGCTCTTTTACATAGGCTTTTACCTTCCCTGCTTTTTTGCCGAAAAGCTTGTACAGGTCGCGCCGCACATTGTGCAGCGCCACAATCTCCCCGTTGGGCAGCAGCATATAGTAAACCTCCTGGGCCTGCTCCGTGGGGGCATAGCCAACGGGGTACGAACCGGGGGCAGCGTAGCTGTTTCTGCCATATAGGCTGGACGGGTAATTAGGTTCAGGGTTCATCGGCACTTCCCGCCGCATCAGCGTCAGCGGCCCCTGGTTCAGCTGCTCGAAAAAAGTGGGCTTCTTGAAATCAGAATTCGTGCGGCCCATGTCCCAGGGCAAGGTCCGGAAAAGGTACGAACGCCCGCTTGGTTGGTCCTGCGCCACAAAGTACTGCACATGCACGGGCGAGAACGCGCTGATGCTGCCGTCCTCGTTCTGCACGTTTATCACATCCTTCGACTGGTAGAGGGTAAGCGGGCCGTAGATGATGCTGCCGTCCGTCAGCACGACCTTTCCCTCAGGCCACTGCTGCATTTCCAGGGCTGCGCTCTGCTGGCCCCAGGCATTCAGCGAGACACCAACCGCAGCAACCAACACCCCGAGTATCGCTTTTAAAGTTTTCATGAGTTAAGGTAATTTTTGATGACACCATAATTAAACCAGAGTTTATATATATAACCTCTAATTATTTGTATGGTTTATCTTTTCAAAAGTTACTTAACCCATTGATTTTAAGTATTTAAACAAAAAAAAATAGTATGTATTCGCCGTAGTCATTCTGCTGCCAGAGGACAGCCAGTGGATACGATAAAAAGCTTTCAGGCATCCGTTGAATCCAAAACAGGGCTGAGAAACGATTTTGTGAGTTTTGAAACATGCTAACAGCCCTATTGGAAATTATTCATTAAAGACACGAATGCAATGCTAATGACCGTCACTGCGACAGCAGAACCGATGCCTGCCCCAGCCAGCGCTTTCCTTCTTCTTTTCTTTTTTGCCTGCTTCTCATAGCCCATGACATATTCCGGGTAGGCAAGAAGCGCTGGATCCGAAACTTTATCCGGATGCACGTCCGGAGGCATTATACCCAGTATCACCGCTCCCGCCAGGCCATACGGAAAGACCACCGCTGTGCTGGCTGCAGAACCCCACATTACGCCGTTCCCTTTGTAATATTGGATAGCGTCCTGCGTGCCCAACTGATGTAACTCTACAGGCGACAGCACTCCCGCTGTTGCAGTATCATTCTCCGGCAGGTTCTGCGTAAACACCTCCTTCGTCCCGTTCTCAAACCGAATCATGAACACCTCTGCCTTTGGAATGCGGGAGGTAAGTGTTTCCGTTGAATCCGGATGGTGATACACCACATCCTCGAGCGTGACTTCCAGCACCCGCGCCGGAATCTCGTCTCCGTTCAGCTTTACGATATAATCCTGCGCCACCGCTCCCTGCAGCACAAGGGTAAGCATGATAATCATTAGGTTACGTTTCATGGGATGAGGTTAAGAGGATGATATATAACGCAAGGGACAAGGCATCAGCCGGACCCCAACTTATCTGCTCAGTTGGCAGCGTTGATTCCTATAATTACTTTTTTATTAAACTCAGAACAGCTTCTTATCAAACCGGCCCTCGGTGACACGGATGGTGTCGCAACCGGGCTTGGCAACCGTGAACTCAAACTTGCCAGCGATGATGCCGTTCTGCATGTCCAGCTTCGTGATTTCAAGCGTGCCCTGAACATCATCTTCCCTCTGATATTCGCAACTCTCCGAACTAAATGTCACTGTGCCAATGTCTGGGTTTCCAAGAGTATAGACACCCACATGGTCTACCTGTGTCATATAGATATAGAAGTACTCATAAAACGCAGGATTATCTTTTGTTTTTCTAAAAGCTCTAATATCAAAGGAACCTCCTGAATAATTAGGATCATACACAACATCATAATTATTTTCGAACGTGCTTGGCCTTCCTTTCGGCACCCACACTTTTCCGTTCACCATTGCTCCGAAAGTATTTTTCCCTTCCATGGTGGCGGCTGGAAGTGCAGGTTCTACGTTGTCTTTTTTGCAGGATGAAAAGGAAAGAAGGGTGAGTAAAAGAAAGATGGATAGGTTTAACATTCTCATAAATAAAGGGCTGATATAAATAATGGATGGTTATTAATGGTTCTGTAGTTACTATAGTAAAATATAAGTTCTGCTACGCTTTTCTATATATAGCTTCACCTAATACTTGCGGGAGTTGAAGCCGAACAGCAGGCTGAACCGCGCACCGTCTTTGGAGGGAGCCACCGCGAAGTTTACCGGGAAGTTAATGCCCTGGCTCTGGAAGTTGGTGCCCACGGCCAGCACCAGCCCCGCACCGCTCAGCGACACGTTCGGGCCAACCCCGAACTCAAAGCCTTTGGCACCCCTGATGCCGACCAGCCCGCTCAGGCTCGGCAGAAACTTGCCCTGCTCCAGCCCCCCAATCAGCGGCACGAACTCGAACAGCCCGGACACCCCGCTGTCCAGCGTGAAAATGCGCGTCTCGAACTGCCAGCCAAACTGCGTGATGAAGGGGTTTATATCCCGGTCGAAGTCCTCCCGGATACTGTCGGTATAGCGCCCGCTCAGAATAGTGAAGCCGAGGCGCGGGCCGGAGAGTTTCAGGGTTTGCTGCTCCCCGGGCACCTGCACCGGGCGGTACAGCGGCGCACGGGTCGCTGGCTTCACCTCCTCCTGAAACACTTCCTTGGTGCCGTTTTCATACTTGATCATAAACACCTCGGCCTTTGAAATGGAGATCAGCGGCCCCTCCAGGGTGTCGTAGCGCTTGTACTTGATTTCGGCGGGCGTTATCTCCTGCACTTTCACCTGCAGTTCGTCCCCGTTTCGTTTTGTCAGGACATCCTGCGCCTGGCACAGGACAAAAAGGCACAGGGCACTCAGCGTTAACAAAAGCTTTTTCATGGCTGCAAATTTTAGAGGTATATAAGAGGATATCCCTTATTTTATGTACTAAAGATAGGCTGACTACCGACGCAGCAAAAGCCAACATTCTGTCCAATCAGACTTTTATATACTATATATAATCATTACATTTAGCTGCATATCAATTATATATAGGTTTAAAATCAGACTTTGTAAAACATTTATATATGGTAGCTTTATATATGACACCTCTAATAATGCTGCGCACCCGATGGATGACCTGAAGATGACCCTCGAAACGCTTTCGGAGGACGACAGGCGGGAACTGGCTGTGTTTATTCAGCGGGAGAAAAAGAAGAAGCACCGGAAAGACCTGGCGCTCTTCCAGCTCCTGCAGCAGCAGAAAAACTACTCCTCGGAGCAGCTCATCCAGCGCCTGTACCCCGGTGAGCCCAACCCGGTGGCGTACTATGCGCTCCGGAAGCGGCTGATGCGCCATATCACCAATTATATCCTGCTGAAGCGCACAGAACAGGACATTACGGCCGCCTCCCCGATTATGGGGATGCTGTCGCTGGCGCACTATCTGTTTGATGTGCGGGCCGAGAAACTAGCCTGGGACTACCTGCGCAAAGCCGCGAAACTGGCACAGGCGAACGAGCAGTTCGATTTGCTGAACATGGTGTATAACCTCCAGATTGAGAAAGCGGACAGCGAGTTTGCCGACAGCCTGGACCAGATCATCAGCAAACGGAACCAGAACAAACTGGCCGCCGACGAAGAAGAGCGGGCCAACATTGCCAGCAGCCTTATCCGGCACCGCCTGCAGGCCGTGCGCCGCCAGGGCAGCGACCTGCATTTCGACAACATCATCCAGGAGGTGCTGACCGCATATGGCCTGGCTGAAGCGGTGAGCAAGCGCCCTTCCCTCCTTTACAAGCTGCTCTCCATTGCCCGAAGCGCGGTGCTGGCCCGCAAGGATTTTCTTTCTTTTGAGCCCTACATCATCGCCCAGTACCACGAGGCCGAGCAGAAATACGGTTTCCGGAAAGCCCACCAGTATTACAAGGCGAGCCTGTTATATATGATAGCCCACGTGCTGTACCGCAATAAGAAGTTCCGGGAGTCGATGCACTACCTGGGCTTGCTGCACGCGTGCCTCGGCGGGGAAGGCAAAAGCCACTATGTGCACTTCTTCCCGCGCTACACGTTTCTGATGGTCGCCAACCTGGTGTTCCTGTTCCGGCTGCAGGAAGCCAACGAACTGATGGAAAACCTGCTCTACAAGCAGCCCGTGGCGCTCGGGGCGAAGGATCTGCTGACCGCCCAGCTGGGCCTGAGTTTCAATTATTTTGCGCAGGGAAACTTCTCCAAAGCGAACAAAGTGCTGCAGAGCATCGGCCACTCCGACAAGTGGTGCGAGGGCAAAATGGGGCGCGAATGGCTCCTGAAAAAGAACCTGGGCGAGCTGCTGATACAATATGAGCTGGGCAACGAGGATCTGGTGCTGCACCGGATCAGGGCCTTCGGGCGCAACTTCCGGGAGCTGCTGCAGGAGCCTGCTTACCGGAACGTGCGGCACTACCTGGATCTCATCCGACATATGCTGGATCACCCGGACGAGGTGTACCGGCCCGAATTTGTGCAGAGCGTGGAAAACAAGCTGGAGTTCACCTCCTTTGAGAATACCGACATACAGGCCATGAGCTTCTACGCCTGGCTCAAATCGAAGATGCTGCGGCGCCCTTACTACGAGGTGCTGTTAGAGCTGGCCCAGAGCAAGCTGTAAATCTATGTGAGCCATATATAATTGTGGCCCAAGCAGGTCTGTGGGCTTGAAAACAAAAATCCCGGGCAGAAGCAGGTTGATGCGTTCTACCCGGGACTTTGTTTATTTGTAGTTGGTGTTGGTCTGGTGCTTGAGGGTGACATCCTTGAGGATTTCATGGCCCAGTTTGTCGCGCTTGGTGGTCAGGTAGCGCTGGTTATGTTCGTTTGGGAAAATCTCGATCGGAACCTTGTCCACGATCTCCAAGCCGTACCCCATCAACCCGGATCGCTTCTTCGGGTTGTTGGAGATCAGCCGCATCTTTGTCACGCCCAGGTCGCGCAGGATTTGGGCGCCCACGCCATAGTCGCGCTCGTCCATGCCAAAGCCAAGCTCGATGTTCGCCTCCACGGTATCGCGGCCCTGCTCCTGCAGTTTGTAGGCCTTAAGCTTGTTGATCAGGCCAATGCCGCGGCCCTCCTGGTTCATGTAGACGATCACGCCCTTGCCTTCCGCCTCTACCATCCGCATGGCCTCGTGCAGCTGCGGACCGCAGTCGCAGCGGCACGAGCCGAAGATATCGCCGGTGACGCAGGACGAGTGCACGCGCACCAGAATGGCCTCTCCCTCTTCCCAGGTGCCTTTTACCAGGGCCAGGTGCTTTGCATCGTTGCTGCGCTGGGTGAAGGCATATAGATCGAAGTTGCCGTAATCCGTCGGCATCTGCACCGCAATCTCACGGTCAATCAGGCTCTCCTTCTGGAGGCGGTACTTGATGAGGTCTTTAATGGAGATCAGCTTCAGGTTGAACCGGTCTGCCACCCGGAAAAGGTCGGGCAGGCGGGCCATGGTGCCGTCTTCGTTCATGATCTCCACCAAAACGCCAGCCGGTGCCAGGCCCGCCAAACGCGCCAGGTCCACGGCTGCCTCGGTATGGCCGGCACGGCGAATCACACCCTCTTTTTTGGCCTTGAGCGGAAAAATATGCCCCGGTTTACCCAGCGAGTGCGGATCAGTGGCGGGGTCTACGAGCGCCTGTATCGTTTTGGCACGGTCGGAAGCGGAGATGCCAGTGGTGCAGCCATGCCCGAGCAGGTCTACCGACACGGTGAAAGGCGTGGCGTGCAGCGCCGTGTTGCGGCCTACCATCAGCTCCAGCCCAAGCTCATCGCAACGCTCTTCAGTGAGCGGCGTGCAGATAAGGCCACGGCCGTGTGTCGCCATGAAATTGACGATCTCGGGCGTGATTTTCTCGGCGGCGCATATAAAGTCGCCTTCGTTCTCGCGGTCGTCATCATCCACCACAATCACTACTTTCCCTTGCCGTATGTCCTCTATTGCAGCCTCGATGGCATCTAAGGGCCTGAGGTCATTAGTTGTATTGGATTCCATGTTATGTTATTTGGGCCACAGCTGCCTTAAAAAAAGGTGCTGTGGCTGTTGGTGCTTCAGCAAAGCCGTGCAAAATTAAAAAGATTACACCGCAATCCTGCTTTTATTTAAACAACACCTGAGAAGCGGATTTAGTTGAGGATGCTGAAGCTTATATATGGGAGTGCTGACCTCGCAGCGTGCGCAGCTCCTGCGAGCGTCTGGTCTATCTATAGCAACGCCTCTTATGTCAGTCACCCGCAAGCCCTTCGGACTCTGCAAGGTCTTCTACCTGTTCACTACAATGCCCAACATATCGCCGAGCTGGCAGTGCAGGGTCTTGAGGTTGCGGATAAAGGTGAGCTGCTGTATCTGCTCCTGCGGATCGGTGACGAGGCGCAGCTTTTCCATCTCCCCCTTTATCATCAGCTCCACGTTGCGCCACTTCAGGCGCAGCACGGCACGCTCGGCACCGTAGGGCAGCAGGTCGGTTTCGGAGGGAACGAAAATCTGGTGGGTTTCCCAGTTGTGGCTCAGCTCGTGCGGGTCTGAGAGCAGGTTGGTGGCTTCTGTGCGTATCTCCTGGTCAGGGTGATTGATGAAGTCCTCGACAGTAGCCAGGTTGCCGTCGCACAGCTTTTCTTTTATCAGCTCCATCAGGCGGGCGTACAGCGGCGTCCTGAACTCCACGTCCTCCAGCTGCTCCAGCATATACTGGCAGGTGTTCAGGCCGTCTTCCAGCACCCGGTCAGGATAGTTCAGCAGCATGCGCACGATTTCGCGCTCGTACCGCTTCAGCAGGTCCACATCCGACACCGGCTTCTCTGGCGCAATTTCGGCGGGCGGTGGCGGAATGATTCCCTCCGGCAGGTTCTGCTGCTGCGGCTGCTGGCGCTCCTGCAGCTGCATTTTGTTGTACTCCGAAATCAGCACCTGCTCATCTATATCGAAAATGAGGCTGCAACTCCGGAAGAACACGGTGCGCTTGATAGCGTCCGGGACTTTGGCGATGGAGGCCACGATCTCCCGGATCGCCTCGGCCTTCTTTACCGGGCTGCCTTTGGTTTCAGCGGCATATAAGCTGGTTTTAAAGGAGATAAAATCCTGCGCGTGCTCTTTTATATAGGCCTTAAAAGCCGTGTCACCCACTTTCTGTATATAGGAGTCGGGGTCCTCCCCTTCCGGGAACGTCACCACGTCCACGTTCAGGCCGTTCTCTAAAATCAGGTCGATGCCGCGCAACGAGGCTTTTATACCGGCCGCGTCGCCATCGTACAACACCGTGATGTTCTGGGTATAGCGCCCAATGAGCTTGATCTGGCCCTCGGTGAGCGAAGTGCCCGAGGAGGCCACCACGTTCTCGATGCCGCCCTGGTGTAGCGACAGCACGTCGAGGTAGCCTTCTACCATATAGCACATGTCCTGCATGCGCAGTGCCTGCTTCGCCTGGAACAGGCCGTACAGCACGTTGCTCTTGTGGTAGATATCCGACTCCGGGGAGTTGAGGTACTTGGGGCTTTTCTTGTCGTTCGTCTTCAGCGTGCGGGCGCCGAAGCCCACCACGCGCCCTGACACGTTGTGGATCGGGAACATGACGCGGCCCCGGAAGCGGTCGTACTTCTTGCCGTCTTCCTTCACGATGGTGAGGCCGGTGGCTTCCAGGTATTTCTGCTGATAGCCTGCCTTCAGCGCCGTGTCTGTCAGGTCCGTCCACTCGTCCACGCTGTAGCCGAGCTCAAACTTTTTGATGGTGTTCGCGCTCAGGCCGCGCTGCTTCAGGTACGACATCCCGATGCCGCCCTGCTCGTGCTGATGCAGGTTGTGCTGGAAATGCTTGTTTGCGAAGTCCGAAACGATGAAAAGGCTGTCGCGCTCGCTCTGCTCCTTGGCGTACTCCGGGTTCGGGTGCTCCTCCGGAATCTCGATGCTGTACTTTTTGGCCAGGTACTTGATCGCCTCCGGGAAGCTGGTGCCCTCCACATCCATGATAAACTGCACCGAGTTGCCCGCCTTGCCGCAGCCAAAGCATTTATATATCCCCTTGGCCGGCGAAACGGAAAACGAAGGCGACTTCTCGTGGTGGAACGGGCAGCAGGCCCACATGTTCTGCCCCTTCTTCTTCAGCGACACAAAATCGCCCACCACCTCCGTTATATCGGCTAAGGCTAAAACTTGGTCAACGGCTTCTTTCGGGATCAGGGACATGGGCAAGGATATCAGCGGAAGGCAAAGATAAGGGTTCCGGGGAATTTTCGAAGGAGTGAATAAGCGAATGCGTGGATGAAAAATTTGAATGATTAAATAATCTCTGCAAGCGCATCATAGGGTCAGGTCGCCACCTGTCCGCACGCGTAATCAGTCAACCAGAATTCTCATTTACATACTCCTGAAACAGAATACAGGCTTACGCAGACAGAGCACCTGCCGGCCTGTTTGTCACTCATGCAAAAGCCTCTCATACAGCTTTAGGTTCTCGGCGTCGAAGCAAACGAAAATTACCCGTTGCAGGCTCGTTACATTGTTCTTTATGTAATCTTTTACCGCCTGCACCGCCACCTGCGCGGCTTTGGGTTTGGGGTAGCCATATATACCGGTGCTGATGTTGGGGAAGGCGATGCTTTGCAACTGCTTCTCGGAGGCGATGCGGAGGCTGTTATTGTAGCAATTTGCCAGCAGTTCCGGTCCTCTGCTATTGCCCCCAGACCACACCGGGCCCACTGTATGGATCACGTACTGCGCCGGCAAGTTGCCGCCTGTCGTGATCACGGCCTCTCCTGTATCACAGCCGCCCTGGCGCGCCCTAATCTGCTTGCATTCCTCCAGAATGGCGGGCCCGCCCGCACGGTGGATGGCACCGTCCACGCCGCCCCCGCCCAGCAGGCTGCTGTTCGCGGCATTCACCACCGCGTCCACTTCTATCTTCGTTATATCGCCCTGCTGTACTTCAATTTTAGTGTCTGCCATAGCCTATATAGTTTCCTATCAACTACGTCAAAAGGCCAGCAAAGGCGGAGAAACTACTATACTTGCGTTACGAGTTCTACAGGTTGGCTTCCCTCATATCGTAATTTCTATCAGACCAAAAACCACCTTATCCCCATAGATAGCCTGGGCTGCTGCCTTATTCAGGAATCGGACAGTCTTTATCTGCTCTTCCCGAACCTTGCTAAGCTGGCTTCGCCTTTCAATGAAGAAATGCTCCAGCTTTCCGTTTAAGGCAATCGGTATTTTATATTGGATGCCAATCTGCTGCACCTCCTCGTGTACCTGCCGGTATATATAATTCTCGATGGCAAGATCAGAAGATGATTTGACCATCACGCATGGGCTGTCAGCCACCCCGAATTCCTCCAGCTTCTCTTTGCTGGCAGCCTGCTCGAAATGTGCAAGCGGTATGGGGACTTCAACAGTTGCGGGTGAAATCACGCCGTCCACTATATAAGTACAGTCCTTGTCAAACATGTTGATTGACATATAAAATGTCTTTGCTTCCTGAGAGAACGCGTTCGCAATAGCTGCAAAAAGAAATAAGGAGAGCAATAAGGAGATTTTCATATAGCGTGGTTAAATCTTGTAAAATCGACCGAAGGGAAATTGAAAAAGCTTCCGCTACCAACTTCACGACCCACACTGTCTGTATTCCGTTGCATGCGGGAGGGATATCACGCAATGAAAGCCAAAGGCAAACTTATATAGGCTGTGGCTTGTTGCACTCTAAAGGCCTTCGCTTATGAATAGCAGTTTTTGTTCAGTATCTTTGCAAGGCGAATCGCAAAGCATTTATATATGGCTATCACAAAAGAAGATGTATTGAAAGCCCTCAGCTACGTGGAGGAGCCCGACCTGGGTAAAGACCTCGTTACGCTGAACATGGTGGAGAACGTGCAGGTGAGCGGCAAGGACGTAAGTTTCACCGTTATCCTCACCACGCCCGCCTGTCCGCTGAAAGACCTGATCCGCAACGCCTGCGTGACCGCCATCCACACGATGGTGGACAAAGAGGCCGACGTGACCGTGAACATGACTTCGCGCGTGACCTCGGGCCGCGGCGATACCTCCGAGGTGTTGAAAGGTGTAAAGAACATCATCGCAGTGGCGTCTGGTAAGGGCGGTGTCGGTAAGTCTACGGTTACCACCAACCTGGCTATCGCGCTGGCGCAGTCCGGTGCCCGGGTGGGTTTGATTGACGCCGATATCTCCGGCCCGTCTATCCCGACCATGTTCGGCGTGGAGCAGCAGCGCCCGCAGATGATTCAGGGCGACCACGGCAAGAATTACATCGTGCCGGTGGAGCAGTATGGCGTGAAGATGATGTCCATCGGCTTCCTGACTCCATCCGACGGTGCTGTGGTATGGCGCGGTCCGATGGCCAGTTCTGCCCTGCGCCAGTTCATTTCGGATGTTGAGTGGGGGGAGTTGGACTACCTGCTGCTGGACATGCCCCCGGGCACCTCCGACATTCACCTGACGATGGTGCAGGCACTTCCTGTAACCGGCGCTGTAATTGTGACCACGCCCCAAAAAGTGGCGCTGGCCGATGCTGTAAGGGGCCTGCAGATGTTCCGGCAGCCGCAGATAAACGTGCCGGTGCTTGGCGTTGTGGAGAATATGGCTTACTTTACACCTGCTGAGCTTCCGGATAACAAGTATTATATATTCGGGGAGGGCGGCGGAAAAGCGCTAGCGGAGAAGTACGAAGTGGCACTCTTAGGCCAGGTGCCGCTCGTGCAGAGCATCCGAGAGAGTGGCGATGACGGAACTCCCGTGGTTTTGCAGAACGATTCTCCCGCTTCGGGTGTTTTCAGAGAGTTAGCCCAGGCTGTGGCGCAGCAGGTGTCTGTTCGCAACGCCACCTTGGCCAAAACAAAACCTGTAGAAATTAAAAGCTAAAGACAATGGCAACCATAAACGTAGATCAAGATTTCATGCTCCGCATAGAAGGTGCCCTCGACCAGATAAGGCCCTACCTGGAGGCTGACGGAGGCAATGTAAAAGTGCTGGAGATAACGGATGATATGGTGCTGAAGCTGGAACTGCTGGGCGCCTGTGGCTCCTGCCCTATGTCTACGATGACGCTAAAAGCTGGTGTGGAGCAGTCGGTGCTGAAGGCGGTACCGGAGATTAGGGCCGTGGAAGCCGTAAATGTGCTGCCTTTGTCAGTCTGACGATTTTACCAATACCATTTTTTATTTAAGCGGAAGCGGGTATGGACAAGACCATACCCGCTTCTTTTGTATCTATCATTTATGATAGATACAAAAGAAGCGGGCTCTCAACCACTGCGCTGATTATTTCCTATCCAATGCAAAAAAGGTATATTTACCTACAGAACCTGATGCACGGACAACATGATCAAAGCCAACGATCCAGCGCTCCACTCCTGGATAGAGATAGCCGCTGACAGCGAATTCCCGATCCAGAACCTGCCCTTCGGCATTTTCAGCACCCCCGACCGGGACCCGCGGGTGGGCGTGGCCATAGGGGATTATATACTGGATATGTGTGTGCTGGGCCGCCAGAACTTTTTCGAGCTGATAGACCTGGACCCGAATGTTTTCCACCGCCCAGCCCTGAACGATTTCATCGCCTTGGGCAAGCCTATCTGGCGGGCTGTGCGCAATCGGGTGTCTGAACTCCTGCGCAACGACAACGATGAGATCAGCGGCAACAGCAACCTGATCCGGGAATGCCTGGTGAAGCAAAGCGAAGCAGAGATGCTGATGCCCGTGAAGGTGCCAAACTACACCGACTTCTATAGCAGCCAGGAGCACGCCACAAACGTAGGTTCCATGTTCCGCGACCCGCAGCATGCGCTGCTGCCAAACTGGAAACACCTGCCGGTGGGGTACCACGGCCGCGCCTCCTCAATTGTCGTTTCGGGCACAGGCATCCACCGGCCGAAGGGGCAGACCAAGGCACCTGATGCTGAAGCTCCAGCCTTTGGCCCCACCAATCAGCTGGACTTTGAATTAGAGGTGGCGTTTATTACGGGCAAGGAAACGGCCCTCGGGCAGAGCATCACCCCTTATGAAACGGAGGATTACATATTCGGCCTTGTGCTGTTCAACGACTGGTCGGCGCGCGATATACAGGCGTGGGAGTATATGCCGCTGGGGCCGTTCCTGGGGAAAAGCTTTGCCTCGTCTATCTCGCCATGGGTTGTGACACTGGATGCGCTGGAGCCGTTCCGGGTAAAGGGGCCAGAGCAGGACCCCAGGCCACTGCCCTATCTCGAGTTCTTGGGCAGCCGCCACTATGACATACACTTGGAGGTGCTGCTACAGCCGCACGGTGGAGAACTGAGCAGCATCAGCCACTCCAATTTCAAGCATCTCTACTGGAGCATGGGCCAACAACTGGCGCACCAGAGCAGCAACGGCTGCAACCTGCAGGTAGGCGATCTATATGCTTCCGGCACCATCAGCGGCCCGGACGAAGGATCTTACGGCTCATTGCTGGAGCTTACCTGGCGCGGCACCCAGCCACTGCAATTGCAAGATGGCACTGAGCGCAAATTTTTGAAGGATTTTGACACGGTGGTGATGCGCGGCTATGGAGAGTTTGACGGCATACGCATCGGGTTCGGGGAATTGAAAAACCAGGTGCTTCCCACTGTTTGATTGTTATCAAGGAAAAATACATATACAGGTATATATAATCCGCCCTTGTCTATGGCGAAATACTAGTCTGCATAGACAAGGGCGGATACAAAACGTTCATATAAGGTTACAGCTGGCTTTTGAGTTTGTCAGCAGTGTCTAGTTCTTCATACCTGGAGTTTTTGCTGATAAATTCCGGCACCATCTCTTTCATCTTACTTACAAAGCTGTAATCGTCATTGCCTTTGTTAAGGGCCAACAGCTCCTTGATGTCATCCTCGACTTTAGAATAATGGTATTTCCTCACCCGTGAGATTTTGATCTTGTGATGATGTGTGGGTATGGTAAGTTCTTCTTTGTTCAGTAGCTCTTCGTACAGTTTCTCACCCGGTCTCAGACCCGAGTAGACAATCTCTACATCAACACCGGGCGTGAGACCTGCAAGTTGGATCATCTTGTTCGCAAGGTCTATAATTTTCACCGGTTGCCCCATATCAAAAACAAAGATTTCGCCACCGTTGCCCATCGTCCCCGCCTCCAGCACCAGTTGTACTGCCTCGGGAATGGTCATAAAGTACCGGGTGATTTCGGGATGCGTCACGGTGATGGGGCCTCCTTTCTCTATCTGAGAGCGGAAGCGCGGAATCACTGAACCGTTGGAACCAAGCACGTTACCAAACCTGGTTGTTATAAACTTGGTTTTGGGCGACTGGCATATTTTGAGCCCCTCCGTCTCTGTATCGATCAGGTCCACCCCGTTTAACGACTGAATGTATATTTCTGCGATACGCTTGGACGCTCCCATCACATTGGTCGGGTTTACAGCCTTATCTGTTGAGAGCATCACGAATTTCTCCACGTCGCAGCTAATGGCTAGGTCGGCCAGGTTTTTCGTTCCCAGGATATTGGTTAGGATGGCTTCTGAGGGATTGTTCTCCATCATGGGCACGTGCTTGTAAGCCGCCGCATGGTATACTATTTCAGGGGTATAGGCTTTGAAGAGCGTGTACATCCTGTCAAAATTCTTGATGTCGCCTATACAGATTCTGATATCAGCGGACGGGAACTTCTCTTCCATTTCGAGCTGGAGCTGGTGCAAAGGGGACTCCGCCTGGTCACAGACCACTACCATTTCAGGTGCGTAGCTCAGCACCTGCCGCACGATCTCGGACCCGATGGAGCCGGCTCCACCGGTTACCAGTATCCGCTTGCCTCTCAGATCATCCGCCACCATCTGGCTTTCCAGGTTAATCATGGGCCGCTGCAGCAAATCCTCGATCTTCAGGTCCTTGAGTTGGTTCATCCGCAGTTGCCCGGACATCCAGTGCGCGGTTGGCGGAACAGTCAACACCTTGATATTGAGTTCAAGACACTTATCGATCAGCTGCTTCCGGCTCCCTTCCTGAAGGTCTTCGCTCATCATAATCATCTTATCTACCTGCGCCTTGCGGTGTAGCTTCTCAATCTCGCTGGTGTGGTAGATCCGTATGTGGTGTATGCTTTTATTGCCTTTCGCCTGGTCCTCGTCCACAAACCCGACAACCACAAACTTGCCCATGCCACTGGCCTCAAGCGCCTCTTTCACCAGGATGGAGCTACTGTTGGCCCCATATATAAGCACGCTTTCCTTTTTATCCTTCGTGTTCCTCTTCACAAAAAAAAAGATGCTCTTGGTACCGATCCGCAGCATAATTAGCAAAGAGGAGGAAATGAAGAAGTTCACCAGCAGTGCCAGGTAGATGTTATTGGAACTAATCTGGTACATAGGGGCCACGACCAAAGCCACAAGCGCTCCATAAAGTACACTTGATGAAAGCACCGCCACAAAAATCCGGTATATGTCAACCGTACTGGAATACCGGATCAAGCCCGTATGGAGGCGCATAAAGTAAAACATGCTGAGGGATACAATGCCATAAAGGCCAATAAAAATCAAGAAGTGCCCTCTGAGGATTTCAGTAAACTCGAACTGCCAGATAAGCAAATAGGACAGCGCAAAAGACCAACTTGTGATCACCTGATCAATTAACAGGATGATCCAGTTCGGGAGAGAGTTTTTTAGTAGAAATATTTTCATACTATTCTTCTGTGATCAATTTTAAAATCCCATACAAAACATAAAAGAATCAATGATGATTATCATTATTCGATATAGGAATTATGTATACGCCGAATTTTTGAAAACGTAATATTTTTTCTTATATAAAATATTCAAATTGTTTATTTTTTTAAAAGGGCTTCAATCCTGCTCCTGAAGGGCCTTTTTATGAAAAGATTCCTTAAAAAAAAGAAGTAAAATTTTAATGGTAAACCTTAATAAAAACAATATATATTAAAATTATTATATAAAAGAAGAGTTTAGAATGCTTAAATGGCATGAGAAACAGAGTCAATTTTTGCTCAATATTTTTAGCGTTATGGTTAAAATTTTTTTCCTTGAAGAAAGGTCGCAACATGGCTCACGCTTGATAAAAGCAGTGTTTTCAAAAACAGGGTAATAGATACAAGAGCAGGCAACGGCTGCTGCCTAATGAAAAGACTTTAAGCGCTGAGTTATACCAGATCATATCTACACTCTTCCATGATCAAAGTAAAAATGGCATTCCCTCTTTACCTCTTCAAAAGAATGAAGCCATATATGGAAGAAAGTTTAGGCGACTTGGTAATATTGGGGGAAAAGACTAAAATTATACGTTTTCAGTAAGTCTGAAACAGGCTTGCACAATACTCAAGACTTTCCTGAGTTCAGCCTCTGACAGATTAGAACCGGACGGAAGGCAGAGGCCTTGGTCGAAAAGCCAATCGGAGGTGCCGTCACCATAAAAAGGAGCATCTGCAAAAACTGGTTGCAGGTGCATCGGTTTCCACAATGGGCGCGATTCGACGTTCCTGCTTTCCAAAGCAATCCTGATGCTTTCGCGGCTGACGTTTGCATCCTTCGAATCGTCTATAAGTAATGTACTGAGCCACCTGTTGGAGAAGTAATCTTTGCTTGGCTCTTCCTGCAGTTGCACCTCAGCGAACGTGCTCAAGGCTTGGCTGTACATTTCAAAATTGTTTCTACGTTGCTGCACGCGCTGTGGCAGTACTTCCATCTGGCCTCGCCCTATACCCGCGCAAACGTTACTCATCCGGTAGTTATATCCTATATGGGAGTGTTGGTAATGAGGGGCCGCATCCCGGGCCTGTGTCGCCAGGAACCGTGCCTGCTTGATCCACTCCTCTTTTGCAGAAACGAGCGCCCCTCCCCCAGAGGTAGTGATGATCTTATTTCCGTTAAAGGAAAGAATACTCAGTGCGCCAAACGTGCCCACGGGCCGTCCCTTGTAGGTTGAGCCCAACGCTTCCGCGGCATCCTCAATTACAGGTATGCCGTACTTTTCTGCCACTGCCATAAGCCGGTCCATATCGGCAGGCATGCCATACAAATGCACCACGATAATAGCCTTTGGCTTGGAGCCGTTCTTCAAACGGTCCTGAATGGCTATCTCCAGAAATTCAGGGGACATGTTCCAGGTCTGTGCCTCACTGTCCACGAACACAGGCGTGGCGCCCTGGTATACGATTGGGTTAGCTGATGCGGAGAAAGTCATGGACTGACACAGCACTTCATCCCCGTGCTGCACGCCCAGTAAGATCAAAGCAAGGTGAAGGGCCGCTGTGCCTGAACTTAGCGCTGCCACATGGGTGCCGTTACCTAAAAATGCCGCGATGTCTCGCTCAAACCCATCTACGTTTGGGCCCAGCGGTGCTATCCAGTTTGTCTCAAACGCTTCTTTTACAAAGTTAAACTCGTTCTCGCCCATGTGCGGGGACGACAGCCATATTTTCTGATCCATCATTTCCTGTGTTACGCATGAAACTTAATCGGTTGTGCAGGCACGCCCACTGCCGTACAGTAAGCCGGGAGCGATTTAATGACAACAGCGCCAGCGCCCACGATAGCGCGCTTGCCTATTTCGAGATGGTTGATTATTTTCGCACCGGTGCCAATGTATACGCCTTCACCTATATTTACCCCGCCCGATATATTAACTCCCGGCATTACAGAGGAATAATCTCCCAGGTACGCATCGTGCCCAACTGTGCAGGCCAGGTTTAGAATTACGTGTTTTCCTAAGCTTATATTTACCGTCAGAATGTTACCTGCAGTTATGATGCATCCTTCCCCGAACGTGATATACTTCCGGTCCCCCATCTGCACGTTTGGGTGCACCAGCACGGGATAGTATACCTTTGGGTTGTGCATTTGTCCCTCAATACTTTTTTTGATTACAGGGTTTCCAACCGCCAGAACCATCCCGGTGCGCTCGCGCAGGTTATTTACCTCCGCTATCCCTCCTAAGCAAGTATAACCATTCACAACACTGCCCATTGGAACGCCGTCATCAAAAAAACCGATCAAATCCCATTCAGGCGCTGACGCATTTATATGCTCAATAAGCATCGCCACTTCTTTCCCAAACCCTCCGGCGCCAAAAACAGCAATTCTTTTCATTATTTCCCTTTAACAGATCCCGTCTTGTATTGAATCTGCTAAGTAAAGCAACAAAATCCGGATAGCCGAAAACTTTGCATGTTCTAACGCAAGTTTTAGTCCTCTACTTACTGCTGCTTCCCAAGCATTTGTTGCAGCCTTCTACATGCCTGCTTGGGCTATGGCTTATCTATAAGTCTTGGTTGCCACAATCGGGGCTGCAGCTTAAAGGTTCTCCATCACCTTCAGCTTTTCTATCCTTCATTTTTCATCGAGGCATACCCGCAATGTTGCTTAATAGGCCTGGCAGGAACGCCTACGGCCGTGCAGTTTGCCGGAATGTTCCGGGTTACCATGCCCATTCCGCCTACAATGCTGTTCTGCCCAACCCGCGTGCCCTGCACAGTAGCTGAGTTGATGCACATTTCAACACAATCCTCCAAATAAGTGAAACCCGCTAAAGACACGCCGGGTGCCAGCGTAGCGCACCTCGAGATGGTGCAATCATGCCCAATGGAACAGTTCATGTTAATGATACAGAAATCGGCGATCCTAGTGTTGTAATTTATGGCCACACCTGGGTAAATAATCACTCCCTTCCCAATCTCTACCTTATTGGAAATCCATACATGCCTGGAGACAAACGCAGGAAAATTAACATTAGGGAGGGAGGAGAGCTTTTCATAAATGCTTTTCCTATGAATGGGATTTGAGACGCATATAACAACTGAAACTTCTGTAACATACTGGCTTATTTTGTCTATGTCTCCAATTACTCGATGGCCGAAAAGTAGCTGCCCTATTTTCTGAACGTCATCATCAAGAAAGCCCTCTATTATGTACTGCTCCCCTGTAAACTCCTCCAGATTATTGGCAATAAAACCACCAACGTTACCACACCCGAAAATGAGCAACCTTTTCTTAGACATATAATTTAAAATTACACTTTACCAGTTCAAGTAGATAATTCATTCATCTTATGTGGTGGTTGATAATATAAGACCGCAGTAATCTGTTCTAATATTTAACGCTATGTGATGACAATACGATTGGTAAAAGGAGTTTTTTGACGTCCACCTACAAATAGTATAAAGCTGCCGCTTAGCTTCTGTTTGTTAACTTATGCTTAGTATAATAAATATCTTGCTGCCCCTCCTTCTCAGTTGCTGCGCCTCTGAAGGGTGGCATGGAGACATGTTCCGCTGCATTCACCCCTTCACTTTTCACCACTTTCAAGAGTGTTTTACACAGAATTCTGATGTCAAGCATAAAGGAATGATGCTCCACATACCAGACGTCATAAGCGAATTTCTGCTCCCAGCTGATGGCGTTTCTGCCATTTACCTGTGCCCAACCCGTAATACCAGGCTTAACCTGATGGCGCTTGGCTTGTTCCGCAGAATATAAAGACAGGTACTCCACCAAAAGTGGTCGGGGGCCCACTAGACTCATATCTCCTTTCAGCACATTCAATAACTCTGGCAGTTCATCAAGACTACTCCTCCTGAGAAATTTCCCAAAGGCAGTCAAGCGATCTTTATTTGGCAAGAGTACACCATTTGCATCTGTGGCGTTTGTCATGGACCGGAACTTATACATATTAAAAACCTTACCATGCAAACCCGGTCGCTTTTGCCTGTAAAACACCGGATATCCCATAAAAACCAGCACCAGCACACCCACAAATATTAAAACAGGTAGTAAAATGGCAATCAGGATGAGTGAAACGGTCTTGTCGAAAAATAATTTTAGCATTCTACCAGTCCATCTTTTACAAATTTGCCCTTACTCACAACCAATGCCTCCAGCAGTTCATCTGCTAAAACCTTACGGTCGAACTTTCTCTCTGCCAGCACCCGCGCATTTTCACCCATCGCAGGCAATAGCTCTCTGTTGTTATACATTTCGATGAGAGCATCCGCGAATGCAACAGCGTCATCCGGCGGCACAACAGTACCGCAGTCGTTTTCCCGAATCATACCTGCCAGCCATCCTGGATAATTATTTAGGATAGGCATACCCATGGATATATAATCGAAGAACTTGTTAGGCGATGTTCCAAAGTAAAAAGCCTTAATATTTGCCAGCAGCATCAGTCCTACATCGGCTGCATGCAGGTATGTAAGCAGACGTTGCTTGGACACTGGCTCTATAAAAATACAATTATGCAGTTGTTCAGCCTCAGCACGCTTTACCAAATGATCTTTCATCATGCCGTCACCCACAAAGACTAATTTTATATGTTTCCCATGTCCCTTCTGAATTAGCACCTTTGCAGCATCTAAGGCAGCATCCAACCCGTTGGCGATACCATGTGCGCCGGTAAATATCGCAACAAAATCGTTTTCCTTTACCGATGGGATATTTGTCTTTGGCTCATGCCCAGGTACCAGAAAATCCAGATCACAGCCATTGGGCACAAGGTACACGGGCTTGCTTTTATCCTTCAGCTTTGCTCGGATTCCATCCTGTATGCCAGGTGAAAGTGCTACACAGGCATCAGCCTGGTTATAGGATAGGCTTTCTAACACACCCATCGCCCACAGTACAAACTTATTTTTAATCACGCCCATCTCTCTTGGCAGTTCAGGCCACAGGTCGCGCACCTCAAACACAAAGCGCTTTTTTTTGCCAAACAGTTTCATGAAAATTCCTGGTATACCAGCCGTCAATGGCGTAGATGTGGCGAACACAATATCGAAATCTTCCTGAAACACTACTTTGACACTCTTGACTGAGAAAGATAGGAATACCAGGGCACGCTGTAGAATATTGAGCCTGTTCGAGTAATTCAAATTGAATTCTATCAAGTCGATGTTTTCTACACTCCCTCTTCTTTTACCGTTTATGTAGGGGCCCGACAATGGAGACTTCGTTTTGTCAGAAAGCGCATATACCATCGTCACTTGGTGGCCCTGCTCTACAAAATGCTTAGCCATTTCATAAGACCTTGTACCGCCAGATCCTTCCCGGGTCTTGAAATATTGGTGAAAATATAGAATTCTCATAACGCTATTTCTTGTTTACTAAGGTCTGAATTTGTCTGTTATTACTTGTAATCATTAGTTCTGTACAGGCCTCTTTCGTGCCGTAACGTGTAGATTGCCAGCCCTGCCTGGTTGTAAGGTGAGCTTCGCTGGTTAGTACCTGTATATCTGTCTGTTCGGGAAAAGCTGTGTGCCACAGTTGCTTTATCAGATGGCCTTCCGGCAGGCCCAGCAACTCATCCTGCACGAGCCAGCTGTTGATCCCTTTCTTCTTCTTTACTGTGCGAACGTGCCTTATGTCTTTTGAAAGATGTCCAAAGCCTTTGATGGCTCCCTTAAAAATATAGTGCTCGTCGTCTTCCGATAGTTTCACGTCTGTCGCCTCCGACCAGTGATACCAGATAAACCTTTCTCCCATTAGCATCTGATCAAGGTCATCCACCATCACAGTGTTATGAGATTGTGTTCCTTTAAAATACCGCTTCAGTTCCTGCCCAGTGTTATATTTAAAGCTGCCCGCATCATGTAACAGGTTCTGGTCTCCCACCCATACATCAAGATGTAGGTTATCAGCGTGGCTGGGCCTGTTCCTGAACTTAGCGCACCTGATCAGGCTCAGCGTGTCTCCGTCTCTGATCAGGAAATACCCTCCTTTCGGGAACGCTATAATACCCTGCTCCTGCTGCAACACAGCAAAGCGCTTGCCTGGCTGCTTGTGGATGCCGTACCAAGCCGCCTCCTCTTCCCACGCGCCCGTTCCGTCATACAGATTTTTACCTGTCAGCAGCAGATGCAGCCCGTTAAGCTGCGGCCTGTAGTCCGTGTAGTCACTGCCTGAGAACTGAAAGAAAAGCGCCCCGTCATTTGCTCCTGTGTTGGGAAGCCTTCCTGTTGTTAGTTGCTGGCACTGCAGCAGGAAGTTCACCGACTTATAGGCTCCCTCATATGCTTTACCGGATAAAGGCTTGCCGTTCTTTTCAGTGAGTGAGAGCACAAATGTCAGCACCTGCACAACTACACGGTGGTAGTTCATGCTGTTCTGTATGAAAGTGCCATCGTCGTAAATCTGGTAACTGATTTCTTCCTCCAGCCATTTCCTGCCCTGGGCTGCCCATTGTTTTACCTCCGGAATAAACGGGAACAAGAACTCCGAGAGGCAAAGCAGGGTTGTTTCCGTAATGGCGTGGTTGTTCCGTACAGCGATGCGCGAAAAATCAATGTGGTAATACACGTGATGCAACTGCCAGAATATATAATGCTGGTAATTGCGCCACCTTTCTTCCGTCAGGGCAGAAGACTTTCTGTAGAAATGTAACGCGAAGCACCAGTTAAACAGGCGCAGCGAGATCTCCTGGCTACACCTGAAGTTTGGCCCGCAGTTAACAGGGTTGGCCTTAATCCAGCTATCTATTTCGGAGAAGACCCACTCGGCACTGTCCTGCTCAAAATGATAGTCGTACCGCAGGATAGTATGCAGGTAGCTGAACCTTGACTTTTCCCACACATACTTTATATCCCCCGCGGCAGAGTTCAAATCGCTGATCTGGGACCAGTGCTTTGTATTGTCGTATCGGAAGCCTGAATCAGGGTTCGTCAGCCAGTCATAGTCTTTCCCCAACTCATACTGACGGGAACTGAAAAAGGTAATCCTACCTTCGAAAATATGCTGCGCTTTCTCCTTCAGCGCAGGTATGGGGTTCTTCTCCAGCTTTATATCCTGTCTATCCTTAAAAAGGAAAGTGCCGGCACTAGCACGCCACTGCTCCAGCGGTATAAAATATTTAGTCGGCTGATTCTCAGGGAAGCGGCGTTTTAAAACCCCTGCCTTTTTCTCAAGCTCGTGCCGAACCCTATAGGCCACATAACGCGGCCCCATGTTCTTCAAAAGGTGTACAACTCCTGTTCCTATATTGACCATTCAGGTTAATCTTAGCTCTGTCGGTAGTAGTTGCAAAATGCAACCGTGCTGTTTCATAATTTGATAATGATAAATAACCGCAGCCAAGCCATCTATATGTTTCTCGTTCGCAGCAAGGCTTTGGCATTACGACAAGGCAATCTCTATTTGTTTAAACCAAGGCTACATCCTGGGGTTGATGCAGTTGTAACAGAGCCTGCACGATACGACTGGCTGTCTTTCCATCCCACAGGTCCGGAATACCTCCTTCTTTCCATTCGCCGGCGAAAAGCACTTGCAAAGCCTTCCTAAGAGCTTCGCTGTCCGTCCCAAGCAGTTCGTTCGTGCCGATCGTGCAGGTCTCCGGCCTTTCAGTGGAGGTTCTTAGTGTCATACAGGGGACGCCCATCACGGTAGTCTCCTCGGTTATACCGCCAGAATCCGTGATCACTCCCTTGGCATGTTGCACGAGGTAATTAAACTCCAGGTAGCCGAGGGGCTCTACCCCTTTCACGTAGTTGGTGCTGATGCCGAATTTCTGCATGTTGTTGCGGGTACGCGGGTGAACAGGGAAGATTACCGGCAGCTGCTCTGTTCCCTCTTCCAGCACGTTTAATAGTCTTGCTAACTGCTCCGGGTCATCCACATTCGAAGGGCGATGCAGGGTCATGACCAGGTATTCCTTTTTCTTCAGCCCGAGCTCATCCCAGAACTGCGGTGCCCGGAAATTTGGCTGCTGTTTTAGCAGGGTATCTATCATGGTGTTCCCCACAAAGAAAATCCTGTCGAGGCCCACCCCGGCGTTCAGCAGGTTCTGGTTGGCCACCTCCGAGGTAGTAAAGAAATAATTGCTGATGCTGTCCGTCACCATGCGGTTTATCTCCTCAGGCATGCTCCAGTCCCCAGAGCGGATACCCGCTTCAACGTGCGCCACAGGCACGCTGAGTTTTTGCGCGGTAATGGCACAGGCCATAGTAGAGGTAACATCGCCCACCACTATCACAAGATCCGGCCGCTGGCTTACCAGCTCTTTCTCAAACCGGACCATGATTGCGGCCGTCTGCTCTGCCTGTGTACCGCCGCCAGCCTCCAGGTTCACATCCGGTTCCGGGATTCCCAACTGCTCAAAAAAGTCTCCGGACATTTTTTTATCGTAATGCTGCCCCGTATGGACCAGCCTGTAAGAAATGTCGCGGCCTTCTTGACTCGCCAGTTGTATCGCTTCTATGATAGGAGCGATTTTCATGAAATTCGGTCTGGCTCCGGCAATGATGGTTACAAGCATAAGGGTAAGTTTAGGTGTGACAAAATCAGGTATGGCAGCTTTCTATCAAACTACCATTGTCTCTTCCAGGGTCTCCTGGGGCTTTGACGCCCCGGGCTGGGACGTTAGCGCAACATCTACCCATTCGCCGGATTTGAGGCTCTCTATCGCGGCGATGCTAGCAAGCGTTACGTTCACTATTTCACCGAAAGGAATAAGCGGCGCCCCGCCCTGCTGCAGGGTCTCTATCAATTTTGTAAACTGGTAACGGTGGCCTTTGTCCTGGTTGGTTTTCAGCTTTGTAAAGCCTTTAAAGCCATATCCTTCTGTCTTTCGGAAATTGTCCATGATTAAGGTTCTGCCTTGTGAATACAATTCTACCCGTTCCTTGGAATAACTCTTATGCCCATTGGCAAAGTAATTCAGCACACCATTTGAGCCATTTTCAAATTTCACAAGGATGCTCGCATTATCGGTGTTTTCTGCCGGGTTTTTACCCAGGGCACTCATACAAACTGACTGGATTGTGCTGCCTGTCAGGTACACCATCAGGTCCAGGTAGTGGCAGGCCTCCCCTATGATGCGGCCCCCTCCGGAGGACATATCGTGTACCCACATACTGTCCGGTATGAAACCGGCATTCATGGTAGCGACAATATTCACCGGGTCTTGCGCGTTGCCGATCAGTTCCTTCATCTTGCGGATGTGTGGGGAAAACCGCCTGTTGAATCCTACAGAAAGCGTCAGGCTTGCCTGCTCTGCATGATGCCCGTAGGCGGCAAGCACCTCCTGTAGCTGCAGCCGCGTCAGGGCAAGAGGCTTCTCTACAAATACATGCTTGCCCGCCGCCAGAGTCTCCTGCACTAAGGCTGCATGCTGACCATGTCGCGTCGTAATCATCACCAGGTCAATCTCGGTGTCCCGTAACAACTCCTTATAATCGGTGGTGCTATGGGTGAAGCCGTGTTTTTTGGCAAGAGCCGTACCCGTTACGCCGCCTGCACTGGCTATATATTTTAGATTGGCACCTGTATCTTTCAATGCCGGCAGCATTGTCATTTTCGTGAAATTACCCGCCCCAATAATGCCTATCACGCCTTTGGAACCTGTAAAGCTTCTCTCACCGAGCCGCACGGTGGAACTCATATCTATTTCACTGCTTCCGTCATAGGTAAGAATAGAGGCAATTGCGCGGCTTTTCCCAATCTGCCCATATATCTTGTCATACTCCCGGATGGGTACCTTCTCCGTTATAAGGGACTTTACCTCCAGGTTACCGCTGGAAATGGCATTCAGGATGGTTTCGAAGTTCCTCTTTTCAGTCCAGCGTACGAACGGCAGCGGGTAATCCTGCCCCCGTTGTTCGTAATTCTCATCATACCGACCTGGGCCGTAGGAACAGGAAACCTGGAAAGTCAGTTCTTTCTCATAAAACTCAGCGCGGCTGATATTCAGCCCGATTACGCCTACCAGCACAATGCGGCCGCGTTTGCGGCTCATCTGCGCCGCCTGCGATATAATATCGTTTGTTTTGGCTGATGCTGTAATGAGTATGCCATCAGCACCCACACCGCCTGTCTCGTTCTCAACAAACTTTACGACGTCAGTTGTCAGCGGATTGACAGGAATGACCCCTTTTGCCTTAGCGATGGCGAGTTTCTGCTCGTCCAGGTCTATGCCAATGACCTTGCATCCATTTGCCTTCAGTATTTCGGCTGTCACAAGGCCTATCAACCCAAGGCCCGTTACCACCACTGTTTCGCCAAAGGTCGGGTTAAGCAACCGGACGCCCTGCAGTCCGATAGAACCGACCACTGTAAAGGCAGCCTCCTCGTCGCTAACGTTATTTGGAATAGCAGCGACCAGGTTCTTAGGCACGCAAACCACCTCCGCATGTGAACCGTTAGAAGCAACGCGATCACCAACCCTGAACTCGCCAACGCCTTCCCCAACCGCTATAACTTTACCCACGTTGCAGTAGCCTAACTGCAACGGCTGATCTAATTTATTGAATACAGCCTCCATTGTCGGCTTTAAGCCGTCTGACTGGATCTTATTCAAGACCTGCTTTACCTTGTCGGGCTGCTGGCGGGCTTTCTCAAACAGATTTGCCTTCCCAAACTCAACCAGCATGCGCTCTGTTCCCAGCGAGACAAGTGAACAGGTGGTCTGTATCAGCACATGCCCCTTCCTTACCTGTGGAGCAGGTATATCTGCCAAAGTCGTTTCACCGGTTTTGAATGACTGTAGTATTTGTTTCATGAGCTAAAAAAGAAATGATAGTATCAATTTTGTTGTCTGCTTTCAGGGAGGAGGGCTGTATTTGAGATATCTTACTTGCTATTAAAGCCTTAAAGATAGAATCTGTATCTAACGGTTCGAACACTAATGATGGCTCACATACTGCATGCACAAATGGCAAATCAGATGCAATAATATTACAGCCCAATTCAATAGCTTCTACCAACCCTAGACCAAAACTTTCTGCTAGTGAAGGGTAGATTACGAATTTTGAAGACTTGTAAAGATTTGCCAATTTGTGCCTCTGAATAAAGCCATGGTTAATAATCTTCACACCATTATGGGTTTTAGCCTTCATGTAGTTAAGCAGGTCAGGAAACTTTTCAGATATTGTTAAATGAAGCTCAACCTCAGGATACTTTCTGTTAAATCTCTCAAAAGCGTCGATTAGCCTATAATGGTTTTTATGAGAATTTCCTCCGCTAACGTATAAATATTTATTCTCACATTTGATTACCTTGTCTAGATCGCTTAAAGGAGGATAGAAAGGCAAAACCCTAATCTTATCTTTGCTTACGCCCCAGTTCTTCTCCATTAAGCTTGAAACGTTTTCTGATTGTACACCCCAATAGTCTGTGTTTTGAAGTAATCTTTTAACAAGCCATATTTTTAGATATAACTTACATTTTTTTTTGAAACCTAAATCTAAAGGTTGATTAAAATAGAGAAGTTGTTGTAGATAAGTTAAAACCTCAGCTTTTAGGCGTATAGTAGGGGGTATATTGCCTAAACATAAAACTTTAGTAAATTGAAGTTGATTCGCTTTGTAAAAAAAGTGCCTTTGTTTTATATTTCCCTCTAAAAAAACTCTTCTGCCAGCTGGAATTGTGCTAAAACTATCTCTGCACCTTTCATCAAAAACGTAGAAGACATCTACTTCTCTACTCTCTAATTCTTCAACTAAATAATCTAATAAAATTTTACCTCCACTGTTGTTCACAAAAAGTGAGTCTACTAAAACAGCCATAGTGTATCTAATTTCTTTAGTGGAGCTAAATTCTCAGAAGGATATCTAAAAGTCCCAATTGCGATAGACATTTACATCAAGCTATACCTATAATATAAAAAAAATGTTTGAAATAATTATATATTAGCGGGTCCTAAATACTTCCTTACGTTTTAAAAATACCACTGTCATTCAAAACAATAAAGCCATATATGGAAGAAGGTTTAGACGGCCTGGTATCTTAAATAGTGAAGATCTAAAATTCACGATTTTAATAACTAGTTGTACAGCTATAGTCATTTTAGAAGAAGCAAATTTTGTATTTTTTTTAACCAGTATTAATAGCATTTTGAAATGCATTTACCATTTGTGAAATTTTTCTGTTTTCTTGATAGTGTACATAAGCATTGTGTCCTAACATTTTATAGTTTTCATCCTTGACTACCGAAACCAAAGCCTCCGCAAGGTCGGGCACATTAGGTCTAACAAGTATACCTGTCACTGCTTGAAGTATATTTGAGTATTCAGGAGCATGATGATCACCTTTATAGGTGATGACTGGAACGCCATAAGCAAAACTGTGCAGAACCCCCAACCCTACGTGACCAGGCGATACATAAGCGTATGCTTTTGAAAAGTAAGTTTTTAAATCTTCTTCTTCTGTTGTTCCAACTACGAATTCAACATAATTTTCTACTCCCAATTTGATAGCTATAGATTTTAGCACAGAGCGATGATCACCGTCCCCAATTATCACTATGCGTAATTGTTTTGGTAATTTATGCCTTACCAAAGCAAAGGCTGCTATAAAATCTTCAATTCTCTTTCGAGGTTGTATCCTCCCAACAAATACAAAACAATCCTTAGTCTCCGAAGACAGGTTTTCACTATTCGAGACAAATTGCGTATTATTGGCTACAAAAACCCTATCAGGATCAATACCCAATTTTATGATATCTGCTTTTCCGTTTTCATCATATGTAACTATGGCCCTTGCTCTTCTGCCCACAAAACGCCTCAGCGAATTAAGGTATTGGGTCTTGCTTGTTCCATGTCCCCAATAGATAATTTTCTTACGGAAGAAGACTGACAGAAAGAAAATGTTCAGCCAGTGTGGATCAAAGCCTACTACAACTGTGTCGTAGTTTTTGACAATTTTGTAGAGTCCTGACACCCAATGAAATTTCCTGAAATTAAATTTCGAAGCATTAATCTCTTGCAATTCCTTGCTCTCCGAAAATTTTCTTGGGCCAAAGTGGAGCAATTCAGTTCCTTTGAGCGACCTCGACAGTTCTTCAAATAACTTAACCCTGTATTGTCGACAATCTGGTTGAATAAATAATACTCTCATTAGATCGTGCTTTTTTTAGAGAGGTTATTTAACATCATATAGAGACACCCTATTAAATTCTTTGAGCCCATTACTAATTGATTGCCTGCTTTAGCTCCTTCGCGTACTCAACAAGCATAGAATCATAAGTGGCAGCATCATACACTTTCCCATTCAAATGATTATCAATTCCCTGGAGATTCCTCAATCTGTTTTTTGCGTTATCCCACCAATAAATACCAGCGGCTCCGTAACCATCTAATGCATAAGTCGAAATATATTTGACATAGTTGGCAAGCACCTCTTTCTGAATTATCTCCCGTCCGTATTTCTTATCTCCTGAGTGTATCCTGTGCCAGATGAAAGGAGTGACAGGGATATTAAACTTCTTCCCATATACTAGAGCCGCATCTAAGTTATTCTTCAGGTACTGCAGGTTTCGCTCATGCCCCACATCCTCGTCTGCATGTACCATATACATAGACGGCGCTATAAAATCTACATTAGATAAAAGTCTGTCATACTTCCCAGTCGGGTTATAGTTCTCGATCTGCCATTTATTCCAGGTACGATAAGGAATCCCGTAAAAGGACAGCCGTAAGTTCGGGCGGTGTTTTCTTACTTCTTCCAGGAGAGCGATCATCTTCTCCTCCGCAATCCGAAAGTTACTGTCACTGGCGGCAAAGTTCCGAAGGTCCTGATAAGGGCCTGCTTCCCAGTCAAGCACCAGCATCCCCTCACTCTCTCTATCCGGAAATCTTATGTCAAGGAAGCGCTTTACTCGGGTAGGATCAAAGTTTGTGGGGTCTTTGGGATAGACGATGCTACCTTGCGTCATGATGTCTATATCCTTTGTTATGATCCCATTCTCCTCAAAATATCTTTCTGCCCTTACATCAAACCTGCTAGGGTACGCATAGATTGAAAATTTTTCGTTTCCCTGACCAAGGCTGGTTAAGGTTACCAAGCAGCAAAAAGCTAATCGTAAAGCAGTACCTATTTTTCTCAACAAAACGCTATAAACTTATAATTTATATCAAGAACGTTAAAACTATATATAGGTTTTATGAAACAATTTTTTGTACTATAAACACCCATACATTAGATGCATTCTCATGCCATGTTCAAAAATTTATACAGCTCTCGGTCATGACATTATTCATGGTGAATTATATAGCCCCCCGCACCGGGGAATTACATTTTAAGAGACGTAGGTTCCAACCTTAAGCTGGAGTGCAGCACAAAAAGGCACCCAGCGATGATGCGTGATAAAAATTCCGTGCCCATAACTGCTCACTGAACGATAAGCTTTCCAACTTTAGTGACAGTTGGAGACACTGCCCGGATGATATACAAGCCATGGTTAGTACCTTTACCGATGGTAAGCTCTATGTTCCCTGCTCCGCCGGCGTCTGTTACGAGGGTACGGGACTGAATAATGCGGCCTGAGACATCTGTGATAGAGACTTCCACCGGCTCATGCTGGCCGAAGTCCTTTAGGTTCACAAACAGTTTACCACCAGGTGTAGGGTTGGGATATATCTCCAGGCTACTGCTCACTTCACCCCCCGCTTTAGAAGCACTGATAGTCGCAGTAGAAATGGCAGCGGTCGTTGTTGCCGGTTGGTCTGCCTTGAGGAGCGTGATGCGGGGCTTGCCATCCCCATTACCGTCATAATACTCAGATATATATAGGTTCCCTGTCCGCACGTCCTCCACTACATCCAGCGGGTTCGCAAAAGGGCGGCGAAGGCCAGGAACTTTGATTCCTTCAGTTGCTCGGATAATGTCTTTGTTAGTAGCCCCTGGCTCAAGCACCATTACGTCATCACCTCCACTAAACCGGCAAACCAAAAGCTTACCCTGCAGTTTTCCGCCAAAGGCATTGCTCTTAAACTCTATGATGCCATTGGGAGATATGTTCAGGCCAAAGTCATAGGCCCATCCCCGATAGTTAGGCTCTATGGGCGTGCCTACAGGGTAACCATAACTTGCCCCATTTTCAGTCCATACGACCTCTCCCGGGTCCTGCCGGTCTGTGGGATTGCCCCCATTCATGATATACTCATTCCGCAGTTTGTTCGGATGACCGTAATACCCCCCTTTCTGTACCCGGAACAGGTAATCATTTTGGGAGGCACGTACATCAGACATTGCCTGAATGTCTGAGCCTGAATACACCTGCCCATTCGACCATTTTGTCCCGGATAATAGCGCTGGCGTATTTCCACCTGCGGCGGACCCGTTCGTAGGCACATACAGTTCACCGTTAGAGTGCCAAACAAGGTCATAGGCGTTCCTCACGCCTGTGGCATATATGGTTAGTGGAGCCGTTGAAGCATATGGATTATAAGTGCCCCCATCAGCAGTCTGCGCATTTATCGGCAGTGACTGCTGATCGGCTTTTGTGATATCCAGCCGAAGCACGGCAGCTGTTAAAAGCCGCTCTGACCTCTCGCCCCAGGCAAGGTCTGGATCACCCATCGCCGTGTTGCTTCCCTGCACAATATAGAGCGCACCATCCGGACCGAAATCAATGGAGTTTACGGTATGGTCCTTATAGGAACGCGGCAGGTTAATGACATAGTCCACAACCTGTGGGCTGGCAGGATTATTCAGGTTTATCTTAGAAATTTTACTCGACCACTCCGGCGGGTTGTTGAATTCACCGGATGAGTGGCTGATCCAGGCGATCAGGTTTGCTCCAGTGGCCGCAGGATCAAACTCAAAACCGATCAGCAGGCGTTTAGTTGCCCCGAACGGAGCGATGGTGATATGGTTTGCAAATGTCCCATCTGCCCTGATATCCCAGCGTTCAATCTTGCCGTCGGCTGAGGCCGCATAAAGTCGGCGGTCCGGCCCTATCACCAGGCTCGTAAAGCCAACAGTGCCGAATGTGTTATCAATCAGTGTCTGCTCTGTAAAGGATACTCCCTGTAAATCAGTGGGTGTTTCCGGATAAAAGTTGGTGGTTGTAAAACGGGAGGTAAACGGGACCATCGCATATCCGTTGCCATCCTTAACCTGGTCAGAGATAGAGAACTCGTAGGTGGTGCCAGCTTTAAGAGGAGCAGAAAGGGTAATGGCATCGCCGGCAGCAGTCGCGTTTACCGCTGTCCCTGTCACTTCCGTCCCGCCTCCTATCGCTACAGTATGCAGTTTCACTGTACTGGTATTAACAGTGTTCCCATCTATAGATTTACCGCTCGGATACGCCAGATCAACCGAGATAGATTGATCCAGTGGCACGTAAGCAGCGCCGTCGGCAGGGCGAACCGCTGTTACATATGGCCGCAGTGATGTTTTGATGGTAAAGTCGTCAAAGGTGTAGGTGACGGGGCTGGTGGCGTTGCGGTGGGTGGCGAATATGCCTGCATAGGCGGTCGAACTGGTTAGGTTCATGCCGGCGATGCTCACACCCGGGGCGCTATACGAGGCCCCTACGTTGAGGTAGGTACTTCCGTCGGTAGAGTAAAAGCCCTGCACTGTTCCTGAGGTGGGATCCACCTCCAGCCGCAGCCGCACTGTCTTACTGCTCAACCCGCTGATTGTACCTGTAATCCGCATCTCTGAGTTTGCGGAAGCATCATTGTGCTCCTTCCGCAGTTCCACTTTATTGCCCGACACGACCAATTTTATAAAGCTTTTGTCGTTGAGGCCAAACCAAAGCCCTGCCTGTTCTGAGGCTGTGCCGTAATAAGGGTTGATTAGTGTCGTCTCCACCTTCAACTGTCCACGGCTGTTGACCCGCACCCCCAGCGTGTTAAGCTGATTGTTATTACTCAAATATGCAATGCCCTTATTGGTTACCACTTGCAGTTGCCCCCCCGTTACTGTCAGCTTGGAGGTTTCATAGCCGGGTACATTTGTATTTGTGGGGGCTCCATCTGCAGCGAGGCGCGTGCCTGAGTAGGTATCCACCATGGTGAAACCTGTGCCCACTCCATTTTTGTCTGGCACACTGTTACTAACGCTGGAGCTAAAGCTTAGGCTAAGCGGAAGGCTCACCTGAAGCTGATCGCACGAAAGCATACTGATCGGTGAGCATATCGTGCTGGAGGCCGTACCCTGAACCGCCACGAAATAATTGTTCTCGGCCCCTGCGGCCGGGCTCTGCATGTTGCCGCCCAGGCTCACTGTCCCTGCCGGGAAGCTCTTGCTGTATAGCTGCATATAGCTGATCTTCGAGTCGTTGACCCCTACCCGGTCCGCCAGCTTCTGCCAGCCGCTCAGCCAGGAGGGCAGCGACGTGGCCCGCGGGTCGTAGGCGATATACACCGTCGCCTGCTGGCTCAGGGTGAAGGAGAGCAGTGACGAACTCGTGTTGCGCTTATCGTCGTTGGCCGTGCGGATAAGTTTTGCTTTATCCAGAGAAGCAGGCACACTCGTGATTTTATAGGTGCGGTCTGTATAGTGGAGGGCACCCACCACTAAATCTGCTAAAATATAACTTCTGCCTGTTGTTGCTGCTAAGTTGCTAACCAGACCAGAGGTTTGTACCGGGGTGAAGTTCGCGGTGATGGTCTTGTTACTGTTCATTGTCAGCGACAATGGGTTTGATGTGCCCGAGGCGTCGCCTGACCAGCCGCTGAACTGGTAGCCAGAGGCCGCTGTCGCTGTCAGGCTGACGCTAGTGCCTGCGGCATAACTTGTCTGGTTAGGGCTCTTGCTCACAGACCCGCTGCCCGTTGTAGAGACAGATAAAGTATACTGTCCTGCCTCTGCTGCTTTCGCTATGATAAAATAGTTGTTCTGTGCCCCTGCGGCCGGGCTCTGCATGTTGCCGCCCAGGCTCACTGTCCCGGCCGGGAAGCTCTTGCTGTATAGCTGCATATAGCTGATCTTCGAGTCGTTGACCCCTACCCGGTCCGCCAGCTTCTGCCAGCCGCTCAGCCAGGAGGGCAGTGCCGTGGCCCGTGGGTCGTAGGCGATATACACCGTCGCCTGCTGGCTCAGGTCAAAGCTAACCAAGGTACCCGTAGTATTCCATTTGTCATCATTGGCTGTCTGCACGATGGCTGCCCCCGAAAGCGTGGAGGGTATACTGGTTATCTGATTGGTGCGGTCTGTGTAAGTTTTTACACCCAACGCCACTTCCGCCAGCGTATAGCTCCTGCCCGTAGTAGATGTCAGGTTACTGATAATTTGTGTAGAAACACCGGGGTCTGCAGAAACACCGGGAACATCAACAGAAAAACTATCAAACGTATAAGTGACAGGGGTTGAGCCATTGCGATGCGTGGCGTATATGCCTGTATGGGCTGTGCTGCTGGTAAGCCCCATTCCTGCTATGCTCAGCGCGGGTGAGTTATATGCCTGCCCTACGTTTTTATAGGTAGTTCCGTCAGTGGAATAATAGCCCTCCACTGTGGCCTGAGCTGGGTCTATCAACAACCTTAGCCGTACCACCTGTGTATTTAGGCCGATGATAGTGCCTGTGATACGCTGATCAGCGGAACCTGAACCCGCTGAAATGTCATTCAATTCTCTACGCAATTCTACTCTGTTTGCAGATACCGCTAGCTTGATGAAGGTCTTATCATTCAGACCGATCCACAGGCCTGCCTGCTCAGCATTGGCTCCGGCATAAGGATTTAGAAGCACCGTCTCTATCTGCAGTTTGCCGCGGCTATCTACCCGCACCCCTAATGAGTTTATTTGGTTGTTATTCTTTTGGTAGGCAATTCCTTTGTTTGAAGTAAGTTTTAGCCTACCGGAGACGATGACCATCTTGGTAGATTCATACCCAGGAACTGCAGGATCGGAAGTAGGGCCGTCTGGGGTGAGCCGGGTACCAGAGTAGGCATCTACTAATGTGAAACCAGTACCTAAACCGTTTACATCCGGAATACCGACTTCACTACCATCGAAATCCAGTTTCAATGGCATAGCAACGGCAAGCTGCTCGCAGGGCAGCATACTCAGGGGTGAACAGGGCGTCTCAGCGGTCAAACCAAGCAAGTTGTTCGGAGTGTTTATATTTTTTTCTTTAGGTAAAGACTCTGCGGTACCCGTCGAGGTGTTCAGAGCAGTTGCACCATATATATAGGTTAAGCTAGAAAACCAACAGAATCCGGTAAACAGAATTGTATGCAGCAGTGTCAGCCTCTGGGGTATGAATGCTAGGGTAAGGAATCTAGTAAAGTTGTATTGTGCTTTCATAGTAAAGTTTTGGGTTAACTGCTGTCAACGCATCAAACAACTAGTATTGCCGCAGTTATGCTGGTATGTCATTGATGTAAAGGCTGGTTCACAGTATATAAATGATTGGAAGGTGTGACCAACATTAACTGATCCCTGTCAGAGTGAAAGGTGTTAAATCGGTCTGGCATTATCTAAAATGGAATAAGGGCTAAACAGTTGACTATCAAAGTATATAATTGAAATTATTTTAATTTATCTCAAAATAGTATACGTAAAACACTAAACAGAGTCATTAATAAATAGCTAAACAGTAGATAATTTTTAAATTATATGGTTAAACATTCAATCTTGTAGCCGAACCCACTCCTAATAAAAGCAAAGGCGCTGCAAAGTTGCAGCGCCCTATAATAACATGTGTTGCGGAAATTAGTAAACCAAGAGTTTGGTCTGGGCTTTACCGTGTGGCCCCTTTGCTCTGATGATATACATGCCCCGCCTCATTTGGCTGTGCCCTTGCATTTCGACTTGTGCAGAGCCTTGGCTGTCAGTTTTTGCATCCATAGAAGAGACAACTCGCCCCAGCACATCATGCACTGTAATTGTTATCGCCTCTTCCTTTCCGAAACTGGTTACTTCAGCATATATCTTCCCGCCGGAGGTAGGATTTGGGTATACAAGCAGCGCTGCCCCCGCGTTTTCTTGCAGCACAGCAGCATTCTCCACATTAAGAGATGAAGCTAGGGCACTTGCTGATGTAGCTTTGAATATCTCCAATCCCGCTATTGCCAATCGATCTGCTGTCGGGTTAAACTTGAGGTTCAAAAGGCCATCCGATACGTTTACTTCAAAATCCTTCACAAGCGCACTTCTGTACCCTACTTCACTGTAGATGTCAAAGTTTGAAAGGCGCAACTGATTTCCTATGGTGGTATTGAACACCCTTGCCCCAACTGCCGAGAAGTAGTTTTCTACGAAGTGCATTCTGACCATATAACTGCCATTAGCGATCGGAATCTCATATCTTGTTTCAGCCAGGTTGGCACTTGCAGACAGATATGTCTGGTATAGCACATCATCGTCCGTGGCAGCTACAGGCGTCGTTACTAGCTGCTTATCCAGTTTGATGCTGCCCTTACGGTAGTTGATGTCTGCCTCCCACACTTTACCGCCAATGGTAACACTGGCATCAGCAGCGCCTTTTATGCGTTTGATAGCTGATATTGTTGCGGTATTGTCGTTCGCAATGCCATATAGCGGTACACGTAGCGGCGAAGCCGCGCTATTGTAGTATACTAGCAGTGCGGCGTTTTTGATGCCGCGGCTATTTGGTGAAAACTTTACCGAAACACTAGTAGAAGCCTGCGCTGCAAGGGTAGTGGTGGCAGGGGCAGTAGTTGAGAAGTCGGCCAGGTTTGGCCCCACAATCTCGACTTTTTGGATTTGAACAGCAGGATCGCTGCCACCGGAGTACGTGCCTCCCAGGTTCTTGATGTTCACAGTTAGGGTTTTACTTGACCCCGCCATTACAGCGCCAAAATCAAAATCGGTTGTTGGAGTAGCACCCAATTCTGAGTAATGAACCGGCCCCGCCTCTGGCTTCACATTGCTGACATAATATATATTGTCCTGGTAATCGTAGTTCGTGTACTGTGTACCTAAGTAATCCATGCCCAGCAGGTAAGCGTTCGGTATAATGTTGCCATTGCTATCCACAGCTTTCCAGATGCGCATAGCTATTTTATCCTGATAGTTCTTCTCTCTGTCAGAGTAAGAATAGAACACCCTAAAGCCAAAGGCTGCTGTCGGGTTAGCCGTAGTTGCCGTCGGAGTGAAGGAGCCTTCCGCAAGCCGGGTAGATCCGTTCCTTCTCGGCAGCAACGACTGAGCGTCCAGATTTTCGTGTGTAAACAGCACTTTACTAGTTGTACTGCCTTTGTCATACCACTGAAAGGTTTCGGTCTGTGAGCAGCAACCATGGTAAGCGGCCATTTGAACAACGTGCACAGGCTTACTTGGGTCTACCCTCAGGAAATAGGCAGAGAGAATTTCATCTGAGTTGGGCATTATGTAGGAACCGTCTGAGACGCCATCGTTCGAATTAAACCCAGTTCTAGAACGGAAGCCAAGTGCGTTGATGATTTGCTGCGCGTGCGGCTCTGAGCCACCCTCTCCCTGCTTTTGCCACAGGCCCCTCAGTTTAACTTCTTTATAAGGAGTTAAATCATCGTTGGAGTAGATCTTCAGGACATCCTCTAACACCTTCACCTCTGTTGCCTGGTCTACGGCAATGAACTCTATTAAAAGCTCAGCATATGCTTTCGAGTTGATGGATAGCGGAAGAGCGGCGGAAGCATTGAAATCTACACCGTTGATCTGAGCTATTTTCCAGGCCGCCGGGTTTGATAACACCAGGCTGCTAACCACAAGAGCACCTGTTCCTTTGTTATGAATGCGAAGCTTTACTTTATTATGGTTCTCGTTATACGGTGTGTAGGTGCCGTCACTATTGGTGCGCCTCCAGGGTATTTGTACCAGCGAGAATGTCAACTGGTCGGGAGCAGGGAAAAAGTCCTGGTTTTCGATGACCATGTAGGTATTGCTTTCTGTGGCTGTGACAACACTAAAGCTATACAATTGTGTGATCGTTTCGTTACCGCTATTGTCTCTGGCTTTGGCCCTGAAAGTATAATTCCCTGGGTTTGATATCTTGACTGGCGATGTATAGGCAGTATAAGCACCATTATTTAGGCTGTACTGTACGGATGCAAGCCCAGAGCCGCCTTCGTCTGAAGCTGTTACAGATACGTAAACCTCATTTTTGTAAACACCTGACGATTGTTCGGTGCCAGTAAACTTAACACTAGCCACAGGTGGAACTATATCCTCTCCAGTCGTTGCCGGACTGATGATAATATAATTTATCTTCGTATTAGTACCGCCTGTCGCATCTACAGTCAGTTTTCCGTCACCCACACTCACAACAACTGTTGCTGATTGGAACTTTTGCTGCGAAGAAGGAACAAAACCAGCGATAGCTGCTTTACCCTCTACATTTATCTGATGCTTGCTATCTGTGTAGCTCGGATCTCCCGCACTAACTGACACATTATAACTTCCGTTCGGAACGACATACTCCCAGGTGCCCGGTACCTGACCGCTGTTTGTAGCCTGCATCTGTGCTAACGTCCTCAGGCGAGCTTCCAAGGTGCCTGATCTTTCGCGCATGTTTGCAGTGAGGTCTTGGGGTTGTTTTGTGGAAGGGTTTATCCATCCATATCCCCTGCCCGCATCAAAAGGCAAGCCGCTGTCCTTGATATAGCCTGAAGGCGTAGTTGATGCCGCTAATTGAAAATTCACCTTCACTTCCTCACCTGTATTTGCCGCAGCTGCCTTCGCAATCACAAAGTAGTTTGTCTGGGCTCCTGCGGCCGGACTCTGCATGTTGCCGCCCAGGCTCACCGCCCCGGCCGGGAAGCTCTTGCTGTAGAGCTCCATGTGGCTGATCTGTGAATCGTCCACCCCAATTCTGTCCGTGATTTTTTGCCAGCCGCCCAGCCAGGCAGGCAGCGCCGTGGCCCGCGGGTCATAGGCGATGTACACCGTGGCGCTCTCGCCCAGGGTGAAGGAGAGCAGCGACGAAGCCGTACTTCGCTTGTCGTCGTTGGCTGTTCTGATGAAAGCCGCCCCACTTAAGGACGTCGGTACGGATGTGACAGTATAGGTCCTGTCAGTGTAGTGGGTAGCACCTACTGCCAGGCTTCCCAGCGCGTAGCTCCGCCCGCTGCTGGCTGTGATGTTAGATATCACCCCCCCCGTCGCTGCCTGCGCGGCCTTCGCCACCATAAAATAATTGTTCTCGGCCCCTGCGGCCGGGCTCTGCATGTTGCCGCCCAGGCTCACCGCCCCGGCCGGGAAGCTCTTGCTGTAGAGGTCCATGTAACTGATCTTCGAGTCGTTGACCCCCACCCGGTCCGTCAGTTTCTGCCAGCCGCTCAGCCAGGAGGGCAGCGCCGTGGCCCGCGGGTCGTAAGCGACATACACCGTCGCCTGCTGACTTAGGGTGAAGGAGAGCAGCGACGAACTCGTGTTGCGCTTGTCGTCATTGGCCGTGCGGACCATCGACGCCCCCGCCAAAGAGGCCGGCACGCTCGTCACCTCATAGGTGCGGTCCGTGTAGTGGGTAACACCTACTGCCAGGTTTCCTAAGACATAGCTCCGCCCGCTGCTGGCAGTGATGTTAGACACAAGACTGGCGTCCTGCGTCTGCTTTTCTACAGCATATGCCGCATTACCATAAGTAATGCTGATAACCAGCAGCAACAGCCACTTGATACTCAATAATAAGGTGCCATTAAGATAGGTTGTATATTGTTTTTTCATTTGTGCCAATTGTAACTTTTAAACTATATATTATATGGTTAAATCAGTTATTTAATGAAAAGGTCGCGCCCAGTAGCCTTCACTGGACTGCGCACAGCATGGATTGAAGTTTGTGCCCCGAACACATGAATGGCTTAGTATTTTGCATGTGCATGATGTTCTGGCCGTAGGCCACACTTATTTCTCAGTTATCTTATACTATTCCTATCAACTGCATACTGCGCATGAAGCTGTTCTTCAGAACCCACCCCTGCCCCTCCACAGAGGAGAAGATCCAGGCAGGTGACATGCAAGGCGCTTGAACCAACTGGTATGGGTATATTGAGCTACTTTCATATAATGTATCCCTTCCATTGCAACCTTTACTATATCATTTAGACTTCATGACTCTTTGTAATGAGTTAAACGCATCCTACAGTAGTAAAACCTTAAGGATTATCTCAACATACTTTGCTAATACGATTACTTTACAAGGATTTTGGTTTGGGCTCTTCCGCTTGCAGCACTTACTCTGATAATAAAAAAACCATGAAGTAGTTGCTTGTGCCCCGGCACCTCAGTTTGCGCATTACCCAGATTGTCAGTCACGGCATTCGCACTTGCGACAATTCGTCCAAGCATATCATGCACTGTAATGGATAAAGCCTCCTGCTTACCGAAATTAGCCGCCTCCAAAAAAACCGCCCCCCCAGAAGCGGGGTTAGGATAAACTGTTAATGAGCGGTTGTTGCTTTCTGCTTCTGACAGAGCCATGTCAAAAGTGGTTGCTCTCATATCCTTGGTAATACTTGAAGAAAGTGTTGCCTGCGCGGCCTTCGCCACTACGAAATAATTGTTTTCGGCCCCTGCGGCCGGGCTCTGCATGCTGCCGCCCAGGCTCACCGCCCCGGCCGGGAAGCTCTTGCTGTAGAGGTCCATGTAACTGATCTTCGAGTCGTTGACCCCCACCCGGTCGGTGAGTTTCTGCCAGCCGCTCAGCCAGGAGGGCAGCGCCGTGGCCCGCGGGTCGTAGGCGATGTACACCGTGGCGCTCTCGCCCAGGGTGAAGGAGAGCAGCGACGAACTCGTGTTGCGCTTGTCGTCGTTGGCCGTGCGGATCATCGACGCCCCCGCCAAAGAGGCCGGCACGCTCGTCACTTCATAGGTGCGGTCCGTGTAGTGGGTAACACCTACTGCAAGGTTTCCCAAAGCATAACTTTTGCCACTTGTGGTAGCTACATTACTGATCAAGCCTGTAGATGGTGCCTGCGCGGCCTTCGCCACCACGAAATAATTATTCTCGGCCCCTGCGGCCGGGCTCTGCATGCCGCCGCCCAGGCTCACCGCCCCGGCCGGGAAGCTCTTGCTGTAGAGGTCCATGTAACTGATCTTCGAGTCGTTGACCCCCACCCGGTCGGTGAGTTTCTGCCAGCCGCTCAGCCAGGAGGGCAGCGCCGTGGCCCGCGGGTCGTAGGCGACATACACCGTCGCCTGCTGACTTAGGGTGAAGGAGAGCAGCGAGGAACTCGTGTTGCGCTTGTCGTCGTTGGCCGTGCGGATCATCGACGCCCCCGCCAAAGAGGCCGGCACGCTCGTCACCTCATAGGTGCGGTCCGTGTAAGCTCTCACACCCACCGTAAGCTCCGCCAGCACGTAGCTCCTGCCGGAAGTAGCCGCAATATTGGTAATCAAGGGGTTGTTCGTATCCGGGCTCTGATTTACAACATTGAACGCTATCAATAGGGATGTACCCGCAGAGCCGCCTCCACCTGAATTCGTATATGGCGTGGCTTTCAGGGTATAGCTGCCAACGGCAGGTGTCCAGGCACCATCATCTCCCATCAGGTCATAAGGGACCCTGGATTCTGTCGCGCTTTTGCTCTGGGTGCCGCTCAAGGCAAAGACCACGCTGCCTACCGTAGCAGGACTTGTAGTGGCGCGAATATTCAGGTTCTTGGTAGGCAAAGTAGCCAAGTTTAGGGTTGCCCCGTTCGTGAGTGCTTGTATCTGACTTTTCGTATCAGCGTTCATCAAGGTAAAGCTTAACACCTGTTGCTCTCCGGCCTGCTCTCCAGGTATACCTTTATAGGTGGTGCTTGAATTGGAACCGCCAGTATAATAAATATTTCCTCCTAATAATGCGGCCACACCGGAATAACGCGACTTTGGTAGCGGCGTAATATTCTCCCAGGTATTTGTTGAAGGCGTGTAGGCAGATACCATGTTAGTTCTGCCGGTTACGTGTTCCGTCTCACCGCCTAACACTATTATGCGTTCGTCCACTACAACTACAGCTGAAGATATATGCCCTCTGCCATTTGCCCCGGTGGGGACAGGCAGGTCGGCTACTAGTTTCCAGGTATTTGTCACAGGGTCATACTGATGCACCAGCTTCGAGGTAGTCAGGTTGCTGTCGTGGCCTGTTTGCCCGCCGATGAAATAAATCTTGCCATCATGAACGGCAGAACCGGCGTGGTGGCGAGGAGACGGAAGGCTTGCCAGCGTTTTCCAGCCCGCAGCAAGGTCATTCAACTGAAGCACATAATGATTTCCCAGATTCGATGTACGGGCGGCGTTCGTGCCGCCTATGTGGTGGAGCCTACCATTCAGGTATTCTAACTGCCCTGCGGCTACCGCTATTGGCAAGTCGGGCAAACGCTCGTACCGATCAGGAGTAGTACCATCAGAGACTACATATTTCCATACTTCCTTTGTACCAAAAATCTGTCCGGTTCCGGAGGAGTTGGAAGTATAACCGCCGGCAAAGTAAATGTTGGTGCCATCTGTGGCAAAGCCGGCATGTGTAACACCACCGTAACTTGTCCCATTCATAGGTGGCATGGGGGCAATAGGCGTCCAGGTATTCGCAATCGGATCGTACCTGTAAGCACGGCTTGTCGGTGTGAAGGTGGATTTCTGGCTGTCAAACCCCCCGAAGGTATAAAGTTTGCCGTTCACTACCTTGCCTTGTCCCTCTGTGACGGTATAAGGCTGGCTAGCAGCGGTGCCCCACGTAATACTGGTGAATGACGATGCTGCTATCCCATCACCGTCTGAGATCGTAGCACCCGCTCCGCTATAAGCTGCCCCTGCAGCCTTGTCGAAAGTAATGCTTCGACTTTCAGGATCAACCATGAGACGGGAAGTAGCGCTTGCTTGAACGCTTATGATTAATACAACCAACAGAAGGGTTATCCTGCCCCCAAGTGAAGAAAAGCAGAACTGAGTAAGGTTAATGTAATTCTGTTTCATCTGAACCTGTTGATTTAATTGGCTAAATAGTGAGACCATAGGCGCAGCGCATTTTTCATGAGGTATGCAGAAAACAGATTTTTATTCCCGCCTTACGTCGCTATAATGATTTTTACTGCTTCAACTTCATGTAAATTGTATTTCCTCCACCTTCTGATTCCTAAATCCACTCATTATTTTGACTATGAGGCTTATTAATCGAAAGCAAAGGTTTTGAAACAATCCTTGTTATAACTGGCATATTCTATCAAGGTAAATTATTTATACGTAATATATTTAAATTGTTTCGCAAAAAAGTTAAAAAACATAACCTTTAAATATTATAGATATTCATATGTAGGATAAATTTCTAAGTATGTCTGTTAGAAGAAGGCATGCAATTATTAAGTTGTGATTTCTGAAATTCATCAGGAGGTTCTAAAGATAACGGCAACCAGTGCAACGTCTGTTTTAGAAATGGGCTTGCAGTTAACTTTGCGGTATGCATCCGGTAATTTTAGTCAGGGAATGCGCGACCTTGCATAGCAGAGCCTCATGATCTGCCCTCCCCCCTCTCGTATTTCTGGCGCGCACTCATGATAATTATATGATGTAATAAGCAGACAGTTGCTTTTTTTCAGAAAAAAATCGAATCTATAATCAAGCAAATTCCATGTACCAGTCCCTTGAATGGTTGATTAACGGGGTGAAACTATTCCGTTTGGTTTGGGAATCAAACATTCTGTTTGGATACATGATACCACGTCGCCTATACCTTTATTTATATATGGCTCTTTATCCTTTTAAATGAAAGGGGGGCTGCATTTTTAATGTAGCGCTGGAAGGAATTATGGAATATGTGATATGGCTTATTGCGTCCCTAATACAATACCCCCTGTAAAAAGAGAAGCCGGACTTAGTGCCGGCCTCTCTTTTTACAGGGGGTATGGGAATCATTAGTTCCTCAATCGAAGAACTATGAGTGGAGGGGTAGCGTGGTTTATTCCACAACGATACGCTGCGATGAGCGTCCTTTAGGAGTTATTACTTCCAGTATATATAATCCTTGACGGAGGCTGTTTATATCGACCGCTGTTTTCAACCCGGAAGCAGTTGTTTTCTCCTCCTGGGTAATCATTACCTTGCCATCTAAATTATAGATGTTTATGGTTGAAACGCCTTCGCCCGTCTCACTTGCTTCAACGTTGATCAGTGAAGTCGCAGGGTTAGGGTAGGCAACAACTCCATCGATAGCTTTGAAGGATAGAGAGGCAGAGTCCGCAGACAGGTTACTTGAAGAAGTAGCCGACAGGCTGTTAGACACAGTAAAGTTTATGCTATAAGATGTACCTGCAGTGCCGCTAGCCTTTGTGCCGGAATAAGGCGTTGCTTTAAGGGTATAGCTTCCAGTGGGAGGAGTCCAGGCATAGTAGTTCCCATCTGTGTTATCAGCATACAAGGCATAAGGTGCTATGTTTTCAACGATGCTTTTACTTTGAGCGCCGCTTAAGGTTAATTTCACGCTTGCCATGCTGATAGTGCCTTTATTGAAACGGATGTTCAGGTTCTTGGTCGGCAAAGATGACAGATTAATAGTTGCGCCGTTAGCAATGGTGATAATATCCCGGTTGGTATCAGAATTTATCAGGGTAAAGCTCTCTCCTCTTGATCCGGTAGAAGATGCGCCGCTCGTTACCACATTGAAACCAATGCTCAGGGCTGTTCCAGCCGTTCCGCTTCCACCGGAAGAAGTATAAGGCGTGGCTTTGAGGGTATAGCTTCCCGCAGAAGGCACCCAGGCGCCGTTGTCGCCCATAAGGTCATAAGAAGGATTGGACTCGGTGGCTGACTTGCTGGCTGACCCGCTCAACGAGAACTTAACACTGCCTACTGTAGCCGGATAAGTGTTTGCACGGATGTTGAGGTTCTTAGTTGGCAGAGTAGACAAGTCCAGGGTAGCGCCATTTTCAAGCGTCCGTATATCTTTTTTGGTGCTGGCATCGAAGAGCGTATAGCTCACCACCTTCTGCGCTGTTGGGGAAGGGTCAGGAGAAGATGAAGCACCATCGTTCAGAACATACTTAATGTGTTTCGCATAGTTTATGATCATTGCATCATAAGTAGCTTCGTTATATACAGTGCCATTCAGGTGCCCGTTAATGCCTTTCAAGTTTTCGAGCCTGCCGGAAACGTTATCCCACCAGAAAGCACCGCTAGCCTTATAACCATCATATGAAAAAGTCTGGATGAGCTTCACATATTTTGCTAAAGTTTCTTTCTTCATGATCTCACGCCCATAATTAGGATCGTTGAAGTGAATTCTGTGCCAGAAAAAAGGAAGAACCGGCTTGTTGTGCTTCTTGCCATATTTTAAAGCTGTTGTCAGGTTTTCACGCAGATAACGGAGGTTACGCTCATGCCCTACAGTTTCGTCAGCATATACATTATACACAGAAGGGGTCAGAAAGTCCAGGTTAGAAACTATCCTGTCATATTTCCCAGCCGGATTATAGTTCTCATATTGCCAGGTATTCCAAGTACGGTATGTAATCCCGTACATGCTTACATTAACATTTGGCCTATAGCTCTTTACTTCACTTATCAGTTGAAGAATTTTGGCTTCTGCGTTTTTAAAACGGCTGTCTGTTACCGGATAGTTTCTTAAGTCAGTGTATGGCTCTTCTTCCCAGTCAAGCACTAACCACCCTTTGCTGGTGGAACTTGGGTAATATTTATTAAGGAAGTCTCTGATTTTCGATCGGCTGATAGTAGTGTATTCAGGGTATTCAGCAAAAGAACTTGCCATCATAATCTGAACATTGTCCCGATCATAGCCACTGCTTGCGAAATAATCTTCCATCGCATCGCCATTAAAACGGGTTTCGATCATGTAAATATTAAAATTCGGAGCAACCTGCGCAAAAGATTGTGCTGAAAAGGCTATGATTGCAAGAACAAAGAATAAAATTCTCTTCATGTCTGGTAGTAACATTATTGTTTTTTTTTGAGGATTTTCTAAAATTTATAGTCTAGTATTAAGGAATAAAGCCAGTCTCAGTAGCTTTTCTTCTTGGTCAGCCGATCATGCCGATCAGCTTTGCAAATAAAGTGGCCTCTGCGCCTCAAATGCTGACAGACGACTAAAGAAAAATCCTCGGCTAAAAGTTGATTTCTCATAAACGTTCAATTGTTAGTAGTTTATAATTCGTTTCGAATCAAAACTATACAAAAAAACATAGTTGCAAACTACACTTACTAAATTCTTTTAAAATTTATATAACCTGTAAATATCATTTAATTTTTTAAGTTTCTAATTATTGCATAATTATTAAAACGCACTGTTGAGACAGATAACAAACAAGCTAAGCACCTTATTTAGCCGATTCATTAGAATCAGTTAAAATACCTTATTAATCAATGGCTTGAAAGATAATTAAAAGACATTAGACTATGGGAGAGAGGAAAACATTCAGCAAGAACTAAATGCTGCAACATAGATCTTTATATTATTATTTACTTACAGCTAAAATGAAAATCTACTATATAATGAAACCTATATCCATTTTATCTGAAACATCAAGGATTTTAATAAAGCTATAAAAACGCGTGCGGAAACTTAGAAAAAATCAAATCTTAAATTTTTATTCAAAATCAATCACTAAAAATAATCCAATATGTTTCAATATATATAATTATAAATTCAAAATTATATATATACAAATAACACGAAGAGGAATAGGTATCTTCAAATCAAATAATTACCTCAGAATTTAATTTTTAACAACTTACCACATTACAAACCATTTGCACTTTATCAATTTAACAAATGCCATTATGTGCTTCATTGAAATTGCACTCCTTCAAAAGGCTCTAAATTATTAGAATGCCTATTTTTAAAACAAGTATACTTAAGGGTGTGATGCTTGGAACTTTCAGCAATTGGGAACCATCTTGCTGTAAAAGAGTATAAAGATGCAATAGAAGGCATTTTCACTTTATTAGGGTAACGTAATGCATCTGCTAAAGTCATAACCGTACCAAACACACTTTTACCATTAAGTCATTAACAATCAGCATTTTATATATAAATTAGGATTTATATATAATGTAGAACTATTCCACACTTTGTAGAAATTAGGGACAAACTGTGATACATTTCCTCCAAAATGCCTACCCGCTGCTTCAACATTATCTCATAGTGCAACTATAGTTAAAACAGCCTATTGCTAAACAAGGGCACATAGGCTTTGGTAACTGCAAGACCTTAAAAAGTACAGGTTATGTTACTGTTTCCAGTAGGTTGAGTATAACTTCATGTGCCTCAACAACTCTCTAAGGAAGCTATATATCCAAAGTTATGCAGAGCTGGGAAAAGCAATAGAAACGGGTTGCAAAGGCGCTGCGATTGGCGCAAACTGCTTAAGCCTGATTAGGTAAAGGGGTCCACTTGCTCGGAAAGTCAGAACAGCTTATAGGACTTTTTAACAACAACGGTATAATATCCTAATGCTCTATATTAAAATATCCCCATACCCCTCAATAATGGCTTCATCAAATCATTATTGAGGGGTATGGGGCATTTGATTTGAATAAGCTGCCTTCTGAAATGAGACAACATATTAAAGGCGCATCAAAAGGAACAATACAGGAGAAGGAGGATATCTTAAATGAGTCAGCCGGCCCTGCTAAAATCGATGCAAAATAGCTGATTTTTTTGCTTACTAAAATAGCGGGTGTATGAAAAACTGGTTATGGGTAGGCTAATATCTCTTTGGAGAGACTTTATCATGCTCCGGCTCCAACTCGTTTACGCCCAAATACCTGCACACGTTGAGTAGTGGCAACTTCAGATCTGAAGTCCACACATAATACCATCGCCATAGAGACAAATAACCAGCTGGCGCCATATATTGCACCGCTAAAACTGTTTTGGATAATGTTCTGTAAGAAGATGGCAGCTATCCAGGAAAGCTCCGGCTTGTGTTTGAAGATGTACAGGGATTGCAGCATTGTTTTAACTATTATGAACATAAATGGTATAAAGCCCACTATACCCGTAGTCATCAGCACTTCAATGTAAATATTATGCGGATAATGACCAGTCTCAGGCACCTCTAAGCTACTACCAAACAGCGGAGAATCATAAAAGTGGTTCAGTGCGTACTCCCATATCCCGATTCTGGAGGCAGAGGAACTTCCAGAGCTGATGTCCTCTTCAATCCCCATGAATCTGCTTATTACAGAACTGCCAAATTGCTCACTCAGGGCCACCACCCCAAAAGAAAACAGAACGAAAGCGAGCATTAAATAAATGCTTGTAAGCTTGCTGCGGTGGTTTAGTATAAAAAGAATAAAAGGAACCGCGAGAGATAGAACAGATCCTCTGGAAGCCCCTAAGAAAAAGGGTATGCAAGACACGCCAGCGATTAACCACAGCGTCAGTTTTGTGAATTTAGAGTTCTTTTCTGTAAGCAGCAGCAGCAGCGCCACTCCCATTGTAAGCGAGCCAGAGTATGACAACGCCAGTGGTGATATATAGTTCTCATCCTTTGACACAGCTAAAGATATTCTTCCAACTGTTCCGATAATATCTTTATAAAACACGAAAGATAGTAACGCTAATATAAACCCCGATGACAATATGGCCCACTTATATAATTTCAGATCGGTAGGCAATTCCTTCTTTAAGAGCAGGAACAGGAAAGGCAGAAAACAGAAAGACAGATAGTAGAGCAGAAAAGCACCATTGTTCATGTGGTTATGGACACCACCCAACGTTTCTGTTGTTATTCTGACAATATAAGCTATCGAGAATGCGATAAAGGCTAAAAAAACCGGCTTTTTGCTTTGCTCTTGCCGGCCAATCAGTATAAAGCATATAAAAAACAAAAGCACTATTAATATTCTAACCGGGATAGTGAAATATTGTGAATAACTAAGTCCAAGCAAGTTGCTGCACAGCATGAGCAGTACATAATAACCCGAAAAGGAAAAAAAAATGGCAGTAAAGAAAGACGTGCTGTAGATCTTAAATTTGCTAATCAACATAAGGCTTCCTATATTTAATGAGTTAGGATATCTTCAGAGGCTACGATGTCAAGAAGCCGATCTACATTCTCTGCAACACTATATGTTTTAGCGCATGACTTTGCATATACCCCCATCCCGATCCAACTGGCCTTCTGCTCTAACGATTTGTTAAAGCCATTCTTAAATGCCTCGACCGTTGGGGCATCAACAAGCCAGCCGTTCTTTTCATGCTGTATCATTTCAGACGGCCCACCCAGGTAGTAAGCTAGCACAGGTTTACCGGCACCTAATGCTTCAGCCACACTTATACCAAAGGGCTCCACATTTCTTCTCCCGTTGATCGCAACATCAATGCTGGAGTAAAATTTCGGGAGGTCGTTTACCTCCCCTAAGAAATGTACTTGCTTGCCTGCCAGATTTTTAGCCGCTTTATATACCTGTTTTGAAAACTCAGAATCCAGCGGCCCTCCCGCGACTAACAAATGGCCGCCGTTTTCTGGTATATGGGAGTTAACAAAAGCTTCTACTACTATATCCTGGGCTTTAGCCCGGTGCAGCCTTGCCGCGATACCATAAACAAGCGCGTCTTCTGCGATACCTAATTCTGTCCTAAAGCTAAGACTGCTTGCCTGCACCCTTTTCTCATCGTACCCCATATACACGATGTGCTTGCATTGCTTCCCCAGCGTATTTTTTGTATAAGCGCTGTTCCCGACCGAGATGATGTTATATTTTTCACAAAACAGCTTATAATAGCTTTTAGCCACTCTACGGTTAACAGTGTTCGGGAGGTGCCATACCCCTTTGCAGCTAAAATGCCTCGCTAATAACCCTGCTAAATGGATTGCATTTGGTCTGCAGTAGATGATGGCATCATATGTTACGTCACTGCTGAATTGACTGATCAGATACTTAGAATACCTGTAACCGTAAGTGTAAGCTTTTAGGAGTGAGTTCATGATATGAAAGGGAGACCCGGCAAACTGTGCGTCAAGGTAAGGCACAGTATAGATTATATCGCAAATGCCCTGGTAGACCTTTGCCTGTTCTTCCTCTCCAATTATGACAGCATCAACTTGAATACCCCTTTTTTTAAATTCTTTGATAAATTGAACCTCATATGCCAACACACCGCCCTTGTCACTGCTGAATAGAATTTTTAAAATCCTCATGTTCCCATCGTTTTAATTTTATCTTACTCTTTTACCTCCGAATAGCAGTCTGAAGAACTCAGGTACAATAATCAGGTAAAGATACAGGTTCACTCCAGCTACCTTTACTTTCTCCACCACAGAAAGCTGCTTTGTCTGTGAGAAGAGACCAATCGTTTTATGGATCACAATTTTATAAAACAGGTAAGGGAGAAATAGCAGATTTTTGACTATTCCCTTTGCATTCCTGAGCCTAAACTCCTTTTTCCCGCCAAACTCCCTAAGCTTTTGGTTTCTGAACTCCTTAAAGGTGCTCCGTGCCGGGTGATTAATGATAACCTTGTCTCCATATATTAGATTAAAACCATAAGCGTTGGCTCTTCTGTTCCAGCCAATGTCCTCACCGGACTTTTTATCTGAATCGAACCCACCCACCTTTTCAAACAGCTCCTTTTTGGCAAACAGGTTTGCGGTAACGGAAGCCTTAAGCACCTCCACGGCCCTTTTCTGATTGAAGCTATATATGCTTTCATATAATTCGACCCAGGTTTTCGCCTTCTCGTCTGCATATATCAACTCTATTTTACCGGCAATCCTGTCAACATTACCAGTACTGAACATGTCGACGGCACTTTCTATCCAGTTCTGATGGGGAATACAATCTGAATCAGTGAAGCCAACCACCTCTCCCCTTGCAAGCGCTAGCCCTGCATTTCTGGCGGCGTAAGAACCTGGTTTGCCTTCGCCGATCAGTTTGAAATTATCCGGCAGAGCATACCCTTCAGGCACCTGATCACCAGGGTCGTTGTTGATGATGATCACCTCAAAACGATCTTTAGGGTATGTCTGGTGATGGAGCGCCTGTATGCACAGGGCTAACCTCGCCCAATCATGGTAGGTCGGGATTATGATAGAAACAAATGGCTGGTAAGTCATAGGGTAAAATTAAAGGACAGATACTGCGTTATTTATCGAGTACTTTCTGATATGCGATTTGGCGCTAAATGTTAAGGAAAAAACCGTCGTCTCAATGCAGATTGCTGCGCTTATTGCATGGCATGCCTCTACACGATTTATCTCAGTAATAGGTGACCATTTTGTCAGCCTCTGGGGTGAAAATTACAAGAACCCGGCGCAAGTGTGAACTCTTCAAAAACAGCACCTCTTTCGGTAGCATAAAATCAATACTGACGAATAATTCATAAGTCTATTGAAGCGCTTTTGCAAGGAGTATCGAGTCTACCATGCAAACATCTGATGCTTTGCGAAAAATTACAATATCTCTTCTATATAACATCAGCGGATTTTAACTTTCCCCTTATTAAACGCATTTTGATTACCACAACCTCTCCAACAACAGGCTTGATTCATTTGGTATCAGACAATTGATTAGCCAATTCGTAAAAAGCTTGTATATTGTCTTCGTATAATCTAAAATACTTTAAAATATGAGTTCTTTATAGTGATTGCCTGCAATTTAGGTCCTGCATAAAGCATCAAAACTTTAAAAGATAAAGATTCTTACAGAAAAAGTACTGCCATTCAGCTATCTTCAGGAACGCGTTTGAATAACCATGTTTACGTTTAGAACTGTGCCTGATAAAATTCAAAAAAGCTTTTGTTTTATTAACTAAACCAATTTCTTTAAAGCCTTTGCTCTTCACCTGCTCCTTAAAATAAGGCATGTTCAGTTCACTGATCAGCAACAGGTGGTAGTATAGGTATGCATGCAGTTGTTGCTTGTACTCTGTTTTCAAGAGGTTGTTTTCTTTCAGAAAAGTATATATCCTGCACCTTAGATCATACCTGTTATAAAGTATCTGGAACAACTTACCGGCACTTGCAGTTCTGGACACTGATTCTGGGCGGCCATATATAACCGTATGCGCCTGGTGAAGAACATGTATAGTGGCTCCTTCCTTCATCAACCTGAAGAGCAGGTCATATTCCTGCGAAGAACTAAGCTCCGTACTCCAGCCGTTCGCAGCTACTAATTTCTCCCTTTTCCATAGGAGCGCACTGGTTACCCCCAGCGTGGAGTTAATGACACCAAGCCATGGGTCGTCCTCAATAATAACTTCTTTGGGAGTACTCTGCCCGCTTTTAGCACCGAGCTTGAGATAATCGCTGACTACAACATCGGTTTTCCCAACAGAAACCACCTGCATTTGGGACTCAATTTTTGAAGGGAGCAACTGATCATCGGCATCCAGGAACTGAATCCATTCACCTCGAGACTTAAATAACCCGTGGTTCCTGGCGGCACAGGCCCCTTTGCTTTTCTCTGAATAGACAGTGATCTTATCCGGATGCTTTCTCTCCAAATCCTTCAGAAGCGCATAAGTCCCATCTGTTGAGTTATTGTCAATTAGGAGCAATTCAACGGACGGGTATGCCTGGCCTAAAACACTTGTGACGGCCCTGCAAATAAACTCTTCGCAGTTATAACAGGGTATAACAACTGAAACCAAGGGTATACTGCTACTCTGTAAGCTCATCCATGTTTCTATTTAAAACTTCCTTTTATAAAAAAGCCTTCCTGCAAAACTGCCTTTTGCTTTTAAGTGGAGGAGGCAAATCACAATTAGGCATATAATTGCTGCTGCACGGTATACCTTAGGCGACCTGCTTCACCCTACCTTTCTTTAATTCCCTGTACTGAAGCATTAACTCTTCGTGCATCAACATTACAACAATGCCTGTGTAAGTAAGCCCCAGCACCATAGCACATATTAAATAATGAACACCTGCAAGATAAAGCATGCTTGTTAACACAAAAGACACAGCGCTTGCGATGAAAGGCACTTTTAGGTGCGTGAGGATGTCTTTGATGGATATATCCACAACCTTTTTCAGATAGTATTGGATCAGAATAACCTCCAGCACTTTGTAGGCCACACAGGCCCAAGATGCCCCAACGATGCCGTACTTATATATACCTAATGTAATTAGCGGAGCATATAAGAAAACAGCCTTGAAAAACTGCAGCTTCAGTTCCAGCTTTGGCCGGCCCTGTCCTCTCAGCAGGGAGGCGTGCCCACTCACCAACATGTGGACCATAACAGACAGAGCAAGGATTTTCATAGGCAGTATAGACTCCTCCCACTTGCTCCCAAAGAAGTTAAGAATCAGCGGCTCCCCCAGAATGATAAGGAGCACCATGATCGGGTATATAATCAGGCTGTTGTAGGTCACTACCTTCAGGTAATATTTCTTAAGCAGCCCAGGGTCGTCTTGGTGCCTGCCATATACCGGGTACATCACCTTATTCATCATAATTGTGAATTGATTCCTGAATGTATCCGTTAGTACAAAAGCGAAGGTGTAAACACCCAGGGCGCTGGCACTGACAAGTTTACCGATCAGCAGGTAGTCTAAGTTATACAACAGGTTGTTCAGAATGCTCGTGCCGGTAGTATAGATGCCAAATCCGAAAATATCATTAAAAGCCTGCTTCTCCCATATCAACTTCGGCATCCAACCGGTAGCCCTGAAATAAAGCGGCATGGCAATGACAAATGACGCCACTGAATTGAACACCAGGGACCATACCCCAGCTCCCTGTAAAGCGAGTACAAGGGCAACTGCACCGGCAAAAATAGTAGAGGCATTGCCAATAAAGGCTAACTTCTTGAAATCCATCTTCTTGGTAAGTTGGGCCCTGTGCACCAAGTTGACCGGACTTGACAACACCCCAATGCTTAGAACAGGGATAATGCTCCTGAGCAAAGGCTCATTATAAAAATTAGCCGCTAAGGGCGCAACAACAAAGGTAATGAGCAGGAAAATACCAACTGACCATACAACGCCTGTCCAGAAAGCGGTATAGAAATGAGAGTCGCGCAGATGCTCATCCTTGCGTTGCACGAGCGCAGCTCCGATACCCAGTTCGTTAAAAACCTGAACAAAACTAGTAAACACAGCCGCCATCCCCACCAGGCCAAACTGCTCCGGGAACAGAAACTTAGCCAGGACCAACTTTATTGCAAAGGAAAAAGTCTTGTTGATGATTAACTGCAACACATTCCAGAATACGCCACTTACAATTTTCCCTTTGATATTATGAGGCCCCATTTGTGTCTGACGATTGTCGATAGTTCTGTTAATAATCAATTTAAGCCTAACCTGATGAAGCCGGGGTATAAGTCCTTGGAGAAGTTTCTAAGGAACACCAGGCCTCTGCAATCTTATGCCTCTACTTTCCTGCTGCGGTTCTGGTTTGATGAGGGTGTCTGCTTATAGCCATAGCCATAACCATAACCGGCTTCAACTTTAGCCCCATTCACCACAATCATCGGGTGCTTAAACTTCTGATTTTTATAGATGTCATCTATAATCCTGATCTGCTTTTTATACGTGTAGTTGTTCCTTACCACGTAGATGGTGGAGTTGATATATGGCGCTAAGGCAAGCGCGTCCGCCACCTGCCCGACTGGCGAGGTGTCGATGATGACATGGTCGAACACTTCTTTAAGTTCTTCCAACAGCTTACCTACTTTCGGGAGCAGCATCAGTTCTGCCGGATTTAGCGGTGTAGGCCCCGAACCAATCACGAACAAATCAGGTAGTGTGCCGGAAGGATATATGATATCTTCCATCGCCACCGTATCAGTCATCAGGTAATTCGTAATGCCTTCGTCGTTTGGCAGACCTAGGCTCTGCAACAGCGAAGGCTTCCTTAAATCAAAACAAAGCACGACTACTCGCTTGCCAGTCAGTACCAGGCTGGCACCCAGGTTCAAACTGAAGAATGTCTTGCCTTCGCCACTCATACTGGACGTTATCAGAATCACCCTGTTCTCCTTGCCAATGAAAGCGAACTGTAGATTTGCCCGGATCTGCCGGAACTGCTCCGCCACAGTCGTTCTGCTATCATGGGTCACGACAAGCGGATGACGTGTTTTCTTGTAGGTGATCTCCCCTAATACAGGGGCAGAAGTTGCCAATTCTATATCCCGGACACCCTGTATCTTATCGTTCAGGGCACCCTTCAGATAGATGCCGGCAAACGGCAAGCCTAAGCCCAGTAAAACAGCGAGCAAATATATTAGCTTTGTTTTAGGCAGAGTAGGCTCCTCTTCGGCGGTAGCGGCATCAATAACCCTGGAGTTTGAAACGTTTGCCACCAACGACAAGGCAGACTCTTCCCGCTTCTGCAACAGGTACAGGTAGAGCTCCTGCTTTGTCCCCTGCTGCCGGTTTATCTCCAGCAAATCGCGCTCAATAGACGGTACTTCCTGCACCCTCGACTCGAACTGCGCGTAATTTGCCTGCAGTTGGTCTCGTGTTATGATAAGGCTGTTTTTAATGTTCTGCAGGTTCTCAAGGATGTTCAGGCGCAGGTTCGCAAGTTGGTCGTTCATGCCTTGTACAAGAGGGTTGTCTGGCTGTGTTGTCCTTAGCATCCGCTGACGCTCCAGCTGCAGTTCATTAAATTTGTTAATCAGCCCTAAAAGCGTTGGGTCCTGGATATTCAGCGTGCTTGGCACCAACTCATTCTGCGTTTGCTGGTTGCTAAGATACCTTTCAATCGACTCAAGCACATCAATCTGGATGCCCCAGTCCGTGAGCTGCCTGTTATAGTCGCTGGCTTTCTCCAGGTACATTTTCGCCTGGGAGCCTATGTCAGTCACCTCATTCTTGCGTTTGTACTGCTCCACGTTCTTCTCGACATCAGTCAGTTCGGCAGTAAGCAATTTTAGGCGCTCGTCTATAAAGTCTATGGCATTCGCGGCAATCAGATTCTTTTCCTCATCATCCTCCTTGTTATAGACTTCAATGAGTTTATTAATAATGTCCTTTCCTTTCTCCGGCACGGCATCTATCAAGCCGATCCGTATAACGTTAGCTTCTTTGTTCACGGGTGCTATGTCAAGTCTGCCGCTATACGAGATGGCCATCTTTCTCATGTCGTTGAACCTGACCAGAATATTCTTTGGGGAATCAGGGGTAACAGCCGCCGCCGCCATCACCACCGTAAAGGTGCCATATGGTTTGTTGACTTCCTGACCGAACTTGTGCGAAGTTCTGCTCCCGTCGAATTCTACCAGTTCGAAGCTACTGTTGTCCTTTATATGCAGGGTGACGACTTTGTTGTAAGCACTTTCATCTAATTTACTCACGATCACCTTTGCCGGGAGTTCCTCCCCGTATATCTCTACGTACTTCACCTCATCCTCCACAAAATAGCTGGTATACAGTTCCAGCTCTTCCAGGGTGCGCTGCATCAGGCTCTTTGCCTTCAGCACTACAATCTCGTTTTCGACTTTTTTGTTCGGCTGGAGTATGTTTGCACCGGTAAGGTCTGACAAATCGAATGTTGGGCGGGCACTCTCTTCATCCTTCAGCAGCAAGGTACTGCTCACCCAGTATTCAGGTGTAGCATGAAGCAGGTATACATAGGCTCCACCCACGCATAGTAGCGTAGTGATTATAAACAAGTACCAGTATTTCAGGTACCCGGTGAGTATACTCTTCAAATCAATTTGATCTGACTCAAAAGCAGAAATTTCTCTTTGATCCATGCCCACAGAAGTTTAATTTGATAACCTATAGATTATGAGTGTTGTAACGGATATGGCTGACAGAATATAAGACACAATCCTTGTATTTGTGGTAGCCTGCGCCTCCTTAATCTTGTTTGGCTCTACATATAATACGTCATTCTGTTGCAGGTAGAAATGAGGGGAATTGAGTACATCCTTCGAATTCAGATTGACTCTGGTTAAGCTCCTGACACCATCCACTTCCCTTATCAGCAATACATTGTCTCGCTTCCCATATGGCGTCATATCACCGGCAAGGCCGAGCGCCTCCAGCATATTGATCTTTTCTGATGGGATGGTGAACGTGTTTGGGTTCTTGACTTCTCCGATAACCGTAACCCGGAAGTTCAGGAAACGAATGTTCACCGTTGGTTCCTTAACATACCTGTTGAGCTCGCTGATCAGTTTCGCTTTTACCTGCTGTTTAGTCAGCCCCCCCACCTTCACTCTCCCCAGCACCGGGAAATCTATATAGCCGCTTGCGTCAACCAAGTAGCCGGAATTGACAGCATTCTCTTCATACGTCATAGCGCCACCCATGGCCCGCGCAACAGACCGCCCGCCACCAGAAGTGTTAAACAGCACATTCGACTCCGGATTAGAACTACTGACAGTGATTCCTAAAATATCGTCTGTTTGTATTGTGGGTTCTATAGTGTTCTTGATATTCTCTCTATATATTGCCTGCTCCGGTACGTCACTGAAATAGGCTAAATTCCTTTTGTTGCAAGAAAACAGGGTGAATAGAGTTAGAGCGTAGAATAAGATTCTTTTCATTCGTTAGTTTATAGGATAAACATTAGTGAAAGTGGTGCAAGCATAGTTAGGTTTGATTTGCAGTTTTTTCTCTAAAGGCATCTAAAGACAATTAATTAATAAAATCCTTGAGATAACCATATCTTACGAAATACATTCTTTAAAGTATATATGTAATGTTAAATTAAATTAAAGAATAACACAAGCATAATATAAATATTTGACATACAGCCTGTTAACAACAATGTTATTGTTAAAAAATATATTATCTCCTAATAGTCAGGATATTATTAAATAAAATACTTTATCAAATCTATATGAACGATTAAAGGAAGCAGAGGGAAAACCAATGTTTAAGCATGGTTGAAGTCGCATAAAATGGAAAATTCAGGTGCAAGTTGTTTAAGTAGGGAATTTATTCCTTCGCTCCCTTCATCTTTTGTTACAGCCGAATGAGCAAAACGAAAAAAGGCTTGAATACCGCAACAGCTTCAGGCATCTCTCCTCTATTTCATTGATAATCAAACCATCGGACAGCAGCAGCAGCTTCTGCTATAGCGAAATGATGTATAGTTTTATACCTTTGCCAGCAAACCTGCTTTGATGGCATTTTATAAGCATCCGTCTCCTCGATGAAAACAATAGATCCGCAGCAGGCGCAGGCATCGGAAGTGTACGCACTCTTGTCCGGCCTCGTCGTACCCCGCCCCATCGCGTTTGCCAGCACCATTGACCTTGATGCGAATGTAAACCTGAGCCCGTTCAGCTTCTTCAACCTGTTCAGCGCGAAGCCGCCTGTCCTGGTTTTTTCGCCCCTGAGCCGCATGCGCGACAATAGCAGCAAGCACACGCTGCAAAACATACTGGCCACGAAAGAGGTAGTCGTTAACATCGGCAACTACGAGATGGTAGAGCAGATGTCGCTGGCTAGCACGGAGTATGGCGCAGGCGTGAATGAATTCCTGAAAGCAGGCCTGACTCCCGAGAAGTCGGTTCACGTCAAGCCCCCCCGGATAAAAGAAGCCCCTGCTGCCTTCGAATGCAAAGTAACGGACGTGCTAAAACTCGGCTCGGAGGGCGGCGCAGGCAACCTGGTACTGTGCGAGGTGCTGCTGCTGCACGTAAACGAGCGTATTTTAGACGAGCACGGGAAAGTCGATCCTTTTAAACTGGATGCTGTGGCCCGCATGGGCGGCGATTACTATTTACATGCCACGAAAGAGGCCATTTTTGAACTGCCTAAGCCGCTTCGCACCAAGGGTATGGGCGTAGACCAGCTTCCCGAGTTTATCCGCAACAGCAGCCTGCTTACCGGCAACAACCTGGGTCGGCTCGGCAACACTGAAAAAATACCTGCAAGGCAGGAAGTGGACGCTTTCAGGACAAACCCGCTGGTAGCTTATATCCTCGCAAAGCACGGCCACGAACCGGTGGTACTGCGGCAGGAGCTGGAAATGCTTGGAAAAAAACTTTTGGATGAGAACCAGGTACAGGACGCATGGAAAGTACTGTTGCTCAGCAGCTATATATAGCTTCTTACAGTTGGCGACTTATATAGCTTTGTAGCTTTCAGGCCCCCTGGAGCAGACCTACAACTTGGTGGCTTCTGATGCTGCTCCCTTATGCACCTTGATCTTAGCCAATTTTAAAGACGCTAATTTACGCAGTTAAACACAAACACCCACCGGGGCGGGTGTAGAGATAAGTTTGGTGTCCTGTGTCTTTAGGATGTTTAATTTCTTACCGCGATCATGAGCCCGAGCTCTTTATAACGCATGCCAAATCTTTTGGCAATATGGCCATTGGTGAGGCTGCCCTTGTATATATAAACGCCGCTGCGGTAGTGCTCGTTCATGAACAGCACCTCGTTGATGCCGCCGTATTTGGAGAACTCTGTGAAGATGGGGGTAAAGATGTTGCTGAGCGCCTGCGAGGCTGTGCGGGGCACGCGAGAGGGAATGTTCGGCACGCAGTAATGGATGATGTCATATTTGCGGTAAACCGGGCGGGAATGAGACGTAAGCTCCGAAGTCTCAAAGCAGCCCCCCTGGTCAATGCACACGTCAATTATAATAGAGCCGGGGTTCATCTGCGCAATGATGCTCTCCTCCACCATATAGGTGATCTGCCCCTCTTCCGCCACCAGGGCGCCAATTACTACATCGGCCTGTTTTATCTCGTGGTAGAGCACTGCTTTGTCCAGCGTGGAGGTGAACAGCTGCGTACCCACGTTCTGCTTCAGGCGGCGCAGTTTATATATATGATTGTCGAACACCTTTACTTCGGCCCCCAGGCCAAAAGCGGCGCGCGCAGCATGCTCTGCCACCGTACCTGCCCCCAGTATCACCACCTTGCTGGGGGGCACGCCGGTAATGCCGCCCAGTATAACGCCTTTGCCGTCGCTGCTGCTGCTCAGGTACTCCGCCGCCACCAGCATCACGGTGCTGCCTGCAATCTCGCTCATGGCGCGCACCACCGGCTTGGCATCCGACTTGTCGCGGATCAGCTCGAAGGAGATAGCGTTGATTTTCTTGTTGAGCAGGGCGTTTATATAGTCTACTGTCAGGTTGCCGAACTGCAGCGCCGAGATCAGCGTCTGCCCCGCCCGCAGGTACTCCACCTCCTCGTAGGTCGGCGGCGCTATCTTCAGGATGATGTTCGCCTCGTAAACCTCCTCGGGGGAGTAAACGATTTTGGCGCCTGCCTCGGAATACTCATGGTCGGAGTACTTGGATGGGCTGCCGGCGCCTGTCTCCAGCAAGATGCGGTGGCCCTGGTCAGTAAGCTGCTTTACCGCGTCGGGCGTCAGGCCAATGCGGTTCTCCTGGAACGAAGACTCTTTGGGAATGCCGATAAACAAGCTGCGGCGCCTCTCTTCTACTGCCAGCATCGACTCCTTTGGGTAAAGGGCGCGGCTTGTAGCTAACTTCGCTAAATCCACGGCTAACTTCTCCGTCATACTATACTTGGTTTATGGTCATGGTGCGCACCTCGCCATCAAGAGCAGGTTGCAGCTTTACGAGCAGGTAATGCTCCGGCAACAAATGGGGTATCATCGAGGGCCACTCAATCAGGCACAGCCTGCCCGACTCGAAATATTCGGGCGCGCCGATGTCAAGCGCCTCCCGTTCCTCATTTATCCTATAAAAATCAAAATGGTAAATAAGTTTCCCGCCTGCGGCCTCGTACTCATTCACAAGCGCAAAGGTAGGGCTACTGACGTTCTCCTGTACACCCAGCTGCAAACAAATTTCCTTGATCAAAGTTGTCTTGCCCGCACCCATCGGACCCTCAAACAGGAGAATAAGCTCCTGCCCGGCTGCCGCTATAAGCACAGAAGCCGCCGCCGGCACATCAGCCAACGACGACATCTTGAATTCTGCTTTATGCGTTCCGGTGCTAGCCATTCTTCGGAGAAAGTGTGACAAACGGTATAATGACTTCCTCCAGTGAAATGCCCCCGTGCTGGAAGGTATCCTTGTAGAAATTCACGTAGTAGTTATAGTTATTCGGGTAAGCGAAGAAATAATCCTCGATTGCGAACACAAACGTAGTGGAAACGTTGGCCTTTGGCAAGAAAAATCGCTCCGGTTTGCGCACCGTGAAAACGTCCTTATCGGTATAGCCCAGGTTTTTACCGTGCTTGTAGCGCAGGTTGGTATTGGTGTTACGGTCGCCGATGATCTTGAACGGGCGCTTTACCCGGATCGTGCCGTGGTCGGTGGTGATGATGAGGCGGCCTTTCTTCTCGGAAATCATCTTCAGCGTCTCAAAGAGCGGCGAGTGCAGGAACCAGGATTTCGTGATGGAGCGGTAAGCCGACTCGTCCGGCGCCAATTCACGCACCATGTTGCTGTCGGTGCGGGCGTGCGAGAGCATATCCACGAAGTTGTACACGATCACGTTCAGCTTGTTGTTGTCGAGGTTGCTGAACTTGGAGAGCAGGTCCTTTCCGGCGGCCGGGTTGGTTATTTTGTGGTAGCTGTGCTTTTCCGTCATGCGGTTCTGCTGGAACTGGATATCCAGGAAATCAGCCTCGTGCAGGTTCTTGCCTTCCTCCTCGTCGTCACCCACCCACATGTTCGGGTATTTCTTGGCGATCTCGGTGGGGAGCATGCCCGAGAAGATAGCGTTTCGGGCGTAGGCAGTGGTGGTAGGCAGGATAGAGTAGAACATCTCCTCCTGGTCCACCGTGAAGTAATCGGAAATGAGTGGCTCCAGTACTTTCCACTGGTCGTAGCGCAGGTTATCGATCAGCAGGAAGTACACTGGCCGGTCAGATTCCTTCATCATCGGGAACACGCGCTCCCTGAACAGCTGGTGCGACATGAGCGGGGCGTCGTCCGAGTCATTATTTATCCATTCCTCGTAGTTCTCCATTATGAACTTGGCGAAATTGGAGTTTGCCTCGTCCTTTTGCATGTTGATGACGTCGGCCATGCTCTTGTTCTCCGTCTCGTCAATCTCCAGCTCCCAGTATACCAGTTTCTTATATATATCGGCCCACTCCTGCGGGCTGAGGCGCTCGCCAAAAGCCATGCCCAGCGTGCGGAAGTCGCGCTGGTAGCTCATGTTCGTCTTCTCTGATACCAGGCGCTTGTTATCCAGCACTTTTTTCACCGATAGCAGAATCTGGTTCGGGTTAAGCGGCTTAATGAGGTAATCAGTAATGCGCGAACCGATGGCCTCTTCCATGATGTGCTCCTCCTCGCTCTTGGTAATCATGATCACAGGCACCATCGGACGGATGTTCTTGAGCTCGGTCAGGGTTTCGAGTCCGCTGATGCCGGGCATATTCTCATCCAGAAACACAAGGTCGAAGGTACGCTCCTGAAACACCTCAATGGCATCGGTGCCACTGTTGACAGGCGTGATGTTATAGCCACGGTCCTCGAGGAACAGTATGTGTGGCTTGAGCAAATCTATCTCGTCATCCGCCCATAAAATATCGTATCTTTGCATAGTTTAATTTAGTTGATTGTTAGATGGCCACCCGGTTGAAACGCTAAGTGTATATACTTAGACTTACGGAAAAGGCAGCAACAGATGCCATTCTGGTATACTTTAATATCGCCGGACAAGGCCGGCCATACGCCAAAGATACAGTTAAATACTGCACCAGCCCAGCTACACATAGCACTCAACAATCAAACCAACTGTTTCCGTGAACAAGAAAAAAATACTCAACGACCCTGTCTACGGTTTCATCACCGTGCCCTCCGAGTTTCTCTTCGATATCATCAACCACCCTTACTTCCAGCGGCTGCGGCGTATTAAGCAGCTGGGGCTAACGGAAATGGTGTACCCGGGGGCACTCCACACGCGTTTTCACCATGCATTGGGGGCCATGCACCTGATGAACACGGCCCTGCAGACGCTGAAAAGTAAGAATAACGAAATAAGCGATAAAGAACTCGAGGCGTCGCTGATCGCCATCCTGCTGCACGACATCGGACACGGTCCTTTCTCGCACGCGCTGGAAACAGCCATCTTCAAAAACGTGCACCACGAGGACCTCTCGCTGCACATCATGCATATGCTGAACGATGCCTTCGACGGCAGGCTGAGTTTAGCCATCGCTATCTTCACCGATCAGTACGAGCGCCGCTTCTTCCACCAGTTGGTATCGAGCCAGTTGGATGTGGACCGCCTGGACTACCTGAACCGCGACAGCTTTTACACCGGCGTATACGAGGGTAAGATCGGGGCCGACCGTATCATTAAGATGCTGGATGTGGCCAATGACCAACTGGTGGTCGAGGAGAAAGCCATTTACAGCATCGAGAATTTCCTGGTGAGCCGTCGCCTGATGTACTGGCAGGTGTACCTGCACAAAACTGTGATCAGCGCAGAGAACATGGTGCTGCGGGCCGTGCAGCGGGCCCGCGAGCTGCTTCAGCAGGGCGTGGAGGTAGCTGCCAGCCCCTGTCTCCGCTTTTTCCTGGCCTCCGACCTCACCATGCAGGACTTTGAACAGGATAACACCATCCTGGAACGCTTCGTGAGCCTGGACGACCATGATATATGGGGTGGGATCAAACTCTGGGCTTCGCACCCCGACAAGGTGCTGTCCTTCCTGGCAAACAGCATCCTGAACCGGCGGCTCTTTAAGGTGATTATCTCCAGTAAGCCCATTGAAGAGGAAATGCTGCTGGGCATAAGTGAGCTGGTGCAGGAGCGGTTTGGGGTAAACGAGGAGGAGGTAAAGTACCTGATGATATCCGGCAAAATAGGCAATAACGCATACGATGTGGAAGGCCAGACGATCAACATGCTCACCAAATCCGGCTATGTGGTGGATGTGGCCGAGGCCTCTGACCTGCCCAGCATCCGGGCGCTGAGCACGAAGGTGGAGAAATACTACGTGTGTTACCCAAAAGAGGTGGCCGCGCTGTAATCTGTTGAGCTGTTTTACACTTACACCCCATTTTATAATTAGGGCCTTCTTGCTCCTAAAGCTAAAATATTAGTTAGGGATTCAAGCTCGTTAACAACCTTTAACCTCATAAGCTCGACTTTACATTATGCAGCATATGCTAAAGTAGGACTTTGTAAACACTTGCCTTGAAATAAAGCAAAATTTGTGTACTGATTAACTGTAAATCATATATGTTCATATTAAGTTAAGCAGGATGAAATATTAGCTATGGCTTACAATAACGATCAACATTTTGAACGAGTTAAGGAGAGCTTCAGCAGGTTAGGGTTATTGAATTCTATGATACCCACAACTCATTATCACTACACGTCAGCAGAATCTGCTTTACTGATTTTACAAGGAGCTAAGTTAAGGTTTAGTAATCCATCTTCATTCAACGACCCGTTTGATATGGATACTTCAATCATCAACTTTGATTGTGACCGCGAAGCCTTCATCAACTTTCTGCTTAGGAGTAGACCGCACCTTGATAAGGTTGAACTTGAGTCCATGTATAACAGAAGAGTAGCAATCAATCCTAAGCACTTTCAAGACATTGCTTCTCGCACTTTGATAAAATATAGAGAAAATTTTGGTGTAGCCTGTTTTTCTCAGGACTACAAAAATTACCTGCTGTGGAGTCACTATGCTAAAAACCATACAGGAGTCTGTATAGGCTTTAGATACAATACTTTCTCAGGGTACTTACCTATGCCCGTCAGGTATACTAAGAAGAAGATTTTTGTTAACCACTTTGACAGAAACGTTGAGCCGCTTATATACTTGGCTTATTTGAAATCAAGTGTTTGGAAGTATGAAAAAGAGATAAGGGCTATATATTTCAATATGAGAGAATATCCAGATAACTTGATTCCTTTTGAAAAGTCTTGCTTGTTAACTTTACACTTCGGCATCAGGGTATCTGAAGAAGACAAAGATAAAATTATTTCAGCTTTGCATATAAATCAGTATTCGAATGTAAAAGTATTCAACATGGTAGCAAACCGAAGTGACTATGGGTTCCTGAAACCCAATGCATTATTTTGAAAAGTCATGAGCTTAGGAAGTTATAGTTTACCCTCTGCTTATGTTGCAAGCTTTGGCTTCGTGCCTACGGTATATAGCAATTTATTAATCTGCTGGCATTTATTTCTGAGCCTCACTCTGTGCCGCCCCAAATGCCTCTTGCATTAGCTTTCAGATATAAACCTTCTAAAGATTACCCCTGCCCTTGCAACCCTATATAGGATATAAGCTGTCTTACTGTTAATGCGGCAGAGTTTTTTGTTAAGTTTGCAGCCCCAAAGCATTAGCCTTTTAAGTTTTTGCCCTAATTTTACAAAATGGAATTTACTGTTCAACAGATAGCTGACCTGCTGCAGGGCACAATAGAAGGAGACAACTTATCTAAAGTCAGCACTTTAGCCAAAATTGAAGAGGCAGGGCCGGGTGCGCTTGCGTTCCTATCGAACCCAAAGTATGAGCACTTCCTGTATTCCACTAACGCCAGCGCTGTGATTGTATCGGATAAGCTGGAAGTGAAGAAATCCGTTTCCGCCGCGCTTATACGGGTTACAGACCCCTATTCGAGCTTCTCTACGCTCCTGCAGTATTACCAGACGGCCCTGATTGCCTCCAAAACCGGGGTTGAAGAGCCATGTTTTATGGGAGATGGAAGCCAGATAGGCGATAACCACTACCGCGGTGCTTTTTCATATATAGGCCATAACTGCAAAATAGGAAGCAATGTGCGTATTTTCCCGCAGGTATATATAGGCGATAATGTGCAGATAGGCGACAACACCACCCTGTTCGCCGGCGTTAAGCTATATACCAACACCGTGGTGGGCAGCAACTGCACCATACATGCGGGCGCGGTACTGGGCAGCGACGGCTTTGGCTTTGCGCCGCAGCCGGACGGGACCTACAAAGCCATTCCGCAGATAGGTAACGTGGTGCTGGAAGACGATATCTCGGTGGGAGCCAACACCACCATAGACTGCGCCACGATGGGCTCCACGCTCATCCGAAAGGGCACGAAGATTGATAACCTGGTGCAGGTTGCCCACAACGTGGAGGTGGGCCGCCATACCGTGATCGCCTCGCAGACCGGTATTTCCGGCTCTACCAAAATAGGCAACAACTGCGTGATTGCGGGGCAGGTGGGCATCGTGGGCCATATATCCCTTGCCGACAAAACAACCGTGGGCGCACAGTCAGGCGTTTCAAAATCCGTGAAAGAGACAGGCACGATCATACAGGGGTCCCCGGCCTTCGATTACAAGCAGAATCTGCGCGCCATGACGGTTTTCCGCAAACTGCCGGAGCTGCAGCGCGACCTCGACCTCCTCCTGAAAGATAAAAGCACCAACTAACCTGCCAGGCTCTCCTTCCAAAGCTACTTTCCGAATAAAAAGTGGTAATAGCTTATATAAAATCTTAAGTTTGCAACGGTAATGGGTTTAACAGCCCCTTCCCTGCTTTTTATAACGACGGCAGCAGTTTGGCTGCCGCTGTTGTTATTCTGAGGCAAGCACTTAACACGACTAAGATACGTGCATGAACGATAAACAGCATACCATTAAAGCACCGGTCACCGTATCGGGTATTGGGTTGCACACAGGCGTAGTTTCTAACATGACTTTCAAGCCTGCCCCCGTTAACCACGGCTTCAAGTTTCAGCGCATTGACCTGCCCGGGCAGCCGACTGTGGCTGCCGATGCAGACTACGTGGTGGACTTATCGCGGGGAACTACCATTGAGCAGAACGGCGCGCGCGTGAACACGGTGGAGCATACGCTGGCCGCGCTGGTTGGCCTGCAGCTCGACAACGTGCTGATTGAACTGGACGGCCCGGAGCCCCCGATCATGGATGGCTCCTCCATTGAGTTTGTGCGGGCGCTGCAACGCGTTGGGATGCAGGAGCAGAATGCGCTCCGCAATTACTTCGAAATCACCTCTGGTATCACCTACAAAGACGAGAGCCGTGGCGTGGAGATCGTGGCCCTGCCGTTAGACGATTACCGCCTGACCGCCATGGTAGACTACAACTCCCCCGTGTTGGGCAGCCAGCACGCCTCCATCACCAACATGGAGCAGTTTGAGGGCGAGATTGCCCCTTGCCGCACTTTCGTTTTCCTGCATGAGCTGGAGGCGCTTTACAAACAGAACCTGATCAAGGGCGGCGACCTGGACAACGCCATCGTGATCGTGGACCGTGTAGTGAAGGACGAAGAGCTTTCCTACCTGTCGGAGCTGCTGAAGAAGCCGAAGGTGCAGGTGAAAAAAGAGGGGGTGCTGAACAACACGGACCTGCGATTCAAAAATGAGCCCGCGCGCCACAAGCTTCTGGACCTGATGGGCGACCTCGCCCTGATCGGAAGGCCAATTAAAGGGCAGATCCTGGCAGCGCGCCCAGGCCATGCCGCGAACATTGCCTTTGCCAAGAAGGTGAAGAAGATGATACGCGAGGCGAGCATCAAGAACGTGCCTACCTATGATCCGAAGAAAAAGCCGGTGATGGACATTAACCAGATTGCGGCCACGCTGCCACACCGCTACCCTTTCCTGCTGATCGATAAAATCATCCACTTAGACGAAACCACCGTCACCGGCGTTAAGAACATAACCCTGAACGAGCCGTTTTTCCAGGGGCACTTCCCCGGGAACCCTGTGCTGCCCGGCGTCATCCAGATTGAGGCCATGGCTCAGACGGGTGGTATTCTGGTGTTGAGCACCGTAGAAAACCCGGAAGATTACTGGCCCTACTTTTTGGGAATAGACAAGTGCCGCTTCAAGCGCAAAGTGGTTCCGGGCGATACAATCATCTTTAAATGTGAGCTGCTGGCGCCTATTAAGCGCGGCATTGCCAAAATGAGCGGTCAGGCCTTTGTGGCAGGCCAACTGGTGATGGAAGCTGAAATGTCGGCAAGCATAGTAAAAAAAGACGCATGAACCAGCCATTAGCATACATACACCCAGAGGCTAAGATCGCGCATAACGTTGTAGTGGAGCCTTTTTCCACGATCTACAAAAACGTGGAGATTGGGGAAGGGACCTGGATCGGGCCGAACGTGACCATCATGGAAGGGGCGCGCATCGGCAAGAACTGCAAGATATTCCCGGGCGCGGTTATCTCCTCTGTGCCGCAGGATCTGAAGTTTGCCGGCGAGGACACCACCGCCGTGATTGGAGACAACACGGTGGTGAGAGAGTGCGTCACCATCAGCCGCGGCACCATCGACAAGATGCGCACCGTTGTGGGCAACAATTGCCTCATCATGTCCTATGCCCACATTGCGCACGACTGCATCATCGGCAACAACTGCATCCTGGTAAATGCCGTGCAGCTGGGCGGGCACGTGGAGATGGGCGACTATGCCATCATCGGCGGTTCCAGTGCTGCACACCAGTTCGTGAAGATCGGGGCGCACGCCATGGTGTCCGGCGGGTCCCTGATCCGTAAAGACGTGCCGCCTTATGTGAAGGCAGCGCGCGAGCCGCTTACGTACGCCGGTATCAATTCGATCGGGTTACGCCGCAGGGGCTTCAGCAGCGAGCAGATAAACGACATTCAGCATGTGTACCGCCTGTTGTTCATGAGCGGCCTGAACTATACCGAAGCCCTCGACAAGATCGAACTGGAACTCGCCCCAAGCAAAGAGCGCGACGAGATACTGAATTTTGTGCGCAACTCCGGCCGCGGTATCATCAAGAGCTACTTCGCCAAAGATGCAAATTAACCTAAGCAACTTAGGTAAACGCTATAACTACGAGTGGATTTTCCGGAACCTGACTTACAAATTTGAGGCAGGCACCTCCTATGCTATTTTAGGGCATAATGGGTCCGGGAAGTCCACGCTGCTTACGACCATTGCCGGGCACAACCTGCACAGCGAGGGCGAAATCCTATATATAGCAGGCGGCCAGGCAATCGCAGCCGAAGAGGCGTACCGCCACCTGTCGCTCACGGCCCCGTACCTGGAGTTGGTGGAGGAATTCACGCTGCTGGAGCTCATCGACTTCCACACCCGGTTCAAGCCGCTGCGTCACCGCCTCTCCCACCCCGAACTGGTAGACCGCATGGGCCTGCAGAAGTCCCGCAACAAGTTTGTAAAGGATTTCTCCTCCGGCATGAAGCAGCGCCTGAAACTGGGGCTGGCCATCTACTCTGACACCACGCTCCTGCTGCTCGACGAGCCTACCACCAACCTGGACCAGGAAGGGGTGGCCTGGTACCAGGAGCACGTGGCGCAGAACCAGGAAGGCCGCCTCATCATTGTAGCCTCCAACATCCTGCACGAGTACAGCTTCTGCCAGCATCGCCTGCACATCACTGACTTTCACCCTCCAGCCAGGAAGTAAGCGTTAGCTTGTTGTTTTGGTGATTGCTGGTTGTTGATTGTCAAATTGTTAGGCGGCTATACATCATGCTCTTTAACAATGCTATATCAACTAAACAGACAATCAGAAAGCAGTAATTTAAAAGCTCAGCCATTAAACAATTAGCCATTTAACAACTAACAACTGGCAATCAACAATCAAACCGCTACCAATTTACCCGGAAGCTGCCTAACTTTGCACTACACACGTAACTCATACCATGGGAAGAGCATTTGAATTCAGAAAAGCCCGTAAGTTTAAACGTTGGGACAAAATGTCGAAGGCTTTCACGCGCCTCGGCAAAGAGATAGTGATGGCGGTGAAGGAAGGCGGCCCAAGCCCCGACACTAACTCCCGCCTGCGCACGGCCATCCAGAACGCCAAAGGCGTGAACATGCCGAAAGACCGCATTGAGGCGGCCATCAAGAGAGCCTCCTCCAAAGAAGAGAAAGACTACGAAGAAGTAGTATATGAGGGTTATGCTCCACACGGCATTGCGGTGGTGATAGAGTGCGCCACCGATAACCTGAACCGCACCGTTGCCAACGTGCGCATGCACTTCTCCAAAGGCCACGGCTCGCTGGGCAAAACCGGCTCGCTGGACTTTCTTTTCGAGCGCAAGGGCATCTTCAAGATCCCGGCGGAGGGCGTGAACCTCGAGGACCTGGAGTTAGAGCTGATTGACTTCGGCGCCGAGGAGATATATGAGCACGAGGGCGAGATCATCATCGAAACGCCTTTCACGGAGTTCGGGAACATGCAGAAAGGGCTGGAGGAGAAAGGCCTGGAGGTTATTAGTGCCGATGTGCAGCGTATCCCCACCACCAGAACCGAGCTGACCGAGGAGCAGGAAGAGGAGGTCATGAACCTGATCGAGCGCCTCGAGGAAGACGACGACATACAGGCGGTTTATCATAACATGCAGTAGTTCTACAACCGCGCTGTACCTACGGTATATATGGCTGCTCAGAGCTTCAGGCGATGGGCAGCCATCTTTTTTAAACCTTTCGCACATCCCTTTCATACATAATCAAGCCGGATATGCCGGCTTCCTGCTATGCTTATATACTTCCTGTTCATTGTTGGGTTCATCTTACTGATAAAAGGGGCCGATGTGCTGGTGACAGGCGCCACTTCCATCGCAAAGCGTTTCGGCATCTCCGACATGGTGGTGGGTCTGACAATCGTCTCACTTGGCACCTCCATGCCAGAACTCATCGTCAACATTCTCTCAAGTGTGCAGGGGCAGTCTGAGTTGGCAATAGGAAATGTGTTCGGGAGCAATGTGGCCAACCTGCTGCTCATACTAGGGGTCTCTGCTATCATCTGCCCGCTGCCCATCCGGAAGGCCACTATTTTAAACGAGTTGCCCTTTTCCCTCATCGCGACGCTGCTGGTAGGGTTTCTTGCGAATGCCACCCTGCTGCATAACCGCGAAGAGTTATATATAAGCCGCCTGGACGGAGGCATCCTGCTCTTCTTCTTCGTGCTGTTTATGGTCTACATCTACCACGTCGCCAAGACAAATAAAGAGGAAGTGCTGGCACATTCTTCCGAAACGGCTGTTATGACGGTCTGGAAGTCGGTGCTGCTCATCCTATTAGGGATCGCGTGTTTGTTTCTGGGAGGAAAATGGGTGGTAGACGGTGCTGTATATATGGCCGAGTCGTTTGGGCTCAGCGAGTCGTTTATCGGGCTTACTGTGGTGGCCATCGGCACCTCGCTGCCGGAGCTGTTCACCTCAGCCATGGCCGCTTACCGGCGCAATATCGACATAGCGGTGGGTAATGTGGTTGGCTCCAACATCTTTAACCTTCTCTGGATACTGGGTGTCAGCGCCCTTATCCGCCCGCTCCCGTTTAACGTGATGAGCAATTCCGATATCGTGATGATGATCTTTGCGAGTACCCTCCTCATCCTGGCGATGCCCTTCGGCAGGAGAAACACCATCGACCGCCTGAACGGGGTGATATTCCTGCTCATTTACCTGGCCTATCTGGTATACCTCGTGATGAGGGGATAATCCTTGAGTGCCGGGACAAAGCTTCCTGAGCACTTGGTTCTGATACCAGCTCGCCTAAACCTTCTTCCATATATGGCTTCGCCCTTTTGTACGAAAGAGGAGTGGCGTTTTACTGTAGCTATATATGATGTGACATTATATATAGCCTGATGCTCTTTATAAAAGCTATCTGCTGCAAGTTGATCAAAGCCGCCACCCTCAACCGGTGCCTGGCATGTGCTTCCTGATTGAGAGTCTGCGCCGCCCTTAGTAGTTCCAGGGATAGAGGTCCGGCTCTGTGGCGCCGCGTGATTTCATGCGGAGCGGGTGAACAGCATCGGTTTCATCGAAGTAGATGAAGGCATCGTACCGCTCCGGAATGAGGGTGGGGACATAGTTGCCGTAGGCCTCAAACTTTGGATCATATACCACCCCGATGGCCCGGTGCCCGATGCGCTGCTGTAGCTCCGGCACATCGCGCAGGTCTTTGGAGAGGATGATTTTGTCGTCGGTGCTGATGCGGTGCAGCATATCTTCCCAACTTCCTTCCACAGCCGGCGGCACATCCATCTTCTGCATAGGCGCCCCCCACGATTTGCCGGCTATCACGGTGCCCTGGTAGGAACCGAACCCGATCAGCTTCACCTGGTCTCTTCCGAACCGCTCCCGGGCCAGCTGGCCGATGTTGAACATGCCATCGTCTGCCATATCGGTATAGCGGGCATCGCCAATGTGCGTGTTATGCTCCCACACAATCGCCCTTGACTCCGGCCCATGAAACTCAAGCAGCCGCTCCAGGGTCTCCATCATATGGCTGTCGCGCACGTTCCAGGAACTGCCGCCGCCCCGTACCATGGCCCGGTAGTATTTCTCCGCGTTCACGGCCACGATGGCATTCTGCCTGGTGTTAAACTCGTTCTCCGGGTCATCGCTGTATATCCGGTGCGACTGCACCCGCTTCAGCATCTCAATGACTTCCTTCTCGCAGTCAGTCGGCACAAAAGCGGTGGCCTGCGCATATACCTGCGGGTCCCGGTTAAAGGGCTCAAAGCAATTGATGGCCGTGCGGGCAGCCTCGGCGACCTGTCCGTCCGTCCGTTCGAGGTAATTGACGATCTGGTCCAGCGACTCCCACAGGCTATATACATCCAGGCCATAAAAGCCGGCTTTCTCTTGCACATTCTTCATATGGTTGTGGTCGCGCAGCCACTCCACCAGAGCAGCTACCTCCCAGTTGGCCCACATCCAGGATGGCCAGCGCTTGTACACCTGCAGCACGTCCGCTATTTTATTCTCAGCGTTCTGATAGCCCTTTACCAGGCGGTTCACGGCATAGCATTCCGGCCAGTCACCCTCCACCGCCACAAAGTTGAAGCCTTTGTCGTGGATCAGCCGCTTCGAGATAGCCGTGCGCCAGGTATAATACTCGGAAGTGCCGTGCGAGGCCTCCCCAAGCATCACTACCCGGGCATCGCCAATCTCCTCCATCAACACGTCGAGGTCCTTTTCCTTGGTAATCCGCGTAAAGTTAAAAGATGTGTTTTCCATAGTAGTGTCCGCTAAATGTAGCGCCGGGGCTGTGTTCCGCGATTTGCTGTATTGTACTTTCAATCTGGGCTTTATGTTCCATAAAAAAACGCCCGCCCTGCTTCAGAGAAGCAAAGCGGGCGCTGAGGCCAGTACGCTTTTTTGGCTTATGACTGGTTTTCTTTCGCAAAGACCCTCCGCAGCAGTTCGGTAGTGCGGGCAATCGGGTTTTCACGGATGTTGGCTTCTTCCTGCGCCACCAGCACAAACAGGCCATCAATCGCTTTCTGAGTTGCGTAATCGTCCAGGTCCGGGTTCACCTTCTGCGTCAGCGGAATCTTGTTGTATTGGTTCACGATATCGGTATAGTAGCGGGTGGCGTTGGTCTTCTCCAGCGACTTAACCATAATCGGGTTGAACGCAGTATAGAGTTGCTGCGAGGTGGTGCGCTTCAGGTACTGGGTCGCCGCATCCCTGTCTCCCCTCAGAATTGCCCAGGCATCCGCGATGGTCAGTTGCTTGATGGCGCTCACAAAAATAGGCACCGCGCTTTGGGCGGCATCTTCGGCGCCCCGGTTCAGCGTAAGAATAAATTTATCGACCTCGCTGCCAAGCCCTACCTTCCGCAGGGTGTTCTCCACGCGCTGTACGTCTTCAGGAAAGGGGATGCGGATGAGGGAGTTCCCATAGTAGCCGTCGGTTTGGGAAGCCTGGGCGGAGCCATTCCGGATGCCGACCTCCAGCGCCTGCTTCAGGCCGGAGGCTACCTCGCTTTGCGTAACGGGCGCGCCGGTGGTACCGGCAAGCACGCCATCCACGGTGCGTTGTACTTCGGCCACCGTGCAGGCAGAGGCGCCAAGGGTGAGGGCGATAAAAGAAGTGTAAAGTATTTTTTTCATATCAGCGGAACATCTTTAGCTTAAAGCAGTTTTTCAAACCTACGCATAAATCAGACCAAATTAAACATGAAAGCAGTTATCGCTGAAATCATCACCATCGGGGATGAAATCCTCTTCGGCCATATCGTGGACACCAACTCTGCCTGGATGGGCACGGAACTGACGAAGATCGGGGTTCGGGTGAAGCAGATCACCTCAATCTCCGACAGCGCCGAACATATTGTGCAGGCCCTGGACGCCGCCCGCACAAGAGCCGACATCATCCTGATGACAGGCGGACTCGGCCCGACCAGGGATGACCTGACCAAGCACGTGCTGACGGCGTACTTCCACACCACCCTGAAGCTGCACGAACCGTCGCTGGCGGACGTGACGGAAATCTTCAGACACCGGGGCCGCGAAGTAACCGAACTGAACCGCCAGCAGGCGTTTCTCCCGGAGGCCTGCACACCGGTCCGGAATGTTCTGGGCACTGCGCCGGGGATGTGGTTTGAGCAGGAAGGCAAAGTGTTCGTGTCGATGCCGGGAGTGCCGTTCGAGATGAAGCGCATGATGACGGATATTGTGCTGCCCCAGCTGAAGGCCTATTTCAGGACACCACACATCATCCACAAAGTGGTGCAGACGGTGGGGATAGCAGAATCCATGCTCGCAGATAAACTGGAAGAATGGGAATACAGCCTGCCCGAACATATAAAGCTGGCTTACCTGCCGCACCTGGGGGGCGTGCGCCTGCGCCTGACCGGCACCGGTACCGATGCCGCGCTCCTGGACCAGGAGCTGCAGGCAGAGGTAAACAAGCTGGCGCACATCATTCCGAACAACATATTTGCTTATGGCGAGGTAAAGCTGGAGGAGGCTGTCGGGCAGCTGCTCAAGGAACAGGGGCTTACCATTGCCACCGCCGAAAGCTGCACAGGCGGTTACCTGGCACACAAGATCACCAGCGTCAGCGGCAGCTCGGCCTATTACCGGGGCAGCGTGATCGCGTATCATAACGAGGTTAAAATACGAGAGCTGCACGTGAAGCCGGAAACCCTGCAGCTGCATGGGGCCGTTAGCGAGGCCACTGTGCGGGAAATGGCCGAGCATGTGCGGGAGAAGTTCGGCACTGACATCGGCGTGGCGACCAGCGGAATTGCCGGCCCGGACGGCGGCACGGCCGAGAAACCCGTGGGCACTATCTGGATTGCCTATGCCGACAAGGACAGAACCGTCACGAGGCTGCTCCACTTCAACAAGGACAGGCTGCTCAACATTGAGTACACCGGCACGGCTGTGTTGAACCTGGTGCGCCAAAGTTTAACGGCTGCCGTTGAGGAATAGGCTAATTTTTCTAACTTTGTTCGGGTTTTGAAGGAGGAATCAGCTTTTAATAAGTGACGACTCACTTCTCAAAAAACGGAAAAATCAGGTCCGGGCTTTTTGCCTCCATGCCTGAAAAACTTAAACGATTAACGAACAACGACATATATGGCACTTGTAGAAATGGTGATGCCCAAGATGGGCGAAAGTATCATGGAAGGGACCGTTTTGAAATGGCTTAAGAGCGTGGGCGACACCATAGAGCAGGACGAGTCGGTGCTGGAAGTGGCGACAGACAAGGTGGACACCGAGGTACCCGCCCTGGAAGGTGGTGTGCTGCAGGAGATCCTGGTAAAGGAAGGAGACGTGGTAGCCGTGGGCGCCCCCATTGCCCTGATCGCAACCAACGGCGAGGAAACCGGTTCTCCTGCCGCCCCTGCTGCCACCGAAACACCAGCGCCAGCCACCACACCCGAAGCCGCCCCAGTGGCATCCGCCGCCGCAGCGCCTACAGAAAGTCCCAGCGCAGTGACCCGCCTCGATCAGCCCGCCATCGGACGTTTCTACTCCCCGCTCGTGCTCAACATCGCCCGTGAGGAAGGCATCCCAATGCAGGAACTGGAGTATATACCGGGCACCGGCAGTGAGGGCCGCGTTTCTAAAAAAGACATTTTGGCGTATGTCGAGAGCCGCTCAGCCACGCCGCAGCAGGCAACCGACCAGCCCCGTGCCGCAACTCCTGCACCGCAGCCGGCGGCACCAGCGCAAACTGCGTCGGCCGCAACACCGGCACCACAGCCACAGGCCGCCTCCGTGAAGCCTGCGGCCTCTGTCGGCGGCAACAGCGAGATTATCGAGATGGACCGCATGCGCCGGATGATCGCCGACCGCATGGTGGAAAGCAAACGCATTGCGCCGCACGTGACCTCTTTTGTGGAAGCGGATGTGACCAACCTGGTGAACTGGCGCAACAAGTGGAAGAACGACTACAAAAAGCGCGAAGGCGAGAACCTCACCTTCACGCCGATTTTCATCGATGCCATCGCAAAAGCGATCAAGGACTTCCCGATGATCAACGTGTCGGTAGACGGGGGCAACATCATCCGCCACCGGGACATTAACATTGGGATGGCCGTGGCGCTGCCAAGCGGGAACCTGATTGTGCCGAACATCAAGAATGCCGACCAACTGAACCTGAGCGGGCTTGCCAAGAAAGTCAATGACCTGGCAAACCGCGCCCGGATCAATAAACTCACGCCGGATGATTTGTCAGGCGGCACCTACACTGTTTCCAATGTGGGCTCTTTCGGAAACGTAATGGGCACCCCGATTATCATGCAGCCGCAGGTCGCGATTATGGCCGTGGGCGCTATCAAGAAAAAGCCAGCCGTGATTGAGACGCCCGAAGGGGATCTGATCGGCATACGCCATTTCATGTTCCTGTCGCACTCCTACGACCACCGCGTCGTAGACGGCTCGCTGGGAGGCATGTTCGTGCGCCGCGTGGCGGATTACCTGGAGAACTTCGACGTGAACCAGGCGATATAAGCTGGATAAGAGAGTACTGGTTTTGTATACAAACTGCTTGTTCCTTTAGAGGGGCAGGCAGTTTTGTTTTAGAGGCAGATCAAAATTAATTCTGGTTTCCCCACCTTTTAAAACCTGCCCATTTGCCTATCTTCACCACCTGAAACGATCTATAAACTGACTCACAAACCCGCTGAACCTATGCAACGCATTTTTCCCTGGATACTGGCAGGCCTTTTCCTTTTCCTCGCCCTTTATTTTTACTGGCAGCAGCGCGAGGCTGAAGGGCGCCTGGCTATTGCCGACAGCCAGGTGGAAGCGATTGACGAGGAACTGGCGCAGAAGGACGAAGCGGCTGATTCCTTAGAAGAGATGGTGTTGCCTCCCGACACGATGAACCTGGTGCCTCCGGGCGGCGCAGCGTTTGTGGATGAACTGGGCACGCTGAGTGCGTCGGATATACAGCGCCTGAAGCGCAAGGGGCTGAAAAACCCGGAAACAGATCTAATGAACGACCTGAGCCGCAAGCAGCGCGAGCTAATACCTGTAGAAGGCACCATGGGCGGCACCATGACGATCCGCGACAGCCGCATCCTGAACGACCGCTACGCCATGGCGTACTATGAAGACGGCCATAACGGCGGCTATATGCTGCTGAAGTACGCGGTCAGCAACGGCAACATCAACTGGACGGTGGTGGATAACTCACCTTTATAGGGGCATCTTCTATCCTGTACCTTCTTAAACCACATAACCGTGCATCAAAGAGCAGGATAGGCTTCAGCGGCATATAGTCGGCTATGAGAACGATGAGCCAAAGCGGTTTTATTTGGCCCATTTACTGGTTATGGCGCGCCAGAAGAAGAAGACGCCTCTTTGCTACCCCTGTACTCACTTTAAGCCGACAGGGACTGATTTGAACCAGCAGTAATAATTTTTACTTACTTGCCACCAGGAATTCATCCTGCCATAGCATCGCCCCTCCCTTGATGCCATCTACATTGGATACGATCGTGATGTTCTCATCCAGCTTAAAGAGAATCTCATCGGCATTCCCGCCGCTTATATATAAATAGTCGTAGTTGAAAACGGTTTTCAGGATCTGCAGCACACGCTGCACCCGCATGTTCCACTTCTCTACCCCTGCACTTTTAAAAGCTAGTTCGCCAACGTACTGGTCATAGTCTTTTCGCTTGGTTATGGGATGATGGGCCAGCTCGAGATGGGGCAGCAGGAAGCCGTTATGCAGCAGCGCTGAGCCAAAGCCGGTACCCAGGGTGATTACGATCTCCAGCCCTTTCCCCCGCACGACCCCCAGGCCCTGCAGGTCGGCATCGTTCACCACCCTCACCGGCTTCTGCAGCAGGGCTGCCAACTCCTGCCGCAGGTCGAACTGCCGCCAGAGATGCGTGCCCAAATTCGGGGCAGTCATCACGATGCCGTCCTTCACGTAGCCCGGAAATCCTACCGACACCCGATCATAAGTAGGAAAAGACTTTACCAGGTAGCTGATCGCGTCCAGCACATTTTCCGGTGAGGCGATGGAGGGGGTGTCCGTCTTTATATAGCTTGTCTGCAGCTCCCCCGCCTGGTTTAGAACAGTAGCCTTGATGCGTGAGCCGCCGATGTCGATACTTAATATGCTGAGTTGGTCTATAGTTTCCATCATAAGATGATTTACGCAAAGGAAGCGGTAAAGGGACAAAAGCCAGGCTGAGGGCGGTGCCGTGCCACGCGTAGCGCCTGTAGATAGAGAGTCAATGTAAGAAAAAAAATGGCAGGTTGCGGAGAAACTTTTGCCAGGCGACTTTCCGGCGCGGCAGGATGATAGGGGAACTTCTATCAGAATAACAATAGGCACAGCATTTGAGTATCAGGAAGCAAACGATCTATGGCCATGCTTTCATCTCTTTCCACCCTGCTTCCGCTGCTCCTTTTCTACGCGTTGGCTGTTGCGCCCGGCCTGCGCCTGCAGCAGGACCTTGAAAAGGACCTCGCCCATTTAACCGGCGACAGCCGCTACTTCATCAGCGACAACAGCACCCAGACCCCGTCGGTGCAAACGGTGGCAAATGACCTGCAACTTTTCCGGCTCGCTGCCGATCTTGACCTATCGAACGCCGCCCACAGCAGCCAAAGCAGAGGAGAGCACCGGGTTGATATATGGCGCTTTGAGGAAGGAGAGATCAAATCCATCTACCAAATTGAGAGCAACATTCTTTTAGACACCGTAATAACGCAGCGTTACCTCGACAACCGCACACCCACGCAGCAGCATATCACCAACAACTTTACCTTCAGAAGCTATGCCGTTTCAACTGCGGATGCCCCCCTAAAGCTATATTACCTGACTGAGGCTGAGCAAGGCTTGCTGGCTTACCGGCTGGGCGAGAAGCAGGTGGAGATCAACTACGCTGCAAAAAAGGAAGGCTTAACGGATGTGATTGAGGGATATAAAAAGGAGGTGGCTCAACTGCTGCGGGAGGCAGAAACCAAGCTGTAGCTTTTCACTTGCCCTTTTTTATATAGCACCCTATATGACAATGGCCGCCCCCGGATTGGGAGCGGCCATTGCCATATAGGAGAACGCACTTTCTCTTTCGGAATCTCGCGTCTATTTTACAGCCCCGCCAGGCTCTGCTCAATGGCGCTGATCCGGGCCTCGGCGTCAGCCTTCTTTTTACGCTCGGCAGATATCACAGCCTCCGGCGCGCCGCTCACGAAGCGCTCGTTGCTCAGCTTTTTATCTACCGAGGCGAGGAAACCTTTGGTGTACTCAAGCTCCTTTGTGAGGCGCTCGCGCTCGGCGGCCACGTCAATGTTGCCTTCCATCGGGATGAAGAACTCGTCGCTGCCCACTACAAAGCTGATCACGCCGCTCTCCAGGTTCTCTTCCACAAACCGGACCTCGTTCAGGTTGCCCAGTTTGTGCAGGATAGGCATAAAGGAGATATAACTTTCCTGGTTCGCCACTTTCATATATAAATCGAGCTGCTTGTTGTTTGGGATGTTCTTGGAGTTGCGGGTGTTGCGCACCGCACCCACCACATGCAGCACGTGCTCCATTTTCTGGATGATGTCCTTGTCGAATTTATCCTTCTTGGGCCAGGCAGCCACGATCAGGAACTCCTTTTGCTTGCGCGTTTTCAGCTCATGCCATATCTCCTCGGTAATGAACGGCATGAACGGGTGCAGCACCTTCAGCACATTCTCCAGCAGCCGCACGGTTTCATCCACCGTACGCTTGTCGATGGGTTGCTGATAGGCTGGCTTGATCATCTCCAGGTAGTTCGAGCAGAAATCATCCCACACCAGTTTATATACCGCCAGCAGCGCGTCCGAAATGCGGAACTTGCTGAAGTGGTCCTCGATCTGCACAAACGCCTCGTTGAAGCGGGACTCAAACCAGCTGATCGCCGTCTCGTTCGGGCACGGCAGGCTTTCGTCTACCTCCCACCCTTTGATGAGGCGGAAGGCATTCCATATCTTGTTAGTGAAGTTACGGCCCTGCTCCACCAGTTTTTCGTCAAAGAGCAGGTCATTGCCAGCTGGCGAGCTGAACAGCATGCCGGCGCGCACGCCATCGGCCCCGAACTGCTCGATCAGGTCCAGCGGGTCCGGCGAGTTGCCCAGCGACTTCGACATTTTACGGCCCTGCGCGTCACGCACAATGCCGGTCAGGTACACGTTCTTGAACGGCATTTCCTTCCGGAACTCATAGCCGGCCATGATCATGCGCGCCACCCAGAAAAATAGGATCTCAGGGGCCGTTACCAGGTCATTGGTAGGGTAGTAGTAAAGAATATCCTTGTTGTCGGGGTCTTTGAAACCGTTGAACACGGAAATTGGCCACAGCCACGACGAGAACCAGGTATCCAGCACATCCTCATCCTGGCGCAGGTCCGAAAGCTGCAGTTGGCTGTCGCCGCTCTCTCCGCGGGCGAGCTCCAGGGCCTCCTCTGCGGTAGTCGCCACCACAAAAGAACCGTTCGGCAGGTAGAACGCCGGGATGCGCTGACCCCACCACAACTGCCGCGAGATGCACCAGTCACGGATATTCTCCATCCAGGCGCGGTACATGTTCTTGAACTTCGGCGGGTACAGGCGAATGTCATCATTCAGAACGGCCTCAAGGGCAGGCGCTGCCATGTCATCCATCTTGCAGAACCACTGCATCGACAGGCGCGGCTCTATCACGGCGCCGGTGCGCTCCGAGGTCTGCAGCACGCTCTGGTACTCTTCTATCTTCACCAACAGATCAGCCTCCTGCAAGTCTTTCACGATGTTGCGGCGGGCGGCGAAACGATCCTGCCCTACATATAGCTTGGCCTGCTCATTTAAGGTGCCGTCGTTGTTTAATATGTCGATGGTCGGTAGCCGGTGCTTCTGCCCCAGTTCATAGTCATTCAGGTCATGGGCCGGCGTCACCTTCAAAGCCCCGGTTCCAAAATCAACGGAAACGTACTCGTCCAGGATAACCGGTATCTCCCGGCCCAGCAGCGGAATGCGCACTTTTTTGCCGTGCAGGTGCGTGTATCGGCTGTCCTTCGGGTTAACGGCCACGGCCACATCGGCCATAATCGTTTCGGGCCTGGAGGTGGCAACCGTTATATAGGCCGGCTCTGACGAGGCGCCATCCACCACCTCATACTGCAGGTGGTACATCCTGGCCATGGTTTCTTTCGGGAGCACTTCTTCGTCAGAGAGCGCCGTGCCGCCCAGCGGGTCCCAGTTCACCATGCGCACGCCCCGGTAGATAAGCCCTTTGCGGTACAGGTCCACGAACACCTCGATCACGGCGGCGCTCATGTCCTCCTCCATCGTGAAGCGGGTGCGGTCCCAGTCGCAGGAGGCACCGAGTTTCTTCAGCTGCTCCAGAATAATGCCACCGTACTTCTCTTTCCACTCCCAGGCATAGGTCAGGAATTCCTCCCGTGTCAGGTCTTTCTTGCTGATGCCGCGCTCTTTCAGCATCGCCACCACCTTGGCCTCCGTGGCAATGGAGGCGTGGTCGGTGCCGGGCACCCAGCAGGCTTCCTTGCCCTGCATGCGCGCGCGCCGGATCAGGATGTCCTGGATCGTGTTGTTGAGCATATGGCCCATGTGCAGCACCCCCGTCACGTTGGGCGGCGGAATCACGATGGAGTAAGGTTCCTTGTTCGGGTTGGGCTCGGAGTGGAAGAAGCCGCGCTGCATCCAGCTGTCGTACCACTTCTGCTCTACTTCTTTGGGGTTATATTTGGTTGAGATCGACATCGTACAGAATAATTTCCTGGAAAATTGGGAAACGCAAAATTAGGTAATTTTTGTGACCAAACCGCACAGCGGCACTGCAAGCGGCTGCCGCCTCAGGCACTCGCAGGAGCCGCGCACGCTGCGCGACCATGTGAGCGGCCTTACATAAGTTCAACAAAAAAGCCTGCGGTGAGGCAGGCTTTTCAACTCAAACAGCAATAGCGCTTAGCTGGCCTGGTGCAGCCAGTCTTTCTTTGCCAGCAGTTCGTCCTCTGTCTCGCGGTAATCGGGGTCGTCCACGCAGCAGTCCACGGGGCAGACCGCGGCACACTGCGGCTCTTCGTGGAAGCCCATGCACTCGGTGCATTTATCTGAAACGATGTAGTAAAACTCGTCTGAAATAGGCGGTTGCGGCGCATCGCCGGGGATAACCTCCCCTCCGTCGATCTCCACCTCCTTCAGCTCGGTGCCTCCGCCCCACGTCCATTCCATGCCACCCTCGTAGATGGCAGTGTTTGGGCATTCCGGCTCGCAGGCACCGCAGTTTATGCACTCATCGGTTATCATTATAGCCATAGTCGTATCTCCTGTATATTTTTTACTTTTGTAATCCGTATCTTATTAAACAACAAAATTAGGAACATTAAGTATTCCTATCAAATAAATTTTTAAGCACGCACTTGCCATGACATTAGAGAACAGGATTGAAGCTTTTGCAGAACTTGGAAAACAACTGCAGAAACTAACCCCGGAAGACCGGCAGGAGTGGGCGCAGGCGGCCATGTCGCGCAACAACTGGTTTACGCTGGAAAACGTTTCCCATGCACTGGATGGCATCATCCGGATGCTGGACGAACAGTACCTCCGTGAGTGGCTTTACCCCTATCACCTCAAACAGGTTACACCCAAGAAGGTTGGCGTGGTGATGGCAGGCAATATCCCGATGGTGGGTTTCCACGATTTCCTGTCGGTGCTGCTAAGCGGGCACTACCTGCAGGCCAAGCTCAGCAATGCCGACGAGCCGCTGATGAAGCGCCTGGCCAACATGCTGGTGGGCATTGAGCCGGCCTTTGCCAACCAGTTTGAGTTTGTGTACCTGCTGAAGGACGCCGACGCCATCATCGCCACCGGCTCTGACAACACCGCGCGCTACTTCGAGTATTACTTCGCCAAGCGCCCGCACATTATCCGCAAGAACCGCAGCAGCATCGGCATCCTGACAGGCCACGAGGAGAAAGACGACCTGCAGGCGCTCGGGGAAGATATCTTCCGCTACTACGGCCTTGGCTGCCGCAACGTGTCGAAGGTGCTTGTACCGGAAGGCTACACTTTCGACAGGTTTTTTGAGGCCAACCAGCACCGCTCCAACATCATCGAGCACCATAAGTACCACAACAACTACGACTACAACAAATCCATTCTGCTGGTAAACCGCGTGCCGCACTTCGACAACGGCTTTATGCTGGTGCAGCAGAGCGAGGGGCTGGTGTCGCCGATCTCCGTGCTCTTCTACGACACGTTCAGCTCGCTCCATGAACTGCGCGAGAAGCTAAGGGCCATCAAAGACCGGACGCAGGTGGTGGTGTCGGCGCATGGCTGGCTGGAGGGAAGCATCCCTTTTGGGGAGGCGCAGCTGCCCATGGTGTGGGACTACGCCGATGGCGTGGACACGCTGAATTTTCTCCAGAAACTATAAAATAATTTATTCCGGGACACCATTAGCAAACGTATTTTGCGTTTACTATATTAAAGCAGTGTTTGACCACTTACTTACACTCACATATATAGAGGAACGCATGATAACCGTAACAAACCCAATCCCACTGGTGGAAAAAGAAGAGGTCCCTTCTTTCCACTTCAGCAGCACTGACGTTTTAACTGACCCGGAGGCGCGGAAGAAGCGCATGTGGGACCTGAACCGCGCCACCTCGCTGGGCAATGTCTATCGTGGCAAAGTAGAGATCACTTTTCAGACCGCTGAGGGTAAGCAGAAGCGCGTGGATACTACAGTATGGGCAGTGGATGAAAAGTATATGACCCTGAAAGCCGGGTGCTCTATCCCTATTACTTCCATTGTAGGCATAGAGTTCTTTTAGGCAGGAAGCCCGCTTCAGCTCGCTATATACGGAGGGAGAAAAGCGCCCTCTTCTGAAATACCTTCTCTTTCGATAAAAAGCCACAGCCCGGAGCGCTATGTTCCCCAGTTGTGGCTTTTTAGCTTTTTTTAAATGGTCCTATGTGCGGTTCTACACCCGCTCCAGCACTTTTAAGATCAGATCATCGATCACCTCCTCGGCATTGGCAGCAAATGTCTTTGAAATCCGGTTGGCCACGATGGCGTTCAGCGACAGTACCTCGTGGTCCAGCAGGCGGCCCAGGCTGTAGTAGCCAGCCGTTTCCATCTCGAAATTAGTGAACCTGTAATCTTTAGCGCGGAAGTTCCGGTAAGTTTGCAGCAGATCGGGCTTACGCAGCCCCGCCCGCAGCACGCGGCCCTGCGGCGCATAAAACCCGGGGCAGGTGAGTGTGTTGCCCGGGATCATATCATAGGCCACCTTCCTGATCAGGCTTTCGGAACCGGAGACACAATATGGCCGGAAGCTCAGCCCAAGCGCCTGTTGCAGCGCCTCTCCTATATATAACTCGTCTTTGCGCTGCTCCAAGGGGTAGAACTCCATCAAGGAATCGAGGCCAACGGCGGTATGCGAAGCCAGGTGGCTGCCCAGCGGCACGGTACTCTGCAAGGCTCCCGAGGTTCCAACGCGGATAATCTTCAACCTGATCCTGTCTTCGTTCGGCTCCCGCGACTGGAAATCAATATTCACGAGCGCATCCAGTTCATTCATCAGAATGTCGATGTTGTCAGTGCCCATGCCTGTGGATATAACCGTCAGGCGCTTGCCCTTGTAGTAGCCGGTGTGGGTGATAAATTCGCGCTTGGCAACCGCCACTTCTATCTCATCGAAGTACCGGCTTACCTTTGCCACCCGGTCCGGGTCTCCTACCGTGATGATCGTATCCGATATATGCTCCGGCAGCAGGTTGAGGTGATAGATTGTTCCGTTCGGGTTTATGATCAGTTCTGATTCTGGGATTACAGCCATGGTTTTTGTTGATGTAGTTTGAGACTATGGTAAGCTACCCCCCTGCCCCTCCCTGGCAAAACAAAGTAGAAGCCCTGTTATATATTAGTTTCTGCTAAAGTAGCCTTATATTGAACAGACACGCTTGTGCTTCCTCTCCTTGTCGAAGGAGTGGATTGGGGTAAGATAAACTCCACACCTTAGAAGAAAGAAGTTGGGGGGGGTGGATACAGCAATATATATAAAATGCGAAAAGCGTGCACTGGAAGTACACGCTTTTCCTGAATTCTTGAAAGTTGCCTACTGCTGCACGCCGGAGCTCTTGCGGCGGTTAAACCCTTTCAACGGGTTATAGCCGTTCGTCTCTTTTTGATAGTAGCCGGTGCCGTCGTACGGGCGCTTCTCCGGGTGCTCCTTGCACTCGGCGGAGCAGGCGCCATCCAGTTCCCAACCGCACTTTTCGCAGATGGGCACGTGCAGGTTGCATACCGGGTTGGCGCAGTTCACCATACGGTCGCTCTTGGTGCCGCACACATGGCATTCCGACACCACCGTCGGGTTCACGCGGTTTACCTCCACGGCCACGCGGTTGTCAAACACATAGCACTTGCCCTCAAAATCCTCTCCCCCGGCCTCCATGCCGTACTTGATGATGCCGCCGTGCAACTGGTACACGTTCTCGAAGCCCTGCTCCAGCAGGAAGGCGCTTGCTTTCTCGCACTTGATGCCGCCGGTGCAATAGGTCAGAACTTTCTTGTCCTTGTACTTCTCCTTCAGCTCACCGACCTTCTCCGGAAACTCGCGGAAGTTCTCGATGTCCAGCGTCACGGCATTTTTGAAGCGGCCCACACTGTGCTCGTAGTCTGAGCGCACGTCCAGCACCACCACATCCTCGCGGTCCTTCATATCCTTAAACTCCTTCGGCGACAGGTGCACACCGGTTCGCACATTCGGATCAACATGAAGCAGGCCGGAGTGCACAATTTCGGCTTTAGTGCGCACATGCAGTTTTGTGAAAGCATGCGCCTCGGAGGCATCCACCTTAAAATCTATCTTCGCAAAGCGCGGATCGGATTTCATGGTCTGCATATACTTCTCACAGTCCGCCTTCAGGCCCGACACGGTGCCGTTCAGACCCTCGTTGGAGACAATGATGCGGCCGAGCATGTTCAGCTCCAGGCACAGCAGGTGATGCTCCTCCCGGTAGGCCTCCGGGTCTGCTATAGGCGAGTAGCAGTAGTAAAGCAGGATGTTATAGGGTTTGTTCATAACGGCTTAGATTCAGCTAAGTGTTAGTTTTTGATTGTTGATTGTTAAATTGCTTAATGGTTAAATGGTTGTGTTAGATTTCGGATTCATATCGTACAACAAATAACAACCAGCAATCAACAATTTTACAGCAAAATTAGCTGCCGCGTTTCAATTTCAAAATGACGTTTATCAGTTTTAAAACGAAACAGCGGCAGCCGATACAAAAGTTTACTTGACTGATGCGGCCGGGTTGCCGAAAACAGTGGCTTTGGCGGGCACGTCGGCCACCACGACAGAGCCTGCGCCGACGCGGGCGTTCTTGCCGACCTTCACGCCGGAGACCACCACGGCGCCAGAGCCGATAAAAGCGCCCTCCTCTATCACCGCTTCTGAATTGACAATGGCCGCGGCCCCGATTTGCGCAAAGTCCCCTACCTCCGCATTGGCATCTATCAACGCCCGGGACTGAACCAGGCAATAGTTACCCACCTTGGCATTGTTGTTCACGATGGCACCTGCCCCGATCAGGTTGCCGTGGCCGAGCCACGCATGCTCCGAAACGGAACTGAAACGGTGGATGGCATTAACGGGTACTGCCTTGTAGTCCTCCTTCAGCATTTTGATGAGGCCTTTGCGGGCGGCAGCGTCCTCTACGGCTACAAACACATCGCACTTGTTCCCGATCAGTTTCAGGAACTCGCTGTCTTCCGTGCTGCTCATCACCGACACATTGTTCACCTCCTCGTGCTGAAGTTTTTTCTCGTCGTCGAGGAAGCAGTAAACGATCACACTGTTGCTGTTAAAGGCATCTAGCGCGGCAGTGCCCAGTTTCTGGGCGCCTAATATGATAACGGGGTTTTGCATAGCTACAGCTTAAATAAGGCGCAAAGGTACGAATTTGTGAGGGAGATTGAAACATATGCCTAACGCTACTTGCTAAACAGGTTTCTTTCAGCGAGCAGCCCGTCTAATATGTTTTTCGTTATCGTCTTTATCTTTTCTGCGTCCTCACCGCCCATGCCATAACCGCTACACCAATCCATAGAGGCAACGTTCACAACCACGCCTGAGGTGGGAGTCTTCTGGAAAATCAGGAAAGTGCCATACCCCCTGTCATACAGCACAGCATGTTCGTACCCCAACAGCTCGGCTCTGTGAAAACCAAGTTCAGCCTTGTTCAACGATAAGCCATCGGGCCCTTCAACTAAAAAAGTACCATCCAGTTCTTTACTTGGCACCTGAAGTATTTCTCCGTTTTGCAGCTCTGTGCCTTTGAAAACAGGAGAGTTTGCCTCGACGATTTTGTAACCGCCAAAGCTCTTCGAGCTTTTCCTGCCGTAACCTCCAAACCTAAGATCAACCCCGATACTCTCGTATATCGGGTATTGCAGTATATCCTGGTACCAGTTTACTGTTTTCAGAAGCGGATTGGGGATAGGGTCGGGCAGCGTCTTGTAACATATCAAGCCGGAACCATCTTCCGTGTAGCGGACCTGCCACCACATCGTGTTTCCGGAGAGTATGGCACAATCCCCTCCCTTTGCTATAAAACCGTCTATGGTTTTCCTTGCCTGCCGCGACCAATACTCACTATGACCTATGATAACCAGTACACTGGCCCCATCTAACACCGTACTATCTTCCAGATCATAGTCCACTATATACTTGGCTTGGTAGGGCGATGCCGCAAGCCACTCCATGCCAGCCTTTACCTGGAAGGACACAGCCGGGAACGTGGGCCTGTGAAAAGAAACCTGGTGCGTTTGCTCCGAGAAAATGCTATAAAGGCTTTTCCCTCCTGTTATGTTATAGGCATTAATGGTGTTGGATGGGTAAAGCACCACAACAGGCGCTGATTTGTCCTTGATGATAAATGGAATTTTATTTTCCCAGAGGTAAAGCCCGCTCCTGAGTGCTGGTACCGGGTAATTGAATGTCGATTTATAGTCGAATCCTTCTTCGCTTGGGTTGGCTCCCGGCTCCTGTGGCACCAAATAGGTACCTACGCTGTCCACCACATTGCCTGCAACATCATATAAACGGACGGTAGCGTCTCCTTCATCAGCTCCATTTATATATACAACCTGCTGCTCTCCCACATAATATGACTGTTTATCGGTGTAGCCATCCGCCACCACGCTGCCTAGCCCTTCCATATAGGCCTCCACTATATAATGTGCGTAGCGGGCATTCTGTAAATAGAACTGTAGCCCTCTGCCAAAAAGCAAAGCCACGATCACAAGCGCTGATATCAGCAACAGCCTTTTCATTTATTTACCGGTAAGTTTAGCGGCAAGCGTATTTATTGTTGATGCCACACAGGGATTTAAGCACAACAGGTAGACAAAGAAAGGCAAAAAAACAATCCTATACCTGTTCAGAGTACCGAGGTTCGGCATGCTATATGTCAGAAGCACCGCAAGCATGATGGAGAACAGCCACATACTGATGATAAACCAGTCGAGACGCTTTTGGCGCTGCCTGAGGAAGCCATATATGCTCCATATAGTCAGCAGCAGCAACACCAGGCTCTCTGCACCGGCTAAAAAATGAATTAGATCAGTTCCCTCCCATAGAAAAGGCCTGAACAAAATCCAGAGGACAGCCAAGGGTGCGTGTAAGAAGAGGCTAAAGTAAGTTGGCAGCAGATTTTCGAATTCGACATGTGGTTTCCCAACAGATATGGCGAGATATTTATGATAGTTGTCCACTACCACCTCAGGCAAATGATCAAACTGCAGGTTATAATTTAAGTTAGAGGCTACCCAGAGGGTAAGCAGCAGAAGCGCCAGCAGCAGGATCGCCTTTAAAAGTAGATGAAGCCTTGCGAGGGCACCTGAGCGAATAACCACGTACACCAATGCTCCCACCAGCACAGATACCCCTATAGCTGCCGCTATAAAGTATTTTACAAACCAGATCAAAGCCAGAGAGGCGAAAAGCAACAGCAGTCGGTAGAATAGCTTCGTACCTGCTTCGGCATCCAGAACAACAGCAGCCCCCACAAAAAAACCTATCCCCCCCATTACCAGACTCTCTTTAAGCAGGCCAGATGACCAAAAAACAACAGAGGGAAGAAATAAAAAAGCGAAAATAGCCGAAGACGCTGCATGCGGATATCGCTTCATAAGTTGGAAGACCAGGTAACCGCTGCCACTGAAACTAAACAATGCCAAGTAAAGCGCCATGAGGTAATAATGCCCCGCAGTAATTAGGTTTAGCAGGCTAAAGAGTTTAATAACATTCCAAGCTCCCATATAGTGCGCTTCCCGGTATTCTTTTAATTGCTCGCTGGTTACCTCATCGAAAAGTAAATAACGACTATAAGGCATAATTCCCTGTTCCCGGAAAACATCTGCAGCAGTTGTAGACATCTGGTGGTAAGCGATTGTATCTCCGGCACCATAATACTCGAAATACAACCACCCCAGCAGCACGCCGCATATCATTTTTAAAAAGAGGGCGGGGTAGAAGAACGGCTTAATTGCCTGTGCCCACTCCTGCCGCCGCATTGCCCACACCAGCGCCCCGAGCAGCAGCAGGTTCAGCATATACACCAGCACACTCACGTGGCGGAGCTGTTTTGTTTCATGATCTTATGGCCGATGGCGCAGCGCATGCAGTTGACCGGGGCGCAGTACTTCTTGTAAAGCCCCAACGCCGCCTGGTTGTCGGCGGCGGATCTGGCCTGCCAGCCCAGTTCCTGGTAAAAGCGCGTGATCTTGTTGCTTCCCTCCCGGAGTTGCTCCAGCAGCGATACGGCTTTTTCGATATAAACCCGCTCATCGGTATATAACCTGTAAGCGGCCAACAGCGGCACTGCCACGTTAACGACAAGGTTTTGCACACTCCCCTTCCCGATGCTTTTCTGGCGCGCTTTTGCAGGCCTCCCGAAGTGGTAATGCTGCTGCCAGTATTCGGACACAGGAACCCGGAACAGCGCCTCGTATTGCTCTACCGTGTCTGCCTCCAGCAGCTTTGAGAAAAAGGCCTGCTGCCGGTATAGCATGGCCGCCAGCTGGGCGAGCCGCACGGTCGGGAAGTTGGCGGGGCGCATGCGCAGAAATTTCCAGCGGTGGCGAGGCATCGGCTGCAGCGTGTATTTATGCTGCAGGAAACCGTGCTCTTTCTGGAGCAGCGCGCCATAGGTATCCTCCGGTTCTTCTAAAAAACCCGCCTGCCCATATAGAAGTGCCTCCAGCTGCAGTGGGTTGTGCTGGTGCCGCCGCACCACGGACAGCGGCAAAGCCTTTGCCAGTTGCTCAAAGCCCTGCTGGTTTGTCTTGAATCCGAAGCCGCGCAGCAGGGTGTGGTAAGCAGTCTGTTCCCAATCGTTGCTGTAGCTCCGAAAGCTGTGCAGTACCTCCTCCCCCTTTGCCTCGAGCCGCTCCACCAGCGCCCGCTCAAGCATCAATGTTTTCGTGATGGCAGGCACCGAGGGCCAGAAAGCCGCACAGGGAATGGCATTCATTGCCTGCTGCAACTTCTGATATGTGTTCACCAGCGATAGATCTACGCGGCCCTGCAGCGAGAGGACAGGCACCGGCGTACCGTCACTGTATAATACAGGCACATCCGCCTCCCACACCACATGCAGCACCACCTGGTCGTACTTCAGGTCGCGCTGGTGCTGGTGGCGGTGCCAGTCAGAGGCGTTGAGGTGCACCTCCACACTCCCCGACCACTCCACTTCGCCGACCTTCAGCAGTGCCTCCTGGAAATCAGGACCGGCATCGGTGTTATAAAACCCGGTACGCAGCACCTGCAGGCCCTCCCCTGCGGTAGTGACCAGCGCAGTTTTATCAAAGTACTGATGCTGCCAGATATAGTGCAGAAAGTCTTCTTTCACTTTGGTTCAGGTCTTGGGCGGGGAGAATACCGGCAAAAATAGTTTTAGCTGTTTAACTTTGGCCTTCGCTGTATTTTAGCTGCATGCCGTGCAGGAAATTACGCATCACCTGGTCTTTGCACTCGCGGTAATGCTTGTGCCCCGGGTTACGGAAAAAGGCGCTGAGTTCTGCCTTGCCCATCCGGAACCGCACCAGTTCGAGTATGCCCACTATATCCTCGTCCTTCAGGTTCAGGGCTATTTTCAACTTCCGCAGGATGATGTTGTTGTTCAGCTGCTTTTCCGTCTCCGGTTGCGGCCCCTCCTTTCTACCCCGCCTGTCGATGATCAACCCATTCAGGAAGGCCGCCAGATGCTCGTCATCGAGTTCCTGGCACTCCGGGTCTTCCTCTTTCTTTAACCAGTCACTGACCTGGGCCCGTGTCACCTCATACCCCGCCATACCAAACAGTTCAATCATCTTAGCGTCGCTGAAGTTGAAGGTATACCGGATGCGGCGGATAATATCGTTATTGTTCATTTCTTGTTTTTTGTTGTGTGGGAAAGGCGGTTTTGTGGAAGAAACCGGTATGAACCCCTTACTTTTTGATCAGTTCTTCCAACAGCGCCTCCATCTCCTGCTGCATCGCCAGGGCTTCCGCGCGGGCTTTCTCGGCAAAGTCGGGGCCGGAGGAGGCGTAGATGATGCTGCGGGTGGCGTTCACCAGCAGGCCGCACTGCCGGTTCATGCCCAGCCGCGATATCTCTTCCAGGCTGCCGCCTTGCGCGCCCACGCCCGGCACCAGCAGGAAATGCTCCGGCACCAGTCGCCGCACCCGCTGCACGTATTCCGCCTGGGTCGCGCCCACGACGTACATCATCTGATCGGGGGTGGCCCAACCTGCGCTGCTGCGCAGCACCTGCTCAAACAGGTATTCCTCGTTTCCGTCCTCCAGCCGCAGCATCTGGAAATCCTGGCTGCCGGCGTTGGAGGTGAGCGCCAGCAGAATCACCCACTTGCCGTCCTGCACCAGGAAAGGCTTCACCGAATCGGCGCCCATATAGGGTGCCACGGTGATGGAATCAAACTGCATCGTCTCGAAAAACGCGCGGGCATATAGCTCCGAGGTGTTGCCAATGTCGCCACGCTTGGCATCGGCAATAGTGAAGATATTATCAGGTATGGCTTTGAGTGTTTTCTCCAGGCTCACCCAGCCCTGCGGGCCCTGCGCCTCATAAAAGGCGATGTTGGGTTTATAGGCCACGCAAAGATCGGCGGTGGCTTCAATGATCTGGCGGTTAAATTCAAATACGGGGTCTTCTGCGTCCAGCAGGTGCTGCGGCAGTTTCCGGGGGTCGGTGTCGAGGCCTACGCACAGGTAAGATTTCTTCTGTAGTATCTGCTCGAAAAGCTGCTCTCTCGTCATCGTTCAGGGCTTAGGTTCTCACAAAAATATACATTTGGCGCGGGCCGCGAAAAGAATATACAATTTTAGAGCCCTTGAATCTGATTTATCCTGAAGCGGGTCTACCAAACAAAGACTTCCTGTATGAAACCCCTGAAACTACTCTTCGCCTTCTTCGCTGCCGTTTGCTTCAGTTGCTCCAGGGCACAGGAAGATGCCACGGCTTAGCGCGCAAGGGCTCCACCCCCATCGTGCAGGTAGCTGTGCCGGAGAAAACTTTAACAGCTGGAAAAAGCATCGGGATACCGATATTTTTTAAGTGAGCAACGGCTGTGGTGAGTTTGGCCGCTTTGACGTGAAGAAAGACGGCGATACCCTGTCGATAAAAGTATATCCAGAATAATATCGCGGCGAAGTCTGCGCCGACGCCATCCTCACAAGAGATATGGCTTATGCTTTTAAGCCTGAAAGCCCCGGAACCTATACCCTGAAGTTCTGGGAAGGCGACGATGTGTTTATCACCAAAACGCTTGTAGTGCAATAGGCTATATATAGGCCGGCTCAGCTAAACCGCAGTTCCTTCAGGAAAGCCCGGAGGTAGGCGGGCTCTTCCAAGTTTTGCAGGTCCTGTTTCAGCTGCTTCAGCTCCTTTTTCAGGTCGTTTTTAGCGGTTCCGAATTTCTGATCCATCTGCTTCGGGTTGCCACAATACTGGTGGTAGAAGCTCGCGTCAGGGCCTGAGAAAAAAGCGTATTGCTGATCTTCCAGGTCCCGCACCTGCTCGTTCAGCAGCTTCAGGTAATACTTCAGTTGCTCTTCCGGCAGCTGGTCAAGGTTTTTATCCTGCTCCGGTATATGCTCCATCCGCAGCCGAAGCAGCTCGAAAAAATCATCCTGCTTGTAGGCGTGCGTGATCTGTTTCATGGCCTCCTCTTTCCAGGCCCTGGTCGCCTCGTCCTGCTCCTTGTCAGGGTGCAGCAGTTTTACGAGGTCGGTATATACGCGGCGGCTGGCTTTGCTGATGTTGCTCATCTCGGCCTTCCGTTTCTCCTCTTTCGCCAGCTGCGCCTTTGTCTTCTTCCGGGCCGATTTCTTCTCCGACCGCTCCTTTTCCCGCTCTTCCAGTTGCTGCAGAATCTGCTCTTCTATCTGATCAAAATCGTCTACCTCCACCTCCAGCCCAAACACACTCCGGAATATGTCCTGCGTCATTTCCCTGGCCTCCTCCTCGGCCTGTTTCACAGCGTCGGCATGGGGCATGGCGGCATACTTGTCGTGCAGCGGAATGAGTTCCTCCACCCCATGTGCCTCTATCAGGTTGTAAGAGATGTCCTCGATGAGCAAGGCGATCTTATCCTTTTCCCGCTTCCTGAAAACTGTGAGGGCATATGACCTGTCCAGCAGTTTCACCAGTTCTATCCGCTTCTCCACCAACTGCCCCATAATGGGCCGCAGCTCCGTCTCTACCCGCGCACGTGCCTGCACCACCAGCGCCTCCCGCTCCGCCAGGTTCTTTTTCAGGGTGTTGATTTTCTTTATCTTGCTGTTAAACTGCCGCTGCAGCTTCGAAAGCGGGCTTTTCTCCTGAACCGTTATTTGCGGCACAAGCCCTTTGGCAGATGTATTCTTGTCTGGCATTTCCCCTTCATTTTCAAATTCTGCCATTGGTATTTATATGGTGTGGCAAGTCTTAAAAGATTACGGAAACTGCATCACATGGATATTTCTTTCAACCAACTGTGTCAGGTGCATCACCTGAAACTAATTCACAGCCCCATATATAAACCACCCCCTATAAAAGAAGGGCCGCCTATATATAGACGGCCCTCCATTTATAAGGGGTATATCGTTAAAGCCTATCGCAGATCCACCACGTTTACGCCCTTGTACTTCGCCTTGTTAAAGGTGAAGGCATCGGAGGTAAGCGTCGGGTTTGCCTCAAATTTTTTGATGGTGTAGGTATAGCGGCTCCCGTTGTTGCGGAACATCTCCCAGCTCTTCAGACTTTTGTCTTTCTGGTTTATATAAAGGCGTACTTTGTAAATCGGGTTTTTGCGGTCTTCCGGGGCAAGCTCTATCACATCGTATTTGCCATCGTCCATGGTTTCGGTGCCGGCGAAGGAGTATTTGTATCCTTTCTTATACATGTCGAAGATCCTGCTTGGCGCCATCGCCTCCGCCTCGTCGTCGCTCTCCGTGATGGTGACCTCGTTGGCGTCTTTCAGGAACGTCCACATCAGTTTTCCGTTGCTGATGACCTCCTGGCCACTCACGCCAAGGCGGTATTTGTCGCCGCTCACGACGATGTTGCCGGCCATGGTCTCTTTCACTTTGGCGGAGGGGTTTTCCATTGTCTGGGCGAAGTCGGCTTTAAAAGCTTTCATCGCCGCGTATTTCTGACTCATGGCATCCAGTATTTTGCTTGCCTTCGGGTCTTGCTGCGCCTGCGCAATGTTTATGAAAAGCAGGGCCGCCAGCAGTAGAGAGAATATCTTTTTCATTTTATCAGGTACTTTATTACAGTTCTACCCCAGCGTATTCAATAACTGTTCCAAACTGTATTCATCCGGAATTAAAACTTCCCGGGCCTTGCTACCCTCAAACGCGCCTACCACCCCGGCAGACTCCAACTGGTCGATCAGGCGGCCGGCGCGGTTGTAACCCAGCTTCAGGCGGCGCTGCAGCAGCGAGGTACTCCCCTGCTGGTGCTGCACGATAATGCGGGCGGCTTCCTCAAACATAGGGTCCCGGTTCGAGGGGTCGAAGTCCGCTTTCTCGTTGCCGCTCTCGTCTCCCACAAACTCCGGCAGCAGGTAGGCGTCGTCGTAGCCTTGCTGGTTCCCGATAAAGTCGCAGATGCGGTCTACCTCCGGCGTATCCACAAAGGCGCACTGGATCCGGATCATATCGGAGCCGATGGAGAACAGCATGTCGCCCTGCCCAATCAACTGGTCGGCACCTCCGGCATCTAAGATGGTGCGGGAGTCTATTTTCGAGGTTACTTTAAAGGAGATACGGGCCGGGAAGTTGGCTTTGATGATACCCGTGATCACGTTCACGGACGGGCGCTGCGTGGCCACCACCAGGTGAATCCCGATGGCACGGGCCAGCTGCGCCAGGCGCGCAATCGGAGTTTCCACCTCTTTGCCCGCCGTCATCATCAGGTCGGCCAGCTCGTCTATCACCAGCACGATAAACGGCATGAAGCGGTGCCCCTTCTTCGGGTTCAGCTTGCGCTCCACAAACTTGCGGTTATACTCCTTCAGGTTGCGGCAACCGGCATCCTTCAAAAGGTCGTAGCGCATGTCCATCTCCATACAGAGCGAGTTCAGCGTGTTCACCACTTTCTTGGTGTCGGTGATGATGGCTTCCGCGCTGTCGGGCAGCTTGGCCAGGAAGTGGCGCTCGATTTTGTTGAACAGCGACAATTCCACTTTCTTCGGGTCGACGAGCACGAACTTGAGCTGCGAGGGGTGGCGCTTGAACAGCAGCGAGGTCAGAATGGCGTTGAGGCCAACCGATTTACCCTGGCCGGTGGCACCCGCCATCAGCAGGTGCGGCATTTTGGCGAGGTCGGTGATGAACACTTCGTTGGTGATGGTTCTTCCGAAGGCGATCGGCAGGTCCATATCGCTTTTCATGAACTTTTCCGTTGCCAGGATCGACTTGATGGACACCATCTCCTTCTTGGTGTTCGGCACCTCGATACCGATCGTGCCCTTGCCCGGAATCGGGGCGATGATGCGGATACCTAGCGCCGCGAGGCTCAGGGCGATGTCATCCTCCAGGTTCTTGATCTTGGAGATGCGCACCCCGGCGTCCGGCACAATCTCATAGAGCGTCACGGTTGGCCCGATGGTGGCGGAGATCTTGGCGATGCCGATGTTATAGTGCCCAAGCGTCTCTACAATTTTGACTTTGTTCGCCTCCAGCTCCTCTTTGCTCACCTGTATTTTGTTCACGCCGTAGTCGGTGAGCAGGTCGATATGGGGGTACTGGTAGCGGGCAAGGTCCAGGGTGGGGTCGTAGTTCTCGCCCGCAATGGCCTCGACCTCCTCCGGCACCTCGGCAATCTCCAGCTCCATTTCCTCCTCATACTCCTCCTCAAAACTGTCCTCCAGCTCTAAATCATCATTGTTCTCTATATCCAGATCCAGCGTTGGCGCAGCCGGTTTGGCAGGCGCGGACGGCGTTTCGTTTTTTGGCGGAATAGAGTTCAGCTCTATCTCGAGCGCCCTGTTGATCTCATCATCCTCCTCATCAAAATATTCTTCCTCCTCTTCTTCCTCCATCTCAAGCGAAGCCGTCGGGTCGGCGTTGTGGTTGATGCCACGGGCCGCGCCGCCCATCACGTCGCCTAAGGAATCGGCATATTTGTTTACAGTTGCTTCATCATCGGCACCGGCGGCCGCCACAGCAGTTTTAGAACCCCAGCTGATGCTGGTGATGTTAAAGAACCCCACCAGGAAGATCAGCAGCAGGAAGCCCAGCAGCAGCCAGGAGCCCCAGCCAATCAGGCTGTTGAGCCATATAGCCGTCTCCACGCCAATGCCACCGCCCAAAAATCCGAGCCGGTCAATGGCGTCCGCCGAGAAAACAACATAGCCGAGTGTGAGGCTTGTCCACAGCATCATGAAGCTGCAAAGCCCGATGATATAGGTCATGGAGATGTTTACCCGCTTGAACACGATGCGCATGCCTGCGAAGAACATGACCGGGATAAAGAAGAAGGCGCCAATGCCCACCCACCCATATATAAACAGGTGCGAGACCCAGGCCCCCACCAGTCCCAGCCAGTTCTCCGCCTCCTGGCCGGATTGTTTCAACCCGGTGCCGCTCACGGTTTCCACCACGCTCTGGTCGGCGTTGCCGGTAAAAAGGTAGGAGACAAACGCGATGGTCAGGAAGAAGGAGAACAGCAGAAAAGTAAAGCCGATGGCCAGCTTGAAGCGGCGGTCGTGCAGAAACCCGATCCTGAAACTGGGCATCGAGGGCATTTTGAACGACCAGTTGCGCTTCGGCTTCTTCGGCTTCTCCCCTTTGGGCAAATTCGCTTTGCGTGGCTCATTCTTACCCCGCACCTCGTTCTTGCGCGCCGTATGCAGCGCTTCGTCTCTGTAAGTGTTCTTGGCCATACCCCTGACTAAAGTTAAGATCCAAATTTACATTTTTTTGAGTAGAATCGGCGGGAATGGCTAAATAGTTAAATGGCTAAATTGTTGAATGGGTAAATGGCTTGGTAGCTGAATTATTAAATGGTTATATGGTTTAAATTTTATATATAGATGTTCTTAATTCGAAAGCGCTGCTGCATCAAAGTTTCTTTTATATATACCAACCGCCATGCGCCAAATCTCTGAACCGCCGGACATGACACGGTCTCCTCAACAATTTAACCATTCAACCATATAACCATTTAACAATCCAATAGCTTCTTATTGATTTTGCTGATCAGCGCGGGCCCCTCATAGATGAACCCTGTATATAGCTGCACCAGGTCGGCGCCCGCCTGCAGTTTCTCCACGGCATCCTCCGCCGTCATAATGCCGCCCACCCCGATGATGCGGATCTCGGGGGGCAGGAAGGTGCGCAGGTGCCGGATGATCTGGGTGGCGTGCTGCGTCAGCGGCTTTCCGCTCAGGCCGCCCATCCCGATTTCAGAAATGCGTTGCTCCGGTGTTACCAGCCCCTGCCGGCTCACGGTGGTGTTGGTGGCGATGATGCCGCTCAGCCTGGTTTCGGTGGCAATCTCGATGATGTCGTTGAGCTGGGCCATGTTCAGGTCCGGGGCGATCTTGAGCAGCAGCGGCTTCGGCTTCGGCATTTTGCTGTTCTGCTCCTGCACCGCCAGCAGCAGCCTTTTCAGCGGCTCCTTGTCCTGCAGCGCCCGCAGGTCGGGGGTGTTGGGCGAGCTGACGTTCACCACAAAATAATCCACCACCTCATATAGCGCCCTGAAGCAGTAGAGGTAATCGTTCAGGGCCTCCTCGTTGGGGGTAACCTTGTTTTTGCCGATGTTGCCCCCCACAATGATGTTGCTTCTGCGCTTGCGCAGGCGCTCCACGGCGGCGTCCACGCCCTTATTGTTGAAGCCCATCCGGTTGATGATGGCCTGGTCCTTTGGCAGCCGGAACAGGCGCGGCTTGTCGTTGCCCGGCTGCGGCTTTGGCGTCAGCGTCCCGATCTCTACGAAGCCGAAGCCCAGTTCCCCCATCTCATCCACCAGCAAGGCGTCTTTGTCAAAGCCGGCGGCCAGCCCAACGGGGTTCGGAAACTTCAGGCCGAACAGCTCCCGTTCCAGCCGCGGGTCCTGCACGCCGAACAGGCGCTGGCTTATGCTTTTGGCATAGGGCAGCTTCATGGAAGCGCGCAGCATGTCGGTGGTCAGGTAATGGACTTTCTCGGGGTCGAGTTGGAAAAGGAGCGGGCGCAGGAGGCTTTTGTACACTGGCTTGGGCTTAGGTTACACGTTGCCTGCAAAGATAGGAACCTCCGCCAAAGCGCGCCCGTGAAATGGCAAATTATATATAGGCTGGCCGTTTGCTGCAACGTGTTTGATCCAGTATCATTCCCTTTGCCATAGTGCCTGAAAGTAGCCGCCCGTCTGGGATATTCTGCGGTGCGCTTCATAGGCATCCGACTCTTTGATGACGCGATAGCCGCTTAACATCGAGTCGTAGTCACTGAATTTCAGGGGAGTCAACACCCCGAACGAATCCGTGCTTTCTTTCCCGTGCCTGGCCTGCAGCAGAAAAACGTAGTCGCAATTCCCCTTCACATAGCTCAGGTAGTTCTTCACGATATCAGGCTCCATCTCCCCGAAGCTTGCCGCATTCCAGAACAGGTCGAATTTAAAGGTCTTCAGCAGCGGAAACTTCCAGTTCCCGAACATGTGCACTTTCCCCTTTTCCACAAAGCCTTCGAGGTCAGCCACCTCCATCGTCTCGTCTGATTGCACGACCTGCGCATCGCCCAGCACGTGGGTAAGGTATTGCTGGCAGAGGTATAACGGGGCGGGTAAGTCAAAGCAAAGAATGGTTAAGTCCGGGAAGACCTTCTTCAGCACCTCCACCTGGAACCCGGAACCGGAACCCAGTTCCACAATCGTTTCATTGCCTTTGAGCCTGAGGGCTCGCTGCACGAAGCAAAGCTTGATGTAGAAATTCAGGAACTGCATGGTGTACTTCTTCCCGTTGATCTCGAACAGATCCGCGGGGTTCCCGAACGCACTAGCCTCGATCTCGGATATAGGCTTTGCCCCTGCAAGCTCTCCCTGCAGCACGCAGTGGTGATAGGCCATCTCCCGGATATCGGATAGTTTCAGGGAGTAGGGCAGGATCGCCCGGTTCGTGACAAACAGCTTTCGGATGGCCTGCTTGATCAGCTTTTCGTGCAGGGGCAGGTTCGGGTGATAGTTATATACCGCTTCAGAAAACCCGAAGGTGCTGAATATGGGATATTTCCCGCTTCGGAGCTGGGTTATATCAGCCTGTTTTATTTCACTGACGATTTTGTCTTCGTACGTCTTCCAATATCTGCCCGCCTGAAAAATCTCCGGCGCGTTGTGGTACTCTTTCAATAGCCTGTCAAGGGATTGCATCGTGTTCGCTTATAATGTTCACTGGATCAACGTAACCTGTTACGCAAAATGCACCGCCCGCGACTGCCACCGTCACTGCCTGAACAGGAGATTGCCCATATATAATTATTACAACCAGTATAGACCGTTGGCTTACAAGACGTTAAATACTGCATTGCACAGGGCAAGCAGTAGTTAGGGGGCATTTCATATTATTTTAGTGAAAAAGATGCCTTCGTCAGACGGGTATAAACTCCATTGTCTTTGCCGTGTGTTCTGGCTTTGTGATCCCGTGGGCATAGAAGGCGTTTGCTCCGGCATCGTATTTGGCGAGGTACGCCTGGTTGATTTTCGCGTTCATGCGTTCCAGGTCGGCAGGCACTACGCCTTTGATTTTATATACCTGGTCTCCGCATTTTAATTCGCCTGCTTCGTCCTTTCTGAACGTATTGTACCAACTTCTTTCGGCCAGGCCCCACGACCGCGCGAATATTCTGTCCTCACAGGTCACCATCCAGATGTTCAGAAACGTATCCCTCTCCTTCCCGGCCTTAATGCCGATCAGGTTGTGGGTGTTTATATAGTGGATGAGGTTATGGTCGGTCGGTGCCATTATGTTAAGGTTTGTTTTGAGGGCTAGGTTGCTATCTTAAATGATTATGGTAGTATTCCAACGTACTGGTGCAGCCGATGGGCGAGGCAAAGCCGAGCATAAAGGCTGAACTGTGTTGTGTGCTGGGCTTCTTATTTATGTTATATTTCATTGAAGGCTTGATATTATGTGTCAAAATGCCTTCTATATGCCCTCTATAGGTTTGTAACTACTAACATCTGGATAGGAACAACTAACCGTAATGTTTATGGTGTCCCCCACATTAAATAAACTTACCTCCGTATCCCGAATTGGCTCAGTGGAAGAAAATTTCTTACCATTTACATAGTATTGATATTTCATGTAATATCCTCTTTTTCTTCTCTCGTGCATGTCCACAACAGTTGCCTTCCAATCTTTTGAGCATTCATCTAACAAAAACTTTTCATAGAAGGCCGAACCGATTCCTAATGATATAAGGCCGACTAACAGCACGATTTGAATCCAGTTTTTTAATTTCATCTTGATTATGTGCTTCCCGCTGCCTTACACACAACTATGGTGTAAACGGAAGTCTGTTCCGGTTATTGGTAGATTTCGACAGATAACCGGAACTGAACTGCCGAATATACTATATATACGAAACAATATAACTACCCTTCCAATATTTCTCCCGCTCGCTTCTACTTATAATTATAAGTACCTTTGCAGCACAGCCGCAGACGTTGTAGCTGTATCATCAGAAGCAAAGCATGTCGTTTTCAGCCCTGGGCCTATCCGCGCCTCTTCTAAAAGCAGTAGCCGAACAAAGTTACAGCAAGCCCTACCCCATCCAGCAGGAGGCCATCCCCGCTATTCTGAAAGGGAAGGATGTGCTGGGGATCGCGAAAACGGGCTCTGGTAAAACGGCCGGCTTTGTGCTGCCCCTGCTGGAAAGGCTTCAGAGCAAGCAGCAATCCAGGAACAGGTATATAAACACGCTGGTGCTGGTGCCCACGCGCGAGTTGGCCGTACAGGTAGCGGATGTTTTCAAAATGCTTGGCGCCAGCCTCCCACGCAAAGTAAAAACACTGGCTGTATATGGCGGCGTGTCCGTGAACCCGCAGATGATGGCGCTCTCGGGCACCGAAGTGCTGGTGGCGACGCCGGGAAGGCTGCTTGACCTGCTCTCTTCCAAATCAGTTCATTTGTCGGAGGTGGAGACGCTGGTGCTGGACGAGGCAGACAAGATGCTGAACCTCGGTTTTGAGGAGGAAATGAACAGAATACTTGGCCTGTTGCCCCGGCAGCGCCAGAACATCCTGTTTTCCGCCACCCTGGGCAACGACATAGAGCAGCTGATCAAAGCGCAGCTGCACGACCCTGTCAGAATCGAGATTCAGGAGGAAGCGCAGCCCCTGGAGCAGATCAGGCAGATTGCCTATCATGTGGCCCCGGAAAGGAAAGGGCCCTTGCTGCGGTACCTGATCCGGCAGGGCAACATGCAGCAGGTGCTGATATTTGTGTCTTCTACCCGCACGGCAGATAACCTTGCGGAGAAACTAACGAAAAACGGTATCGAAGCGGTGGCAATGCACAGCAAAAAAAGCCAGGGAGCCAGAACAGAGGCGCTCAGCCGGTTTAAATCCGGGAAGCTGCCCGTGCTGGTGGCCACTGACCTCGTATCCCGCGGCATCGACATCCAGCTGCTGCCCTACGTGATCAACTACGACCTGCCCCGCTCCCCCAAGGACTATGTGCACCGCATCGGCAGAACCGGCAGGGCCGAGGCCGTGGGCGAAGCGATATCCCTGATCACACCTGAAGACAGGCACCACTTCCGCATCATCCAGAAGAAAATGGGCAAGCGGGTGGAGATCCTGGAAACCGACCAACTGAATCTGCAGGGACAGTAAATGGCTCCCGGCGCTTCGCTGCTGCGGGTTCACCTTATATATAGCCGTAACAGCTTCTATACGAATGGAAAGCCTGGCTTTTATAGATGGTGTTGGGTCCTCAAGTAGAGTTGCGGAGTTAGAAGCTCTTGCCATTGTCTGAACGACGGGGCTGCAGCCTTTCTTTTTCCAGACGCTACGCAGCTTCGTCCTCTCCCCCTGGCTGCGCGCAACACGAGGTTTTGGGGTAAATGCGGTTTAGCTTCTGGGGTGGTAATCCCTGATCACCTGTTTCAGGTAATCGCGGTCGAGATGGGTGTAGATTTCGGTGGTGGTGATGGATTCGTGGCCGAGCATTTCCTGCACGGCGCGCAGGTCAGCGCCCCCTTCGATCAGGTGGGTGGCGAACGAGTGGCGGAAAGTGTGCGGACTCACAGTTTTCTGGATACCGGCTTTCAGGGCCAGCTCTTTGATGATCATGAACACCATCACCCGCGACATTTTAGCGCCCCGACGGTTCAGGAACAGGACATCCTCATGCCCTTTTTTGATGGTGAGGTGGCAGCGCACGCCTTCGCGGTAAAGCTGGATATGCTTCAGGGCGTCGCGCCCGATCGGCACCAGCCGCTCCTTGTCGCCTTTACCCGCCACTTTCAGAAAGCCCATATCCTCGTAGAGGTTGCTCATTTTCAGGTCCAGCAGCTCCGTTACGCGCAGCCCGGAAGAATAAAGTGTCTCCAGCATGGCGCGGTTGCGGGTCCCCTCGGGCGTAGACAAGTCGATGGCGGCCAGCATCTGCTCTATCTCATGGAAGTGGAGCGTATCGGGGAGCTTGCGGCTGAGCTTGGGCGCATCGATGGTGTCGGTGGGGTCGTTCTGCAGCATGTCCTCCATGATCAGGAACTTGTAGAAGGCGCGGATACCGGACAGGGTGCGGGCCTGCGAGTGCGCCGTCATCCCCAACTCCCCGATCCACTCCAGGAAATCGCGGAGAATGACCGGCGTTATATGCTCGGGCGCCACCTGCAGCTTTTTCAGGTCCAGGAAATCCGTCAGCTTGCGTATATCACGCAGGTAGGCCTCCACGGAATGGCCCGAGAGCGATTTCTCCAGCTTCAGGTACTCTTCAAATTGCTTGATGCAGATAGGCCAGTTCACCGTTGTGCGTTAAGAGTTAAGAGGTATAAGTTAAGAGTGGAATCTGTGTGCTGACTGAATTTCTCAGGTAGTCTCAACAATTTAACCATCCAACAATTAAACAATTTTTCAGGAGCAAAGATACTTAATACGTACCTTTGTAGCCTCGGAAATTTGCAAGATAAAACGCAATCTATGAAGATCATCATCCTGAACGGACCAAACCTGAACCTGTTGGGCACCCGCGAAAAAGCCATCTACGGCAGCCGCTCCTTCGAAGATTATTTTGACGAACTGAAGGAGGCTTTCCCGGCGCTGGAGCTCTCCTATTTTCAATCCAACACCGAGGGGGTGCTGATCGACAAACTGCATGAAGTGGGCTTCGGCAGCCACAAAGGCATTGTGTTTAATGCGGGGGCCTATACCCACACCTCCCTAGCCATCTCGGACGCCATCAAGGCCATAGAGACGCCGGTGGTGGAGGTGCATATTTCCAATGTGTTTGCCCGCGACGCGATCCGCCACAAAAGCATGATGGCGCCGTTCTGCCAGGGCAGCATCAGCGGCTTCGGGCTGGAAAGTTACCGGCTTGCGCTTCAGTACTTTGAGCGCATGAAGCCAAAACAAATCGGGTTCGGTGTAAAGAATCAATCCTCCTGAACGTTCTAAGCCAGTAAGCCCTATTTCAGATTTTTATATATGGCTTTTTATATATAATTTTATACCTTTATCCTTATGATCAACTTCTATCCCGGCCCCTCCAAAGTGTACCCCGACGTGCGCAACTACCTGGTAGATGCGTATGACGAAGGGTTCCTGAGCACGCCGCATAGAGGAGATCAGTTTGTGCAGCTGTCGCGCGAACTGGTAGGGCTCATCAAGCGCAGGCTCAACATCCCGCAGGACTATTATATCTTCTTCGCTTCCTCGGCCACCGAGTGCTGGGAAATTCTGGTCCAGAGCCTCACCAAAAACAAGAGCTACCATATATACAACGGCTCATTCGGGGAGAAGTGGCTGCAGTATGCCCAGAAGCTGCGCCCAAAATCAGAGGGATATGCGTTTGACCTGAACAGCCCCATGCCGGTGCACGAGCTGCAGGTGAGTCCGGATACGGAGCTGATCTGCTTCACGCAGAACGAAACCTCCAACGGCACGCAGGTAACGCCCACCTGCATCCTCAACCTCCACAACCGCTTCCGCGACACACTGATCGCCGTGGACGCCACCTCGTCCATGGCCGGCCTCAACCTCAAAATGATCAAGGCGGATATATGGTTTGCCTCGGTGCAGAAGTGCTTTGGCCTGCCGGCCGGGCTTGCCGTGATGGCCTGTTCGCCGCGCGCCATTTTCCGGGCGAAGCAGATGGGGGAGCGGGCACACTATAACAGCATGGTGTCGATGTACGAGAAGATGCTGAACTACCAGACCACGCACACGCCCAATGTGCTCAACCTTTACCTAATGAAGCGCGTGCTCGAGGAGCGCCCTTTTATCAAAACCATCGACGGGGAGCTGACGGCCAGGGCGCAGGATTTATATGCCTTTTTCGCGCAATTCACGGACATACAGCTGCTGGTGGAGAACGAGGAGGTGCGCTCTAAAACCGTGCTGGCCCTGCAGGGAAGCGAGAAAGTGGTGGATGAGCTGAAGAAGCGCGCCCTGCACCACAACATACGCCTCGGCAACGGCTACGGCCCCTGGTCCCGCAATACCTTCCGCATCGCCAATTTCCCGGCCATCCTCGACGAAGAGTACGAAGAACTGAAGCGCTTTTTCCTGCACTATTACGCCTAAGTCTGCTACCTTTGCGGCTTGGTATAAGCAGGCGCGCCTCTATATAAGTCAAAGGTAGATAAGTACCTGGTTTATATAGCGCACGCACAACTCCGCATATAAAAAACGAAGTGAACCTAAACGATCTGTTCAGTTTTAAAGAGATAGCCTCCGTCACGCTCACGCTCTTTGCCGTGATCGATATCATCGGCTCCATCCCCATCATCATCGACCTCCGCAAGCGGGAGGGCAGGATCGAATCCGGCAAGGCAACCATCGTGTCGGGTATCCTGATGATCGTTTTCCTGTTTCTGGGCCAGTCTATCCTCAAACTGTTCGGCATCGATTTCCAGTCGTTCGCTATGGCCGGTGCCATCATCATCTTCCTGATCGGGCTGGAGATGATCCTGGGGAAGCACTTTTTCCACACCGACCCGGAGTCAAAAACCGGCTCCATCGTGCCGCTGGCATTCCCGCTCATCGTGGGGGCCGGCACCATGACGACGCTTCTCTCGCTGCGCGCCGCCTACTCCCTCCCGAACGTATTGGTAGGTGTTGTGCTGAACCTCGGCTTTGTGTACGTGGTGCTCAAAGGGTCTGCTGTTATTGAGCGCAAGCTCGGCAAATCCGGCGCCGATGTGCTCCGAAAGATCTTCGGCATCATCCTGCTGGCCATTGCCATCAAGCTTTTCAAGACAAATTTGTAAATCCGCCTAATTGCTAACCGCTGCCTTTGGAGGACATAATGGCTTGACGGTTCAATTGTTTAATTGCTGGTGCAGGTTCAACACAACAATTAAACAATACAGCAATTTAACACTTTATATATGATCGAACTTTTCACTGACGGCTCGTCCCGCGGAAACCCTGGCCCAGGCGGCTACGGCGTGATTTTGCGCTGGAAGCAGCATGTAAAGGAAATGAGCGAGGGCTTCCGCAAAACCACCAACAACCGCATGGAGCTGCTGGCCGTGATTGTGGGGCTGGAGGCCATCACCAAGCCGGGCATGCCTGTCACCGTTTACTCCGATTCCAAATACGTGGTGGATGCCGTGGAAAAGCGCTGGGTGTTTGGCTGGCAGAAGAAAGGCTTCAAAGGCAAAGCCAACGCCGACCTGTGGGCCCGCTTCCTGCGCATTTACCCGAAGCACCAGGTCAGGTTCGTCTGGATACGCGGCCACGCCGGCCACCCCGAAAACGAACGCTGCGACGAACTGGCCGTTGCCAGCGCCCTCTCCCCTAACCTGCCCATCGACGAAGGCTTCGAATCCGGCGCCTCACAACCAAGCTGAGATTTGAATGAGTGATGGAGTGAGTGAATTTTGAATAACTGAATATTTTTTTCCTGTCATCCTGGAAGGATCTTGTGGGCAAGCGGCAAAGCAATTGCTAACTGAAAAAGGAGGCTTGCTGGATAACCTTTGGTTGAATTATATATATAACCCAAAAGTAGAAACACGACCCACCCCTGCCCCTCCGACGAGGGGATTTTTCAGAAACGGAATTTTTATTCCCCTCTTGGGATGGGTAGGGGTGGGTTTACACGCAGCAGATTTATATATCGCAACTTGAGTTATATACTATCCAACAAATCACCCAACCACTCATTCTAATTTCCCCCCTCATGCCAAACGATTACTTCCAGTTTAAGCAGTTCCTGGTAGAGCAGGACAAGTGCGCGATGAAAGTGTGCACCGACTCCTGCGTTTTCGGGGCTTATATAAATGTTGCAGGGGCACAGCGGGTGCTGGACATCGGGGCAGGCACGGGGCTGCTGTCGCTGATGGTGGCGCAGCGCAGCGAGGCTCTGGTTGATGCAGTGGAAATACACCCGGATGCGCAGGCGCAGGCAACGGAGAACTTCGCGGCGAGTCCGTGGGCGGAACGGCTTCGGCTGCACCCCATGCCGCTGCAACAGTATGCACCGCGGCAGCCGTATGAGGTCATTCTCTCCAACCCGCCCTTTTTCCTGGCTTCGCTGAAATCGGACAGCGCAGCGAAAAACTCCGCCAGGCACACCGGCGATCTGCACTTCGGGGATATCCTGCTCTTCGCGCAGCGGCACCTTACCTCGACAGGAAACCTGTACCTGCTCCTTCCTCCTGCCGAGGCGGCGCATTTTCAAAAAGCAGCGCAAGCCTATGGGTTGTACCTTTCAGAAACCGTTGAAGTCTTTACCTATATAAATGGCAAGTGCATCCGCCATATACAAACCTATGGATTTGCACCGGAGGATTCGCCGGTCACGAAGCAGTTATATATCCGGGAAGCGGACAAGGTGACCTATACCCCGGAGTTTGTGGAACTGCTGCAACCGTATTACCTGCACTTGTAGTGCCCGGGCTTGAATTTGCTCAAACGCCCGCAGGAGCTGCGCACGCTGCGAGGTTTGCCTGAACAGGGCTGTATCGGGGAGCCATATATACTCTACTCCGACAGCACCCGCTCCTTCTCCACAAAATCAATCCCATAACGCTTCAGCTCTTCCAGCACGGGCGCATACAGTTCCGGGTAAACGGGGATGATAACGCCGCGCCGTTCAATTTTCCCCTGCAGCAGCAGCCTGGCCAGCATCCCGACGGGCAGGCCTACGGTTTTCGCCATCGCGGTGTGCACCTCATCGTCGCCGGTTGCCACCAGGGTAGAGGAGATTTCGTGCCGCCGCCCGCTGAGCTCATATTCGAACAGGTGCTGCATCACCACCATGTCCTTGTCGCCGGGAGCCAGCGTCCATTTCGCCTTCAGGATCTTCTCCAGCACTTGCGCCGGGGTAGCCTCTTTCAGCCCGACCGGCGTTTCCTCAAACAGTCCCAGCCATGCCAGCTTCTCCATTACTTCCCCGTCAGCGGGTATATTTATATAGGAGCTGATGCGCACGGCAAGGGTTTGCTCCGCAGAAGCAGCCGGTGGCAGAAAGGCATCCAGAAAACTGCGGTGCGTCATCCGCTCCGAGCCTTCCAGCGTGTAACTGTCGTCAGTGAGGCCCAGCTGCACGAGCGCGTCCCAGGCGGCGCAGTACCCCTGGCGGCGCAAGGTGCCGCGCAGCATCGTCGGGATATCGCCCAGGCCATATAGCTCGCGGTAGCTCAGGGAGTCGCGGTTGGCATATCCCTCGAAACCACCGTAGCCTGCTATATGGAGAGCGTCTGCCCGCCTGAACAACTGGTGATACGGGATGTATTTGTACGAGCCGTGCTGGATGTATTTAGCAGTGCCCTGACCGGCCAGCACCACGTTGCGCGGGTTCCAGGTGAACTTGTAGCGCCACGGGTTTGTGTCTGACTCCGGTGCCACCAACCCTCCGGTGTAGGACTTGAAAGCTGTAACGGTGCCGCCGGCTGCCTGGATGCGCTGTATCACCGCCATCGCCGACATATGATCTATGCCCGGGTCCAGGCCGGATTCCATCAGGATCACCAGGTTCTCCTGTTGCGCCGCTTCGTGCAGCTCCCGGAAAGCGAGGGTTACATAGCTGGCCGTGATCATATGCCTGCCCTGCTTCAGGCATTCCCGGGCCACGGCTATATGAAACGCAGCCGGCAGCATAGAGATCACCAGGTCCGCCTGCCCCACTTCCTCCGCACGCTGCCGCTCGTTGTGCACATCAAACACCATGATATCAGCACTGGCAACAGACTCCACCAGCGGCTGCAGGTGCGCCACCGAGATATCCCCGATCCGGAGGTGCCAGTCTTCTGCCGCAGCATTGTCTAACAGGTATTGTATAAGCGAGGAGGCGGAGCGGCCAGCGCCAAGGAGCAGAATTCTTTTCATAGCAACTGTTTGTGGTACAGTCTTAATTTAGGCATTCCCGCTTGTAAGGCAAATCCTATATATGGTTTTATCAGATTAATAGCTTAAATTTAAAACCCCTTTCCGCTTTTTTGACTTATCCCATATGAAATGGCCAGTAAATTAGATATACATATTAGTGTGGATGTGCTGGAGCCGGCTGAGCTGACGGAGCAGGAGCGCCAGGCCATGCAACTGGCCCAGGAAACAGCCAATGATGCCTATGCCCCCTATTCCAATTTCCTGGTGGGGGCCGCCTTGCTGCTCGAAGACGGCAGTATGTTTAAGGGCAGCAACCAGGAGAATGCGGCCTACCCCTCCGGGCTCTGCGCCGAACGCACCGCACTTTTTGCCCTGAGCGCGCACCATCCGAACAAAAAAATAAAGCTGCTTGCCGTTACCGCTCGCCGCAGAAGCGAAACGCACTACTTACCGGCCATGCCTTGCGGGGCCTGCCGCCAGGTGATGGGCGAATACGAGTACAAGCAGCAGGAAGATATACCCGTGCTGTTGCAGGCGCAGGACGGAAAGTTTTACCGCTTCCGGAGCGTGGCCGACCTGCTGCCGTTCCAGTTCACGAAAGACAGCCTATAGAGAGTTACGAGTTCGGAATTCCGAGTCCCGAGTCTGGTTCTTTTGGAATTGATACCAAAACACAATATCCGATGTGACTGAACACAAACTAACAGTGCCCCGCACCGCCCGCTACTATACCCTGGGCACTCCCTCGGAAGCCATCCAGGACCTCTGGATCGTTTGCCACGGCTACGGCCAGTTGGGGCGCTACTTCGTGCGGCACTTCAGCGGCCTGGACGATGGCAAATCGCTGGTGGTGGCGCCTGAGGCGCTGTCAAGGTTTTACCTGAATGGCTTTTCAGGCCGCGTGGGCGCCACCTGGATGACGAAAGAAGACCGCCTGTCAGAAATTGGGGACCAGGCCAATTACCTGAACCTGCTGCTGGCCGAACAGCTAAGGCTTCTGCCGAAGGAGGTGCGGGTTACGGTGTTGGGCTTTTCGCAGGGGGGCGCCACCGTCTGCCGCTGGCTGGCTTCTGGCAACGTGCCGGCGCACCGGCTGGTGCTGTGGGCCGCCTCCTTCCCGGAAGACATTGATTTTGAAGCAGGAAATTCCGCTTTCAGGGAGTTGCCGGTGGCGCTGGTATATGGCATGCAAGACGCGTTCATCACCCCGGAAGGTCTTGAGAAGAAGCAGGCGCTGATGATGCAGTTAGGCATCCGCCCACAACTATATACCTTCGACGGCGGCCACACTATCCAGGCGGAAACACTCTCCTTGGTGCATGAGCGGCTTGGCCGTTTCTGAGTACTTGCATTTTTATATAGGTGGATAAACTCCTGCTGTCCTTCTATAGGATTACTGAAAGAAGCAGCGACACCGGTGCCTGCTCAAACCAGGAAGCTTACAAGACGACAACCCGGTAACTCTGTTTTACTCATCCTATATATCCGACATAAAGTCATTTAACATACGCCCCTACCGCTCCCACATGCCTTCCATCACCACTTCCAGCAGGTGCTGGTCCGGGTCGCGGAAGTAGAATGAGAGGAAGCCGCCGCCCCAGTTAAACTCCTGCTCTATCGGGATTCCGGCATTTCTCACCTTCTCCTTCCAGGGCCCGTACTGCGCGCGCTCCACTTCAAAGGCAAGGTGCAGCTGGCCTGTACCGAAATGCGGCGGCAGGGTGGTGCTTCTTTTAGAGGCTTCCGCGATAAAACACAGCAGGACCGATGCACCCGCCCGGAAGAACACGTGCCGCTCCTTCACCTCCCCGATCACCTCAAAGCCCAGCTTTCCGTTGTAAAAGCCCTTGCTCGCCTCCAGGCTGGTTACATACAGACAGGTCTCCTTTATCTTTTTGATGTCCATCGCTCGTTATTGTTAAGCCCGGTGCAAGGGCCATTTACCGGAATCCATATTTTTAGCCTATATAGTTAACGCCGGGCAGGTACTTCCCGTTAAGTAAATACCTGATTTCGATCCAATAAAAATGAAACTGATGATAAAAATTACAGCTGTTTTTGTGGCTGTGGCAGCATTGCTGTTCTATTATATGCGCGACATGGAAGCTACCCCGACTGACGCAGCGCCCGCCTCCCTTGAAAGACTGGCCAAACTGCCCAACGCCGTGGAGGAAAGCTCCGGCCTGGTGGCCCTGCCGCAGAAAGGGCTGTACCTCACCCACAACGATGCCGGCAACAAGCCTTACCTCTACAAGATAAATGAGCAGGGCAAGCTGGTGGAGACGATCAAACTAAACCTGAACAACGAGGATTGGGAGGACCTGACGCAGGACGACGAGGGCTATGTATATATAGCCGAGACGGGCAACAACAACAACAACCGCCGCGAGCTGAAAGTATATAAGCTGAAGCCGGAAAACCCACAGCAGGTAGAGACCATCCGGTTTACCTACGAAGACCAGAAGCAGTACCCGCCGGCAAAGAAAGACCGCAACTTCGATGTGGAGGCGATCTTCTACAGCAACGGCAGCATTTACCTGGTATCAAAGGACAGGGGCCGCCAAACAACCGCCAAGGTCTACAAAGTGCCGGCCAAAGCGGGGGAGTACACGGCCAAACTCATCGGCAGCCACAACATCAAAGCAGAGATCACAGGCGCCGGCATCAGCCCCAGCGAGGAGAAAGTGGCGCTGCTGAGCGAAGGGAAAATCCATCTTTTCACGGACTTCGACTCGCCCGAAACCTTCTACGAAGGCACCTACAACGAGATCCGCCTGAAAGATGCGGGCCAGACCGAAGGCATCGCGTTTGAGGACGAGGAGACCCTGGTGATCACGAGCGAGGGCGGTAACCTGTACCGCTACCAGTTATAAGTTTTCAATACCAAATCAAAAAGGCACCTCCTGTCTATACGGGAGGTGCCTTTTTGATTGCTGGTTATATATAATCTTACGCCCTGGAGTCGCTCAGCCTGCCTCCGGGTGTAGCGGGTGCAGGGTTTTGCCACACTCTGAACAGGATGAAAAGCCCCACCAGGATGAGCGGAATGCTCAGAATCTGGCCCATGTTCAGCGCCATCTGGTCTTCGAAAGCCTCCTGGTTCTCTTTCAGGAACTCTATCAGGAAGCGGAAAGTGAACAGGAACGTGACGAAAAGGCCAAACAGGAGTCCCTTGGGCAAGGCGGACCTGTATTTGTGCCAGAGCCAGTAAAGCACCACAAACAGCAGGAACACGCTCAGTGATTCATATAGCTGGGTGGGATGGCGCGGCACGTGCGAAAACTCGTTGCTCCTGTAAAAGATGAAGCCCCAGGGCAGGTCGGTCGGGTGCCCGAAAATCTCGGAGTTCATCAGGTTGCCAAGCCGGATCAGCGCGCCGCCGAGGGCCACCACGATCACGATGCGGTCCAGCACCCACATATAGTCGAACCGATGCTTGCGGCTGAAAAGCCACAGCGCGAACAGGATGCCGATGGTGGCCCCATGGCTGGCCAGACCTCCTTCCCATATCTTCAGAATCTCGCTGGGGTTACTCAGGTAATACACCGGGTCGTAGAACAGCACGTGGCCGAGGCGGGCGCCAAGCACTGTGCCGATGATCATGTACAACGTGATCACGTCCACGTCGCCTTCTGTGCGGCCTTCGGCCACATATATTTTTGTGAGGATGCGCTGCCCGATCACAAAGCCAAGTGCGAAGAGCAGGCCGTACCAGCGAATGCTGATCGGGCCGATACTGAAAATCTCCGGATCAACATTCCAGGGAATATAATTGAATATGCTCATAAGGGTTTTATGTTCGTACCAAAGTTACGATAAATCAGGTACGGAAAAAACGCAGGCGCTCCCGGTTTGCCGGTAGCGCCTGCACGTTGGGTTGAGTTTACGGGCGGATTTTAGCGAGCTCCTCGTGAAAACCGCCGCTCAGAATCGGGAAGCGGAGCCAGCTGCGCGAATCGATGTTGTAGTCATCGAGGTGAAAGGACGGGGCGAGCCGCTCCCGCTTCCACTGGTTCCGCGACCAGAGGGTATAAAACTTCGTCACCCAGGCCTGCAGCACGTCCGGGGCAGCCACCTGCTGCTCCAGCAGGATGTTGTAGACCTCGTGCGGCGCATAGCGGTCGTGGAAGGCAAGCCGCTCTATCTGGTTCAGCACCTCGTAGGGCATGAGGTCTTTCTCATCCGTCTGCTCCTCATCCGAGGGGCGCAACTCCGCGCTTGGCTGCAGTTTGTTCACGTACTGCAAACCTTCGTAGCCCAGCTCTACCTGCATCCACACCAGCAGCTGCCGGATAAAGGCCTTGTCGATGCCGGCAATCGGGGAGATGCCACCGGCCGTGTCGCCATCCATGGTGGTGTAGCCCACGGAGCCCTCGCTGCGGTTGGAGGTCGCCATCAGCAGCGCGTTGTTGATGTTGGCCAGCATCCAGATACCCGGTGCCCGCACGCGCGCCTGGATGTTCTGCAGCGTCAGGTCGTCCTGCTCCCATGTGAGCGGCCGCTCCAGCACATCCTCTATCTTGGAGACATAGCCTCTCACCTCCTCGTCAATGGTCCAGCTGTAAAACTTCGCCCCGATGGATTCGGCAAGGCCCCTGGCGGAGTTGTAGGTGTTGTCGGAGGAGTTTACCGTTCCCTGGTAGGCGCAGGTCAGCAAGCGGCCAATCAGTTCTTTCTGCAGCCTTTCCTCAGGCAACGTATCAAAATAAGCAACATCCTTCATCGAGAACATCTGCATCTTGGCGACAAACAGCACAGTACCCAGGCTCTCGATGCCCCGGCGCACCATCTCCGCCACCGCCACCGCGCACAGCGAGGAGTCAGCACCGCCACTCAGCGACAGCACAAAGCCCCGGCTGCGACTCTTGCGCATATAGTCATACAGGGCCAGGCTCAGGGCTGCCACCACCTCTTTGTTCTCATCGATGGGCGGCAGGTATTCTATCACGTCCTCTATCTTCGGATTGGCGGAGAAACAGACTTCGGCGCACTCCAGGTCCACATCTTTGAAGCAGAGCAGCTCGTTGCGGCGAATCAGCTTGCCGTTCTGGGCGATCAGCACCTCCCCGTCGTAGATCATGCGGCCCGCTTCGTTGCCCAGCAGGTTGGCGTATACATAAGCGCACTGGTACCGTTTGGAGGCCTCCACTACTAGCCGGTGCCGCACATCGGTTTTGCTGAGGGCAAAATGGCTGGCGCTTGGGTTCAGGATGAGTTGCACGCCCTTCGGCATATGGCGCTCCGCGGGCCGGTTGGGGCGCCAGGCATCCTCGCAAATCTCAAAGGCGTACTTCACCCCCTGCTCGTTATATATAATATCGCCGATGCGGTAGGTGTGGCCCATCATCTCGAACTCCTGCACCACGTTGGCTGGCCAGGGCGTGAACCAGCGCGGCTCGTAATGCACCCCGTCATTGGCCAGAAACTGCTTTGCCGTGAAGCCCACGATCTCCTTGTTCTTGATGACGCAGGCCGTATTATAGACCTTCTTGTCCAGGAAAACGGGTAACCCAACGGCCACCGTGATATCGTCGCACCACTCCTTTACCTGGAGCAGCTTTTCAAAAGCCACCTCCGAGAGCCACGGGCTCAGGAACATGTCTTCGCAGCCATAGCCGGTGATGCAGAGTTCGGGCAAAAGCAGCAGTTGCACGTTGTTCGTGGCGGCCTCGGTAATAGCATCTTTTATATGCTGTAGGTTCCCGTCCCAATCCATTGGTGTCTGGTTGAGGGCGGCGGCAGCAAGCATCAGTCTTGTTTCTTCCATGGGCTTGTTTAACGCAACATTTTGAGGCAAGTTAAGCGTTGCGGATCAATTTTGAAGAATAGAGTTGTTGGTTGCTAATAGCTGATTGCTGTATGTTTGTGTGTTAAAGGTTGGTGTGGGAAGATATGATTCAACAGTTTAACCATGGAACAATTAAACCATAGCGCTACTATCTGAAAGCCTACAAATAGCAAGTAGCCATCAACTCAGCCGATGTTCAGCGCGACAAGGCTTTTTTCGGCGGCGGACTGGTCGGCCTTTTTCTTGGAGAGGCCCGATCCTACGGCAACGGGCTTGTTGTCGATGTATACCTCGGAGGTGAATTCGGTGGTGTTTCCCTGCTGCTTGCGCTTCACGATATCGAAGCGGATCTCTTTGTTCTGGCTTTGCGCCCACTCAATCAGCTTGCTCTTGAAATTGGCGGTGGTGGTTACGAGGCTGTGCAGGTCAACGTGCGGCCTCAGTAGTTTGGCCAGGATAAAGTGGCGGGTTTTGTCATAGCCTTTGTCGAGGTAGATGGCCCCCACCAGCGCCTCCAGCGCGTTGCCGTTTACCGATTTATGGCGGGTGCCGTGGTTGGTGGTATCCACCTTCACCAGCAGGTTCAGCCCGATCTTAACGGCAATGATGTTCAGCGACTCTCTGTTCACGATGCGGGAGCGGATCTCGGTCAGGAAGCCTTCGTCTTCGTAGGGGAATTTCTTGAAAAGGTGCTCGGCCACCACGGCGCCCAGTACGGCATCACCGAGAAACTCCAGGCGCTCGTTTGTCTCATGCTTCCCTGCCGAGGTCTGGCGGGCGAAGGAGGTGTGCGTGAGGGCAAGCTTATAAAGGCGAACGTTATCTGGGGTGCTGCCGGTAACGCCAGCAATAGCGCTTACCAGATTTCTGTCTTTGTTAAATAACCTGCGGTAAGCGCGCCGAACTGGTTTTATAGGCCCAAACACACACTAGTCTTTCAGTTGTCGGAATATCACGGAAGTATTGTGGCCACCAAATCCAAACGTGTTGCTCAGGGCAACATTTACCTGCCGCTCCTGCGCCTTGTTAAAGGTCAGGTTCAGGCGGCTGTCGAGGTTCTCGTCGTCTGTGAAATGGTTGATAGTGGGAGGCACGATGTTATTCTGGATAGCCAGGATAGAGGCAATGGCCTCTATGGCGCCGGCGGCACCCAACAGATGGCCTGTCATGGATTTGGTAGAGCTGATGTTCAGGTTATAAGCGTGCTCGCCGAACACCTGCTTGATGGCTTTGATCTCACTCAGGTCGCCGAGCGGTGTGGAAGTGCCGTGCACGTTGATATAATCCACCTCTTCGGGCTTGATGCCCGACTGCTGCAGCACGTTCTTCATCACCGTTAGGGCGCCACGGCCTTCCGGGTGCGGCGCGGTGATATGGTAGGCGTCGGCAGACATGGCACCGCCGATAATCTCAGCGTAAATTTTGGCGCCGCGTGCCTTGGCATGCTCGTACTCCTCTAATATAATGGCCCCTGCCCCTTCTCCCAACACAAAGCCGTCACGGTCTGCATCGAAAGGGCGGGAGGCCGTCGCCGGGGAATCGTTGCGCTCTGAAAGGGCTTTCAGGGCATTGAAGCCACCGACACCTGCCTCCGTGACAGCTGCCTCCGAACCGCCCGACACGATCACATCGGCCATCCCTAACCGGATATAGTTGTAGGAATCAATCAGGGCGTTGGTGGCAGAAGCACAGGCAGAAACAGTCACAAAGTTAGGGCCGCGGAAACCGTGCTTGATCGAGATAAGCCCGGCACTGATGTCAGCAATCATCTTCGGGATGAAGAATGGGTTGAAGCGCGGTGTCCCGTCGCCGTTGGCGAAGTTCACACACTCTTCCTGAAATGTTCGCAATCCCCCGATGCCTGACCCCCAGATCACCCCAATCCGATCGAGGTCAATGTTATCCTCTATCAGCCTGGCATCTTTCACGGCCTCGTCGGCCACTATCATCGCAAATTGCGCAAAGTAGTCCATCTTACGGCCTTCTTTGCGGTCAAAGTAATCTTCCGGGTCGTATCCTTTTACCTCGCAGGCAAACTGCGTCTTAAACTTACTCGCATCAAAGCGCGTGATAGGGGCAGCCCCACTCACGCCGTTGACCAAACCGTCCCAGTATTCTGAAACGGTTTTTCCAAGTGGCGTGAGTGCGCCTAACCCTGTAACTACAACTCTCTTAAGCTCCATAAGCCACTAGTAGAGGACAGATAGTAGAAAATTTGTTCTGATAGTAAAAAATAAAGGGGGAATTACTTTGCGTGCTCTTCGAGGTAGCTTACAGCCTGGCCTACGGTAGAGATATTCTCAGCCTGATCATCCGGAATAGACACATTGAACTCTTTCTCAAATTCCATGATAAGCTCAACTGTATCTAAAGAATCAGCGCCAAGGTCATTTGTGAAGCTAGCCTCCGGTGTAACCTCTGACTCTTCAACACCAAGCTTATCAATAATGATAGCTTTTACTTTTTCTGCGATTTCTGACATTTTTCTTATAGTTAATTAAAACACTGTGCAAAGAAATATATTTCAGCAGACAATGTCAAAAAAAATCTCTCTATTCGCTGTTTTACAAAAGTTTTAGGCCCTGTATGTCGTTTTACCAAGTTCGCTTGTTACTTTTGGGGCCGAACAACAACTATGCAGACACTCCAGCTTTACATAGAGTACGAATATGACTTTGACGTATACGGACTAACTGCTCCGTTAAAAGAGTACAAATTGGCCTGGGCCCTGAACAGGCTCCTGGGCTTCCGCCTCAAAAAGCAGCCGGACCTAAGTTACGAGTTATGTGGGCAGGAACGCATAATTATATCGAATTATGAGTATATTACCGACCATTCCGTTGTTCGCCTCCTCAAAAACAAGGCACAGGGAATGAAAGCATTCCTGCTGCCAGAGATAAAAGAATACGATTACGTGCTGCAGATAACCGGGGCGCTGCAGCAGCTGTGCCCGCAGGAGCTCATTGCCAAGCTGCGAAGCCTTCCGCTGGTGCAGTACGTACAACAAATTGACCCACTTACACTTAAACTAAAGGAAAACCTGATATTCTAAGTATGGACATATCCTTCAATAAAACAAAGATTCTGGCCACCGTTGGCCCGGCAAGCAACACTCCTGACCGCCTTCTTGCTCTGATTAGAGAAGGTGTGAATGCCTTTCGCCTCAACTTTTCGCATGGCGCTTACTCTGAGCACCAGAAAGTGATTGACCATGTGCGCAACCTCAACAGCCAGCATGGCCTGAACATCTGCCTAGTGCAGGACCTGCAGGGCCCGAAAATCCGCCTGGGCGACGTGAAAAACGGGGCCATCGAGATCAAGGAAGGACAGCGCATCAAGCTTGTTTGTGACGGTTCGCTCACGATTGAAGGCAGGCTTTCCACCATTTACGAGGGCCTGGCCAAAGACGTGAAGCCCGGCGACGCGATTCTGCTCGACGACGGCAAACTGGAAGTGCGCGTGATCAGCACAGACGGGGACATGGAAGTGGAGGCTGAGGTGATATATGGCGGCACCGTGAAGCCCCGCAAAGGCATCAACCTGCCGGATTCCAAGGTGTCGGCCCCGTCGATGACGGAGAAAGACGTGGAAGACCTGCATTTTGGCCTGGATAACGACGTGGAATGGGTGGCGCTCTCTTTCGTGCGCCGTGCCGAGGACATCCACGAGATCAAGCGCATCATCAAGGAGAGCGGCAAAGGGACGCGCGTTATCGCGAAAATCGAAAAGCCGGAGGCCATCGAAAACATCGATGAGATCATAGAGGCAACGGACGCCATTATGGTAGCCCGCGGCGACCTAGGCGTGGAGGTTGGCATGGAGAAGGTGCCGATGATCCAGAAAATGCTGGTGGAGAAATGCAACAGGGCCGGCAAGCCTGTGATTGTGGCCACCCAGATGATGGAGAGCATGATCACCAACCCGCGCCCAACCCGCGCCGAGACAAACGACGTGGCCAACGCGGTGATTGACGGCGCCGACACGGTGATGCTGAGCGCTGAGACAGCGGTAGGCGCCTATCCGATCGAGACGATCCGCAGCATGAGCCTGACCATCCGCACGGTAGAGGCGAGCGCGAACATCTTTAACAAGACCTATGTGCAGAACCCGCAGACCCGCACGTTCTACAGCGATAGTCTGGTAGCGAACGCCTGCAGCCTTGCCCGCGACACGCACGCCAGCGCTGTCATCGGCATGACGAAATCTGGCTACACAGCATTTCAGCTGGCTAAATACCGCCCGAAGGCGCATATATTCATATTCACGGAAAACCACACGTTGCTGAACACCCTGAACCTGGTGTGGGGCGTACGCGGTTTCTATTACGACAAGTTTGAGTCTACTGACGCGACCATCAATGACATCAAGCAGACACTGCTGGATGGCGGCTATCTTCAGAAGGGCGATGTGTTCATCAACACGGCCAGCATGCCGATAAATGAGCAGAAGCGCACCAACATGATCAAGCTGAGCATTGCTTAAGCAATAGCGGAAAATCATATATAAATGAGGCGGCCCTGCAGAAATGTTCTGCAGGGCCGCCTCATTTATATATACCGCCTTCAGGGCTTGTACTTTTAAGTCGGGCTGACCTCTCGTGTCATTCCCTGTGCCGCTACCCCTACCCCTTTACTTCTAATGCTACCGTAGGGACAGGTCGCGACCTGTCCGCGCGAAGGCCTACGAAGAAGCGTCATGCTGCATTTCATGATACCGGGAACGATTGGTTCGGGAACGATTGGTTCGGGAACGATTGGTTCGGGAACGATTGGTTCGGGAACGATTGGTTCGGGAACGATTGGTTCGGGAACGATTGGACAGGTCGCGACCTGTCCCTACGAGAGGAGGTGGCGTATTGGCTTTCAGGCAAGCCTTGAACAATGCCCGCCAAATGATATATAAAGCCGCTGCTTTTACAAAACACAAAAAGCCTTACACGCCATGTGCAAGGCTTCTGAGAAGCTGATCCAGCAAAAAATTAAGCTGCGGCCAGGCCGTTCACTAACTTCGCCAATCTAGACTTGTTGTTAGCTGCCTTGTTTTTGTGGATGATGTTTTTCTTAGCCAAACGGTCAAGCATAGAAGAAACTGTCTTGTAAAGTTCTTGCGCCTCTGCCTGATCAGTTGTTTTCTCTAATTTCTTGATGAAAGTACGAGTGGTTTTCGCTTGATACCTGTTACGAAGACGTTTAGCGTTGTTCGCTCTGATTCTTTTTAATGCCGACTTATGGTTAGCCATATGAATTGTATGTAATTAAAGCTTTTTCCGATCTTTGAATGAGTTTGCAAAGGTATACCCTTTGCCATTAATTTCCAAAACCTGCTCTGAAAATATTAAGGCCCTTTGCTTCGATGCAAATATAGGGAAACAGAAAGGCATTCGCTACCGGTCCGCCCGTTTTGTGTTTTGCCCGCTGAAAGCCCGACAGCAACAAAGAGGGCCGCTGCAAAACACAGCGGCCCTCTCAACCTAACACTATTTATCGTTACTTATTACTGGTTGTTCTCTCTTTCAACGTCTACATCCACATCTACGTCCTCTATGTTTCCTAAGCGTGACTGTGCTTTATTCTCCATCTCATTCCAGTCCTTCTTTAACTCCTCCCACTCCTGCCGGCTGCTTTCGTCCCAGTCAGCGCTTCTGGTCTCAAGCTCTGCTTCACGGCGCTCGTATTCTGTCCTTAGCTCAGCCCACTCCTCCGCCGTGGCGGTCTCCGCGCGGTTGGCATTGGTGTTTACCCACGCCTCAAACTCATCTAAATCGTTGTTGGCGTCTATGGCCTCGTTCCCTACCTCTGTCTGCGCCTCGTCTATTTCTGCGTTCGTTTCATTTACCGCTTCCTGGTTGCATGCTGTCGAGAAGGCTCCCAGAGCCAAAGCAAGGCCTATTGTTTTAAATTTTGATGTAACTTTCATGGTTCATTATTTGTTGGTGGTATACCGTTATACGCCATTAAAGCTATACTGATATATAGAGCACCGTATTATGTGCCATAAAGCGCTGTGATTGCCTTAAAAGGCATTTCGCTTTAAAACCCACTGTCCCTATGCCTGTCCTGCCTTCTAAACACAAAGCCCCCTTTTACCTCTTCAACGGCCACCTGCAGACCATTGTGCCCAGCCTTTTCAGGCAGGTGGTGGGCGTGCAGTACCAGCGCGAGCGCGTGGCGACGCCCGACGATGATTTCATCGACATAGACTGGTCTGTGGTGGGGTCTGATGCGCTTCTTATCCTGTCGCACGGCCTGGAGGGTGACACGGGCAGGCCCTATATAACCGGCATGGTAAAGGCCTTTAACCTCGAAGGGATAGACGCGCTTGCCTGGAACTACCGCAGCTGCAGCGGCGAGCCCAACAAGCTGCTCCGCTCCTACCACCTCGGCGCCTCCGACGACCTGGACTTTGTGGTGCGCCATGCACTGCGGCAAAACAGGTACAGCCATATATACCTGGTAGGTTTCAGCGCGGGCGGCAACATCACGCTCAAATACTTAGGCGAGGCGCCGGACCAGGTGCCGCCGCAGGTGAAGCGCGCCGCCGTGTTCTCCACGCCTGTGGACCTGAAAGGGTCTGCTCAGAAAATCTCGAAGCTCTATACCCGGCGTTTCATGAAATCGCTGAAAACGAAGCTGGAGCTGAAGAAGGAGGTATATGCCCAGGAACTGGACCTAAGCGATTACAACGTGCTGTGGTCGTTCCCGGAGTTCGACGACAGGTACACCGCCCCTTTGCATGGCTTCAAAAGCGCCGAAGATTATTATGCCCGCGTCAGCTCCAGGCAGTTTATCCCAGGCATCCAGGTGCCAACGCTGCTCGTGAACGCGAAGAACGACCCCTTCCTGTCGCCGGAGTGCTACCCGGTGCAGGAGGCGAGGGAGAACCCGTTTTTTTACCTTGAAATGCCGGAAGAGGGCGGCCACGTGGGCTTCACCGAAGACCTCAGGGGGGAGAGCTATTATTCGGAGCGAAGGGCCGTTACGTTTTTGCTGGAGGGGGTTTAGGAAGCCATATAGGCTCTAATCATCCTTTATAATCTCCTTACTTCATCGGGATGTGCACTACTTTTTTTGTCTCGAAAAACTCCTCGTTAAAATATTCTTTCAATTCATATACCTGCGCAATAAGCCCGGACTCCGCAATTTCCTCGGTTAGATCACCGCCTTTCAGGTAATAGAGGCCCTTGTTGGGCAGGGCTGATTTCTTGAAGCTGTTCATGACCCAGGGGTAGAAATTGGCAAGGCGGGTCACGGCGCGGCTCACCACGAAATCAAACTTCTCCCGCACGTGCTCGGCCCGCACCTGGGCGGCAGTCACGTTTTGCAGGTGCAGCTCGCGCGCAATCTCCTCCACCACGTGTATCTTCTTGCCGATTGAGTCCACGAGGTGGAACTTGACCTCCGGGAACATCACCGCCAGCGGCAGGCCCGGCAGACCGCCCCCGGTGCCCACATCCAGCACAGCGGTATGCGCCGGGAACCGGACCACTTTGGCAATGCCCAGCGAGTGCAGGATGTGGTGCACCCCCAGTTCCTCCATGTCCTTGCGCGAGATCACGTTTATCTTCTGGTTCCACTCCCTGTACAGCTCGCCCATATGGTCGTACTTCTGCAGTTGGTCTTCTGTCAGCTCCGGGAAATACCCCGATAGCAAGGTGCGGATGGCGGTAGGCATATATGAATTACGAATTTAAAGTTATGAATGAGGTATGGGTAACCGCCATATATAAGATCACGGCAATCAAGCATACGACCGCAACTGCGGCGAAGGCCATCAGCAAGTCGAAGAGCAGCACGAGGCCGGCGTTGCGGTACTGGCCCTCGTATTTCTGGTCAAGCACCTGCTGCACCCTCTTCTGCTTACCAAGGCGCAGTTGTAAGTACAACTTCCCGGTGCGCGCGAGCATAGCATCAGTAAAGGACGTCTTCATACATGCCTGGCTTCTTTATATACAACTGGCAGGCACAAGAGCCTATATACCAACTCGCGCCACCGCAGCAAAAATATGAAATAAGAACCGGAATAGCTTGCATGAAAAAAGCCCCTGCTGCACTCAGGCAACAGGGGCTTCAAACGTAATCAATCAACCTTAATTCAATTCTTATTTATTTTCAGCTTAACGATTGAACAGCTCAGCAATCAACAATTTTACAATTAAATGAGGTGCTTCTTGTTCTTCACCATGTCATAGAGCAACTCGCGGGCGCGGTGCAACTGTGCTTTCACGGTGCCGAGCGGCGCGTTCAACTCCGTCGCGATCTCCTCGTAGCTCAGCTCGTTGAAGTAGCGCAGCGTCACGAGGCGCTGGTACTTGTCGGGCAGCTTGGCCACCACGTACTGCATGATCTCGATTTTCTGGTTTTTGATCGCCTCTTCCTGCGGGTTCAGGTTCTTGTCTTTGAAGTCGATCGTGATCTCGTCGCCATTGTCGATCTTGATGGCGGAGTCGATTGACATGGTTTTGATCCTGTTCTTGCGGATAAAGTCGATGCAGTTGTTGGTGGCGATGCGGAACAGCCAGGTACTGAAGGCGTATTCCGGGTTGAATTTGTGCAGGTTACGGAAAGCCTTGGCGAAAGCCTCTATCGTTAAGTCCTCTGCATCATCGGCGTTGCGCACCATCTTCAGCACTACGTGGTACACGGGCTTCTTATAGATGCTCATCAGCTCGGCGTACGCTTTCTCGTCGTTGTCCTCTACTGCGGCCTGAATAAGTTTGAAGTCGTGTTTTGCTTTCGCAGAGAATTGTTTGTTTACTTCCATCTGAATTTTTTATACAGTATTACAGATATCCCAAGAAACATGTAGTTCAAAAAATAAACCACATCGAGCAACGGTAACAGCAACAAGGATATCGTGTCATCCAGCCTGCGGGCAACCAGCACGTACACCGGGAAAACCGACAGATATCGGACACCTACAAGCGCGCCCAAGATAGCCAAATGGCTACTGAGAACAAGAACAACAATGGAAATAATGTAAAAAAGTATATTGGATGCTACAAAAATCCCGATTCTTCTTCTATCCGACGCGTTGTATCGCCCGCCAACAGACATGTGTCTCCGTTTCTGAATAATCCATTCCCGAAACGTTTTTTTAGGAATACTGACCGTCTGCCCTTCCTTGTCGATAACAATGCTAATGTCACTATTGTTTGCGGCGTCTCGAACAAAGAGATCATCGTCGCCGCCTATTGTCTTGATATGAGATGCAAAACCTTTGTTTTTAAAGAAACACTCTTTGGTATAAGATAAGTTTCGGCCAACGCCCATATAGGCGTTACCTTTGTTTGCATGAGACAGATACTGAATTCCGGTGAGCAAGGTTTCATAACGCACCAAGTGATTTAAAAAACCTTTTACTTGTGCATAAGGAGAGTAGCCCAGCACCACGTCAGCGCCGTTTTTGTATCCGCTCTGCATTTTCCTTATCCAATTCAGGCTACAGGGCCTGCAGTCTGCATCCGTCAGCAGCACGTGCTCATATTTAGCCGCCCGGATGCCCAACGCCAGCGCATATTTTTTCGGGTTGAGGTAATCCGGCGTTTTCTTCACCGTCACCACCCTGAAATTCTGAAACTGGCGCTCTAATTCATACACGTAAAACTCCGTGTCGTCTTCAGAACGATCGTTTACCAGTATTATTTCAAACTCCGGGTATTCCTGGTCCAGCAGCATGGGCAGGAGCTCCATCAGGTTGGCCTGCTCGTTGTGCGCCGCCACCACCACCGACACCGGCCACACCGCCTCCGCGTCCGGGTCTCTGTGGCGGGCAAGGGGCAGGAAATAACAGAAGCAAAAGTAAAGCTGAACCAGCACACACAGCGCCAGCAGCCCCAGCAGTATCGTTGAAATCAATGGATTGTCTATTGTTGTTTGTCGATTGCCGCCCGCATACCGGATTGAACTCTATATAGCCTTCGGCCCGGATCGGACGGAAGCGCACAACGGTTTCACACCTGGGTATAAGAAGCTTCGACTTCAGCAGCCTAAACGCTGATGTCTATATAGCTGTAAAGGAACTTCCATATACTTTTGCCTGCTGGCCGCCTACATTCAAAATTAGCTATTCTTGCACCATTTCCGAAGCGCCGGATGATTTATTAGATGTTTGTGGTTTGCACCACCGCAGTTCGTATCTTTGCAGGTCTATTTTTTTATAAGAAACGAAAGAAACAGAAGCCCTTGCGGCAGCGCCGGCACCCTGGACTTATTTATTGCAAGATGACGCCCCGGCAACCCTGATACCATGCAATTTAACCTTGTAGCAACAGACGCACAGTCTAAAGCCCGCGCCGGGTTGGTGCAAACCGACCACGGCCCCATCGAAACGCCCATTTTCATGCCGGTCGGCACGGCCGGAACAGTAAAAGCAGTGCACCAGCGCGAGCTGAAGGAAGATATCAAAGCAGAGATTATCCTGGGCAACACCTATCACCTGTACCTTCGCCCGGGCCTGGAGGTGCTGGAAAACGCCGGCGGCCTGCACAAGTTCAATGGCTGGGACCGCCCTATCCTGACCGACAGCGGCGGCTATCAGGTTTTCTCGCTGGCGGGCACCCGCAAGATAAAAGAGGAAGGCGTGAAGTTCAGGTCACACATAGACGGCTCGGCGCTTGATTTCACCCCTGAGAACGTGATGGACACGCAGCGCACCATCGGGGCTGACATTGTGATGGCGTTCGATGAATGCACCCCTTACCCCTGCGACTACACCTACGCCAAGCACTCCATGGAGCGCACCCACCGCTGGCTGCAGCGCTGCGTGGACCGATTCGACAGCACCGAACCAAAATATGGCTACAACCAGACGCTCTTCCCGATTGTGCAGGGCAGCACCTACAAAGACCTGCGGGTGCAGTCAGCGGAGACCATCGCCGGCTTCGGGCGCGAGGGCAACGCCATTGGCGGCCTGTCGGTGGGCGAGCCGGCTGAGATGATGTATGAAATGACGGAGCTGGTATGCGACATACTGCCCCCGGACAAGCCGCGGTACCTCATGGGCGTGGGCACGCCGGCCAACATCCTGGAAAACATCGCACTGGGCGTGGATATGTTTGATTGTGTGCTGCCCACGCGCAACGCCCGCAACGGCATGTTGTTTACCACGCAGGGCATCGTGAACATCCGGAACGTGCGCTGGGCAAACGACCACAGCCCGATTGATGCGGAACTGGGGGGCTACGCCAGCACGTTCTACAGCAAAGCGTACCTCCGCCACCTGGTGCACGCCGGGGAGATGCTGGGTGCCCAGATTTCCAGCGTGCACAACCTCACGTTCTATATGTGGCTGGTGAAGCAGGCGCGCGCGCAGATACTCCAGGGAACTTTCCGCGCCTGGAAAGACGTGATGGTAAAGAAACTGATGACAAGACTCTGATAAGCCAGTTAAAAGTTAAGAGTTGAAAGTTAATATTAGATTACATTCAGCCAGAGCAAAAACCCAGTTGAAACGCTGCATACTTTTCACTCTTAACCCATAACTTTTAACTCTTAACTAATCGAAGTGAAGCTCCTCGATAAATATATCTTAAAGAAGTTCCTCACCACCTACGTCTTCACGGTGCTGATACTGGTGGCTGTGATTCTGGTGATTGATTTCACGGAGAAGAACGACGACTTTATCAAGACCAACCCGAGCGTGGGCGAGATCATCTTCGATTATTACCTGAACCTGATCCCGTTTTACGCTAACATGCTGAGCCCGATCACGGTGTTTATCGCCACAGTTTTCGTGACGGCCAAGCTGGCCTCGCATACCGAGATCGTGGCGATCCTGAGCAGCGGGGTGAGCTTCAGGAGGCTGCTGTTGCCTTACCTGATGGGTTCTGCGCTGATCGCGGCCACCATCTTCCTGCTGATCGGCTGGGTGATCCCCAACGCCAACAAGGAGAGCGTCGCCTTCCAGATCAAGTACATCAAAAGCCCGTTCACCTACGACAGCCGCAACATCCATATCAAAATCGCCCCGGAGACTTACGTGTATATGGAGAGCTACAACAACGCGGCAAACATCGGGTACAACTTCGCGATGGAGAACATCGAGGGCACCAGGCTGAAGCAAAAGCTCACCTCCAACAGCATTTCCTGGAACCCCGAGGCGGAGAAGTGGCGCATAGAGAACTACACCATCCGCACCTTCGACGGCGAGCAGGAAACCATTTTTAAAGGCGTCTCGCTCGATACCACCCTGAACATGTGGCCGAAAGACTTCGAGAGCACCTATAAGCTGGAGCAGACGATGACGCTGCCCCAGCTGAGCGCCTATATCAACGAGAAGATCGACCGCGGGGCCGATGACATCGAAGTGTACCTCATCGAGAAATACGAGCGCTTCAGCTATCCTTTCGCCATCATCATCCTCACCATTATCGGGGTGATCATGAGCGCGCGCAAGGCGCGCGGCGGCGTGGGTTTCCAGATCGCGCTGGGCTTTTTCCTGGCCTTTATATTCATCATCTTCGTGATCGCGAGCCGGAGCCTGGCACAGGTAGGCGACCTTGCCCCTCAGATTGCCGCCTGGGTCCCGACCATTATCTTCTCGGGCATAGGCTTGTTGTTGTACCGTTACGTTCCGCGTTAAAATGCCGCGTTTTAAAGATTTCCTGGAGCTCCATTTCGTTATTTTCCTGTGGGGCTTCACCGCCATCCTCGGCAAACTCATCAGCATTCCGGCCGTGGAACTGGTGACGCTGCGTACGCTCATCACGGCGCTCGCGCTGGGGCTGATCATCTACAAGCGGGGCACCCCGTTCTGGCTCGGCCGCAAAAACGTCCTTCAGATTTTTAGCGTGGGGTTCCTGATCGCGGCGCACTGGATCCTGTTTTTCGCAGCGGCGCGGGTAGCCTCCGTGTCCATATGCCTTGTGGGCATGGCCACCTGCAGCCTCTGGACGGCAGTCCTGGAGCCGCTCTTTACCAAAAGCAGGATAAAGCCCCACGAGATCCTGCTGGCGCTGCTCATCATCCTGGGCTTGTATATCATCTTTCAGCACGAAACAGAGTTTAACAGCATGCTTGGTATTGGCATGGCGGTGGGCTCGGCGCTGCTGGCTTCTGTTTTCACCATCATCAACGCCAAGCTGGTGAAGAAAGTACCTTCCACCACCATTACCTGCTACGAGATGGCGGGCGCCTGCGTGGGCACGGTATTGTTCTTCCCTGTCTATACCGCGTATTTTGTGGAGAGCGGCACCTTGAACTTCGCGCTGGATGCCATGGACTGGGTGTACCTGCTGGTGCTGACGCTGGCCTGCACGGTATATGCCTACACCGCCGGCGTGCGCCTGATGCAGCGCATCTCCGCCTACTCCATGAACCTGACCGTGAACCTGGAGCCTGTATATGGCATCGTGCTGGCGTGGTTTATCTTTGATGAAGGCGACAAGATGTCGGCCGGGTTCTATTATGGGGCGGCCGTTATTTTGCTGAGCGTGTTCATATATCCCGTGCTGGATGCGTACACAGAGCGCCGCAAAAAACTAAAGCAAGCCTTTCCAGACAACGTAGTGGTGGGGAAAGACTAAGTCCGCAGGCGCCTCCCCCTTAAACAAACCATATATGGCGGAGCCCGAGCCGGTCATGGAGGCATAGGACGCGCCGGCGGCGTAAAGCTTTTCTTTCACCTGCGGCAGCTCCGGGTACTTTGGGAAAAGCGGCTTTTCAAAATCGTTCTTCAGCACATTTTTCCACACGTGCACGTCCTGCTTCACCAGCAGATCCATGGCACAGCTCGGTTCTTTCGGTGTGATGCTGCCATAGGCCTCCGCCGTCGTGATGTGGATGTTCGGGTAAACCACCACACACGTGTAGCCGGTCAGGTCCAGCAACACCGGCCGGAACACATCGCCGCGCTCCGAGGCGATCACAGGCTTGTTCTGCACGAAGAAAGCACAGTCGCTGCCCAGCTGCCGGGCGTAGTTTTCCAGGTCGAGGGCCTTCAGGTTCAGCTCGAACAGTTTGTTGAGAATGCGCAGGGTAAAGGCGGCATCGGAGGAACCGCCACCAAGGCCTGCGCCCATCGGGATCACCTTGTGCAGGTGTATATGCACGGGCGGAAGGTTGTAATCCTTTTGCAGCAGCTTGAAGGCCTTCAGGCAAAGGTTCGTCTCCGGATCACCGGGCACAGGCAGTCCGGTCATGGTGAAGGCCAGTTCCGGGGCGGTCACAATCTCCAGCGCGTCGCACCACTTCACCGGGAAAAAGCACGAGGCGAGGTTGTGGAAACCGTCCGGTCGCTTTGCGGTAACATATAAACCAAGGTTGATTTTTGCGTTCGGGAAATCGAGCATAAAGTGCCAGCTGAGCTGTTTTTGTGTGCAATCTATAAAAATGCGCGGACACAGCTGTCGCAGCTGCCTGCATTTCTGAATTTTGTACGTGCCCGGGCTGTTGCAGTAAACAGGAATTCGTAAATTAACCCGCCATACCAGGTTGAAGCCTGGAGCGACAGGAAAATAAAACAGCATAAAAATTAACAGGCAGCATGTACCAGCAGTACGGCAAGCGCATAATGGATCTGGTTGGGGCAAGTTTCGGTTTGCTCCTGAGCCTTCCTGTGCTGCTCGTGGTTGTTCCGGTGCTGTATCGCGTGAACAACGGGCGCATCCTGTTCCGGCAACGGCGGCCCGGCCTGTGGGGCGAACCCTTCACCCTATATAAGCTCCAGACCATGACGGAGGAGCGTTGCCCCGCTGGCCACCTCCTCCCGGACGAGCAGCGCCTGACGCCGGCGGGCAAACTCATCCGCCGGCTTTCGCTCGACGAGCTCCCGCAACTATATAACGTGCTGCGCGGTGACCTAAGCCTGGTGGGCCCGAGGCCTTTGCTGATGGCGTACCTGCCGCTCTATTCGCGGGAGCAGTTCCGGCGCCACGATGTAAAGCCCGGCATGACGGGCTGGGCGCAGGTGCACGGCCGCAACAGCACCAGTTGGGAACACCGCTTTGCCTGCGACCTCTGGTATGTGCGCCATATCTCTTTTAAAACAGACCTTCTTGTACTTTTCAAAACGGTGACGGTGGTGCTGAGCGGCAGCGGCTTGAGCAAAGTCGGCCATGCCACCATGCCCCGGTTCGAGGGATCGCGTGTGAAGGCCTGAACTACTGCCGTTCAGGGGCCGAACAGTTTGGCAGCCCCTTCTGAATATTAATCTCCCTCCCTGCTTTTATTGTACAGTTTTTTTACTATATTCATCTTGGTAGTGGGTAGCTTTGTAGGGAGGGTCATTCCCTCCGGCTACGGCTTCGCAGCCAGTTAAAGCGCGTTTTCAGGCACCCCACCGGTTGCCGCCGTGTCACTTGCTGGCGGTTAGCGGAGGCCACTGTTGCTGCCTGAAGCCTCCGCTACATAGTAGCCGCAACACAATGCAGGCCGGGTGCGTTTGTATCGGCAAACGAGGCGAGGCACCGAAGGCGGCTCATGTGGTGTTAGCCGGCCAGGGCGGCCATATTACCCATAGTACCGGGGCTTTTGTGCCGCCGGAGTTCCAGCTCAGACGAAATAGCTATATGAATTACAGGCCAGGACGAATTTTCCTTTCGGTACCGCACATGGGCGGCCATGAGAAAAATTACGTGCAGAAAGCGATAGAAGACAATTGGGTTTCCACCCTGGGGCCAAATTTGGCAGGCTTTGAGCATGACATCTGCCAGCATACCAATGCCCGCCATGCCGTTGCGGTTAACTCTGGCACGGCTGCCCTGCACCTGGCGCTCCGGCTGCTCGACGTCAGACCCGGAGACGAAATACTCTGCTCTACTTTCACGTACGTGCGCTCGGCAAACCCTATCTTATATATGGGTGCGACACCGGTGTTTGTGGAGAGCGAGGAAGAGACCTGGAACATGTGCCCCGGCGCCTTGCAGGAGGCAATTGTGGCGAGGCAGGCATATGGCAGGCTCCCGAAAGCCATCGTGCTGACACACCTGTATGGGATGCCCGCCAAAGTAAAAGAGATTATAGCGGTGGCTGACGAATTCGGCATCCCGGTGGTGGAAGATGCTGCCGAGGCGCTCGGCTCCCGCTACAGCGGCCACCAGGTGGGCACGATGGGGCGTATAGGCGCCTACTCTTTCAACGGAAACAAGATCATCACCACCTCGGGCGGCGGCGCCCTGGTCACAGAAGATCAGCGGCTGGCAGAACAGGCGCTGTTCTTGGCGACACAGGCCAAAGACGACGCCCCGTTTTACCAGCACTCCCAGATGGGATACAACTACCGCCTCAGCAACGTGAGTGCCGGCATTGGCCGCGGACAGATGGAGGTGCTGGAGAAGCGCGTGAAGCAGCGCCGGGAGATTTTCAACTTCTACAGAAGCCAGCTGCAGCATATAGAAGACCTGGTGTTCCTGCCGGAGCCGAAAGCTTGTTTCTCTAACCGCTGGCTCACCACTGTATTGCTGCCCGCAGGCCACCACCCCGAACATGTGCGGCTGGCGCTGGAAGAGGAAAACATTGAAACGCGGCCGCTCTGGAAGCCGATGCACCTGCAACCGCTGTTCGCGAAGTTCCCGTACTATGGCAATAACCTGAGCGCCAGCCTTTTTGAGCGGGGCCTTTGCCTGCCCAGCAGCAGCAGCCTGACCGAGGAAGAGGCAGAGAAAGTGGTAAAGCACCTGCGAAGAATACTGGAGGTTGCTTAACCGAAAGTCCTTCGCGCCGACGTTATATATAAGCGGCGCCAGCATCAGCAGAAAGCTAAAAACTTAGCTGCCGGCGCTGGCGCCGCTATGTTTTTTACACATTAGAGTTGCGGACGCTCTTACGTCCCGGCTTTTAAACCTCCGCCAGGGCCTGCTCCAGGTCAGCAATAAGTTCCTCCGGCTCCTCGATGCCCACCGACAAGCGGATGACGCCCGCCGTGATACCCATTGTCTGCTGCTGCTCCGGCTTCAGGGACCGGTGCGAGGTGCCGAGGGGATACGAAACGGAAGTGCTGACACCGGCCAGCGACGGGGCAAACGGGATGTGCCGCAGCGCCTGCATGAAGCGGTTCACGGCCTCCCTGTCGTCTTTGATGCGGAAGCTCATCATGCCACCGAACATCCCCTGCCCCTGCTCCTTCGCCAGGGTATGGTGCGGGTGCGACTCCAGGCCAGGGTACCACACCTGCTCCACCTTCGGGTGCGCCTGCAGGAAACCGGCGATCGCCAGTGCGTTGCTGCTGTGCTGCCGCATGCGCAGGCGCAATGTTTTGAGCCCCCGCGCGGCCAGCCAGCTTTCGAACGGACTCAGGTTCAGGCCATAGACCATCATCACCTGCTGCACGCGCTGCAGGTCGTCGGGGTGCCGGCACACCACTACCCCCGCCGTCACGTCGCTGTGCCCGGACAGGTACTTGGTCACGCTGTGTATGGCCATATCGGCCTCCAGCGCCAGCGGCTTCGTGATAATGGGCGAGGCAAAGGTATTATCGACCACAAGCTTTATCTCCTGTTTTTTTGTCTCCAGGGCCAGTCGCTTTATATCGGTTACCTGCAACAGCGGGTTGCTCATGGTTTCCACTAGCAGCAGCCGCGTGTTGGGCTGCACGAAAGGCTGCAGGCTATATATGGAGGCGGGAGGCACGAAAGTTACTTCTATGCCGATGCGCGTCAGTTCCTTCGACAGCAAGGTGGAAGACCCGCCATATATCTCCTCGGCACACAGCACATGATCACCGGCTTTGCACAGCGTAAGAATGGCCGCCAGTATAGCCGACATCCCTGAGGAAGTTACCACCGCACCAGCCCCGCCTTCCAGCGCATTCACCTGCTCCGCCAACTCGTCGGAGTTGGGGTTGCTGTAGCGGGTGTACATATAGCTTTGCCCCGGCTGCTCAAAGTAATGCTCCAGCGCGTTCAGGTCCTCGAAGGTGAAAACGGAGGTTTGGTAGATGGGCGTGGTTTTAGGATGTATCTGCGGCATGTTGCTGATTCTGTATTTGCGCTCAAGGTAAGCAGGATTTGTGGCAAGAGGCAAGCCGAAAACCAATTTATATAGGACCGTTCGATAGGGAAAGGATGCAGAACATCCTGGCTGCCACTGGACATGGCATCGGAATGACTGAATTAACAGCTTGGAATTCTGCTGGATCAGGTTATATTAGCTAATGCGTTACCTGCAATTTTAAACGAAAAAAATGGAACACAAAGCTAGATCAATCCGGCCCTTTATCGGAGCTGAAAACTTTGAACTATCCCGGAGCTTTTACCGGGACTTAGGCTTTCTGGAAAGCGTTTTGGCTCCTGATATGTCCTACTTCAGTGCCCAGGGATTGGGGTTTTATTTACAGGATGCGTATGTCCGGGATTGGGTAGACAATTCGATGATTTTTTTAGAAGTGGATGATGTTGATCGTTACTGGAACGAACTTCTGGCTTTGGATCTGACAGCAAAGTACAAAGGGGTCAGACTCACCCCAATCCGCACGTACGACTGGGGGAGAGAATGTTTTATGCACGATCCATCCGGGATTCTCTGGCATTTTGGTGAATTTTACATCTGAATGAGGTGAGGAAAAACAATAAATTACCACCCAAAGGAAATGGTTGAACCTATCCATGCGGGGACCTTTTTCATGAGGTAAAAACGTCATACTCCACCAAAGGCGCTATTCTCCTGGTCAATAATTTACTATGCGCTCTCATGTTCGCATGCCGTCGAAACCCACAAAACCAGCAGCGCCTTCTGCTCATATATAGAACAGAAGGCGCTGCTGGTTTTGCTGTAGAATGTAGCGGTTAAGCGGTCACGGACTCCGCAAGCACGATGATTTTGTTGTTCAGCACCTCCACGATACCGCCATCCACCATAAAGAACTCCTGCCCTGTGTTGGAAGTAACCCTGATTCTGCCTCGCTCCAGCGTGCTGATGAGCGGGGCATGCAGGTCCAGCACTTCAAAAGAGCCATTGGTGCCGGGGAACTGTGCACTTACGACCTCTCCCGCAAATACTTTTTTATCAGGCGTGATTATCTCTAAATACATCTTTATTAGTTAAGAGTTTAGAGTTAAGAGTTATGAGTCATAATTGGGTTTACCAACTCTTAACTCTTAACTCTTAACTTTTAACTATAAAATCTATCTTGCTTCGGCCATCATTTTCTCGCCTTTGGCAACCGCGTCTTCGATGGTGCCCACCAGGTTGAAAGCAGACTCCGGAAGGTGGTCGTACATGCCGTCCATAATCTCGTTGAAGCCCTTGATGGTGTCTTTGATATCCACCAGCACACCTTTCAGGCCTGTGAACTGCTCGGCTACGTGGAACGGCTGCGACAGGAAACGCTGCACGCGGCGCGCTCTGTGCACTACCAGTTTATCCTCTTCCGAAAGCTCGTCCATACCCAGGATGGCGATGATGTCCTGCAGTTCTTTGTAGCGCTGCAGAATCTCTTTCACGCGCTGCGCGGTGTTGTAGTGCTCTTCACCTACTACATCTGGCGTAAGGATACGAGATGTAGAGTCAAGCGGGTCCACAGCCGGGTATATACCCAACTCGGAAATCTTACGGGAAAGTACAGTGGTCGCATCCAAGTGAGCAAACGTTGTGGCCGGGGCTGGGTCCGTCAAGTCATCCGCAGGTACGTAAACTGCCTGCACCGATGTGATGGAACCGCGCTTGGTAGACGTGATCCGCTCCTGCATGGCACCCATCTCGGTGGCCAGCGTTGGCTGGTAACCTACCGCGGATGGCATACGACCTAAAAGCGCCGACACCTCAGAACCCGCCTGCGTGAAGCGGAAGATGTTGTCTACGAAGAAAAGGATATCGCGACCGGCATCGCTCGAACCGGGCTCTCCGTCGCGGTAGTACTCCGCCATCGTCAGACCGGAAAGGGCCACACGGGCACGCGCCCCGGGAGGTTCGTTCATCTGCCCGAACACGAAGGTCGCTTTAGACTCCTTCAGCTCTTCCAGGTCCACTTTGGAAAGGTCCCATCCGCCATGCTCCAGCGATTCCATGAAGTTTTGGCCGTAACGCACGATACCTGCTTCAATCATCTCACGCAGCAGGTCATTTCCCTCCCGCGTACGCTCACCCACTCCGGCAAATACAGAAAGTCCGCCGTGCGCCTTCGCGATGTTGTTGATCAGTTCCTGGATCAGTACGGTTTTGCCCACACCGGCGCCACCGAACAGTCCGATCTTACCGCCTTTTGCATAGGGCTCGATCAGGTCGATTACTTTGATACCCGTGAAGAGCACTTCAGAGGAAGTGGCAAGGTCTTCGAAACGGGGAGCGGATCTGTGAATTGGCAGGCCGCCTGTGCTCACAGGCTGCGGGATACCGTCAATGGCTTCACCGATCACATTGAAAAGACGGCCTTTGATGCCCTCGCCTGTCGGCATTTTGATAGGACCGCCCAGGTCAAGTACTTCGGCGCCACGTGTCAGACCTTCAGTGGAGTCCATCGCAATGGTACGCACACGGTCTTCTCCAAGGTGATTCTGAACTTCCAGTACGACTACCTGGCCGTTGTCTTTCGTCACTTGAAGGGCATCCAAAATATTTGGTAGCTTAATGTTATCACCCACAAAGCTAACGTCCACCACCGGACCGATAACCTGGGAAATTCTGCCAATATTCGCCATTTGACTTTGTTAAATTAATTAACTATTGTTACGGAGTTATTTCAGGGTGCAAAACTAAGGGATAAAACGCATAAATCCTTGCAGGGCTTTAAAAACTTTTGGGCCGCGCGTTTCCTGCCCCGGCAGAACTACGCAAACACAGAAGCTGCACCGCAGGTATGTTTCCCCACAGTGCAGCTTCTGTGTCTACTGCCTGACTATGATGCAACTACAGGTCTATGCGGAGCGTCCATTGCCCCGGCTCGTTCACTTTAAACCTCACCTCCCGGTCATATACCACGGTGCCCAGTTTGTTCGGGGCTTTGAAACGGATATTCCCTTCAAAAGGGAAGTTCACGTTATCAAAACATATAGGTGCTGGAGGACATGGGGCTGCCGCTGCTGCCAATCATCTGCATATCCTCCACGTTGCGCAGCGTGATTCCGGAGTTCATGATCACGATCTCTACCTGGTTCCCTTCCTCACTTCGCTGGGAAATGGTGGCACGGTTCACGTCCCGCTTCATGGTGATGTTCGCGGCTGAAGGCTTACGTTCTTTCTTCTTCTTCTTTTTGGAGGCACTGGCCGTGACTTTCGTCGTGTCGCCCTGCGCTACGTTCGTGTGGGTAATCTCCATATCCTTTGGCGCTTTCTTCTGCTGGGGTTGGCTTCCGGAGGAGAAAGCGACGAGCCCAGCAGACTGACGAGTACGATGTATCGGTTTTTTATAAGCAGTGTTGTTATAGAGGTACTGAAAGTACAAATTAACACTGCCATTTTCAAATTATAGCCCGAAAACTTACGCTGGGCCGCTACAGGTTCTTCAGGAGTTCTATCTGCTCATCGTTCAGGAGGATATACCTGTTGTTAAAAGGGTTAGCGTAGAATTTCTCTGCGATGATATACTCGCCGGAGCTCAGCTTGTGGATGTTGTAGCTGAAGAGGCTGTTTGACCGCTCTATCACCAACTCCGTGTTACTCAAATCTAATTCGCGGCCGCAAGTTGTAATCACAACGTCTGGATTAGTGGTCATCATCATGTAAGGGATATAAAAAGGTTTGGAGGTTTCTTTACGCATATACAGGCGGCAAGTGTCACGCTGAACAAAGAAAACATAGAATTTTTTTAATAAAGCCCGCCCGGGCCAAAAGCCACACACCCTCCAAATTACTGTGATGCACTGTGGCGGACGGGGCACCTGGGCAAAAAGCGCAAACTTCTGCTGTACTCTTAAAGCAGAAGTTTATACTTTTGCTTTTCCGTTACAAAAGCCATATACCGTGGAACAACAACTGACTACAGTAGAGACCGCTCAGAAGCTTGGCCTTCTGGAAGAGGAATACGAAAAAATAAAGCAAATACTGGGGCGCACTCCCAACTTCACAGAGCTGAGCATCTTTTCGGTGATGTGGTCGGAGCACTGCTCCTACAAAAACTCCATCGTGTGGCTCAAAACCCTGCCGAAAGACTCGCCCCGCATGCTGGCCAAAGCCGGAGAGGAGAACGCCGGCCTTGTGGACATCGGCGACGGCTATGCCTGCAGTTTTAAGATCGAGTCGCACAACCACCCTTCCGCCATCGAGCCTTACCAGGGCGCGGCCACGGGCGTGGGCGGCATTAACCGCGATATCTTCACCATGGGCGCCCGCCCGATCGCGCAGCTTAACTCGCTCCGCTTCGGAAACCCAAAATCAGAAAAGACGCAGCGCTTATTAAGAGGTGTGGTAAAAGGCATCGGCGACTACGGCAATGCCTTTGGTATCCCGACGGTGGGCGGCGAGCTGTTCTTCGACGAGTGCTACAACATCAACCCGCTGGTAAACGCCTTTTCAGCCGGCATCGTGAAGGTGGGTGAAACAGCCTCTGCCACTTCCTATGGCGTTGGCAACCCGGTGTTCATCGTGGGCTCTGCCACGGGTAAGGACGGTATGGGCGGCGCCGCCTTCGCCTCAAAAGACATCACTGAGGATTCTGCCAATGACCTGCCATCTGTACAGGTGGGTGACCCCTTCCAGGAAAAGCTCCTGCTGGAGGCGACGCTGGAGGTGATCCAATCGGGTGAGGTAATCGGCATGCAGGATATGGGGGCCGCAGGTATTACCTGCTCCACCTCCGAAATGAGCGCCAAAGGCGAGCACGGCATGGATATATGGCTGGAGAAAGTGCCGATGCGCCAGAAGAACATGGTGCCGTTCGAGATCCTGTTGTCAGAGAGCCAGGAGCGCATGCTCATCGTGATGAAGAAAGGCGCTGAAAAAACCATCAAAGACATCTGCGACAAGTGGGACCTGTACTGCGAGCAGATCGGGGTGGTGACGGAGGGCGGCACGCTGCGCTACTACATGCACGGCGAGCTGGCAGCCGAGGTACCTGCCGAGGACCTGGTGCTGGGCGGCGGCGCGCCGGTGTATCACCGCGAGTACCGCGAGCCTGCCTACTTCCAGGAGGCAAAGAAGTTTCACATCGACCAGGTGCAGGAGCCGGAGGATTACCAGGCCGTGGCCGACTTCCTGACGACGCACCCGAACATCGCCTCCAAGCGCTGGGTGTACCGCCAGTATGATTCCATGGTAGGCACCGCCACCATGACGACAAACTCCCCTTCGGATGCCGCCATCGTGAAAGTGAAAGGCACAGACAAATCCATCGCCGTGACCGTGGACTGCAACAGCCGCTACGTGTATGCCGACCCGGAAGAGGGAACTGCCATTGCCGTGGCCGAGGCGGCCCGCAACATCGTATGCTCCGGCGCCGAGCCGGTGGCCATCACCAACTGCCTGAACTTCGGCAACCCGTACGTGCCGGAAGTGTACTGGCACTTTGTGGGCGCCATCAAAGGGATGGGCAAAGCATGTGAGGCCTTCGGTACGCCGGTAACAGGCGGTAACGTGAGCTTCTACAACCAGTCGTCCGACGAAGGGCCTGTTTTTCCGACGCCGACCATCGGCATGCTGGGCATCCTGGAGGACAAGAAAAACAAGATGACGCTGGCTTTCCAGGACGCCGGTGACCTTATCTATATGCTGGGCGAGGCGAAAAACGACATTGCCTCTTCGGAGTACCTGTACTCGTATCACAACGTGAAGCTCTCCCCCGCCCCATATTTTAACCTGGACGAGGAACTGAAGCTGCATGCAGCCGTGAAGGAGGTGATCGAGCAGCAGCTGATCCGGTCGGCGCACGACGTGGCAGACGGCGGTTTATATATCGCCCTGCTGGAGTCTGCCATGCCGAAGGAGCTCGGGTTCGATGTGGAGACGGATAAGAATTTCAGGAAAGACGCTTATCTTTTCGGCGAGAGCCAGGGCCGCGTGGTGGTGAGCGTGGCACCCGGGCAGCAGGCCGCCTTCGAGCAGTCGCTGCAAAATAAGGAAGTGAATTTCACGAAATTAGGCACCGTTACCGGCCACGACTGCCATATAGACGGCGACCTTTTCGGGGGTATCACGGTGGCGAAAAAACACTATGACACGGCGCTGGAGCAGATTTTAGACTAAACAATTTAAAATATTTTTTCAGGCAATTGTTTGCAGTTTAAAATGGTCTCTCTATCTTTGCATCACCAAACGAAAACAGGACGAAAGTTCTGAATTCCGCCGGGAGATTGTCCGATGGTGTAACTGGCAACACGTCTGATTTTGGTTCAGAAGAGTCCAGGTTCGAGCCCTGGTCGGACAACTAGAAAAGGAACAGCATCCTCTGTGGGTGTTGTTCCTTTTTGCTTATGGAGCAGCCGTAAGTAATTTAAAATCAGAATTATTTGATGGAGGGCATCAGGATTTTTGGTAGCTTTGCAGGCATAATTATCAAACCTAAACGTAGTTTTTAGCACCCGTTATGCCACAGGTTAAAATTTTTTCCGGATCTGCCTCTCAGTACTTAGCTGAGAAAATTGCAGCCGCATATGGTACCAAACTTGGCGATGTCTCGATCTCCCGCTTCAGCGATGGCGAGATCGGCGTCCATTACAATGAGTCGGTGCGTGGTGCGGAAGTGTTTATCGTCCAGTCCACTTTTCCGCCGACGGACAACCTGATGGAGCTGATGTTGCTGGTGGATGCCGCCAAGCGGGCTTCGGCGCACAAGGTGATTGTGGTGATGCCGTATTACGGCTACGCCCGCCAGGACAGGAAGGACAAGCCGCGCGTTTCTATCGGATCGAAGGTGGTGGCAAACGCCATACAGTCCTGCGGTGCCGACCGCCTGATGACCTGCGACCTACATGCCGGCCAGATCCAGGGCTTCTTCGACATCCCGGTAGATCACCTCGATGGCTCCGCCATCTTCGTGCCTTACCTGCGCAGCCTGAACCTGGGCGATGACCTGATCTTCGCCTCGCCCGATGTGGGAGGAGTGGTGAGGACAAGGGCCTTCGCCAAAAACTTCGGGGCGGAGATGGTGGTCTGCGACAAGTACCGGAAACGCGCCAACGAGATAGCCTCGATGCAGGTAATCGGGGACGTGGACGGCATGGATGTGGTGCTGATAGACGACATGGTGGATACAGCCGGCACGATCACCAAGGCTGCCGAGCTGCTTCGGGAAAAAGGGGCGAAATCGGTGCGCGCCATTGCCACGCACCCGATCTTATCCGGGCCGGCGTATGAGCGCATCCAGAACTCGGTTTTGGAGGAGCTTGTGGTGTCAGACACCATTCCGCTAAATCAGGAGACGTCTAAGATCAAGGTCTTGTCTTTCTCCGACCTGTTCGCCCGGGCGATCAACAACGTGGTGACCCACGAGTCGATCAGCTCGCTGTTTATTTAATTGTTGTTTGCTGGTTGCTGATTGTTTTCTCAACGGTAAAAGCAGCGGACAATTTAAAGGTTGAATGGCTTAATTGTTAAATGGTTATTATATATACCAGAATCAACAATTTAACAATAGAGCAATTTAACTATCAAACCAGGCTATACTTTTGTAGCATATATATTTTAACAAATTCATTTTTATGAAAACTTTAGAGATTATAGGGTTTAAAAGAGCAAATCTCGGAAAGCAGCAGACGAAAGAGCTGCGCAATGAGTCTAATGTACCAGGTGTGCTGTATGGCAACGGAGAGCAGGTTCACTTCTACTCGCCGGTTATCCTGTTCAGAGACTTGATTTATTCGCCAGAAGTATACGAAGTAGACCTCAATATCGAAGGCACACACTATAGAGCTATCCTGCAGGACGCACAGTATCACCCGGTGAACGAGATGCTGCTGCACGTGGATTTCCTTCAGCTGCAGGACGACAAGCCTGTGAAGATGGACATCCCGGTTAAATTTGTCGGAACATCCCCTGGTGTGATCGCCGGTGGTAAGTTATCTGTGAAGCTGCGCGCCCTGAAGATAAAAGCGCTTCCTGCTAACCTGCCGGATTACGTAGAAGTAGACATCTCTGACCTGGAGCTTGGCAAGTCGATTAAAGTAGCGAAAGTGAAGGCACAGAATTTCGAGATCCTGACTAACCCGAATGCCCCAATCGCAACGGTAACTGTACCACGTGCCCTGAAGAGCGCGCAGGTGGAGGAATCCCGCGGAGGCAAGAAATAAGCAGCTCCTGTTGCTTAGCAGCATCAAATCCTGTCCCGCCTCCAAGCCGGGCAGGATTTTTTGTTTCTGCTTGTTTATATATGGCTGTATGGCCGCATGGTTAAATGGTTGATTCGCATTTCCTGAAAATAACGATACAACCCAAAAACCATATATCCTTTCGCTGCACCTCAGGTTGGAAAAATCAACAACCCGCAGCCAACAACTTAAGAGTGATGCTGCAAACTTTAAAACAGTGGCTGGGGCTGGCAGCAGCGCCAGCTGCCGGAACTGACGACGATACACAAATGAAATACCTGCTTGTGGGCCTTGGCAACATCGGCCCGGAATATGCGGAGACGCGCCACAACATCGGCTTTATGGTGCTGGACTACCTGGCCCGGAAATACGATGGCAACTTTGACGTGGGCCGCCATGCCTTCGTAACAGAAATTAAAACCAAAGGCCGCACCTATGTGCTGGTGAAGCCCACCACCTATATGAACCTGAGCGGCAAAGCGGTGGGGCATTACCTCAACAGCTTGAAGCTGCCGCCCGAGCAGATGCTCGTCATCACGGACGACATCGCGCTGCCATTCGGCAAAATCCGCATACGGGCCAAAGGCAGTCCCGGGGGGCACAATGGCCTGAAGCATATAGAGCAGACCCTGGGGCACAACAACTACCCCCGCCTCCGCTTTGGCGTGGGCGACACGTTCTCCAAAGGCAAGCAGGTGGATTTTGTACTGAGCCCCTTCAGCGCCGACGAGCAGATCGAGCTGCAGACGCTGATCGAGAAATCGGCGGAGGCGGCGATTGCCTTCGGTACCATAGGTCTGGAGCGAACGATGAACCAGTTTAACACGAAGTAAGGCAAAGCTATAAATAGTCGGGCCGCAGCCTTTCGCATCATTTATATATACCCATGAAGCGCATCCTCCTCCTCTACCGCAACGCCTTCGGCGGCCTCTCAAAGCCCGCCTGGATGATGTCTGTGGTGATGCTGATTAACCGCAGCGGCTCGATGGTGACGCCTTTCCTGAGCCTGTACGTGACGGATATGCTGGGCTATAGCCTGCGCGAGGCCGGTATTATCCTGAGTATATATGGCATGGGCTCGGTGTGCGGTTCTTTTCTGGGCGGATGGCTGACCGACCGTATCGGGCATTTTAAGGTGCAGTTCGTGAGCCTCACCCTGGGCGGAAGCCTGTACTTCCTGCTGCTCAACCTGCGGCAGTTCGAGTACCTGGCGGCCGGGGTGTTTATCCTCAGCCTCGTGAACGACTGCCTGCGCCCCGCCAACTCCGCCTCTATCGCGCATTACGCCAAACCCGAGAACATGACGCGTGCTTTCTCGCTGAACCGCATGGCCATTAACCTCGGCTTCTCGGTGGGTCCGGCGGTGGGCGGTCTGCTGGCGGCGCTCTCGTACCGCTGGCTTTTTGTGGCCGATGGCCTTACCTGTATCGCAGCGGGTATATTCTTTTTCCTGTACTTCCGCAACCAGCAGGGCCACCGGCCGCCGCCAAAGCAGCAGGCGACGCTTACCGTCCCCGCTGCAGCTGTGCGCTCCCCTTACCGCGACGGGTATTTCCTGCTGTTCGTGCTGTTGTGCTGCAGCTACGCCGTCATGTTTTTCCAGCTGTTCTCCACCATGCCCCTGTACTGGCGGCGGGAATATGACCTGCCGGAAAGCCAGATTGGGCTGCTGATGGCCCTGAACGGGATGATCGTGTTTTTGCTGGAGATGGTGCTGGTGTACCTGATCGGCGAGCGCATTAAAAAGCAGGTGCTCATCGCAACCGGGCTCCTTTTCCTGGGGGTGTCTTTTGTGCTGCTCAATATGACGCAACACCTGAGCGTGCTGTATTTCTCGATGCTGCTTCTCAGTATCTCCGAGATTTTCGCGATGCCGTTTATGGCCACCATCACCGTGGAGCGCTCCAACACCGTAAACCGCGGCGCCTATATGGGCCTCTACACCATCTCCTACGCCGCGGCGCACGTCATCGCGCCGTTTGTGGGCACCACCATCATCTCCGTCTATAGCTTCGCCACGCTCTGGTGGGCTACCGGCATCCTGGCAGTGCTGACAGCGGCTGGCTTCTACTGGGTGGTGCAAAAGATAGAGGGGCAAAGGCGGCAGTTACAGCAAATCGATGAGACAGACAATATGGAACTGACTACTGCCTGACACCAGCCATCAGCGGAGGCGTATATATAACTTATTTGCGATATATAAATCTGCTGCGTGAATACCTGCCCCTCTCAAGAGGGGAATAAAATTCCGTTTGTGAGAAATTCCCCTCCCCGGAGGGGCGGGGGTGGGTCATGTTTCGACTTTGTAAGTATATCGCAAATGGGTTATCTAGTCGCATATATCCTCGCTCCTTCCAATGTCGGTTTGAGGGAGCAGGCAATCGTAGGTGCTCCACAAACTCATCGTACTGCAAAGGCAGCGTGGTTTCTGATGACCAATTGAAACAGATTCATTCTCCTGCCAGTAACCAAATTTCAAAGTATGTTCTATAGGCAGAAAACCGAAATCAAGGGCCTTCTGAAATAGCATTTCATATAATGAATGCCTTATTAATAAGCCGTTTACAGGTTACTTTCTTCTTATATATCCCTATCTTTACTCTGTATCCCGGTTTCTTTAGGGGATAGGTGCACGCCAAAGGAAATCGTTTTACATTGAGCTGCTAACCCTACGTCATGATTTATCCAACCTGAACGTTTATGAGCCAGAAGTATACAGAAGAAGAGAGACAAAAGGTATTGAGGCGCTACGAAATTCTGGACACCCCAGAAGACGGGAGTTGGGACCGGCTGACCCGGCTGGCGGCTAAAGTTTTTAACATGCCGATTGCCGTGGTAAGTTTGGTGGACACGGATAGAGTCTGGTTTAAATCCCGTTGCGGCTTAGATGTGCGGGAGGTTGGCACTGAGTCGGGTTTATGCACCTCGGCGATACTCTCAGATGATATTTATATCGTGGAGAACGCCATTGAAGACCCCCGCACCCTCACAAACCCGCTGGTTGTCTCTGATTTCGGGCTAAGGTTTTACGCGGCCGTCCCCCTGAAGACAATGGACGGGTATAACATCGGAACCTTCGCCATCATCGACCAAAAGCAGCGGTACCTGACAGAGGCACAACAAGAGACGCTGAAAGAGCTGGCAGGCATTGCCATGGACGAGATTGAGCTGCGACTGGCTGCACGCAGGTCTGCGAAAAAAGTAAACCAACTACTGGATGACGCCAAATCTCACCTCCAGGACACCATTGCCGAAATTGCGAAGCTCCCGTTAGCTGAAAAAAGCACCCCGGTGCTGCAACTGGCCGATTCCTCCAGGGAAATTGTGCAGCATATTCAGGAGCATTTAAATGAGCAGGCCTGACAGCATGTACCTATATATAAAATGGCTGCAACAGTTGCTGTTGCAGCCATTTTCTTTTACCAGTGCTGCGCATATCAACTGGAGCAGCTTTGGGAGTCTATTGTTATCCGGCCTGTATCCCATATCTTCCGAATGCGTTGCGGGGCAACACGCAGCATATATAACTGCTCTTCCTCTTATGAGATTGAGATAGGAATCTCAAGGATACGCGTGAGGGCGCGGGAGGCCATTTATTTTTTAACGGCAACGATTATCCCCGTTGCCCATAGCTGCTTGGTCAGCACCAGATCCTCCCTTGATTCTAAGTAGCCGATCAGCTTGTCCGCTTTTTCATGATGCCCCTCAGGCCAGTTGGGCTGCGGCAGCATATCATCGATGATGTAAAGACCGCCTTTGTTCAGCATAGCCAACACCTCGTCTAAAAGCAGGTACTTGCCGTGCCATGTGTCGGCGAATATATAATCGAACCTCTGCTGCTTGTTTTGCGCCACCCACTCGCCACCGTCTGTGCACACCAACTCCAAACGACTGTCATCACCCAGGTATCGCTGTGCGATTTCTAAACACTGCTGGTCATTGTCTATGGAAAGCAGGGTAGAATCCTCATCCATTCCATCCAGGATCCAAGCGGTGGAAAGCCCCGTGCCCGTGCCCAGCTCCAGGAATCTGCTCGCGGGCTTTGAAGCGGCCAGCGTGCGCAGCAGCGAGCAGGTGAGCACATCGGAGGCCATCGTGAAGCCGGAGCGCCTGGTGGCTTCCGCTATGCTGCCGTAAGCCGGCGGGAACGGCTGGTTTATTTCTTCTGTCATGGGGTATCTGGAGGCTGGTTAAACAGTTTTATATATGGCTGGCGGCGGTTTAAATTACTGCTGGCGCCTGCGCCATCATTCACCCTTGGCCCGTGCCGAAAGCTTAGAATTGCTGCCTCGCCGCATTAAAGGTAGATGCCTTATTCGACAGCGAGTTTCACTTCCGCCACTTCTTTTTTTAGCCTGGCGTTGATGTCCACTTTGGCACCTGCAAAGGAGAAAATGGTGGTGCCATGCTCCCGAGCGAAGGGGTTTGTGATGGAATCTGCCATGCTGGAGTTCTGGAAATAGGGGCTTGTCTCTGCCAGCTCGCTTTCCCTTTCTTCAAGCTCTTTGACGCGAATCAGGTTCGAATAGGGTTTGTCCAAATCAAACCAATCGATGTAATCGGCATTAAAAGAAACGGCTCTGATACCATTTCTTGTGTAGTAGTTAATCGCCCCTGCCTGCCCGTAATTGTCGCAGAGCACCAGCGTTTTGCCCGGGTCGGGAAGGCCCGCATATACCTTGTCCACTTTCCGGGCCAGTTCCTGCCATCCCAGCATGTCGGCGTTGTCCTGCGGTAATGGGTGGTCCTTGCCGTCTTCCCAGCGCAGCAGGCCCAACGCCTGGTACTTCTGTTGGTTTTGGAGGATATAGGCAGGGCTTTTATTCAGGAAAACAAAGTTGTACATCGGGATAAATAACAACACAGGCAGCAAGACGGCTACCGGCTGCAAAAACCTTTTCCAGCCGGACTTCAACAGATCGCCCAAAAACACCGCCCCGAAGGCGATGTATATGGGGTACAAGCCGATGGCATAGTAATCTTTTGCCCTGAGGTATATAAACACGAGCAGCGTGAAGCAAAAGGCCCAGAAAAAAAGCCGGTACTTCTGGAAAGGCCTGTAAACCAAAAGGGCATACAGGCCAGCGACGATCACGAACAGCGACCCTATATAAAAGAGCAACTGGGATCTTCCAAACCCCCACCGGTCTACATGCACCAGTTGCGTTTCCGAAAGGGCTTGCATATGATGTATGACGGGAAAGCCGTGGAGGTATTGCCATACCAGGTTGGGAAGCACCAGCAGCAGCCCGGCTAACACGGCGAGGTAAAAGGATTTGCTGACAAAGAGCGTACGGTAGCGCGTGAGCAGGAGCGCGGGCAGCAGCCCGATGAGCAGAAACGCGATGTTGTACTTATTTAGAAATCCGATGGCAAACACTACAGCCCCAACATAGAGCCACTTCGGGCTTTCTGAGTTTATATACTTGATGACCACCAGGTACAGGGTCGCCCAGCATAAGACATCCAGGGAGTTCGGCTGGAAGAGTAAATTCAGCCTTAGCAGCACTGAGAACAGGACGCCGGCAGCCCCCAGCATCAGGGCAAATAAGTTACCTTTTAGTTCTACAATCGTCTTCCAGACCACCACGATGGTCAAAGCCCCAAAGAGCGCCGGGAAAAACTTGACCCAGAACACATCGTTGCCCAGCAGCTTGATGACAAAAGCAATCCAGGAAGTAACAGGAGGCACGGACAGGTATCCCCAGGCCAGGTGATTTGCCTGGTCCAGGTGCAGGTATTCATCCCGGTGCAAGTCATATGCGAGGCTTATCAGAACATACTGCAGGATGAACTTCAGCAGTACAAAGCCCAGTAAGATGATCGTCTTTTTTGCCATCCGGGGTTGTCGTTTGATTCGGGGCTAACGGCCTCGTAATAGCGGCTGCGGCTCCTTCGGCCGATACAGGCGTTTACACAATGTTAACGGCAGGATTCATTTGCTTACAAAATCCTTAATTTTTATTTACTCTTTCATTTTAGAAAATATCTTAGGCATTGTTTCTGCGTCGATCGCTTCCATATCAACAAGTCGTAATGAATTTATCATTTTAAGAGTGGTGGTTTTATATTTCTGAAAGTGCGGAGTTTTCAGATGTGATTCGTATGCTTCCCGGTTAGCGTACACTTCCAGGATTCTAATCTGAGTTGGGTTGTCCTTCTGGTACATGGGGTAAATAGAAATGACACCCGGCTCCAACCTAACGGAAGCTTCAGCTTCTTCTTTGAGTATGGAATTATATGCTTCAAGATAATTAGAATCTACTTCTATTTCAGAGATACGAATCATCATGTCATTCCTTTGGAGATTTGTTACTGCTTGTTTCTGATTAACACACGAAATAAGCAGCGGTATGATTGTAAAAGCTACAAAAGCTACTTTTAGAAATTGCATATTGATTCTTAATCGCTTGCTACTGTTCATTTGTCTGTTTTCAATGCCGCTAACGGCTTCGTACATGAGGTGAGCAAAGCGTAGACAAAGCGTTACTCATGTGCTTTGTTAGCGGAATCTTTTCTACTTTATTCTTTTGCTATTCAATAGCAGCAAGAATGAGTTTTATACTCTCTTAGCCTGCTTCTGTACCAGAATGGAAGCATGTATAAGATAAAAGTAAATATTGTCCACCCAAGCGCTACTACAATATAAGTATTGATGCTTGTATCTATGATGAAGGCAAAGGCTGTCCAAATAGTCAAGAAGCTTAAGAACAAGCAGACAGTAAGTATATATCTATCATTATAAGGTACTATCTCCCCTTCTACTTTTGTACAAGAAGAATTTTCCCCTTTAACTAAATGCATAGATATCTTACCCATTCCCCTGAAAGGATTAAGCATTTTAGGCTTGACATCAATGACTAAGCTCTCATTAGAAAGAGTAATTTCTCTAAAGTCAATTGGATTGCTGCTAAGGAAATTAAACAAGCCTCTTCTTTTACTCTTTTCAGTTACTATAAATTCAATCACTCTGGTTTGAGGATGCTGTATCTCTGCTGTGAATGGCTCATGAAATCGTTTGAAAACCTTCTTCATAATTTAGAGTTACCGCTAACGGTTAGTACAGGCTGCGAGCGAGGCGTAGCCGAGTATGGAGCCTGTGCAGGGTTAGGGCAGGTACTTTTTCAGTTCATCTGGATTTCTTCTGGAGTCCCAGATTATTAATATTAATATTTCTTCTTCTTTCAGTTCGTAGAAGATGGAAAAAGTGCCTTTGATCAGAACACGCACTTCTGAGTCAGAAGTCTTGATTCCTAAGAAATTGTTGGATTGAAGCTTTTCTATAATATTAAAAATCTGGTCAGCCAGTTTTCGACTATAAGTATTGCTCCCATTTCTTTCGTTGTAGAATTCTAAAGTTGCTTTAAAATCAAGGCGAGCTTCTTTAGACCAGACTATGCGCTTTTTAGCCATGAATCAATATCTCGCTTTACTTCTTCCTGTGAATAGGTTTCACCATTAACGTATTGCCGCCTTGCCTTAGTTATTTTCTCTTGCTCGAATTGGCTAAGGCTATATTGGTCAACTTCAACTTTAGCGTCTGTGAGTACTTTGAGAGCATTTAAAAAAGCTTCATCGTTTATTGATTGGATACGCTGGATGAGTATATTCTTTAGTTTATTAGCTTCCATAAATTATATAAGATTGCTTGCTTAAATTTACTTAATATAAGTTTAAGAAGTTTAAGATTTTTTCAATCCATTTGTATCCGCCCTAACTTGCAGATATACCGAATTAATTCCGTTTAGCCACCCAATATAGCCGGATAAACGGAACTGAACTAACGAATATACTATATATAATCATTAGAATTTAGAATCTGCTGAACAAAAAAAGAGGCGCAACTTTGCCAGTTGCGCCTCTTGCTATATAGGATATAATACAGCTTTTAACTTACCCCGCCCCCATTCACGATCTGCTTGCTGGGCTGCACAAAGGCCAGGGAGCCGTCGGCGTTCTCGGCCATCAGGATCATACCCTGGCTGGTGATGCCTTTGATATCGCGCGGGGCCAGGTTTACCAGGATGCTGACCTGCTGCCCGATGATCTTCTCCGGGTCAAAGAACTCCGCAATGCCGCTCACCACGGTGCGCTGGTCAATACCAGTGTCGATCTTCAGCTTCAGGAGCTTTTTGGTCTTGGCTACTTTCTCGGCCTCCAGGATGGTGCCGATGCGGATGTCCATCTTCGAGAAGTCCTCGAACGAGATGTTTTCTTTGGCTGGCTCCGCTACGGCGTTGGCTATTTCGTTGGCCTTCTTCGTGTCGAGCAGCTTCTGCACCTGCGCCTCCACGGCGGCGTCCTCTATCTTCTCGAACAGCAGGGCAGGCGTTCCGATCACATGCCCCACGGGCAGCAGGTCGGCGGCACCGGCCTCGGCCCACTTGCCCACCGGCTTGTTCAGCATGTCGCTCAGCTTTTGGGCTGAAGCAGGCAGAAACGGCTCCATCAGGATGTTGAGGCTGGCCGAAACCTGCAGCGCGATGTTCAGCACGGTTTTCACGCGCTCGGCATCTGTCTTGATCAGTTTCCACGGCTCGGTGTCGGCAAGGTACTTGTTGCCCAGGCGCGCCAGGTTCATCAGCTCGCTCAGCGCCTCTCGAAATCGGTACCGCTCGATCAGCTCCGCGATTATGGTTGGGTATTTCGCCAGCTGCTCCAGCGCCTCCCGGTCAATATCCTGCAGCTCGCCACGGGCAGGCACGGCGCCGTCGTAATATTTCTGCGTGAGCACCACCGCGCGGTTGATGAAGTTCCCCAGTATGGCCAGTAGCTCGTTGTTGTTGCGGGCCTGGTAATCTTTCCAGGTGAAGTCGTTGTCCTTCGTCTCGGGGGCGTTGGCGGCCAGCACGTAGCGCAGCACGTCGCCTTTGCCGGCGAAGTCGTGCAGGTACTCGTGCAGCCACACGGCCCAGTTTCGGGAGGTGGAGATCTTGTCGCCCTCCAGGTTCAAAAACTCGTTGGCGGGCACGTTGTCGGGCAGTATATAGTCGCCGTGCGCCTTCAGCATGGCCGGGAAGATGATACAGTGGAACACGATGTTGTCTTTGCCGATAAAGTGCACCAGCTTTGTCTCCTCGTCTTTCCAGTATTTCTCCCACTCGTCGGTCAGCGCCTTGGTCGCGGATATATAGCCGATGGGCGCATCGAACCACACGTAGAGCACTTTGCCCTCGGCGCCTTCCACGGGCACTGGCACACCCCAGTCGAGGTCGCGGGTAACGGCGCGCGGCTGCAGGCCTTGGTCAATCCACGATTTGCACTGGCCATATACGTTGGGCTTCCAGTCGTTCTTGTGCCCTTCCACGATCCACTCGCGCAGCCACGGCTCGTACTCGTTCAGGGGCAGGTACCAATGCTTGGTTTCGCGCATTACGGGCTTCAGGCCGCTCAGGGTGCTCTTCGGGTTGATCAGGTCTGTCGCGTTGAGGGAGGTGCCGCAGTTCTCGCACTGGTCGCCGTAAGCGTTCTCGTTGCCGCACTTGGGGCAGGTGCCCACAATGTAGCGGTCGGCCAGGAACTGCTGCGCCTTCTCATCGTAGTACTGCTGCGTGGTCTGCTCAATGAACTTGCCGTCGTTGTAGAGCTTCAGGAAGAAGTCGGAAGCAGTCTCGGCGTGCACCTCCGAAGACGTGCGGTGGTAGATATCGAACGACACGTTGAAGTCCTCGAACGACTGCTTGATGAGCTCGTGGTACTTGTCTACGGCCTGCTGCGGGGTGATGCCTTCTTTCTTCGCCCGGATGGTGATCGGCACGCCATGCTCATCGGAGCCGCACACGAATTTCACATCGCGCTCCTGCGAGCGCAGGTAGCGCACATAAATATCGGCGGGCAGGTACACGCCTGCCAAATGGCCGATGTGCACAGGGCCATTGGCGTAAGGCAAGGCCGCCGTTACGGTATATCGTTTTGGTGTTGCTGTCATGTCTGGTCTAAAATACAAATATACAAATAGCGCGCGTAATGCACCGCCACCTGGTCGCGAATGGCAAAATCAGGGCTGTGGCCTGACCTGCCCCGCTTTTTTCCGTAAGACAAACCATCACCTACCCGATACAGAATCATGAAGAACAAAGATAATTTCAGAACGCGAAAGGACGAAGACAGCAGTTTGGGCGAGCAGGGCAAGCAGGAGGAGGTAAAAAAGAACCCGGCTCCCAAAAAAACTGACCGGGAATCTGAAAACACCCCACCCGACCATGAAGTGTACGTGGACCTTGAGCCCGACGAGCTGCACCTGGGAGACGAGGAAGTGGACGATGCCCGGGGGAAAAAATAAAGAACACCCCCAAAACACAGCGGCCCCCGGTATATATAAACCGGGGGCCGCTGTGCATATAAAGCTCCTACTCTTTTACCCGGATCGGCGGAACTTTGGGGCTGATGGGCCAGTAGATGTTGTGCCTAGCCGAGTCGACGGGCGCGTAAGGCAGCTGGCGCGGGCGCAACGCATTAGGCGTGGTGGCAGGCCCGTTCCGGTCGAACTCCTCTATGTTGCGTTTGCGGTTAATCTCGCTGGCTACCCCGCCCATCTGCCGGCCCAGTGTGCCTTCAGGGCCCGGCCGCAGCGTCACCCGCTCGTTCACCACCACATCTTCCGGCAGGCTCTCCTGCCCCTCCGACAGCGATGTGCAGCCGACGACGGCACCCAACATCACTGCTCCGATCATATATAAATTATATCGCTCCATTGCTTTATCACGCTAAATTGCTACCTGCTCCCCTCCTTCTTTCGGAAAGCCTCCCTCCTTTTATACGGGCAAAAAGCATGATCCGGAGAAAAAAGAGCCTAATAGCCGCTTCGGAGGGTAGAAATTACTGAAATACAGTAGCTAACAGCATTAATTAAAAAGAGGCAGACGTTTGATCGCCTGCCTCTTTTTATATGCTTACAACTCCAGTGTGTGGGCCTGGGAGCCGTGAATTGCTATGCCTCCTCGTTATAGATGCGGTTATGCCCCACCTGTGTCAGCATCAGGCCGTCCGGGGCCGGATTTATATATCCTTCTTTGGCCAGATGATGCTCGGCCTCCTTCTGCACGTCTTTATACCGCGGGTAGCGCTCCTGCAGATACGGGTACAGCTGCTGGTACGTCAGCACGTTCCCCTCCCGCACGTCCATCTCTTTGAAGGCTTCTATAATGCACTGGGCCGCGTTTTCTATATTATCTGCTTCTGAATGTAATTCTACCATCGTTCTGTGTCTTTTGGTTTGAGATTAAAGTACGGCTGCCGCTGTGTGATTGTTAATTGTTAGTTGATGATTGTTCGTTGTTTTCAATCATGGAGAGCTCCAATCATCAATCAACAACCAGCAACTAGCCTCACGCCTCCGAAGGCAGGAGGCTCCGGATACCGTCCCAGAGCCCAATGCGCTGTTCGATGCAGTCCTGGGCTACCTCCAGTGCCTCCTGCCACTTCTCGTCATCGTCGCCGCACAGTTCTGCCACCATTTGCAGCGTCAGCGGCGTGTGCACCTCCTCGTCCAACTGCACGTGGCGGTCAAGGTAGTAAATAAACGTGTCCAGCTTACCGGGGAAACGCTCGCTCAGGTCCTCGATCAGGTGCCGGAACATGCCCGGAATCAGGTCTTCGCGGCCAAAGGTGAAGGCGGCAGCCACGGCATGCGGCTTACCGGAGTTGATCACGCTGAACGTGTTCCGGACAAAGTACTTCACACTCGCATCGATCCGGACCTTATCGAGGGCGTTGTTCACGCTTTTGCCTTCGCTGATGCTTTGCAGCAGTTGCTCGATCAGGCTTTTGTCGGCCCCCGCTTCGTCCATGGCGCGCAGGTAAAGCTCAAAATGGCTTACCGGCCGGCCTTCCGGGTCCAGGTCGGTTTCCTCCTCCAGCACAAACTCGTTTATCAGGCGGCGGGTACTGGGGCTGCCTACCGGCATCCAAGGCAACGTAATACAGGTCTGGTCGCGCTGCAGGGCCTTCAGCAGACTCATAAAATCCCAGACAGCAAACACGTGGTGCTCCATAAACAGCTTCAGGTCATCCATCGTCTCCAGCGACTGGTACACGTTGTGGCGGAGCAAACGCTGCCGGTGCCCTGTAAGCGCCTGTTGCAGCGCCTCTATGCGGTTATTCATATTGTTTGCGTTAGGGGTTCCTGTATGCTATGCCCGTGGCCTCCTGCCTGGGCACGGGCATTATACGGTTGATTCTATATATGATATAAAAATGACTGTTGCCGGACAGGCACGACACATCCGGCAACAGTCAAAGTCTAAACGGTGGTTAGTCCGTTCAGTTCTTATTTCTTCACGAATTTAAGGGCAGCGGAGTTCAGGCAGTAGCGAAGGCCTGTTGGCTCGGGGCCGTCCGGGAACACATGGCCGATGTGTGAGCCGCACCGGGCGCACTCTACTTCTGTCCGCACCATGCCCATGGTTCGGTCTTCCACCTCTTTCACGCGCTTCTCCGATATGGGCGCGTAAAAGCTTGGCCAGCCGGTGCCTGAGTCAAATTTGGTCTGGGATGTGAACATGGGGTTGCCACAGGCGGCGCAGTTATATACACCGCGCTTTTTGTTGTCGTTGTACTCGTTCTTAAAAGCCCGCTCGGTACCCTCCTCGCGCAGCACATAATATTGCTCCGGGGTAAGCAGCTTTCGCCACTCCGCCTCCGTTTTCACCACGGTGTCACCGAGCGCCTGTTCGTTCAGTTCTTTCACCACCTCTGCTGGCAAGGGCTCGTTGCCGGTGCCGGCGGTGGTGGGCGCGCGCTCCGCAGCGCTTTCCTGCTGCGCACAGGCGCTCAGGTGCAGCACGCCGGTCAGTAAGATAAAATAGATTGCTTTCATATGGTATAGATACGGGGCAAACGCGCGGACGGCTTTTGCCCTTTGAATTATATAACAGCTTAAGAAACAAACTTCAAGCCAATTATGTTTGCTCATTGACTGGCGCTCCAACCGGCCTCAGCGATTTATTTACACCCATAACCTGTTTATTTCGAGCTGCATACTAAAACTGTAAAGGCTTTTTAGTACTTTTGCGGTTCGAAAAACCAATTCAATGCAGAACATTCGAAATATTGCGATCATCGCACACGTAGACCACGGCAAAACCACGCTCGTAGACAAGATCATCCACGCATCCAAGCTTTTCTCGGAGCACCAGCATTTTGACGACCTCATCCTGGACAGCAATGACCTGGAGCGGGAGCGCGGCATCACGATCGTTTCAAAAAACGTGTCGGTTCGTTACAAAGACGTTAAGATCAACATCATAGACACTCCCGGTCACGCCGACTTCGGCGGTGAGGTAGAGCGCGTGCTGAAGATGGCCGACGGCGTGCTCCTGCTGGTGGACGCCTTTGAAGGCGCCATGCCACAGACACGATTCGTGTTGGGAAAAGCCATCCAGCTCGGCCTCAAGCCGATTGTGGTGGTAAACAAGGTGGACAAAGAGAACTGCCGCCCCGACGAGGTGCATGAGCAGGTATTTGACCTGATGTTTAACCTGGATGCCTCAGAAGACCAGCTTGATTTCGTAACCCTTTACGGATCGTCCAAGCAAGGCTGGATGAGCACCGACTGGAACAAGCCGACCGATAACATCACGCCGCTTCTGGACGCCATCATCGACGTGATTCCCCCGGCCCCGTACCTGGAGGGAAGCCCACAGATGCAAATCACCTCGCTTGACTACTCTTCCTTCGTTGGGCGTATCGCAATCGGGCGCGTGCACCGCGGCACCCTGAAAGAAGGCATGCCGATCACCTTGTGCAAGGCCGACGGCTCTTTCAAAAAAGGCAAGATCGCCGAACTGCAGATCTTTGAGGGACTAGGCAGAAAGAGCGTTCCTGAGGTATCAGCCGGCGAAATATGCGCGGTAACAGGCATCGAGGGATTTGACATCGGCGATACGATTGCTGACATCAACAACCCGGAGCCCCTGAAGCGCATCTCCATAGATGAGCCGACCATGAACATGCTCTTCACGATCAACAACTCTCCTTTCTTCGGAAAAGAGGGCAAGTTCGTGACATCGCGCCACCTGCGCGACCGCTTGTTCAAGGAAACAGAGAAAAACCTGGCGCTGCGTGTGCAGGAGACAGACCGTGAAGATACTTTCCTGGTATTCGGACGCGGCATCCTGCACTTGTCAGTACTGATCGAGACCATGCGCCGCGAAGGCTATGAGCTGCAGGTAGGCCAGCCGCAGGTTATATATAAAGAGATTGACGGTGTGCGTTGCGAGCCAATCGAGCACATGGTAGTGGACGTGCCGGAAGAGACAGCCGGAAAGGTGATTGAACTGGTAACGCAGCGCAAAGGCGAACTCACCATCATGGAGCCGAAGGGAGACCTGCAGCACCTCGAGTTCAACATCCCTGCGCGCGGCCTGATCGGGTTGCGTAACAACATCCTGACTGCCACTGCCGGTGAGGCCATCATGAACCACCGCTTCAGCCAGTACGAGCCTTACAAGGGCACTATACCGGGCCGCATTAACGGCTCTATCATCTCGATGGAGACAGGACCGGGCACCGCTTATTCAATTGATAAGCTGCAGGACCGCGGTACGTTTTTCGTTGATCCGGGTGTTGAAGTATATATGGGCCAGGTAATCGGGGAGCATAGCCGACAGAACGACATCACGGTGAACATCCAGAAGGGCAAGAAGCTGACGAACATGCGTGCTTCCGGCTCTGACAACAACGTAAAGATCGCCCCTGCCAAGAACTTCTCATTGGAAGAAGCCATGGAGTACATTCAGAAAGACGAGTACCTGGAGGTAACGCCGAAGAACGTCCGCATGCGCAAGATCTACCTCGACGAGAACGAGCGTAACCGCAACTCCAGAGCAGACGTGTAAGCAGATTTTTTTCTTACCAGCGGAAGCCCGCCTGTAGTTTTACAGGCGGGCTTCCTGTTTATATACAGGTATAAGAGCTAGTGCTACATCGAAAATTCACCTCACATTTCCTGTAGCCTGCCTATTGCCAGGCTACAGTTGTGTTCGGGAAACGGGATTAGTTCCATTATTTAGAATAATTTTAAATAGAGCTTGTATGGCAGCAGGTCGTGCACTACTTTTGCACTGTATAGAATTGTTCTAAATAACGAAACACGCATGCAAAAGCATTTACTTCTGATCCTGTTTTTTCTTTCTGCAACCATAACCATGGCACAGGAGCAGTTTAGAGTCGTCTCTGGCACAGTGACGGACAAAAAAGGACAACCACTTGAGATGCTCACGGTAGCCTTAGAGGGCACGCCGCTCGGAACCAATACCAATGCCATGGGCTATTTTGAAATCACAGGCATCAAATCAGGCACCTATACCTTACGCGTGGGAGGTGTCGGCTACGGTGCTTTGCAGCAGCCACTGGATCTGACCAGCGGCAATGCAACGTTAAACCTCAGCCTCAGCCAGAGCCAGCAAGTCCTGCGGGAAGTCATTGTCTCTGCCGGCCGCACGCCGGAGGCCCTGGACGAAACGCCTGCCTCCGTCTACGTGCTCGATTCGCGTGCACTGCAGCTCCAGTCACAGATTACCACCAATATCTCCAACATTCTGGCACAGACCGTTCCAGGCTTCGCCATCAACAGCAACACCACCAGCAACGTGGGCCAGACCTTGCGCGGCCGCAACGTGCTCATCATGGTAGACGGTATTCCGCAGTCCACGCCGCTGCGTAACGGCAGCCGCGACGTCCGCACCATCGACCCCGCCGCCATTGAGCGCGTGGAGGTGGTGAAAGGCGCCACAGCCATATATGGCAACGGGGCCGACGGTGGTCTGATCAACTACATCACAAAAAAGGCAGACGCAAGCAAGCCATTCAGCGCGTCTACTTCTCTTGCCGGCACGGGCATGCTCTTTAACAGCGACAACACCCTCGGGGGCCGTGTTTCACAGCAGTTCTCCGGAAAGGTAAACAACTTCGACTATGTGGCCAGCGGCACTTACGAGAAAACAGGCGTGTTTAAAGATGGTGAGGGCGACGTGATTTCTCCCGTGTATGGTCTCGGCGAAACCAAAATGTACAATGGCTTCGGTAAGTTAGGCTACAACTTCAGCGAGAAGCACCGGGTAGAGGCTATGTACAACTACTTCGGTAGCGGCCAGAACTCTGCTTATGTGGAGCAGCTCGGCACCTATGGCGAGACACCCACGACGGGTGTGAAAGGGGAGCATCTGGGAAAAGACGAAGGCACCCGCTACAACCACAACGCGCAGGCGCGTTACGTTGGCAAAAACCTGTTCCTGAACACGGACCTGGAGCTGAGTACTTACCTGCAGAGCTTCTATACCGTGTATGGCTGGACCTCTTACTTCGAGAATGGCGGGCAGTCTACCATCAAATCGAATAAAAAAGGCATCAGGCTAAGCCTGAACACACCCTTTGAACTGGGCTTGGCGAAGGCTAACCTGACCTACGGCGTGGATTACCTGAATGACGTTACGTCGCAACCGCTGGTGGATGGCCGCACCTGGGTGCCGGAAATGGACCTGAAGAACGCGGCTCCTTACGCACAACTTAACCTGAACCTGAACCAGGACTTCATATTCAAGGCGGGCTACCGTTATGACAACGTGAAAGTAGGCGTTGAAGACTTCCAGCAACTGGTGCTGGCGAGCGGCGCCGGCGGGGAGTATGTGGAAGGCGGCACGCTGAAGTTCGACGCCCATACGTTTAACGTTGGCCTGCGCTACACAGGGATGGAGGCATTCAAACCATTCATAAGCTACTCACAGGGCTTCTCGATGATTGACGTGGGCCGTTATGTGCGTGGGGCCAAAGAGAACTTTATCTCGCAGATGGACCTGGAGCCGGTGATCGTGAATAATTATGAGGCGGGCTTCCACAGCAAGCTGGGCATCGTCTCCTTTAGCGGCGCTTACTTTATCAGCACGTCTAAACTGGGTGCCAACCTGAAAGCAAATGCGGACGGCGTGTACGAGATCGAACGCGCCCCGGAGCGTGTGCAGGGCGTGGAGGCCCTTGTGGACGTGTTTGTTTCAGATAAAATCACGTTTGGCGCCAATGTGGCCTACAGCGAGGGCAAGGCAGACATCAACAACAACAGCGCGTATTCTGATCAGGAAGACACCTACCTGACGGGCCTGCGCATCCCGCCGATTAAAATTACCTCTTACCTGAATGTGAAGCCTGTGGAGAAACTGAACCTGAACCTGCAGTGGATCTACTCCGGCGAGCGTGACCGTTTTGAACAGAATGAAAAAGGAGGCTATAGCTCCGGCGAAGGCCCGGTAAAAGCATTCGACATCTTTAACCTGGCAGCCTCTTACCAGGCCACTGACAAGCTGAGCCTGAATCTGGGTGTAGAAAACCTCCTCGACAAAGCCTATTACCTGCCACAGGCCTACTGGTATGGTCGGGATGATAACTTCACAAGGGCAAACGGGGCGCGCTTCCAGTTAGGGTTGTCTTATAACTGGTAGCATTTTGAAGAAGCGCACGAAACGTACCTTCTCCCTCCACCATTGGTGTGGGCTGATAGCCGGGATTTTCATCCTGGCTATCAGCCTTTCAGGCGCTGTGCTCGTTTTCCATGACGACATTGATGCAGCCATATATGCCGAGGAGTCGCAGCTGAGCACGCCTGCCCACGCCCTGCGCATCGACAGGTCATTTGGGTGGGTGCGCCACGAAAACCCGGGGTGGGACATCCGGATACAGGCCCTGCCCGAAGCACCTGACCAGGCGTTGCTATATGAGTTGCGCCAGGGGCAGCTCCGGAAGTGGCTGTTTGTGCACCCCGAGACGGGGGCAGAGGTGGCGACAGTGCCACAGGCCCACAACCGCCTCGTTTATATCCTGCTAAACCTGCACTACAACCTGCTGGCGGGCACCCCGGGGAAGGTGGCGGTGCTGCTGACGGGGCTCGCGCTGCTGCTGCTCACCGTCACCGGCTTCCTGCTTTACCGCAAGTCTATCCTGAAGGTGATCACCTTCCGGCAAACCATCTCCCGGAAGAGCCGACGCAGCCTTTTCTCCAGCCTGCACCGGGTGGTAGGCGTATGGGCGCTGGTGTTTAACCTGCTCATGTGCGTTACAGGCATTTCCCTGGCCATCACGGTTGTGAACGCTGCGCTGAAAGGCGGAACGGCAGCCATACAGGTGCCCCGGGTGCCTATCTCCGTGGATAAAGCCATACAGGAAATTGAGGCTTCTTACCCCGGCTTCGAAGTAACTTACCTGCGCTTTCCGGTGAGTGAAGAGGGAAAGCTGCAGTTAAGGGGCCGCTTCAAGACTGACCCGGCTTATTACGGCACCCTCTACAGCACTGTGCAGGTTAATTATAAGACGGGCAGTGTTGAGGGCGTAGACTTTCTGCGGGAGCACCCCTGGCACGAGCGCGTGCTCACCATACTCCACCCATTGCACTTTGGCGACTACGCCGGGCTTTTCGTCAAAATCCTGTACTGCGTGGGCGGGTTGATGCCCGGCCTCCTTTCCATTTCCGGCTTCGTGCTCTGGTACATCCGCAGAAAGCAGTTCCCGGTAAAAAGGCCGCAGGCAAAAAGAGTTAGAGCCATCGGGTAAAGCACCACCGCTTTCGTGCTATCCGCAGCGCTGCCTCCTGCAGGCGTGGTGGATACTGATAGGTATATATAAAGCATGCGTACCATTACTTTGCTGCGCGGATCCCTTCGCCTTGGTTAAACAGGCCTTTGCCCTATATACTTAGGTTTCTCACAAAAATTTAAGCTTCAGAACCAGGGTGAAAACATTATAGCAGATTTACGTTAATAGAGACGTAATATCGCAACCCCTATATGAATAAGCGCCCTTTACAAGGCTTACTTGTATTACTCCTTCTTTTCTCTTCTGGCTGTGCCCGTAAAAACTTCTTCGCCAACACCCCTGTTGTAGACCCGGCTGTGTACGAGCAGTTGAAAAATGCGCCCGAGACCGTGGATAGTGTCACGATCAAAGCCGGTAAACACTATAAGCGGGGCTTCCTGCACCGCGTTTTGTGGGGTACGCACTACCGCCCCGTGTGGAACGCCCCGGTTACGGTGCCCGTGCTGGACCTGGATACCGTGCAGGGCGGCCTCAAGTTTGAGGATTTAGGCGGGGGCTTCCAAACCACCAGCATGACGCTGGCGGACTCCACCGGCTTTACGTATGCCCTGCGCTCCCTCGACAAGGACCCGGTGAGCGTTGTCCCCAAAGTATGGCAAAAAACATTCGTCGCGAATGTGCTGCGCGACCAGATCTCCGCCATCAACCCGTATGCTGCCCTCACAGTGGCGCCCATGGCACAGGCTGCGGGAATCCCTCATTCTACGCCTCGGCTGTTCTACGTGCATCCTGCCGATAGCGCCTTCGGCAAACACACCGCGCGCTTCAGCGACCATGTCTATATGCTGGAGGAGAAGTTCGACGATGAAAACACCATTACTCCGCTCCTGGGCGATGCGGTGGATATAGACGGATCGGGCACAGTGCTCAACAACCGCTACGGGCAGGACAATGTTTTTATTGACCAACTTGCCTTCGGCAAAGCCCGCCTCTTCGACCTGCTGATCCACGATTGGGACCGCCACGAGGGGCAGTGGGAATGGGCGCAATACAAAGAAAAAGGGAACCGCATTTACAGGCCCATCCCAAAGGACCGCGACAATGTTTATTACCGCTTTCAGGACGGCATTATCCCCTGGCTCTTCAGCCGCAACTGGGGCATCCGCAAGTTCGAGTCCTTTGATGATGAGTTTAATGACGTATATGCCCTCACCGTCAACTCTGAATTTATTGACAAGCGCGCGCTGTCTGAGCTGACACGGCAACAGTTCGACTCGCTGGCAAAGGTGCTGCAGACGGCCATTACCGACGAGGTGATAGAGAAAGCGGTACGTCAGTTCCCGGATTCGGTATATGAACTGGTGGGAGAAACCACCAAGCGCAAACTTATTAACCGCCGCAACACTCTGCCTGCAGCCGCCGAAGAGTTTTACGAGATATTGGCAAAAGAAGTACTGGTAACAGGAACTGACCTGGAGGATGCGTTCGAGGTAAAGCGCCTGAACGACCAGGAGACCGAGGTAACCATGCGGCGCAAGTCTGACGACAGAATTACGTACCACCGGATCTTCTACCGCTCCGAAACCGACCTCATCACCCTGCACGGACTGGCCGGCGACGATGAGTTTGAAATCAGCGGCAAGGTCGGCAAAGGCATTAAAGTGAAAATCGTGGGCGGTCGTGGCGAAGATGAGATAAAAGACACCTCAGAGGTGGGAGGCTGGGGCAAGAAAACCTGGGTATATGACACCAAACGGGGAACTGAGTTAGAGGCAGGCCCGGATACGAAAGATAAACGCACAAGTGACGTACGCGTGCACGCCTTCGACAGGGAAGGCTTCTGATGCAGTTCCACCCAAGCGCGTACAATAGACCTGAAGTAAGCCATATATGCCCAGCGCTTGGTAGTGTGTCACTCCATGGTATAACCGCGCCCAGCGGCGCTAAAAACGAGAAGGTCGAAACCATGCGCGGTTTCGACCTTCTCGTTTTATTTTACTCGTATCAGCTTCTATTCATTTGCCTTGCTTTTAGAAGCCTGACCTCCGCCACTGTCCCCGCTCCCTGCACGGCTCTCATCTTTATCCTTTGCGTTCCAGGCCCCTTGCCCCTGTTGCTGCGAGGCAGTCGCCTTCGTGCCATCCGTCCCCAGGTCTACCGCACCTTTATAGTTGGCTTCGTTTGAGTACTCGTCCGGCATGGGTTGCGGGTTTGCGTTTCTGGGGGGCTTGTTGCTTTCCTGCCCGCTTTCATTCTTCTTGTTCTTCGGATCCTTTTCGTTTGCCATAGCGCTATAGATGTTTTGAATTGCTTGTGGTACCTGCATTTGTTACAGGCTTCACCCTATCAGGTACGCAGCCATGGCCTCCGAGTTCCATATATGCAGGGTGCTACTGCTGCCTGTGCACGACAGTGGCTGATGCCTGGGCCGTAGGCAGCACCAGCACTTCCGCGATGTTCACGTGGGCAGGCCTTGTCACGATAAAGGCGATAAGTTCTGCAATGTCCTGTGCCTGCAGCGCAGCAATGCCTTTGTATACCGACGCCGCCCGTTCTTTGTCGCCTTTGAAGCGGACTTCGGAGAACTCCGTCTCCACCAGCCCCGGGGCTACCTCTGACACGCGTATGCCCTCCTGCACCAGGTCCATGCGCATGCCCTGTGTAATGGCGTCCACGGCAAACTTGGATGCACTGTACACATTTCCGTTCGGGTATACTTCCTTGCCCGCAATAGAGCCGACATTCACGATATGGCCTTTCCGCTGCTGCAGCATCAGCGGCAACACGGCTTTAGTTACATATAGCAGGCCTTTCACATTGATGTCGATCATGGCATCCCAATCCTCCACCGCACCGCTTTGTATAGGGGCCATGCCATGCGCGTTGCCCGCATTGTTCACCAGCACCTCTACCTGCCGCCACGCCTCAGGCAGGGAGTCTATGGCCTGCTGCACGGCGCCTTTGTCGCGCACATCAAATTGAAGGGTGTATACCGGCACTACGGTCAGTTCCTGCTGCAGCTCTTCCAGTCGGTCCCCCCGGCGGCCGGTGGCGATAATCCGGAACCCCTTCCTGGCCAGCTCGAACGCAGTGGCACGGCCTATGCCAGAAGTGGCCCCGGTTACTAATGCTATCTTAGACATATATTATCTATTCAAAGAAAAAGATCAGAGAGACATTGTGGTTCGTCAGCTTCTGAATATACCCGCTGTACGTACTGCCTGCCACTGGTTTGTGCACGTTTACCAGCCCATGCGAAAAGCGCAGCTCCGGGGCAAATTTGAAATACGGGTAGAAAATATCCACCCCGATGCCGTATTCCAGCGCCAGGTCGTAATCCTTGACTTCAAGGGCTATTTCCTGCTGGGTTTTCCCGTTGTTGCCTTTTCCTAAATCGATCCCGGCCTTCACACCGGCTACCATATAGGGCCTGATGTTATTCCGCCGCTTCGCTTTATACTTTAGCAGGAGGGGCAGTTCGATCATGGTGTTGCTAACCGTCTCTTTCATTGAAGGAGATGTTTCCACGCCGGTCTCAACATTATCAAAAACGAGGGTACGGCCATAAAAGCCAACACCGGGCACGAAGCGGGCATCCAGGTACTCCGCCAGGCGCACGTTCAGCACCAGCCCGGTATAAAAACCCAGGTCGCTCTTGGCGTTAACCGCATCGTTGTTCCCATTTTCAAGCTGATCGGCGTAGGCCTGGGAGTGCTGAAGATTGTAACGGGTAAGCGGCACAGCCAGGTAAAAGCCGTAATGCACCGGCTTTAGATCATAGCCGGGCTTGTTCATGTCCTTGATTTTCTGTTGCGCGCTGGCGGGGGTGCCGCCCGACAGTGCCAACGCCAGCAAACCTGCCAGCGCTATTTTTTGCCTATATAGATAGAGCTGATTCCAAATGTGAGTGAATGCCATTTCGTGCTTCTGAATCCGACTTTTTGGTAAATATTGAGAAAATCCTGCCCGTCCGGGAATACCTGCACCGACTCTGGCAGGTAGGTGTAGGCAGCGTTGTCCTTAGAAACGATCTTACCTACCACTGGTAGTATATTCTTAAAATAAAATTGGTACAGCTGCTTCATCGGGAAACTGCGCGGCTTCGAAAACTCTAGCACAACGGCCGTGCCCCCCGGCTTCAGCACCCGGTACATGTCGGCAAGGCCCTTCTCGAGGTTCTCAAAGTTGCGCACCCCGAATGCCACGGTAATGGCGTCAAAGGTATTGTCCTCAAACGGCAGGTTCTCAGAGTCCCCGTACCTTAGCTCGATTTTATCCGTCAGGCCTTTCCTCATCAGCTTCTCGCGCCCTACGGCCAGCATCCCTTCCGAGATATCCACCCCTATGATCTTGTCGGGGTTCAGGCGCAGTGCCTCGATTGCGAAATCGGCGGTGCCGGTGGCAATGTCCAGTACCAGTTTCGGATTTTCAGGAGCCAGCAGGCTCACTGCTTTCTTCCGCCAGACAATGTCAATGCCTGCGCTCAGGAAGTGGTTCAGAAAGTCGTACTTGCCGGCGATGTTGTTAAACATTGTAGCCACCTGCGACTTCTTATCGTCGTTCTGGTCTTTATAAGGTACTACCGCCATGGGTTGTTTGTAATGTATGGTTCCGGCAAAAATACTTTACCTAAAACTATAATCCACGGTTTATGTTCCAGATTATAAAAAAAGCAGGCTGAGAAATTCTCAGCCTGCTTTTTTTATATATAACAGCGTCAGGTTGGCCTTTGCTGCTTACTGAACGGTCTGGTTTGCGTCGTCCTGGCGGGGCAGCACCTTGAACTCTGTTCTTCGGTTCAGTTGCATGTTCTCCTCCGAGGTGTTCGGCACAGCCGGGCGGCGCTCTCCGTAAGTTACGGTTACCAGGCGCTTCGGCGATATGCCTTTGCCCACCAGGTAATCGTAGGCAGCGTCAGCGCGGTTCTGACCCAGTGTCAGGTTATACTCGTCGGAGGCCCGTGCGTCTGCGTGGCCTTCAATGCTGATGTTAATGTTCGGGTTTGCCTTCATGATCCGGGCAATACTATCCAACTCCTGCGTCGACTCGGGTCGCAGAATGTACTCGTCAGTGTCGAAGTACACAGGCTCCATGGCAAAAGTGCCACCTGCAAGTACACCGGTTGTGTCCACAAACTCAATGTAAAAGTTCTGCGTGATGGCAGTCGTGTCGCTCACTACCACCGGCACCTCTATTTCCTGCGTCTCGATCACCTCACCGTCTCTGGAGAGTTGCACCTGGTATTTTCTACCGGAAAGCACCTGCACCGCATATGCGCCGGAGTCAGGCTTGGTCACGTCGCGGTAAGAAATCGGGCGTTTGTCAGCCTGCAGGCCGTTGAACACCAACTCAACCCCGGGGATTGGAATACTGTCAGCTTTGGTGAACACCTGGCCGTTCAGTGCAGCATTTCTAATGTAATTGATGGTGTAGATGTCTTTTTCGCCGTAGCCTCCGATGCGGTAGGACGACAGGTACGCATAGCTGCCATCCGGCGCAAGGCGATAGTAGGTATCGTCATCCGGCGTGTTGATGGGTGCACCGAGGTTTTCAGGGCGTCCGCGTCTGTTGGCTACCGAGTCATACCTGGCCGCAAAGATATCATACCCGCCCATGGAGTTATTGCCACGGGAAGAATAGTAAAGCGTACCGTCGCTGGCCAGGAAAGGGCTGTCTTCGTCAAACGGCGTGTTGATGGCTCTGCCCAGGCTTTTAGGTGTTCCCCAGTTTCCGTTGTTGTCGCGCTGGATCATATATAAATCCAGGTCGCCGTTCTCTGAGTAGTGGCTGGTGGAATAGTATAAGGTCTTGCCATCTGGTGTGATATAGGCATCAGACTCGAAGTCGCGGGTGTTCACTTTGTCGCTGATGCTCTTCGGGGCGCCCCAGCTGCCATCAGACTGGCGCTCAGACACCATAATGTCGCCGTTGTTAACGGATTGGTACAGCAGTAACTTAGTGTCATTGTCAAATAACTGGATTGAGGCATCGTGGCCCGGGCTGTTCAGTGCGCCAGACACAATGCGCGGCTTCTCCCACTCATCCTCACCAAGTCGGTTAGTTTCGAAAATATCCTCGAAGTACTCCCCGTCCTGTGCTGCCTTCCCCCCTGTAGAGGCCTCACTGCGCGACGTAAACAACAGGTAGTTGTAGTCGGAGGATATCACCGGGCTGTGCTCCGAGAATGCCGTGTTCACAGTACCGCCCAGGTTCCTCACGAACACATCCTTCGGGTTGGCCACCTCGCGCTTCGCGTTTCTGGCATGCTGAATCAGCTGTGCCACCTCTTCACGGCGATACTCGTTCCGTCTCGGTATTTCCTTCTGGTAGGCCTGAAAATGCTCGATCGCGCTGTCGAAGCGGTAGTTGATATGGTCGACGCGGCCTAACCAGTAATGAAGCTCCTTATCAATGTTGGGCTTAAGCTTCTGGGCACGGTACAGGTAGTCAGCCGCTTTCTCCTTGTCAAATGTCAGGTAACTGATGCCGGCGCGGTAAAGTGCCTGGGCATTATCCGGGTCTTTGGCGAGTACTTCCTCATAAGCGGGAAGCGCTGCCCGGTAATTCTCTTTGTTGAAAAACTTGTTTGCCGTCCGCATTTGCTTTCTGGTGCTTTGCCCCATGGCTGAGGCCGCCAAAAGGCAGGTAAAGACCAGCAGCATTGAAAACCGCGTAAAAGATTTGGCTAGTTGATTCATGTGTAAAAAGGTTTGTTATACTTTCCTTGAGTTTGAGTTGATAAATTTTAGAAGCAGAAACGCCATCTAACAGGTGTGTTTGATTTGATTTTGCTTCTATACGCTTAATATTAAAATTAGTATATTCTGTTTCTCCCTTATCCCAAAATTATTCTTCCGTCCCTGTCGAAGTTCTCCGGGGAGCAATTTCAGTCGAAAGCACTGTATGCCGCCGCATTTACCCTCATTATAATATTACTCACAATTTTTTGAACCAACAAATATATAAAATAATAAATATTTTCAAACTTTTTTATAGTTGCCTCCACTTTCTTTCTCTTGCGGAGCCTGCCAATCTGCAGGCAGACGGTGATGCCCCGCCAAGCCGGTGCAGCGGCTCTGCCAAGAGCATTGCTGTCTTCAGAGCAGGGAAGATAAGTCATTTTGAATGGACGCTCCTATTATTGTGTGGAGAATAGCGCTGATTTTTTGGTGCACGGCATATATAAATCAGGCGAAGGGCATTTTGGTCTAAACCGGCAATCGGATTGACACTCCCTCGCAGCACCAACACCCGCAGCCTCCGCTGGTCAGAGCCGGCAGCCCCGGCGGGTTACATATGGGGAAATAAATGCGTAAATTGCAGCTTTAAGTCATCGGCCGCGCTAAACGCTAAGCTCCAGCCTTTTAAAAGTGCCAGGTATAGCGGCGCGGACCCTGTATGGAAGATATAAACACGACACCAGCAGTATGAATATAAAAGAAGCAAAATTCCTGATGAGCAACACCCGGGTGGAGGACTGCCCTGCCCCGGACAAACCGGAATACGCCTTTATCGGCCGGTCGAACGTGGGCAAGTCATCGCTCATAAATATGCTGACCCACCAGAAGGGGCTGGCCAAGACTTCGGCTGCACCGGGCAAGACGCAGCTTATCAACCATTTTCTCATCAACGACAGCTGGTACCTGGTGGATTTGCCGGGGTATGGCTACGCCCAGGTCAGCAAGAAATCCCGCGAAGACTGGCGGAAGATGATTAACTATTACTTCCAGAAGCGCGAGAACCTGACGTGTGTTTTTGCGCTGATCGACGCGCGCCACGAGCCCCTGAAGCAGGATCTGGATTTTATCAACCACCTCGGAACCTTAGGCGTGCCTTTTGTGCTTGTATTTACAAAACTGGACAAGCAGTCGGCCGCCAAGACAGACTCAACCATAGCAGCTTATCAGCGTAAACTGCGTGAAACCTGGGACGAGCTGCCGCAAATGTTTCGCACCTCCGCTGAGCTGAAGACAGGCCGCGACGAGATTCTGAACTTTATCGAAGAGGTAAACGCGCAGGTTCAGAACCAGTAGCCCCGCCTGTGCCGTAGGTATGCATTTATATTAGGTGCCGGAACACCCCAGTGATGTTGAACTCTAAATGTTTACCCTTATGAAAATCAAAATCTCGTTTTTGTTTCTTTTCTTTGCCCTGGCAACCTTCTCCGCCTTGGCCCAAACAGATGGCCAGAAGCCTGATGCGGCGCAGGAGGAAGAGAAAAAAGTCTGGGTTCCCAGCCAGGTGATACCGGTGGCTGAGCACTACGAAGGCGGCCTGGAGGGCATGTACAAAGCCATCGACGACGAACTGCAGTACCCGGCACTGGCAAAGCGCAACCGCGTGCAGGGCGAGTGCCTGGTAAGTTTTACACTCAACGAGGATGGCTCTACCTCCAACTTCAAGGTGTTGCGCAGCCAGGGAGCGGGCACAGGCGAGGAAGCCGTGCGGGTAGCCAAACTGCTGAAGTTCAAAGCTCCCGGCTATTCCCTCGATACCAGCATCCCGATTTTATTTAAACTCTAACGAATAACAGATTACGCTTTATTATGCCTATTGATTTAAGACAAGTTGCCGCCATTTCTGGCATGAGTGGACTTTTTAAGGTCGTGAAACCTACGCGCACAGGCGTTATCGTGGAAAGCCTCGAGGAGAACCCGAAAAACCTGGTAGCGCAGGCGCGCCACCGCATGTCGCTGCTGGATGAGATCTCGATCTACACCACCGACGAGGAAGGCACTGTGCCCCTTGCCAAAGTATTTGACCTGATGCACCAGAAGTACGGTGACGCGCTGCCGCTAAGCGACAAGCCCGGAAACGAGGATTACAAAAAACTGCTGGCCGACGTGCTGCCCGAGTACGATGAGGAGCGCGTGTATATATCAGACATGAAAAAACTCGTGAACTGGTACTACATCGTGAAGAAATTCGTTGGTTTCAAAGAAGAGGAAGCAGCCGCACCGGCAGCAGAGGCACAGGATAGCAAAGAAGAAAAGGCATAAACATAAAGCCCTCCGCAACCGGGGGGCTTTTTCGTTTTCGTCATCGATTTTCCCATCATACAGCATGCCGTATTCCCCCGCCATCCTGACAAGCGCCACCAACCACCTGCAAAAGGTTTTTGAGGTGGACAGCCTCCCTTCCAAAGACCTGGAGGCGCTGCATTACAAAATTGCCCACCTCGTGCAGCACCTGCTCCAGACGGATTTTAACCGCCTGTTGCACCTGCTCTACCGCATAGATGTGGAAGAGCGGAAAGTAAAAGAGGCCCTGCTAGCCGAAGAGCCCGAGATTATAGCCGAGCGGCTTTCCCGCCTCATCCTGAAACGGGAACTCCAGAAGGCCGAGATCCGCTTCCGCTACAGCTCCTAATTACAAACAGTTCTATATGCCGGGCTCATGAAGCCGTTACTGTTTTGGGGGATTCTCTAGCTGCGAGAAGCATTATATATAAACAGCCCGTTGGTCGCAGCCAGATAGAAGTTCCCCCTTCATCCCAAGCCATATATAGCTACGTTGATTCTGGCAGAGGCTCCGTAGTCGCTCCCGCTCACGATATAGGGGTTGCATCGCGAAAGCTTGATCAACTGAAGCGAAGGATGCCGTTGGTAGGCTTTATTCAGAACAATGCCTATTTTTATGCCATATGAGCAAAGAAAAAATCAAAGTATATAAGTTCGGGGGTGCCTCCGTAAAAAACGCGGAGGCATTCCGCAACGTGGCCCACATCGTGCGCGCGTATGGCGGGGAGCGGCAGTTGCTGTTGGTGGTATCGGCAATGGGCAAAACGACCAATGCCCTGGAGCAGGCCTTGGACCTGGCCTACAGGCAACAGGATTTTGAGGCGGTGTTCCAGCAAAGCGAAGCGTATCATGCTGACGTGCTGCAGGAGCTTTTCCCGTCACCCGATAGCGCGGCCCACCGGCGCATAAAGCAGCTGTTCGACGAGCTGCGCAGCGCCCTGCAACGCATCAGCTCATCCGACAATTACGACAAAGCCTACGACCAGGTGGTGAGCTACGGCGAACTCATATCCTCTGCCCTGCTGCATCATTACCTGCAGGAGCAGGGCCTTTCCAACACCTGGGTCGATAGCCGGGAGTACATCCAAACCGACAGCACCTGGCGCGAGGCCAGAATTGACTGGCCCGGTACGGAGCGCCTCATCAAGCGCGACCTGCCGCCTTTGCTGGAGCAGCAGCTGGTGGTGACGCAGGGCTTTATCGGTGGCACCGGCGAGAACCTTACCACCACGCTTGGCCGGGAGGGCTCAGACTTCAGCGCGGCGATTTTCGCCTATGCCCTTGATGCCGCCGAAATGTGCATCTGGAAGGATGTGGAGGGCCTGCTGAATGCTGACCCGAAATACTTCCCGGATACAGTCTGCTACCCCGAGATTTCTTACCAGGAAACGGTGGAGATGGCTTATTACGGCGCCTCCGTCATTCACCCCAAAACCATCAAGCCCCTGGCAAACAAGCATATCCCGCTGTACGTAAAGTCGTTCCTGCACCCGGCGGGCAAGGGCACCAGAATAGGTGACTGCCGTTTTGAGAAATACGCCCCTGCCTATATCATCAAAGAGAACCAGTGCCTTGTTTCGTTCAGCGTGAAGGATTTCACCTTCGTGTCCGAGCAAAACCTTGGAACGATTTTCAAGGCGCTTTCAGAGGTGCGCATTAAGATCAACCTGATGCAGAACTCTGCCATCTCCTTCTCCATTTGCGCTGACTACCACCCGGAGCGCCTGCACCGCCTCATCGGGACGCTGCAGGATCAGTTCATCATCCATTACAACACCGCCTTAACGCTCTATACCATCAAAAACTACGACGCAGAGAGCTTAAACAGGGTAATAGGAAAGAAAGAAGTGCTGCTGGAGCAGCGCACCCGCACCACCTGCCAGTTCGTGTGCCGCTGATGTTAATATAATATGCCCTATATTTATTTTTTAAATCTATCCACATCTTTTGCGGAATACCAAAACTTTGTGTTTACTTTGCGTATACAAAAGGCCCAAGTGAAACCGACTGCCGCTGTGCGATTGCTTTACCTCTAACACTACTATGCAAACTGCTGAAAAATTTACCATTACTTTCTTCTTTAAACTTCTAGTGCTCTTCGTTCTTCTGATTACAGGTGTTGTGTTCAAAACCACCGATTTAACGCAACCGGTAGATGCACAAAACCTGAAGCCTTCGCGGCCATCAGTAGCGATAGACCCGGACTCCGAACAGATGCAGCAGTTGTATTTCAGGATGGTCAGCAGCGAATCGTCTGCCTCCCTTTAGTAAGACCGCTTTTCGTTCAGATGCTGCCCACCCCATCAGGTGGGCTTTTTTATGCTTTTCAGGTAAAAGCCGTACATTCGGTATATCACCAGAGACCAAGAAAGAACATGGATTTTATACAAGTAGACCCGCAGGCGAGGCAGCATGTCGCCCTTATTCAACTGAACAGGCCCAAAGAGCTGAACGCCCTGAACCTGCAACTGATGAGTGAGCTGCGCGACGCGCTCAGGCAGCTGGATGAGGAGGAGCACGTGCGCACCATCGTGATCACCGGGAATGAGCGCGCCTTTGCAGCCGGCGCCGACATCAAGCAAATGGCCGGCAAAACTGCCATCGACATGCTGAACGTGGACCAGTTTGCCACCTGGGACCAGATCAGGAAAACAAAAAAGCCTGTTATCGCGGCAGTGTCCGGCTTTGCGCTGGGCGGCGGCTGTGAGCTGGCCATGACCTGCGACATGATCATCGCCTCTGAGACAGCTCTGTTCGGGCAGCCGGAGATAAAGATCGGGGTGATGCCGGGGGCTGGCGGCACACAGCGACTCACCAAAGCCATCGGGAAGGCCAAAGCCATGGAAATGGTGCTGACGGGCAAGTTCATGACGGCCGCCGATGCGGAAAAGCACGGCCTGATCAACCGGGTGGTGCCAGTGGAGCTCTTCCTGGAGGAAGCCCTGGAGCTGGCAACGCAGGTGGCGCAGATGTCGCCGGTGGCGGCGCGGCTGGCCAAGGAGGCTGTGAACCGCGCTTTTGAAACGCAGCTGGACGAGGGGCTGCATTTCGAGCGAAAGAACTTCTACCTTTGCTTCGCCTCCGAAGATCAGACCGAGGGAATGAACGCTTTTGTGGAGAAGCGCAAGCCTGCGTTTAAAGGACGCTGATAACTCTTTATTTTTTTGCCTTTGTGAGAGATCTGAATGCAAACCTATGCAGACCTCTCACGCTTCCATACCCTTAGCTATTCTTTTCCTGGCTTCACCGCTTTCCGAAGAAGCCGGTTTAGATAGGACCCCGCTCCCATATAGCAGCATTAACATAAATAGGACGACTTTAGCCTGAAGACCTTGCCCTCATCCTCCTGCTATATGCTGAGCCCTCTCTGGAGCGACAGCCTGTTCTGGCCATTCCACTCCTCCCCTCCCCCGGTAAATTCCTGCTTCTATATCGACAGCATCCATTCTTAAAAGCAGGGAACAGGACTTACTCAACGATAAATTATCAGCCTTTCAAAATTTATCTGACCCACAAGCCGCTGGGAGTTAGAACCTTAATCAGCGCGAAGAGACTACCCGTTTTTTTGATAATCCTATACGCTTGCAGGGGCAGTGTTTCTGACTTAATTTTGCACCAAAATTTACTAAATAAGAATTTTTCTTACTTAGAGAGATGCAGAAATCCACCCACCGACATACACTGCGCGAGCGCCTGCTGGCGTGCGGCCTGAAGGCGACGCACCAGCGCATTGTGGTGTATGAGGCGCTGCTGGAACTGCATGGCAAACACCCGATGGCGGAGGAGGTGTACCAGCTTCTGAAGCCCGCCAACCCCAGCATCTCGCTCGGGACAGTATATAAAACCCTCGACACGTTCGCGGAGGCAAACCTGATCCATAAGGTGCTGTCGGAGGAGGGCGGCAAACGCTTTGATGCCAATGCTTCGGCGCATAGCCATATATACTGCAGCAACACCCGGGAGATCGTAGATTTTGAGGACGAGGAATTGGACGCGCTGCTGCAGGAGTTCCTGCAACGCAGAAACCTCGGCAACTTCGAAATCAGGAGCGTCTCAGTGCAGCTGACAGGGAAGAAGGTGGAGCCGGAAAAGCAAATCAGCATAACACGAGTACCTAAAATAGATTTATAACTTTAAAATTTAAAAAATGGCAGTTTTAGTAGGTAAGAAGGCTCCGTCCTTCAAAACTACAGCCGTAGTTAACGGTGAAGAATTCGAGGAAAATTTCTCATTAGAGCAATACCTTGGCAAGCAGCACGTGGTTTTCTTCTTTTATCCAATGGACTTCACGTTTGTGTGCCCGACGGAAATCCTTGCTTTCCAGGACAGATTAGCAGATTTTGAGCGCAAAGGCGTGGCCGTAGTAGGCTGCTCCACCGACACCCATATGTCGCACTTCGCGTGGCTGAACACGCCACAGGAGCAAGGCGGCATTCAGGGCGTTACCTACCCGCTGGTGGCGGACGCCGCGAAGACCATCTCGCAGAATTTCGATGTGCTGGCCGGCCACTACGACTACAACGAAGAGGGTGAGGTTACTTTTGTGGGCGAGCCGGTTGCTTACCGCGGCCTGTTCCTGATCGACAAGGAAGGCGTGGTGCGCCACCAGGTAGTGAACGACCTGCCACTCGGCCGCAGCATCGATGAGGCGCTGCGCATGGTGGATGCCCTTCAGTATTTTGAGAATAACGGCGAAGTTTGCCCGGCGAACTGGGAAGAAGGCGAACTGGCGATGGAAGCCACGAAAGAAGGCGTTTCCTCGTACCTTGCCAACAGGCTCAACTAAGCTAATACAGCTTTAGTTTTATATCAGAAAAGCCACTGCAATTGCGGTGGCTTTTCTGATTTAACCATTACCCGATCACTTCTCATGAATTTTTCAGCCATCGATAAGATGCGTAACAAGAAAATCATCTTCCTCATTTTCAACTCCGATACAATATTATCTGTTCCTCTGTAAAAAGGAACAACCTGTAGAGCCGAACACTTTAAAATCAGGAAATAAATTATCTACCAAAAAAGATTTAGAATACAGTTTAAGTGTAGGTTGGAGAATAGTAAAACAGTCCCCGATTTAGCCCAGGGACTGTTCAACTGTTCATTTTATTATTGAATGACTTGCCGTAGATGGTATTCCTGATTATTTACTCTAAGCTTTAGCAGGTATAACCCCGGTTCTTTCAGCTGCCTGTTAAGCTGTAAGGTATGGGTTCCGGAAGAAAATGTAGAAGCCGGCAATTGTTCGATCACCTTGCCGCGGGTATCATACAACGTAACCTGTACGTTGCTTTCCTCGGGCACCACCACTTTTATATAGAAGTCGCCTCGGGATGGGTTCGGGAAAGCCTGTACGGCCGTGGCACTGGAGGTGCTAATCTCAACATTCTGGGTCATGCTGGCACCCATACTAGCCGCTGCGCCGGTGCATGTGACCGTGTTCTTAGACGGATCGTACGTCAGCGTGCCATGGGTAACGCTGTTCACGCAGAAGTCTACGGTTACGGTGCCTTTGGCTTTACCGGTCGTTACGATGTCCACGGATCCGTTCGCCCCGGTAGTTCCGCTTTTTGTTTCGGTGTAGGACCCGGAAAAGGTACCGGAGACAGTTGCGTTGGGCACAAGGTTACCAAGGTTGTCTTTAACGGTCACGGTGGCCAGGCCGTATTTACTTCCGCCCCCGGCGCTGACAGTGCCTGTAACGATAGAAGAAACAGACAGTGAGGCAGCACTGCCGCTCTGGCCCGTAACCGAAACGCTACCCGACGTTGTGGTTGCGCCTGCGTTATCTGTAGCCCTTGCATTAAGCGAGAATGTGCCCGTGCCAATCACCCAGTTGATGCTGTAAGGACTGCTGGTGTCTGTCCCAATTAAGTTGCCGTTCTCAAAAAACTCCACCTTTGTAATCGAGCCATCCGAATCAGACGCATTTGCAGAAACAGCAACTGAGGTGCCTGCCGCAAACGTAGCCCCGCTGGAAGGGGAGGTAATGGAAACAGTTGGAGCAGCGTTAGCCGCGCCTGCCTGATAACTGTCGAGGTTGTCGAAATAGTAGGTGTCACCTGTTAAGGAATTGGAGGCGAAAAGCAGGATTATTTTTGTAACCCCTGTGTTAGAAGCCGATGGGTCCGGCCTGTCAAGCAATGAAAAGGGGATGCGTTGCCACTGGTTCCTCACCGTCGTTTTACCAGAATACCGGCTGTGTCTTCCTGTGGGATAATTGCTAGAGGTGGCTGTGGAGGTTTCTAACTGAAGTATTATCTCGGTGCCTACAGGAGCACTTGTGTACACATCGATATAGAATTTCTTGCTCTTATCGGAGTATAAGCTGGCATCGGCGATGGTCGTGACATTATACGTAAGCACATCATACAACTCAGCGGAGTTTCGGATATACTTACCTGACATGGTTGACGTATTCACCCCACCAGGAGCCGGGTTCGATACCTTTGTGAGGGTGCCGGTGTAGGTGCCGATGGTAGCAGTAGCGGGCTGGTCGAAGTTTTCGAAGCTGTACTCCTTCGAGAAAGGAGGCTCCACCTCAACGGAAACGCTTAGTTGCTGGGAGCCACAGGCAGCTGAAAAAGAAGCGGTCACGTTGCCGCTCGTATTCCCGAAGTTCACCACCACATTGGGCGTGCCCTGTCCCGAGACGATCGTAGCCCCGGCCGGCACGGTCCAGTTAACCGATGTACCGGCGGTGAGGTTCCCGATGCTGTAGCTAACGCCGGTTTCCTGATTCAGCACCACTCTTTTGCCGGAAGCGTAAGGCTTAAACCCGTTATATACCCGCACGTAGTCCACGTCCATGCTCTTTGGGAAGATGCTGTCATCCACGGGGCCACCCAGGTTGCCGCCCACCGCCATGTTCAGCAGGAAATGAAAGCGCTGGTCGAAAGGCCAGTTATATGGAGAGAGATCCTGGGTTGTTTTCGTAAGGTAAAGGATGTCATCCACAAACCAGCGGATTACACCCGGCTCCCACTCGATCGCGAAATTATGAAAGTCATCTGCAAAGGTGCCGGAATTCAACACAAAGTTAGCGCCCTGGTGCTTGTTGTTCGGGTAAGGGTCGCCGTAGTGGATGGTGCCCAAAACTTTATCAGGTTCCGCAGCCACAAATTCCATGATGTCGATCTCGCCGCTTTGAGGCCAACCGCCATAGGCTTCATCAGTTGGCAACATCCAGAAGGCAGGCCAAAGGCCCTTGCCTGCCGGAAGCTTTACCCGAGCCTCAAACCTGCCGTAGGTCCAGTCTCCTTTGCTGATAGACCTGATCCTGCCCGATGTGTATGCTTTAGACTGCACCCTTTGTTTTTTGGCGGTAATGTGGAGCTGGCCGTTGGTCACGGTTACATTGCTCTCCTGGTAATACTGCAGTTCGTTGTTTCCCCATCCGCAAACTCCTTCTGCACAGCCATCCCCAATCTGATAGCTCCATTTGGTTTGATCTAATGCAGTGCCATTAAACTCGTCGGCCCAAACAAGCGATGGGCATTGCGCATTAGTAAGGTTTGAGCAGAGTAGTGCTGCACATAGCAAGGTAATTGCTTTTACCCACTTTCTGTAGATGTTTCTCATCATGATCTGACATTTAATGTGTTGTACATAACTGATGGGTTAAATGTACTTGCATAGTACCAGATTATTAAATATAAGAGTACATCAGAAATACATCATATAGAGGTCACGACTACTACATTAATTCATCATATCGTGCTTTTGATACATCAGACACACATTTATAGTAATCATAAAAGTGATGAATCACTTTTATGATTACATCTATGCGCCTCATCTCTGTCTGTGGTAAAGCATAATTATGGCTTACGTTATTAGGTTAAACCTCCCATTATACCCGTCCAAATGTAACTGCAGAAGCAAACACCTTATATAGATTTCATCTTATACAACTTGCCTTCAACTGATTTACCTCCCATAGCATCTGCCCTCTCAAAACTAAACCTCCACTAAACGGCCCAATACCTTATATTTGCAGCAGGAAAAAAGCAGGCCTCACACCGTCTTCGGACGTGTGAACGTGGCCCTGCAGCGCATGAAGGTTATATATAAAATTTGAAGTTACTCTACGACATCGGTCTGAAGGCATATGAGGCAGCCCTTGCCCTGGCCGCTCCTTACAACGGGAAAGCGAAGCTGATGCAGCAGGGGCGCGAACAGCAGTTTGAGCGGCTGCAGCAGGCCCTGCAGGGGAACCGGTCGCCGGTGGTGTGGTTCCATTGCGCTTCGCTGGGTGAGTTTGAGCAGGGTCGGCCGGTGATCGAGGCGTTCCGGGAGGCGTTTCCACGCTATAAAATCCTGCTGACCTTCTTCTCCCCGTCCGGCTACGAGGTGCGCAAAAACTACAGCGGCGCCGATTATATCCTGTACCTGCCCTTCGACAGCGAAGAGAACGCTTCCCGGTTTATTCAGCTGGTGCAGCCAAAGCTGGCGGTGTTTGTGAAGTATGAGTTCTGGCACTACTACCTGCAGCAGTTGCAGCAGCAGCAGATCCCGGTGATTTCCATCTCGGCCATCTTCCGCAAAGAGCAGCTGTTTTTCAAGCCCTATGGCCAGTTTTACCGCAACATCCTGAAGCGCTTCACCCATATATACACCCAGAATAACCAATCGCTGGAGCTGCTCCGGCGCATAAACGTGCCCCATGCAAGCGTGGCCGGCGACACCCGCTTCGACCGGGTGCTGCAAACGGCGGCCTCCGTTAAAATCCTGCCGCTGGTAGAGGCGTTCGTGCAGCAGCAACAGGTGTTCGTGGTCGGCAGCAGCTGGCCCGCCGATATAGAAGTGTTGAAGCCCCTCATCTCTCAATACCGTTCAAGTATCAAGTTCATCATTGCGCCGCATGAGGTAAACGAGGGAAGCATCAGCGAGGTGATGCAATTGGCTGGCGAGGGCGCCGTACGCTTCTCGCAGGCTACGGAAGCGGAGGTGGGCCGTTACCAGGTGCTGGTGATCGACAACGTGGGCATGCTGGCATCGCTCTACAGCTACGGCACGTACGCCTACATTGGCGGTGCCTTCGGCAAAGGCCTGCACAACACGCTGGAGGCAGCGGTTTTCGGTTTGCCGCTGTTCTTCGGCCCCCGTTACGACAAATTCCAGGAGGCAAGGGACCTGGTGGAACTGGACTGCGCCTTCCCGGTGAAGAATTCTTTGGGGCTGCTGCAGGCTTTCGGGAAGGTGCACAACACGCCTGAGTTCCGGCAGCGCATCACCGAGAACGAAAAACGATACGTAAAACAGCAGGCAGGCGCCACCACCAGGATCATGGAGGATATAAAGCGCCTGCTCACAGAGAAGGCATGAAAGGAGTAGTAGTAAAATCGACTGGTTCGTGGTATCTGGTGCGCGATGCGGAAGGCAACCTGCACCGGTCGCGCCTGCGCGGCAAGTTTAAGCTGAAGGACTTGAAAGTCAGCAACCCGCTGGCCGTGGGCGACCGGGTGGAGTTTGACGTGGAAGACACCGGCGAGGACACCGCCGTCATATATAAAATAGAGGACCGCGAAAACTACATCATCCGGCAGTCGACGCATAAATCAGCCCACGCCCACATCATCGCCGCCAACCTGGACCAGGCCCTGCTAATCGTGACGCTGGTCTCGCCGCGCACCTCGTTCGGGTTCATCGACCGCTTCCTGGTAACGGCTGAAGCCTACGAGATTCCGACCGTGCTGGTCTTCAACAAAACCGACCTGTACGACGAGGACATCCGAAACTACCAGCGCCAGATCAGCCAGATGTATGGGCAGATCGGGTATAGCAGCATCTCCGTTTCCGCAGCAGAGAACCAGGGGATGGATGCGCTGCTGGCGCTGCTGCATGGCAAAACCTCTCTCCTGGCCGGCCACTCCGGCGTAGGCAAGTCCACGCTCATCAATTTGCTGGTGCCCGACCTGGAGCTGAAAACCTCCGGCATTTCTGATTTCTCTGACAAAGGCGTGCACACCACCACGTTTGCGGAGATGTTCGAAGTAAGCAAGGACACCTATATCATCGACACGCCCGGAATTAAGGAACTAGGCATTGTGGACATACCCCCTGCCGAGTTGAGCCATTACTTCCCGGAGATGCGCGAGCGCCTGAACCAGTGCCGCTTCCACAACTGCACCCACTTTAACGAACCTGGCTGCGCGGTGCTGGAGGCCGTGCGCCGCAACGAAATCTCCCTCACCCGCTACGAAAGCTACCTCAGCATGCTGCACGGCGTGGACAACAGGAAGTAAACCGGCTGCTGCCGGCTGGTGCATCCCTTGCCGGAATGCATATAATCAGCTCTCAAGATCGTCTCTTTCTCCATCAGAATCCTTACCTTTGTAAGATTTAGAGGAGCTGCGGCATTATTAGCATCCCTTTGATGTTGCACCACAGCACCCACTGACGCAGCTCCCGTTTTTACCGGGCGAATGACTGTCTCATTACATATATAAAGCAAAGTTTCATTAATGGCAAAACGAGGATTCGGGCTAAGTACAGAGCAGGAGAAAGAAGGACGGAAAAAGATCAGTAAAGAGAGTTTTCGCCGGGGCCTGCAGATATTTGGCTACGTTCTACCCTACAAGTTCAAGTTCATCACCGGCCTTGTTTTCCTGTTGTTCTCAAGCCTGACGTTCATGGCTTTCCCTTACCTGGTGGGCAAGCTCGTCGACTCCTCTATCGGCAACACGGAGGGGCCGCTGCTTGACATCAACCTGATTGCGCTGGGGCTTTTTGCGGTCATCATCCTGCAGGGCATTTTCTCCTTTTTCAGAGTCTACTTTTTTGCGCAGGTAAGCGAAAACGCCGTGGCCGACATCCGCCGGGATCTATATAGCAAATTTGTGCTTCTGCCGATTTCTTTCTTTGAGAAAAGGCGTGTCGGGGAGATCACCAGCCGCATCACCACCGATGTGGCGCAGGTGCAGGACGCCATGTCCATTACCCTGGCCGAGCTTTTCCGGCAGACGACCACCCTGCTGGTCGGGGTGATCATCATCATGTGGGTGTCTATTAAGCTGTCGCTGTTTATGCTGGCTACCTTCCCGGTGCTGGTGGCGCTGGCGCTGGTGTTTGGCCGTAAGATCAAGAGCCTCTCCAAAAAGACGCAGGACGAGCTGGCAAACACCAACGTGATTGTGGAAGAGACGCTGCAGGCCATTAACACGGTGAAGGCGTTTACGAATGAGATGTTCGAGATTGCCCGCTACAAATCCACCCTCAGCAAAGCCGTGACCACGGCCCTGTCTGCCGCCTACTACCGGGGCGCGTTCATCACGTTCATCATCATCGGCCTGTTCGGCGGCATTATCCTCGTGATCTGGTACGGCGCTACGCTGGTGGCCAACGGCGAGATTGCCCCCGGCGACCTGATTTCGTTTGTTTTATATACCGTGTTCATCGGAGCCTCCGTGGGCGGCCTCGGGGAGATATATGGCAAGGTGCAGGCGGCGCTGGGCTCTACGGAGCGCATCCTGGAGATACTGCAGGAGGAGGAAGAGCCAACAGACAAAGGCGTGAAAACCCTGAGCGAGGTACCGAAGCTGCACGGGGATATAGCCTATCACAGTGTGGCGTTCTCCTACCCCACACGCACCGATGTGCAGGTGCTCAACGACATGAGCTTTACCGTACGCGCCGGGGAGAAAGTGGCCCTGGTTGGCCCGAGCGGGGCCGGAAAATCCACCATCGTGCAGTTGCTGATGCGCTATTATGATGTTTCCGGCGGAAGCATCACGGTCGACGGCAAGGACATCCGCGACATGAACCTGACCACGCTGCGCAGCAACATCGGCATTGTGCCGCAGGAGGTGCTGCTGTTCGGTGGCACCATCCGGGAGAACATTGCCTACGGCCGGCCGGAGGCAACTGAGGCCGAGATTGTGGAGGCTGCCCGCAAAGCCAACGCCTACGACTTCATCAAGTCCTTCCCCGAAGGGTTCGACACGCTGGTGGGCGAGCGCGGCATCAAGCTGTCGGGGGGGCAGCGCCAGCGTGTGGCCATTGCCCGCGCCATCCTCAAAAACCCGGTTATCCTGATCCTCGATGAGGCCACCAGCGCCCTCGATTCCGAGTCGGAGCAACTGGTGCAGCAGGCCATGCACGAGCTGATGCAGAACCGCACGACCATTGTCATCGCCCACCGCCTGGCCACCATCCGCAAGGTAGATAAGATATTGGTGATTGACGGCGGCGAGATTGTGGAGGAAGGCTCGCACAGCCTGCTTTCCATGAACCCGGAGGGAATTTATGCGAACCTGCTGAAACTGCAGTTTGAGCTGAGCTAAGCTGCTTTATATATAATTTTGAAAAAATCCTGCCTGCGCTAATCCGGCAGGATTTTTTATTTTATACTTTTACCATTGCTGCACGGTGCGGCACAAACCAAACAGACCCCAAACCTACAGCGGCTCCTTTTTGCCGCTGCTTCTATATGATGCTGAAACACACCCCAAAGGCACTATTCACTCTCTGCCTTTTCCTGCTGCTGCTCCCTGCCCGGCTCCTGGCGCAGGAGTTCACGCAAAACTTCAGGGCCCTGAATGCTTTTTATGTAGAGGCGGGCGGCAACAGCGACACCTATTCCATCAATTACGACCGGGTGGTATACCAGCAGGAGATGGTAAAAGGGGCCATCCGCATCGGCATGGGCACCAACCTGTTTTTCATGGAGGGCGAAGAAACCGTATACCCCATCGTGCCCGTGGAGGCCCTGGCCTTGGTTGGGCGAAAGCGGAAGCATTTTGAGGGAGGCCTTGGCTACACCCACCGCTTCACCGACAACCCCGAACTGCTTCAGAACATGTACTTCGCCCGGCTGGGCTTCCGCTACCAGGTGCCCAAAGGCGGACTGCTGGTGCGGGTGGCTGTGACGCCTTTCATCTCCCCGGATAAGAACTCCCGCACACCCGGTGTCGGCGTTATCCCGCGGTTAGGGTTTAGTCTAGGAAAAAGCTTTTAAAACAATTCTTAACGCAGTCCGGTCACAAACTGTACTTGCAAGCCCCGACGCAATGCGCCTATATATAGCGTAGCGCCAGGATTCAGTAGCGTCATTTTGCCTAAGCTTGTCCCTGCAGCAGGAACCGGGTTGCTTCATTTTCCCCGATAGCCAGATTCCATTTTTTCAGGATTGGCTCCTCGAGTGCTTTTTCCCTATACTCGTCAGGCGTCATGATCGGGATGCCATATATAATCGGGTAATACCTCCTGCAGGCGGGGCAGGTGAGCAGGCCCTCTACTATATCCCCGTTTTCGTGCTGTGCAAAAACCTTGATCTCCAGGTCGTGCTTGTCCAGCGGGCAGCACAGTTTGTTCAGAAGTGATGTGTTCATTTTTTCAGTTTGTTTAAGGCGTATATATAAGCGGCCGCGGATTTTTGGGGAGAGGCGGCGTTCAGAATGCCGGATATAACCGCTACCCCGGCAAAGTCCAGTTCCTGCAGCGCTGCCATATTCTCTGTTGTTATCCCGCCTGAGAGAAAAAAGGGAATCTGTGTGATTTCCCTTGCTTTCTTTACCGTCTCCGGGCTTACGATTTCACAGCTTCCCGCTGACAAAGAAGGGAACATGGCGCAAAAGGAGATATAATCCACCCGGTTTTGCTCGGCCCACCGGACCGCCTCCAGGTCGTTGCCGCAGGTAATGCCGCAGATAAAGTCTCTTTTGATCTCAGCTTTGATGACCTCATAATCTGCAGGGATGGTATCAAAATGCACCCCGGCCAGTCCGGTGTCTTTCAGCAACTGCCATTCCTCATTGATCAGCAAAGGCACGCTATAAGCTGAGGCGACTGCCAGTATATCCCCGATCAGGTCTTGTTTGGCGGACAAGCCAAAAGAAGCAGGCCAGTTGTTCCAGACCTGCAGCAGCCGGACACCTCCCGTCAGCGCTTCCTTCAGTTTGTGCAGCAACGTAGCGCGGTTCATTTCCGGGTCCAGCACGAGGTACACGCCACCAGTTATCAAATTTTGTTTCTTCATTTCCAACCTGCATTAAGGGCCTTAAAGAAGGCTTCCCAATAGGGGTCTTTCCCATCAAAAGAAAACGCCTTCTCTTCGCCGTCCTCCACAATTCTGAACCCATCACCCTTCGCTGTCATCTCCCCTACCACAGTCGCTTTGATGGATCTGGAACTGAGATGACGGATAAGCGTCTCCTCTTTCCCTTTTCGTACCGCCATGACCATAGCGCCAGCCCCGACGCAAAACCGGTGGTCAATCTCAAACAGCCGCGTTATCCGGCGCTGGGCTTCCCCCACGGGAAGCGCTTCGTCATATAGCCTGAAACCGCAGCCGGAGGCTTGCGCCATCTCGCAGATAGCCCCAACCACGCCGCCCTCCGTCACATCGTGCATGGCTTTCAGCTCCACATTATTTTGTAGTATCTCCGTGGCAGCCAGGGCATCTTTCAGAGAAGAGGTCCGGTAGAAATTCTCACATCCTTGTTCATATACCTCTTTGCCCAGCCTGTTCTTCACCGTCTCCGGGAAGCTCATGGCCAGGATAGAAGATGCCACCAGCGCGGTCTCCTTGGTTACCACAAGCACATCCCCGGGCTCGGCCCTGTTGCTGGTGATGATCTCATGTAGAGGAGCCGTCAGGAACATAGTGCCTCCGCCCGATATGGTAGAATTCTGGCCTTCAATCTGCCCGGTGTGCCCTCCAGTGATGGAGACCCCGATATCTTCGCAATACTGGTGGATATAGGCCCAGTACTCTTGGAAGGCTCCGAGGGAAAGGCTGGGCGGCAGGTTGAGTACGAACTGCGCATACATCGGCGCGAAACCGGTAGAGGCCATATCGTTCGCCAGCAGGTGCACTGACAGCCAGGCAGACGCTTTCATACCGATGGAAGGGATGAGCGAGAGCGGGTCGCTGGAGACAGCCATCCCCAAGTTATTGCCCAGGTCGATAACGGCGGTGTCTACGCCAAACTTCGGCCCTACCAGCACTTCCTCCCGGTGATAGCCGCATTGCGGCAGCAGCACATCCTTGAATGTGCTGGCGGCTATTTTTCCTGAGTTGTCTTCGAAGGCACTCATTTCACGTCATTTAGCCGTACATGCAAGCCAAAGAAATCGCCGTAGGGCTGGCTCCACTGCTGCACCGGGAACCACTTCGGAAGACCAGTGGCTGTCCACTCTATCGTATAATCACGTCCCTTAAGGGCTTCATCAATTACGGCAGTAAGTTTAGCGGGCGTGTAGAAAGTGGCGGTGACGTAAAAGGGGTTCTTGCCAAACGCTTGCTGGATTCTTCTCCTGGCCACCTTCGGGGAGTTCCGGTTCATCATCCCGAACACGATGCCGTATTTGCCGACGCGCACCGCTTCCCGGATCACCTTTACGGGATCTTTGTAGTATTCGAACGTAGTGATGAAAGCCAGGGAGTCGAACGTGTGGTCCTTGAACGGCATGTGGTGGGAGTCGGCCAGCACAAGGTCTCCGTCGAATAGATGAGCGCCCTGCCCCAGCATGAAGGGGGAGATATCGCCGCCGCTGGCCTCGATGCCGATCTCTTTCCACCAGCGGGTGAAGCGGGTGGTGCCACAGCCGAACTCCAGCAGGGTTTTCACCCGCCCGTCTTTTTTGATAAGATCGCCGATGACTTTCTTCTGCCAGACTTCGGCGCGTTTGTAGCGGCCCTCATACCAGAGTTCATAGGTGTCGGTATGGTCGCGGTTAAAGAACCACTCCTCGCGGCCCTGCCATTTGCGCAGGTTTTGCGTAACGAGGTCGAATTTTTGTTGTTGAAGATTGCTCATGGCAGGTATTTTTAAGGTTAAAAATAGCCTGACGAGAAAAGCAGATAGGGAATGGCGGGAGAGCAACGCAAAAGGTGCTCAGATAATTTACATTCCTACGCTGGCATTATCCAGATCAGGTGCAGGGTATGATCTCAGCCTGACATTTTATCAAGCACCCCTTGTATGATAGGTGAAGGTATGAAAATTTTATAAAAGTGCCGAATTAAATAAAATGTCCGCACCCGCTTGCCGCGCCTGCCGCCTATACGGAAAAGCCTGCAGACATAGTGGTCTGCCCGGGTTTGAAAAGGTAAAGGGATGGGTGAGACTCCGGGCGGTGCTGCCGGCAAATTACACTGGCTAAATCATGATATAATGCGTAATATTGCACCAGCAAAACAATCTTAATTTAGAAGCATACCCATGAAAAAATCATTTATCGGCTTTGTACTTTCTGCCGCCCTTTTATTCGGTGCCGGAGCTACGCAGGCGCAGGGCATTAAAATGCCGGCAGCAAGCCCTTCCCAGAAAGTGGAGCAGGCAGTAGGCCTTTCCACGGTAACCCTCGACTATTCCCGCCCTTCTGCCAAAGGCCGCACTATTTTCGGCGACCTGGTGCCTTACGGCAAAGTGTGGCGCACCGGCGCGAACAACTCCACGGTAATCAAGTTTTCAGATGACGTGACCATCGAGGGAAAGAAAATTCCAGCCGGAGAGTACGCCATCCTCACCATCCCGAACCAGGACGAGTGGACGGTTATCCTGTCTAAAAACACCAAGCTGGGAGGCAACGTGGCGGACTACAAGCAGGAGGAAGACCAGGCGCGCTTCACCGTGAAGCCGCAGCAGAACCCGCGCAAGGTGGAGTCCTTCACTATCAACTTCGCGAACCTGAAAACGGATGCTGCGGATGTGGAAATCCTCTGGGACAACACCATCGTGCCCTTCACTGTCAAAACCGATGTAGATAACAAGGTGATGGCCCAGATCCAGAAGGAGGCGATCGACAACGCGAACGCAGATCCGAATGTATATGCCGCCGCCGCCAACTACTACCTCGAAACCAACCGCGACCTGAAGCAGGCCCTCACCTGGATGAAGAAGGCCAACGCCAAAGACCCTAAGTTCTGGAACCTGCACGCGCAAGCCAAGATCGAGGCAAAGATGAAGGACTACAAGAGCGCCATCAAGACGGCTGAGAAATCAATCGAGCTGGCGCAGCAGGCCAAGAACCAGGACTACGTGGCCCTGAACCAGAAAGCGATCGCCGACTGGAAGAAGATGAAATAAAGCCTAAGCCGCTTTCATCGTATATAAAGCCTCCGGGGAAGTGTTTCCCGGGGGCTTTTTTATCCCTTTACATTTAAGACCACAGCTACCGTGCAAGAGGAAAAACAACATTCGGAGGAGCACCTGGGCCCGGCCCGGGAGTATTGGTGGAACGAGGATTACCTGGAGTTGCTGGCGAAGCGTTTATATATAGAATACTGCCAGACGCTGGTGGACATCGGCTGCGGCAAGGGCATGATGGGCTTCAAGTTCTCGAGGTATATGCCCCCCGGCGCCAAGGTTTACGGCGTGGATTACGAGCCGGGCTATATAGAGGAGGCCCGGCAGCGGGCGCAGAGCCAGTTCGGCCACAACAGCATCGACTATGAGTTCAGGGTCGGCAACGCCACCGACATTCCGCTGCCCGACAACACCGCTGACGTGACGCTGTGCCAGACGCTGCTGATCCACGTGAAAAACCCGCAGCGCGTGATACAGGAGATGATCCGGGTGACGAAGCCGGGCGGCTGGGTGCTGGCGCTGGAGCCCAACAACCTGGTGCCCAACCTCATGTTCGACCGCTACGGCGAGACAGACTATAACGTGGAGAGCATGCTGGATGTGCTGGAGGTGAAGCTGCGCATCGAGAAGGGCAAAAAGCAGCTCGGCGAGGGCTTCAACTCCCTGGGCGACGTGATCCCGGACCTGTTCCTGAAAGCGGGCCTGCGGGACATAAAGGTCTGGATCTCGGACAAGGCCCTGTCCATTATCCCGCCTTACGACACGCAGGAGAAGATGCTGCGCGTGGAGCAGATGCTGCAGTGGGTGGAGTCGGAGGCGATGGGCTACGATTACCAGGACAACCTGAACTACTATATGGCCGGCGGCGGGCAGAAAGAAAAATTTGACGCGTACTGGCAGACGCTGCTCTACAACAAGATTATGCTGAAGGAGAAGCTGCAGAACGAGGAGTACGTCTCGGCGGGCGGAAGCCTGGTCTATATCGTGGCGGCCCAGAAGCCAAGGTGAGAGGATGTTTGGCGGCTCCAACCACCCCCGCCCCTCCTTGTCCAAGGGGGGGAATCTGCTTCTGTTTCCTCAAACTCCAAAGAATATAGCTAACAGGAAATTGTCAATTTGAAGTATATTCTATATAAAACATATATAGCTTTGCGCTGGAGGCATGGAGGGAAGAAGAAGGATTAGAAAAAACTCCCCTCCTTAGACAAGGCTACGATTAGGACACAATTTGCCTGGCCAGGAGCCATCCATCGTATATCTTCTGGAAGTCGATGAATCCGCGGTGCAGGGCGATCACGCCCGCCCGCTTCTCCTGCGGCTTCCATCCCCCCAGCCGCGCCAGCACCCAGTAGCAGTAGGGCAGGGTGCGGGCAGGGTAAGGGTTCTGCTGCCTCAGGGTCCTGCCCTCATACTGCTCGTTTACCGCCTCCAGGCATTCGAGCTGCTCGTCGGAGAAGGCGCCGGCCACCGGCTGGGGTTCCTCTTGCCGCGCCGAAAGGTGCAGCAAGAGGGTTTTGGCGGCGGCAAACAGGGCCAGCAGCGTGAGCTGCACCAATCCCTTGCCCGTCTCCACCTCCAGGGCCTCCACGTTGAGCCCCTTTTGCTTGAGGAGGCGGAAGACCTGCTCGATGTTCCAGCGCATGCTATACCATTCCACCACCTCCAGGGCCTCCTCCAGGCTCCTGACACGGTGGCTGGTCAACAGGCGCCAGTGCACCGGCTGCTGGCCCTGCGGCACGTTTACCTCCCGGACCTGCACGGCCTGCAGCTCCCTTTGCCCCTCTTTGAGCTGCAGCGTGAGGGTGCTGTAGCGCACCTCCAGCCTGGCCTGGCGCCGCTGCCGGCCCGTGCGCGCCTCACGTTTGAGGGTGAGGGTACGGTGGCCGGCCACAGGCGCGGTCGCCAGTGCCGTGGAGAGCGTGCCCCCGCCCGAGAGCAGGCGGTCCTGCGCCGAGCGCACCAGCAGGTGGCTCCTCTCCGCCTGGGGCACCCGCCCGAACAGCTCGCCTATGTCACCCTCCCTGTCGCAGATGTGGGTCACCATGCCCGCCCTGGCCAGCAGCTGGTTGCTGCTCTGGGCCGACTCGATCCAGCGGAAACTCTCCTTCTCCTCGATGGGCCGGCTCTTGTAGGCCCTGCGCGACTTGTCCGGGGCTGCCGCGTCCCGGCTCCAGCACTTGACCTGGCTAAAGCCCAGGCAGCGCCCCGTGGTGGCGTCGACCACCAGCGAGGGGTGCAGGAAAAAGCCCAGCGAGGCCCGGTCGCCGATCACCCCCAGCTGCCGCTCATCGGAGATGTTGTGGCGGTTGCGCTCGAAGTTGGGCTGGGTGGTGTCCTGGATCACCAGGTAATGGGCGCCGGCCTCGACTTGCCTGAGGCAGTCCCGGCGCAGGAACTCCGTCACCTGCCCCGTCTCCAGGCGCGGGTTATGCAGCAGGCGGTAAAAGCTCCGCTGCTCGGCCTCATTCTTTGCCAGTCGATGGATCACCACACTCTCTTTTTCGATGATGCTACGCGTTAACACCTCTATACGGCGGGCAATCCGCTCGTCGCTGAATATACTTCCCCTCATTTGTTCCTGTTTCTGGGGCAAACACAACCTCAGCTAAATTTGTGTCCTAATAGTAGCCTTAGACAAGGAGGGGCAGGGGTGGTTGGAGTTCAGACGGAGCGCTCAGAACCAAGTAATCTATCTATCTCGCAGCGTCCGCAGGACTTGCGAGTGTCGGGCCAGATGTTAAACCTTCACCCCCTTCTTCCCGACGAACGGCTGCAGCACAAAACCGAACACAATCACGCAGACACACCCGATCACGTTGAACCACAGGAAGGCGATATCGGTGCGGTAGTAGCAGTAGAGCACCACGAGCTCGGCGAGCACGGCAGCGAGGAACACGGCATTGCCGCGGACATAGCGGAAGTAAAAGGCCACCAGGAAAATCCCCAGAATCGTACCGTAGAAGATGGAGCCGACGATGTTCACGGCCTCGATGAGGTTATCGAGCAGCGAGGCAAACATGGCAAAGAGGATGGCAACCGCTCCCCAGGCCACAGTAAAAGCCTTCGAGGCCGTGACGTAATGCTGCGGGCTGCCCTGCTGTTTCACCGAGCGCTTGTATATATCCACCACGGTGGTGGAGGCCAGCGCATTCAATTCCGAGGCAGAGGAAGACATGGCCGCCGAGAAGATAACGGCCAGCAGCAGGCCCACCAGCCCCGTCGGCAGGTACTTCATCACAAAGGAAATGAACACGTAGTCGGTGTCCCTGACCTCCGCCTCCGGTGTGGCCTGCCTGATCACCTCCTTCGCCTCGTCCCGCACTCCCTTTGCCGAGTTGGTCAGCGTCTCCACTTGCTGCTGCGCGCTGGCAATTGCGGCCTCATCCTCTCCCCTGAGGGCCGTTACCAGTCCGTGTACCGCCTGCTGTTTCTGCTCAAATACGGTGGTGTACTCCTCCTCCAGCTGCCGCAGGTCGCCGGCATAAGGCGTGGCATATACCAGGCTCTTGGCCGCCTCGTTGAAGAAAACCGGCGGCTGGTTGAACTGGTAAAACACGAACACCATCACGCCGATGAATAGGATCAGGAACTGCATCGGGATCTTCAGCAGCCCGTTGAACAGCAGCCCCAGGCGGCTCTCCCCCACCGACTTGCCGCCCAGATAGCGGGCCACCTGGCTTTGGTCGGTGCCAAAGTAGGAAAGCGCGAGGAACAGGCCCCCAGTTATCCCAGACCAGAAGTTATAGCGGTCGTCCCAGTTAAAAGAGAAATCCACGACGTTCATCTTTCCCATTTTGCCGGCCACCGCCACGGCGTCCCCGAAACTTACGTTCTGGGGCAGGTAATGCACCACCATATAGCCGGCCACCAGCATGCCGCCCATCATCACGGCCATCTGCTGCTTCTGCGTCACGCTCACCGCCTTGGTGCCGCCCGACACGGTGTAGATCACCACGAGCAAGCCGATGATCAGGATCGTCACGTTCAGGCTCCAGCCCAGCATGGTCGACAGAATGATGGCGGGCGCATAGATGGTGATGCCAGCCGCCAGCCCGCGCTGCACCAGGAACAGCATCGCCGCCAGCGAACGGGTCTTCAGGTCGAAGCGGTTCTCCAGGAACTCGTAGGCCGTGAACACATTCAGCTTGTAGAAAATGGGGATGACGGTGATGGAGATGATGACCATGGCAATGGGCAGCCCGAAATAGAACTGCACGAAGCGCATGCCGTCCTCATATGCCTGCCCCGGCGTGGAGAGAAAGGTGATGGCGCTGGCCTGCGTGGCCATCACAGACAGCCCGATCGTCCACCACTTCATGCTGTTGTCGCCCTTCAGGTAGCCCTCAATGTCTTTGCTGCCGCGGGTTTTCCAGACGCCGTAGGTCACGATGAAGCCCAGCGTGCCCAGCAGCACGACCCAGTCCAGTAGCCTCATTCGTACACTTTCGTAAGGACGTAAAACAACAGGATCAGAAAGCCCAGATTGCCCAGCACCAGCCAGTACATGCCGGACCAGCTTTTAAAGAACGGTGGCTTCGCGAGGGGCTTTTCTGTGTCCACGGGGTTTGTGTCTTCCATCGGGTTTCAAGGGTTATGGGCAAAGCTATATATAGGAAGCTTTGAGGTGGAGATAGATTTTGGTTACTTCTGCCCGGAGGCCTTGGAAGAGGAGGAGGCGGGCGGCGTATTCGGCTCCAGTGAGATGAGGTTAGCGAACAGCCTGTAAGCTCCCGGCACCCCCGCCGGCAGCTCCCTGAACCACGAGTAGCCAGTGTATATATAATTCCCCTTGCCGTACGGCGCAATCAGCAGGCCTCCCTCGCGGGCGGGCTCACCCGGGTCGTTAGAGGATAGGATTGCCTGGTACTCTTTGCTCCACTCGCTCGGAAAGTACAGGCCGCGTTCCTGCACCCAGCCCTCGAAATCCTTTTGCGTGATCTTGTTGGGCGTGTTGAGCACCGGGTGGTTTGGCTGCAGCATGCGCACCTCGGCATCCTCTACCGCCACCCTGTCGCGGGAAAGCTGGAGCGGGTACGGGGCGATCTCCGGGAGCACGAGGCTGTGGTTGGTGTTGTACTGCACGATCAGGTTGCCGCCGTTCTTCACGTAGTCCAGCAAGGTGGGCTGGTAAAACTTGAGCCGGTCCACGGTGTTGTAGGCGCGAACGCCCAGGATGATGGCATCGAACTGCTGCAGGCGGGACAGGCGCATATCCGCCTCCTGCAAGAGCGTCACGTTATAGCCGATCTGCTGCAGGCTCACGGGTATCTCGTCTCCGGCGCCCATCACGTAGCCGATGTTCTGCCCCTTCGTCTGCAGGTCCAGCTTCACGATTTTGGCCGTTGCCTCCGGCAGCGTTACCTGCGCCGGTATATGGCTGTAGTTGATCACATGCAGGCCCTTCGTATAGCTTTCGCCGTTCAGGGTGGCCACGGCTTTCAGCTCTGCCTCCTGCTGCCCCTGCGGCGGATGCACCGTGAAAGACACCCGCTGCTCCGCCCCTTTGGTTTTCAGGTCGAAGGGCACGGAGGCTGGTTCGGCGCGCCAGCCTTTCGGCAACTGCAGCTTCACATTCCCGGCAATGTCGTTTTTGCCAGACTTCACCAGCACCTGCACCTGCTTCGGCTCCTGGCTCGCAAACATGTACACGCTCTCCGAAACATTCACAAATACGGGCGGCGTGATCACGAACGGCCTGTACACTTCGCCTTCCACCGGGTCGGTACGCTTATATACCACCGGCACGGTTAGCTCCAGCGGCTGCCCGCTCACCTGCAGCGCAAACGTCGCCTGCACGGCAGGTTCATTCTCGGGCATGCCTACCTCCTGTTGGTTTTCCACGGCAAACATCCCCACGGTGCCTGGCTTGCGCAGCCAGTACGGCTGGGAATACGGCAGGTTCTGCGGCAGGGTGGCCGTGGTGCTGTAGGTAACCGGCTCGTTGTTTTTCAGTTGCTGGTTGAGCGTGGTGTCCTGGGTTGCGAAGCTGTAGCGGACGCGCTGCAGCGTAACGGGCACGGCAGACCGGTTGATGGCCTCTACCCGCAGCGCCACCGGCTGGCCCGGTGTGGCCGCATAGTCGTTGGCTGTCACTTCTATATATAAGCCCATCGCATGCTGCAGCACGTCCTGTAGTTCTTCAAGCTTCACGCGCTTCCAGTAGCTGTCGGGCAGTTTCTCCAGTTCTTTTTTAGCGGCGATGAGCGTGGGCACCACCGCTGCGGGCGCCATAGGGTTGTAGCTGTCGATCGCCTTCTGAATGAGCTTGGCCCCCGGCGCGCCGCCCTTTACACGGCCCCAGCTGGTGTCAACCCCCTCGAACAGGTTCTTCTCCGCCTTGTCGCCTTTGGTGTGCTTCAGGTACTCCAGGGCAGTGCCCCGCGAGCCTGAAGAACCAAACCCCTGGCTCTTGTGCATGCTGCGGCTCTCGGCGGCCAGCTCCCCGTAAGACTTGCCCAGCAGCGGGTTATATATCCCCACGTCTATTTTCAGAAGCTCATCCACGTATTTATCAAACTCGGACTGGCTACCGAACGACCAGATGCCCGTGTTCCAGAGCAGGCGTTTGGGTTGCCACACCTCCACGTATTTCAGCTGCTCCGGGAAGCGCTTTGGGTCTCCGGCGGCCTCGAAAGCCTCCTCAGCCAGCACCGCGGAGCCGCTGTGGTGGCCGTGGCCGGCGCGGCTGTCCGGCGGAAACCGCGTCACCATCACATCCGGCCGAAACTTCCGGATCACATACACCATATCCGCCAGCACCTGCTCCTTGTCCCAGATGGTGAAGGTCTCCTCCGGGTTCTTTGAAAAGCCGAAGTCGTTGGCGCGGGTGAAGAACTGCTTCCCGCCGTCGGTGCGGCGGGCCTGCAGCAGTTCCTGCGTCCGGATGAGGCCAAGCCCTTCCCGTATCTCCGGCCCGATCAGGTTCTGGCCCCCGTCGCCGCGCGTCACGGCCAGGTAGCCGGTATTGTACAGTTTCTCGTTGGCGAGGTACGCGATCAGGCGGGTGTTCTCATCGTCGGGGTGCGCGGCCACATAGAGCACCGACCCCAGCACGTTCAGCTTTTTCAGGTCTTGCAGCACTTTGGCCGCCGAGGGCTTGGCGGGTGCCTGTGCCCGGGCGGCAGGCAGTGCAAGGCACAACGCCAGCAGGAACGGCAGGCTGCGGCGGAAGAGAGGAAGTTTGCGCATTTTTGTTTTCTGTATCGGTATTTCAGGGAGTCGGCACTTCATGACCGGCTCTTTCTGTAAAGCTATAAAAATAACTTGAGGTAAAACACTGCAATTCCCGGTGTGTCTGCAGAAAGGCGCCTCCTCCAGATAAACAGCAGCAGGCACTGTATGGGCGCCTGAAGCAGCGGCAAGAGGAAATTATTCTTTAAATATTGCTGTTGCGCATACTACAGGCCTGGTTGCAGGCGTATATTATAAAAAAATTAAATTTTAATTGCATCTATATTAGAAATAATATATGTTTGCCCGATGCCCGGTGCATAATTACGCTTTCTATTTTGATGTTTGTACTTTAATATAACAGAAGATAAGGCATGGCAGCAGCAGGCTTTATTCTTCCAGTCAAGCTTTCTGCTACGCTACCGTCAGCCCTTAAAAAATTATTAAGTAATATGCCAAACCAGAGAGAAAGCCTGATTGAAGACTTTGCCTTCGACCATATACAGTCCTACTATGCCACCCGCACAGGCACCACGAAAATTCTGGCTGACAGGGCCGAGCGCACCAGGCAAGGGCATCTGACCGACGGCCTTTTCTCTTTTCAGAACCCGGATAAAAGCCTTTTTGTCGCTTCTCTCAGCACCAGGAACTCCCCTAAAATAGCTGCGCTTCTGACGAACTATAAGAACAAGGGCCTCAGCAAACTGCGATACTTATCAGCGGGCTTGCTGCTGCTGGTTTCGCTCTATTTAGCTATCAAGGTAGCGCAACTGCCTTATATATATGCCTTGCCCCTAGCAGTGGTCGTGGCTGCCGCCGGCTTTGTGCTGCACAGCATCCTGGAGAGAAAGAACCTGAAGCGGAAACTGGAGCACCTGCTCAACGACCTGAAGAAAACACCTGCCGACGAGCAGTGGCTTGGTTTATCGATCAGCAGCCTTGCTTTCCGCCAGAATGATCTGGCAAAGCACCTGCTCCGTATATGCCAGCGGCGCGGCATCGGGGTGATTACCGTAGGCAAACGCGCCAAGGTGGTGCAGTTGCAGGAGCCCAAGACGCAAACCTGCCGCCGGGGCGATTTTCTGTCGCTGTATGAGGCGGAAACTCGCATCCGCAAAAGCCTGCTTGGCGATTCCTACCTGCGTGTAGCGTAACTGTAGCTTCGTTGCTAAAGGTAAAGCCCTGATGTCGCAGACTCATCTGCAACATCAGGGCTTTACCTTTAGTAGTATATAGCTGGTACCTTTTAAAGCCACGCCGTAATGGTTTTGAAATTGAGGCACCGTGTTCTCTCAGCCCTAAAGCAGTTTTAATCGACTACACCACTATAAGAAGAAGCCATGACCTTTTTCCTGCTCATCCTCCTCGCGATCATCGTCATTATTGGCCTCATCTGGTTCCAGTCCAAAACACCAAAACACTAAGCCCGACCCTAAACTGTGATCATGGATAATTACGCTGTACTTGCTTTTCTGCGTGCGCTGCAACAGAACAACAGCAAGCCCTGGATGGACAGGCACCGGGAGGAGTACCGGCAGGCAAAATCAGATTTCACGGCGCTTGTTACCCTCCTGCTCCCTGAGCTTCAGCAGTTCGACCAGCGGCTGCATGGCGTAAGTGCAGCGGAGTGCCTCTTCAGAATAAACAAAAATGACTTCTCTAAAAAGGGAGAAGCCCCGTATAAAGGTCATTTCGGGGCGGGCATATCGCCCGGAGGCCGCCATTCGCCGTATGCTAATTATGTGCTGGTGCTCGAGCCAAACGGGAAATCAAGGGTTGGCGGCGGCATCAGGAAACCCGGCAAAACGCAGCTTGACCTGATCCACGAGGAAATAGACTACTGCCCTGGAGAATTGCAGGGTATTTTAAGAGAGCCGGCCTTTTACGCGGCGTTCGGAGAATTGCGCGGCGAACAGCGTAAATCCGCACCGAAAGGCTACGATAAGTCGCATCCGGAGATAGCGCTGCTCCGGTACAGCGGGTACCAGGTGCTGCACTATTTTACCGACGAGGAAGTGTGCTCCCCTGATTTTATATATAGGCTGCCGCCGCTATTCAGGCTGCTAAAACCCTTACACGACTTTCTGAACCGATCCATAACTGAACTTTAAGTGAAAAAGCATCCCCTGATTTTAGTTTACATTACCCTGCTCCCCCTGTTGCTCTTCAGCAGTTGCAGCGATGAGCCCAAGCGTATTCCAGACACGCTGCCCGATGTGCATGGGTATATCGGCAGCATCAAGCGCACGGCAAACAACAACGACGCTGCCAAAGCCGTGGTGATGGTGAAGGCAATGGAGGGACTGGAGGCAGATTACCCGGACGCCAGCATCAGGATAGACGAAGACACGAAGATCGAGGACATGAATGGCAAGTCCCTGAAGCTGGAGCAGTTGCGCGAAGGGCATGAGATACAGGCCTGGTTTGAGGGCGATGTGCTGGAATCGATGCCGGTGCAGGGATATGCCAAGGCTATACGGGTTATATACTAAAGCCGATGCCACAGCCTGACACTCAGTATACCTGGCACAAGGTATTTCCCTCGGAGGAGGAAGCCAAAGCACAGGTGGCGCTCCGGAAGCTGCATCACCTGGAGGTGGACGGCCGCGCCATCTGCTTTGCACATACCGCCGCGGGCTTCTTTGCCCTCGACGATGCCTGCCCCCACCTGGGCCACGCCCTGAGCCGCGGCACCACCAACTACCTGAATGAGGTGATTTGCCCCTGGCACAGCTACCGATACAACCTGGAAAGCGGCCGCGAGTGCGACTACCGCACCCGGAATGCGGTGCTGCACCCCGTAGAAATCCGGAGTGACGGGGTATATATAGGCATCAGGCAAAAACCTACTGCCTGACAGGTGCCGCCCCCTGCCCATTATATTTGTGCCGCTCTTTTACTTCCACCCCCCTTTTTACGTATTACATCTGCCTACATGGCATTTAACAGCCTTTTTAACGACCACTTTTGATTTTTAAACAGTCTATATACAAGCCAGGGGGAATAATGGCACCAGTTGTACCTGATTATGACAAGCAAGTGGCGGCTTGGCCGGCGCCAGTGCAGCTTACGCACCTGGAAGGGGACTTATATGCGACTCTGATCTACCACAAAGGCTATATAGAGGCGAAGTGGTCGGGGCACATTAATGCCGATGACGTGGTGACGGCGGCGCAGGTTTACCTCGCCCTGCTCGAGAAAACACCGGTTCCGTCACTGCTAAACGACAAGACCAATGCCTCCGGTGACTGGTCAGAGGCAAACGACTGGCTGGAGTTTGAGTGGATGCCACAGGCAATCCGGTCAGGGCTTCGCTGCCTGGCCCACGTCTACTCGAGCAACATGTTCAGCAGACTGTCGGCCAGAGATCTCTTCCAGCGCCTCACGCCCAGCATCAACATGCAGAACTTCAGCGACCGCGAAGCCGCTGAGGCCTGGCTACTTTCCTACTCTACTGCTGACGGCACCGCCTGATGCCGGAAGACTCGCCGGCGCTCCTTGTTATTTTAGAACTACAGCCACAGGCGCCTCTGCTGTAACCTCAACGGTATCCAGCAGCACATCCATCACAGGCTGTTCCACGGAGGCATTAGAAGGAGTGTTGTAGCTGGCAGCTACGTTGGCAGGCTCATGCACACGAACTGTCTCGTTCATGGCAAGACCGAAACCGAAATAAGAGGCGAAAAGAAGAACGACGATTTTCATAGTGTTAAATTTTAGTTGTTTATCAATTATTTGATGTTTCAAAGATAGTATATAGTACTATGTAATGCAAAGTACTGTTTCGTTTACAACAAACTCTTCTACAGACACTTCGTTTTTGTCTGTCAACTCCGGTGCTACTCCTATCAATTCTTAAATATTTTTTCGCTCAAAAACTGCCAGAGCGATGGGTAGCGTTCAGCCTCTTTCCTTTTATTTCACCCCCCGAAATCACTCCAGGCGAACAAAGGAACATCATGCTCCCTTATTTGAGAGAAGGATGCAGCCAGGCCATATATGGACAGCAGCGAAAAAAGCCACAGCACCAGCAGGCTGAAGCTCGGGATAAGCCTGTCCTATATAGCTCTGGCTTTAACCAGGCCTATGGTCTTCATTCATGATGTACCTTACTGCAGCACATCGATTCAAAGCTACAGGGTGGCCAGGCAAGCTGGATTCTAAAGCAGGAAGCGTTGTAAGGGTACCTGAAACAGGGATATCAGCATCAGACCATCCCCTTCTAATAACATCGCTCTGATTTATATATAAGTTATATCGCCTGCCCGCTGAGGTAACCATAGCAGCCCCTCAGCTCGCCAATGCCCCCTCCGAGGTGCTGCTCAGGCCTGTTCAGGACAAAACAGAACGCAACGCGTTAAGCCACGTAGTAAAGGCCTATACTCTCTAAAAACATGGATAACACACAAAGAACCGTGCTATGAGCGAAAAAGAAGGCATACCACCGGGGTGGAGTTACAACCCCGCCTCTTGGGGGCAACGCCTGCCCATTGTAGGGCTGGCGATAATTGGTTTCGGCATTGCCACCTATATGGCCCTCTTCCAGTTGAAAGTTTTTGACACCGTTTGGGAACCGTTTTTCGGCAACGACAGCCGCAAAATCCTCACTTCCAGCGTTTCCAAGATACTACCCATCCCAGACGCCGCACTGGGAGCCATCGGTTATCTGGCCGATGCCATTACCGGGGCCGTAGGGGGCACGCGCCGCTGGCGCACCATGCCCTGGATCGTGATCATGTTCGGGCTCGCTGTCGGTCCGCTGGGGTTTATCAGCATTCTGCTTGTGATTCTGCAACCGGTGATGTTTGATGCCTGGTGCACCCTCTGCCTCTGCTCTGCGGCCATTTCTGTTATCATGATTGGCCCGGCCATGGATGAGTTCATGGCGAGCATGCAGTACATGAAGCGCGCCAAAGATGCCAGGGTTTCGTTATGGAAAGCGTTTTGGGGCTATAAGGAAGTACAAGGAAAAGTAATCTGACTATGTGGGCACAAATCATAAATGCCATACTGGGGATCTGGCTGATGGCTTCCCCAGCCATTCTCGGTTTTGAGAACATCGCCGCCGACAACGACCATGTCGTCGGTCCGATTATCGCGTCGTTCGCAGTCATCTCATGGTGGGAGGCAACCCGGGTGGTCAGGCTTTACAACATCCCGTTGGGTGCCTGGCTGCTGCTAGCCCCATGGGTACTGGGTTACGACAGCACAACGCCTGTCCTGAACGATATGCTGGTCGGGGCCGTGGTAATAGGGCTGAGCTTTGTGAAAGGGAAGGTGACAGAGACCTACGGCGGTGGCTGGTCTGCCATCTGGAAGTCAGATAGCCTGCATGCGCAGGAGGCCCGGAAGCAGCCGCGGGTGTAACCTGCAATCAGTGCAGGCGGGGGAGCATATCCGCTATCATAATTTATTGTCAGAAAAATAATGCTGCTATCTTTGCTTTAGAGTAAGCTTAATTTATTTAAAGTTTAGATAGTATTGCCTTCCTTAACCCACGACAGAATTGAAGTCTTTGACCTACTGAGAACTTTGGCTGTTTCTACGGTAGTATTGGTTCATTTTAGTGGCGTGCCTTTGAAAGGAAGTTTAGCAGGTTCTGCTGTTGATCTCTTTTTCGTATTATCCGCAATACTGGTTAGTCAGCCGCTCCTGTCAGCTTATAAGGACAGACAAAGCGCTAACCTGACTGAATTTTATGTCAAACGCATAACTAAGATTATTCCATCTTATTATTTTTTTATTTTTTCAGGTTACCTTATTGCCTATCTTTTCATAATGCCTATCTCTCCGGAGAATGTAATCAAAGCATATGAACTTCCGGAATACCTTCTTTTCTATAGAAACTTAGCTGGTCCCCCACCTCGCCTTATTTTTGAACATGTCTGGTCTTTGTGTGTGGAAGAGCAATTTTACTTGATACTTCCTTTGGGTTTTTATATAGCTCGGAAATTATCTGGTTTCAGCATAAAGAAACTGGTTCTTTACTTGGCCGGAGTAGCGCTCTTAGGCATTGTTTTCAAACTTCAGGCGCTTCTAACTTCCTTTGCGGAATGGCCAACTTACACGCATAACCGCATTGATGCTTTTGCCTGGGGTATTCTTACACTCATATTTCTGAAAAGCAGGTATATAGAAACCAGTGTTCGCTTTCGCAGGTTACAGCCGCTTTTTTTGATAATAGGGATCTCGACCCTCTGCGTTTTCCTAGCGGTTGATTATACAGCGACAGATCCACATGAGCTAATACTGAGAACAGTGTCACCTATTTGCTGGTCGCTGATTATAATTGGGTCTTTCCACTACAAAATTCACTATGCCAACGCCTTTAAGAGGGTTGCAATTTATAGTTACAACCTTTACCTATGGCACTTTCTGTTAATTATACCCGTAGAATATTATTTTGGCACAGGCATAAAAGGGTTCATTATCTATATGTTCCTGAGCTGCGCCTTCGCTATTTTCGCTACTCATCTCATCGAGAATAAATTCTTAAGATACCGAATACCTCTTATTTTATTTCTAAAGCGAATGCCCAGGACCAAAGCCGAAACAACTGCCTACCTCCTATAAAGGAAATGCATCTTTGCCAGCAGTAGGTTTATATCTGATTCTCAAACCTCTATACATTTGAGAATAAAACTCTACTCTTACTGTATATGGTAAAGGTTATTCCGACTGGAATATATGCTTCTGTTAGTTCTGATTATAGATATCTATTGCTTCTAAAAGCTCCAAAACGGGATAAGTTTGAATTTAAACAACAAAGGAAAAACAACGCCTATCTATTTTCTCAATTTGCCTTAAGGTCTACAAGGCAAAAAAAATTTATATCGTTTACATGGAAGGAGAGGAAATTTTCAAATAAAATTTCCTCTCCTTCCATTTTTTTCTGGCATCGTTCAAACTATAGGAAGCTCTGCATCGAAAACAGCTATTCACCAATAATTATTTCAATATATTTAATAACTTATTCTGCAATAAAACGGTTTGAAGTCAATATTTATATGCCTCAATCATATGAAACCAAGGGCCCACTTTTACTCACAAATCCGCACACTGCTGAAAGCATTATTATTTTATGTTCCGGCCCTTTTAATAATGATAGCAGTTTATGCACAACCTTATGTAGAGATAGGCGATCTAACCCGCGATGCTATATCCGTTGCAGAAGGAAGGTTTTACTACGGCCTAGTTTCTAACTTAGGCATTCTACTATGGTGTGCAACTGCCGCCATATGTCTTTTCACGGCTGTGCTTCTCAAGGACTGGAAGCTAACCTATCACCGAAACTTTCTGTTATCCGGCGGCTTACTTACCATTGTACTTTTAATGGATGACTTTTTCCTCCTGCATGAAGCAGCCATACCGATGCTTTTAGGAATCGGTGAAAAATACGTTATTTCCATGTACCCCCTTCTTATGGTGTTGTTTCTGGCTTGCTTTATAAACAAGATTCTGAATACTGGCTATCTTGTTCTGTTATCTGCCCTCTGCTTTCTAGGCCTCTCCGTTTTAACTGACGCATTTGAGACAAAAGTTGCAAGTGAGACTTTCTACCTTCTTGAAGAAGGATTCAAGTTTATGGGAATAGTAGGTTGGTTTTACTACTTTACTAGCACCTGCCTGCTGGTTCAAAACATAGCTATGAAAAAAAAACTTTACCAATAGCCGAAGAAGAGGAAGTGCTGGAGGTTGAGTAGTGATAGCACGTTCAGAAAACATCCATTGGTGCGGTAGCAACAGCCTTATCACCGCCTGCTGTATCGCCATTGGATAGACGATCTCCGTCGAATTCTACTAGATTTAAAACACTTTTCCCATAGGCATTCGTAAATCAGCAAGAACCGTAAACTACCTCCTCCTGCTGCGTATAGCCATGCATGAGTACTATTTACCTAATCAGCGGCCTGGGTGCCGACTGGCGCATGTTCCGTTTCCTGAAACTGCCGGAGCACCTGAAGCGGCATCATGTGGATTGGATAACGCCCCAGCACTTAGACGAGCCTTTGCATGCCTATGCGCAGCGCCTGAAGCAGCAGATAACCGATCCCCACCCTATTCTCATCGGCCTGTCCTATGGCGGTTTGGTAGCCATTGAGTTGGCTAAAATCCTGCAGCCATGCAAGACGGTCATCATCTCCAGCCTGGCTACCCGACACGATTTGCCGAAGTACTACCGCGCACTGGGTAAAACAAAGCTTCATATATGGGCCCCTTTGAAGTTACTGCAAAGCGCCCTGCCCCTGGCCCCCTGGTTCTTCGGGGCCCATACCGGGGAAGACAGAAAGCTATTGAAACATGTTATCCTGGACATAGATGAACAGTTCCTACGCTGGTCGCTTGGGCAGATGCTGAACTGGCAACAGCACGACCTGCTGCCGGGGCTGGTACAAATACATGGGACTGCCGACCGGGTGCTGCCGCTACGCGACAGGCCGGGGCTGATTAAAGTAGCCGGGGGCGGGCACCTGATGGTGATGAATCGGGCCGATGAAATAAGTGCTATCTTGAGCAAAATTCTAAAGACCGATGAGCAAGAGCAAATACATCGTAACTACCCCTGACGGACAGCAGGCGGACCTTACACATGCCATTATCCTGAAGAGCAACAACTTGTACCCGTTCGGGCCGCACAACTACGCCATATATGAAACCCCGGACAGCACCTTCGTGAAAGGCCTCAACAAAGGCGAGCGCGAAGTAATGCTCACACATTTTGAGAAGCTCGACGAAACCAGCGCCCGCCACTACAGCCACCCCTATATCCGAACAGACGAATAGCCTATGGAGCTCAGTTTCTGGGAGCGCGACTCCTATTTCAGTAACATCGATGCTTTAATCGTGGGGAGTGGAATTGTCGGCCTCAACGCTGCCCTGCACCTGACGACTTTGAAGCCGCGCCTGAAGGTGATGGTGCTGGAACGTGGCCTGCTGCCCACCGGGGCCAGCTCTAAAAACGCGGGCTTCGCATGTTTTGGCAGCCCCTCAGAGCTGCTGGATGACCTGGCAAACCTGCCGGAGGAAGCAGTGTTCAGCCTGGTGGAGCGCCGCTGGCGGGGGCTGCAGCGTCTCCGCCACAACTTAGGCGACGCTGCCATCGGCTTCCACCGCTGGGGAGGCTATGAGCTTTTTGAGGAGCACCAGCAGGGATTGTATGAAACTTGCATGGAGCGGCTCCCCTACCTCAACAACCAGTTACAGCAGATTATGGGCGATGCGGCCATATACCGCCGCGCAGATACAAAGATCAGCGGCTTTGGCTTCCGGAAGGTGCGCCACCTGATCGAGAGCACCGCTGAGGGGCAGATCGACACAGGCAAAATGATTCTGGCTCTTACCCGGAAAGTGCAGGCGCTGGGCGTGCTCGTGCTCAACGGCCTGGAGGTTCAGCAACTGCAGGAGGAGCCCGGCTCTGTCAAAGCGCATACAGCCCATGGCATCCCCATCAAGGCGAAGGCTGTACTCGTAGCGACCAATGGCTTTGCACGGACGTTGCTGCCGCAACTCTCCATTGTGCCGGCCCGGGCGCAGGTGCTCATTACCAACCCGATTCCCGACCTTCGCATAAAGGGCACGTTCCACTACGACAGGGGCTACTATTACTTCCGCAACATCGGGAACCGCGTGCTGTTCGGCGGCGGCCGCAACCTCGATTTCAAAACGGAGCAAACGACGGAGTTTGGGCTGACGGAACTGGTGCAGGGGCAGCTGGAACTGTTGCTGCGTGAGGTGATACTGCCAGACACGCCTTTTGAGGTGGAACAGCGCTGGAGCGGCATTATGGGCATGGGCGCTGAGAAAACAACCATCGTGCAGCAGGTTTCAGGGCGCATCAGCTGCGCCATCCGGTTAGGCGGCATGGGCATTGCCATCGGCTCTCTGGTGGGAGAAGAGGGAGCCGAACTGGTGCTGCAGCAGATTTGAAATTTTTAAACTGGCGCGCCTGTTCTTATAAAGAAACAGATACAACCCGGAAGCGGCCCTGTTTGGCTATTTCTGCTATGATACAGCGCATTTTTTACCTTGACGAGGAGAGAAAACATTGTCTTTCTGCCTCCTGGAACTAGGACTGGAGCAATTTCAGGCTTGTTTTTCAGGAGGAGGCGATCTGTTCCTTTGCCACGAGGAAGCAATTGGTCGCCGGGCGGCAGTTTGTGCTGCCGGACGGGCACTTGCTATCGGTGCGTCTGAAGCGCGGTTTCCGGCCCGAACTGGAGTTGCTGCACGACGGCCTGCCGCTGCCGGGCAAGAGCACAGCCCCGCTCAGCCAGCAAAAAACGGTTTGGCAACTGGCCCTGTTTATGGGTGTTCTGAATATAATGGCTGGTGCGGTGGCAGCGGGAACAGACGCAGATATCCTGCTGAGTATTGGCTTCGGGTATGGCAGCATCGTGCTTGGCGTGATATATACCGTGGTGGCCTTGGCCGTCCGTCGGTTCGCCCCGTTCGCTGTCTATGCCATCGCAGCAGTGCTTTTGGCAGACTTGGGGCTGCTGTTTGTATTCACTGCGCTAAGAGAAGGCCCCAGTTCCCCTGTCTCGGGGATGTTACTGAAACTGTTCCTGGTGTATGCGTTCCTGAAGGGCCTACGGGCCATGAAGAGGCTTAGGGAACTGGCTGCCGCAAAACATGCCTGATGATACCACGTCGCGAAAACCTTCTTCCCTATCTATGGCTTCCTCCTTTTAGATTAAATTGCACGGGAATGGCATTTTTACTGTAGCTGTGGAAAGAAGTATATATAAGATAGCTATATATAATCTAATATAAGAAGCATATAAAGAAGAAAGGCAAGCCGTTTAGATGCAGCTTGCCTTTTTAATTTCTATTACCGAAGTTACTTATACAGTCGCCCATTTACGCGTGTTTTGTTGATACATAGGTGCCGCCATGCGTTTCGCTGATTCTTTCTCCGCCCTGTAAAATGCCTGGTACTCTTCCTCCCCCATCTCCTCGCGTAGCGCTATATGGAAAAGAGCCATCTCAGGAAATAACGTATACTGCTCCAGGCGCTCTTCCGGCGTGTTTCTGTTGAAATCATAAAAGCTTTTCATGGTTGGTTTTTAATTTTGGTTAATCTTTATTTAAGGAAATGTTTAGTACTTGAATACCAAGGATATGATACTCCTAACAAAATGATTATGTTTTTAAGAATTTGGTGATATAAACAGTAACACAAGCTAAATTTGCTGCTTCACTAAAAAATAAAGCGGCTACACCAAACAGGAGTAACCGCTTAACTAAGATAAGTCGAAAATATCTAATTATTAAATATTTCCCGGCAGCTTTATTGAAGCAAACTTTGTTTTAACCAATTAATTATTAGTTAGTTATATTAACTACTTTTTTAACCCCAATACATCCACACCTTGCTCAAATACAATATCCACTGGTGTACTTGCTTTGGATAGGCGATTTAGATCCGTTTGCAGCTGTGGGCTGATCTGGCCCTGCTGGTCGAGCAACTGGCCTACGCCTGCATAGTCGCCGTCGCCCTGCAGCGTCAGTATCTTCTCCGACAACTTGTTCATGGCCTCGCGCATTTTAACATAATTCACGCGGTATCTGCCGGACTGCTCATCGCGCTCGAAGGCGCCGTTGTCCCTGAAAAAGTTAAAGCGCACCATGTTGGCCTTGCCGTGCGCGCTGGCCGCCCCAAAGCGGACGGAACGGAAGATGCCGGCCAGGAAGGTAGTGTAATAATCCTCCAGGCTACCCTCTACCTCGCCCTTTTCGTGCAGCTGCGTAATCATATAGAGGCCTAGGATGTCAGCCTTGCCTTCTTCCAGCGCCGAGGCTTGTTCCTTCAAAGCCTCGCGCACAGTGCCTTTGCCGTTGATTGTGTTCTTTATGCCCAGCCCGTGTGCTACCTCATGAAACATGGTGTTGGCAAAGAAGGCATCGAAAGTCACGTGCTGCTGCTGGTCTTCTGCGATCAGCTCCCCTGCGATCGGCACCATGATCTTGTCGAACTTGGCGCGCATGGCATTTTTGAGTTGCAGGCGGCGGGTGCCGCGCTTCAGTTGCACCTCTTCGTCGTTGGGCAGGTTAATAGCGATAGTCTTGCTGCCCGCGTTGCTGTCGCCGGCATAGTACACCACGTCGTACGCGTTCAGGTCAGAGTCGGTGCCGGGCGTTTCCTTTTTGTACGGGGCCGCTACCGGCAGCCCGCGCTGCAGCTCTGGCAGAAAGGCAGCGTACTTAGCCAGCCGCTCGCTCCACTCCATATCCTTCACCAGCACATAGGCCTCGTGCGCAGCCTTATAGCCAAATAGCTTGTCTTCATAGGTTTCGATTGGTCCGATCACAACATCCAGCCTGTTGTTCTTCATATCCATCCAGGCCAGGTCGCTGGGCTGGTAGTTGTCTGTCAGCAGCGCCTCTGCGCGCAGGGTGAGGTACTTTTTTAGGCCGGCATCCTCTGCCAGCGCCGCCGCCTGCTTCAGCAGATCCGCCGCGCGCTGCACTTCCGCCTGAAACTGCACATGATACGGCACCGTCACCAGCTTCCCGCTGGCATCGCGGCGCAGAAACGTGTACTGGCTGGTTTTATCCGGGAGATCCGCCTGCTCAAACTCCTCCTTCGTCATATCGGCCGGGTAGAAATTGGCACCGTCCGGCTTTGGGCCCACCCCCGCAATAAATGGCTCGTTGTTGTTGAGCCGGTCCCAAGGGCCGTAATTAATCTGTACATAGCGCTTTGCGGCGTCGCTGCCTAATGCATTCAGAAGCGAGTCGCGCTGCTCGTAGGCCTCGTACCAGAACAGCCCGTTCATGATGTCAGCTGCCTCGATCAGCAGCGGGATCATCTGCTTCTCTTTCGCACTTAGCCCTTCCAGGTCGGAGGTGAGACGCACGGTGGTATACATCTCTAATTTCTGCTGCAGGCTGTCATCGGCTTGAACAGAATTCGCGGTTTCTGCTCCGGCAGTGTCGGCAGGAGTGGTCGTGTTGGTGCAGCCGAAGGAGGCTGCCGTAAGCGCCGAAGCGAAAAGTATATGGTATGGTTTCATCTGTGTTGTGTGGTTTTTTCTGACATCGAAGTTAGCAAAATTCGGGCCGTGGCCAAGAACGCACACAGACACAGGCAACAGGTAATCCAGCACCAGGCATCAGGAAAGGTACTGCTTCCTGCTGCAAGAATTAGCCCGCCTGACCATACCCGGATTAACACAATGCTGCTTCATTTACATTTTTCCCTGCGCAGCCCTATAGAGCTTTGTTAAAACACCAACAGGAAAGACGCATGCCTTTCCTGTTGGTGTTTTTGGATGGGCTATTTATATAGGAGGATGGCTTCTTCGCTCCATTAAAACAGGCCGAAAAGCTCTGCCTGGATTTTTTCGATGATGCTGCCGAGATCTTCGGGATTGGCCACAAAGTCCATATTGTTCACATCGATCACCAGTAGCTTGCCGAGGTCGTAACTGCTCATCCAGGTGTTATAATGTTCATTCAGGTTGCGCAGGTAGTTGATGCTGATGCTGCTCTCGTAGTCGCGGTTGCGCTTCTCGATCTGGCCGATCAGCTTGGGCAGGTCAGCCTTCAGGTAAATCATCAGGTCGGGCGCCTTCACCATGCTGATCATGGACTGGAACAGCGCCAGGTAGTTTTCGTAGTCGCGGGTGCTCATCAGGCCCGACTGGTGCAGGTTCTTTGCAAATATGAAGGCGTCTTCATATATAGTGCGGTCCTGGATCACGCTGCGGTTAATGGCCTGTATCTGCTGCACCTGGCTGAAGCGGCTGTTCAGGAAGTATACCTGCAGGTGGAAGGACCAGCGTTCCATGTCTTCGTAAAAATCCTTCAGGTAGGGGTTGTTCTCTACAGCCTCCAGGTATAAATCCCATTTAAAGTGCTGCGAGAGCTTGGACGCAAGGGTGGTTTTGCCGGCGCCAATGTTGCCGACGATTGCAATATGCATGGTAATCCGTAGTTTTTATCTGAATAGGGTAGCAAAAGTAAGACTTTTCCGGCAGAGGCCGGTGGTTGTTCCGGTGCAATTTCCCCACGGCGTTATCAACATTCTCCCCTGCCACTTTCACTCCCGGCTGTATGCGCCATACGCTATATATAGCGGCATGAACCGCAGCCGTTTCCGCGCGGAACAATTCCGAAATCTCCCTGTCCTTCGTTCGCACGCTATGACAAAAGGACACAAACATGAACCGAACGAGCAGATCCTGCCAAAAAGCTTAGACGCAAAGGACACAAAAGAGAATAAGAGGCCCAGCCAGGGCCGCAACGAGCCCAAAGGCCAATCGGGCGGCAAGAAAGGCCGGATCGCCATTTGATAGGAACACCTTCGGAAGCAGCAAGCCCCGGCCATATATAGCCGGGGCTTGCTGCTTCCGAAGGTTTTTCTGAACCCTGCTGTTTTTGGGGCATTAGTTGTTCTCGCGCATGTGCTCGTAGGCATCCCTGGCTTCACGGCCTTTTTTGAGGGAGGCGAACTCCACCTGCAGCGCAGCTATTTTTATCTTGTCGCTGTTGTTGAGCTGGTTCAGTACCTCGGCTTTGCGGCTGTTCAATTCCCCCAACACAAACTCAGCGTACTCCCAGTCGCGAAGGCTCCACTCGCGGCGCTGCGACCGCGTGATGTCCAGGGCCTGCACATAGGCGTCGCGCATTCTGGTGGGCTTCAGGCGGCTGATGTTGGTGGTACCGGTCAGCTGCCGCTCCCACCGCTCCAGTTCATGCCCGTCCAGGTCCACGGATATGCTCTCGTTGCGCGCTTCCCACTCCCCGTAGCGCTCCTTCATTGTCTTGTACTCTTTTTGGGATTCTTCGGAGAGTTGCTGCGTGTTGCGGTTCAGGCCGTATGTCAGCTCCTTGTACTCCTGCTTCACGTTGGGCCATTCCTTGCGGATGGTGCTGTCCGCCTGCGCAGACCTGCGCTGCATCCAGGCGCGTAGCTCGGTCAGGTCCTGTTCCACCTTTGATTGCGCCTGCGCTCCGCCTCCCAGGGCGGCTGTTGCCAGCACCCCTGCCAGTATCCATTTTAACATTTTCTTCATAGTGTTGTTTCTCTATTAAATACCTATAACATGCGTTTATAGTAAAAATTATGCCACTTTCACCCATCCAGCCATTTCTTCTGCTGCCTTGCGCTCACGACAGTACTTGGAGGGTACACAAATTTATCACTACCGAAGCTTAAATTGGACTATCTTTTGCGGTTTAACTTCGTTTAGTATGCATTAGCGAGCCAGGTGAATCTGTTTAAAGCAGCCCCTTACTAACTTGCAACAAGTAGTTTATATATGAATAAATCTCATAGAGGCAGCTTTCACGAATCTGTCGTTTCCATCTCCAACAACGACGACATATTCCTGAGTGTGGATAAATTCCCGTTTAAGACGTCACTCAGCCTGTCGCCGCTTATTGCCTATTGGGAAAATAAGGAGAAAACCGACCCGAGCTGTAACGCTGCGCGGGTCCGTGAGTTGGCCGACTTGTTGCGTAGCACCCCGGAACTGGTCGGTACCCTGGATGACGTGTCTATTATCGAGAAGTACGTGGATACGGTGGACATCCTGATGGAGGACATCTTCCCGAGCGCGCTCTGGGAGAACGAGCTGATGGCCGCCGTGGTGCCTTTCCACTTCCACAGCTTTTATGCCACGCCGAAGCTCGAGGAGTTACAGCTGCTGGACGGCGGCAGCCACACTGAGAAGCTGAACCTGGACCTGAAGACACTGCTTTTCCGGCTCACCCTCTCGGCCTACACCCTCATTCTTGAAAAGTTTTACAACGCCAACTTCAGCATAGACGAGCCCTTTATCTTCACCATCAAGGACAAGTTCACGGGTTTGCCGCGCCACTACAAGCTTTCCATCGACCTGAAGTTCATGGAGGTGAAGGCCAAAGGCGACATCAAGAAACTAAGCGCCCAGGAGATCAACTTCCTCATCAACCGCTACAACGACCTGGACCTGTGGATGATGAAGCTGCCGCCGGACAACTTCGAGTTCTCGGGCTTCTCCATATATGACTTCACGGAGGTAACGAACGAGGAAACGATCTCTTCGCTGCGCTTCGACCTGCTGGACCGGCATTCTGTGAGCACCGAGGAGGGATTCCTGAACCTGCAGCAGAAGCTGCGCATCCTGTTTGGCCTGCCGGGCATCCGGCTGGGCTTTGCCTCCTGCCCCACCCTGCAGGACTTTGACTCCAGCTACTCGCGCAAGATATGGAACGGCCTGGTGCTGACCCAGGACTGTGACCTGATCCTGAAGGATCTGCAGAACTCTATCTATGAGCCTGTGCTCAGGCGCGCAAACACCATTGTGGTGGAAGACCTGGAGGTATTCCAGAACCCGTCCAGGATAGAGCAAAAGCTGCTGGAAGCGGGCATCCGGAACCTGATCATCGCACCGCTGCAGTATGACGGCAAAACGATCGGCCTGATGGAGCTGGCCTCGCCGATACCCGGTGAGCTTAACGCCCTGGCCACCATCCGGCTGAAGGAACTGCTTCCGCTCTTTGCCCTTGCCATCAACCGAAGCCTGGAAGAACTGCGCAACAGCATCCAGAGTATCATTAAAGAGAAATACACGGCCATTCACCCGGTGGTGGAATGGCGCTTTACGAAGGCTGCGGTAAACCTGCTGGAGAAGATGGAGCGCAACGCCAGCTCCGAAATAGAGCCTATTATTTTCCGGGACATATACCCGCTTTATGGCGCCTCCGATATCCGGGGCTCGGCCACTGAGCGAAACAGGGCCATACAGGGCGACCTGCTGGAGCAGCTGGTGCTCGCCAAGGAGGTGATACTGGCCGTGAAAGACAGCCTGCCGCTCTCGATACTGGACGAACTGGTGTATAAAATGGATAAGTACTCGCAGAACATCGTGAGTGAGCTGGCCTCCGGCGACGAGGTGCTGGTGCTTGACTTCCTGCGTGCGGAGATTGAGCCGCTGTTTGACCATTTCCAGAAAAAGCACCCGGTGGCGGCACCGGCCATACAAGCATACCGGAGTGCCATCAACAACCCCTACAAGGTGGTGTACAACAAGCGCCGGGCCTACGAGGAAAGCCTTTTCATGATAAACGAAACCATCTCTTCGTTTCTGGAGCGGGAGGAGGAGAAGGCGCAGCGCCTGTTTCCGCACTACTTCGAGAAGTACCGGACCGATGGCCTGGAGTACAACATCTATATCGGCGCCTCGCTGCTGAACAACGGCGGCTTTGAGCCGATCTACCTTAAAAACATGCGTCTGTGGCAACTCATGCTCACCTGCGAAGTAGCCCGACGCATACACAAGCTGCGGGCCAACCTGAAACTGCCCCTGGAGATTACCCAGCTCATCCTGGTTCACAGCGACCCGATCTCTATCCGCTTCAGGATGGACGAGAAGAAGTTTGACGTGGACGGGGCCAACAACGTGCGCTACGAGATCATCAAGAAACGGATCGACAAAGCCACCGTGCGCGGCTCCGAAGAGCGCCTGACACAACCCGGCAAGATCGCCATCGTGTACATGCAACAGAAAGACGTGGTGGAGTACCAGCGTTATATCGATTTCCTGCAGTCGGAAGGGTATATCCACAAACAGGTGGAGCACGTGGAGGTGGAGGAACTGCCGGGCGTGCCGGGCCTGAAGGCACTGCGCCTTTCCATCAACTTTAAGGAAGCGGCCCTGCGCCACGACATAGATGCCGGAGACGAGTTGCTGAACATCGCGCAAAGCGCCAGCCTGAACTGAGGCAGGCACCTGATATCTTATATATAAAACATCATATTTACACAAATCTCATTTATTTTGCATCCCAAATTACCCTGTCTTATTATATCTACTTTACTTTGACTATCAATACTTTAGCTTTATATATACCTCTCTAAAAGGAAGCCCCCTGAAATATTATTTCACACCCAGTGCAATTATTAAAACAAAAGGTGCGTTTTGACTGAAACCTGTAAAAGCAGGTCATGTTTCATCATTTCAACTTTTAGCCAAATGAAATTGAAAAACAGATTGATGCCCGCCCTCCTTTTTTGTGGCGTGGTAGCACTAAGTTCTTGCGAAAAAAATGAGCAGGAATCTGTAGAACCGGAGTTTAGTCAGGGAATGATTTCCCACATCATGGCAGACTCTTCAGAAGTAGCATCTTACGCGTTTGCCGGCAAGCAGCTGAGCCAGGTAAACCACTACAACAAGAAAACAGGCGAGCTCGAAACCTACGATAAGTACGAGCGCGACGGCAGCGGAAAGCTCTTAAAATCCACGACGCACGCCGCAGGCAGCCACGCGCTGCTTTCTGAGCAAACCTACACCTACAACGACAAAGGCCAGCTCACCAAGACGGATATGTTGTACTACAACGCCGGAAAGTTAGAGTATACTGCCTACGCCACTTATGAGTATGATGAGAAGAAGAACCTGAAGCAGAAATCGCTCTTTGAAGTGAACGATAAAAAGGAGGCGGTCCAGAAGTCGTACACCACCTACGAGCTACTGCCAAACGGTAATTTTGCAGAAGAGAAGCAGTACGTGATCGACGATAAAGGCGAAGCCAGCCTGTTCTCAACCACTACCTATTCGTATGACACCAACCAGAACCCGCTGCATGAGTTTGCAGAGCCGGGCAATGCCAGCAGCCCGAACAACCTGCTGGCTTCGACGGCCGTGGTACACAACAGCAAGAAGACCTATAAGTACGCCTACACGTATACGTACGATGAGCGCGGTTTGCCGCTGACGCAGTCGGTGGTGACGCCAAGCGGCAAAAACGAAGCGTACAACTACATGTATAGCAACTAAGCTATCGCAAAAACATAAATTTCCCTTATCGGCTCCGGGTCTTGCCTGGGGCCGATTTTGTTTAATTCCACCTTCCCGGCTGCGGCGTTTACCAGTTTTCCGCCTTATTTAGCTATATTTGCTTATAAGTGCGCAGGGATTCCGGTGTACGCGGCTCTATAGGCCAAAGCCGATTCCCTGCTGCACGTTAACAGTTAACAAACATCATTACAAAAAAAGGCACACAAGATGGCGAAAACTAAAATAACGGTAAATAACAACGGCTCGCTTCGGGTTGAGGGTGAGTTTGAGATAGTAGACAAAGACGGCAATGTATATGGCTTGAATGGCCGCGAACTGGTGTCGATCTGCCGTTGCGGCCGGTCACAGAACAAACCATTCTGCGACGGCTCGCACAAAGGCCATTTTGAGCACGAGGCCATTGCCTTCGACCTTCCCCCAAAGAAACAGTAACACCCTGACACACCACCTGCATGGCTGATCGCTTTGTCACCATTGCCACATTCAACGATGTCACGGAGGCACATATCCTGAAAGGCCGTTTGGAGGCAGAGGGTATCCTTTGCTTCCTAGGCGATGAGCATATTGTAGGGGCGCAGCCGTTTTACTCGGTGGCGGTGGGTGGCGTAAAGCTAAAAGTCACCGCGCAGGACGAGGAGGAGGCGCGCGCGATCCTGTCCAAAATCCAGGGCGGCACCTCCGAGTTTCTGTACACCGATGACCTGGAACTGGCGCCTCCGATGCAGGAGCACGTGCAGGCAAGGACCTGCCCTGTCTGCGGCTCCGACAACATCAGCGAGGAGAAATACAACAAGACGGTTTTCTCCATCAGCTATCTGCTGCTAGGCTTCCCGGTCCCCTTCCTGAGCCGGAAATTTATCTGTTACAACTGCGGCCACCACTGGAAAGCAAAGTAAAAGAGCAGCCTCCTTTCCGGGAAAGCTGCTCTTTTTACTTTGAAAGGGGCACTTGTGCTTATCTCCCCGCCAGTTTATCCACCAGTTGCACATACTCTGCACGCGCCGCCTCCGGGCTCTTCCCTTCCTGCGCTTTCCAGGCATCCCACTTGGCGATGTTCTTAAAATCGAAGCCGCCGGGCCGCTCCGTGCTCACGTCTCCGTCTGTGGCCTGCTTGTAGAGGCCGTACAGTTGCAACAGGACATCGTTGCCCGGACGCTCCGCCAGTGTCTTTGATCGTTCTACTGCGTTCTCGAAATCTGCTTGTGTAGCCATGTTGTTGTCTATAGGATAGTTTAGGTGATGCGGTAAATTAATAATTATTTAGCTGCATGCATAACACCTGAGCTGTTTTGTTTCCTGTCGATTTTAACTAAATTTAGCGCCGTGTTGCGGTCTTTTTCCCGTTGCAGCGCCTCTCCAGTTCCTATAAAAAACCTATATGAAAAGCATAAAACCGAAAGTGGCTGCCTCAGCCGCCCTTTTCACCGCCTGCCTGGCCTTTGCAGCCGGCTGCACCTCCAGCAATACCGGCAGCGGCACCGCCACTTCCGTCGTTGCTGATACGGCGGTGGTAGCCGAAGCGCCTGCCACACAGCTGCCCCAGCCGCCTGTCGCCAAAAAAGCACCCAAAGCGCTCACCACCCACGGCGACACGCGCATCGACAACTATTACTGGATGAACCAGCGCGAGGACCCGGAGGTGATCGCTTACCTGAACGCCGAGAACGCCTATACACAGCAGCGATTAGCCGGTACCGAGGAACTGCAGCAAAAGCTGTTCAAAGAGATTGTCGGCCGCATCAAGCAGGACGATGCGTCAGTGCCGTTCAAAGACGACGGCTACTGGTATTATGTGCGCTACGAGGAGGGGAAGGAGTACCCGATATATGCCCGCAAGAAAGGCACGCTGGAGGCTGCCGAGGAAGTGATGGTGAACGCGAACGAGCGTGCGGATGGCCTCAGCTATTACGCTGCCGCCGGCATGGACGTGAGTCCCAACAACCAGCTGCTGGCTTTTGGCGAGGACACCGTGAGCCGCCGCAAGTACACCATCCGCTTTAAAGACCTGAAAACCGGCAGATTTTTACCTGATGCCATTCCCAACACCACCGGCAGCGCCGTGTGGGGCAACGACAACAAGACCGTGTTCTACACTATGAAGGACCCGGCGCTGCGCTCTTTCAAAATCTTCAAGCATACGCTGGGCACCCCTGCGGAGCAGGACAAGGAAGTGTACCACGAGGCCGACGAGACCTTCAGCACCTATGTCTACAAAACAAAGTCCGACGACTACATCATCATCGGCAGCGGCAGCACGCTCTCGAACGAGTACCGTTTCCTGGATGCTGACAAGCCCAACGGCGAATTTAAGGTGATACAGCCGCGCGAGCGGGGGCTGGAGTACAGCGTGGACCACTTCGGCGACAAATTTTATATCGTCACCAACAAGGACGGCGCCACCAACTTCAAGCTGATGCAGACGCCGGTGAGCAAGCCCGGCAAAGCCAACTGGAAAGAAGTAGTGCCCCACCGCGAAAACGTGTTGCTGGAAGGCATCGAGATTTTTAAAGATTACCTGGCCTTGCAGGAGCGCAAGGACGGCCTCTCGCAGATACGCGTGAAGAAGTGGAACGACCCGAAAACAGATTTCTATATTGATTTCGACGAAGAGGCTTATACCGCCTATATCAGCACCAACCCCGACTTCGACAGCAAAGAGCTGCGCTTTGAGTACAGCTCCCTCACCACGCCGTCCTCCACCTACGACTATAACATGGAGACGAAGGAACGCGAGCTGCTGAAGCGCCAGGAGGTAGTGGGCGACTTTGACCCGGAGAACTACGAGGCAAAGCGCCTTTACGCCACCGCCGACGACGGCACTAAGATCCCGGTGTCGCTGGTGTACCGCAAGGGAACGGAGCTGAACGGGCAGAACCCGACGCTGCTATATGGCTACGGCTCGTACGGCAACAGCATGAACCCCGGCTTCAGCTCCGTGCGCCTCAGCCTGCTGGACAGGGGCTTTGTATATGCCATCGCCCATATACGCGGGGGCCAGGAAATGGGCCGCCAGTGGTATGAGAACGGCAAGCTGCTGAAAAAGAAAAACACCTTCACCGACTTCATCGATGTCGCTGAGTACCTGGTAGAGCAGAAATACACCAACCCCGACAAGCTGTTCGCCCAGGGCGGCAGCGCCGGAGGTTTGCTGATGGGTGCCGTAGTGAACATGCGCCCCGACCTGTTCAAAGGCGTGCTTGCCGCCGTGCCGTTTGTGGATGTGGTGACGACGATGCTGGACACCAGCATCCCGCTGACGACCGGCGAGTTTGACGAGTGGGGCAACCCGGCCGAGAAGCAGTACTACGATTATATGCTGTCTTACTCGCCCTACGATAACGTGGAAGCCAAAGCCTACCCGAACATGCTCGTGACCACCGGCCTCCACGATTCGCAGGTGCAGTACTGGGAGCCCGCCAAGTGGGTAGCAAAGCTTCGCGAGATGAAGACCGACAACAACATGCTGCTGCTGCACACCAACATGGAAGCCGGCCACGGCGGCGCCTCCGGCCGCTTTGAGCGCTACAAGGAAACAGCGCTTCAGTACGCTTTCCTGCTGAACCTGCTCGAGGAGAACCAGTAGAATAGATCGATCCATGTTAAACAGAAGAAGCGGGCCTCATGCCCGCTTCTTCTGTTTTTATATATAACTGTGAAGTATTTACAACACCAACTCCTATATACTCCTTTGCAAAAATGCTACACCCTTAAATTCAGAAAGATGTACCCATATATGGAAGGAGGTTTAGGCTACTTGATATATCTGGGACGGGAATGGTATATGGTTTTAGGTTTGGTTAAGTACATCAGCTGGTGATACACTTTCAACCCGCCCGGCATTATCAATGGTGGCTGTTTTGGCAGTGGCGGTCATGCATCCGCATATCAAACTAACAACCAACTCCTCCAAAAAGCACACCCTACCCCACCTGCAGCACGATCTTGCCGAACTGCCTGCCGGCTTCCATGTAGCGCATGGCCTGCTCCGCCTCCTCCAGCGGGTATACCACATCCACCACAGGCACAATCTGCTTCTCCGTCACCAGCCGGACCATCCGGGTGAAATCCTCGGCAGTGCCCATGGTGCTTCCATAGATCGTCAGCTGTTTCCAGAAAAGCTCGGCGGGTTTTATGTGCCCGATCATGCCGGTGGTGCCGCCATATATCCCAATGCGCCCGCCTGGCTTCGCCAGTTTCACCAGTTGCACGAAGCCTTCCCCGGCGGCACTGTCGATGAGCACGTCGAAGCCGCCCGTCAGTGCTTTCAGATCCTTGCTCCAGCCATCGTGCCGGTAGTTCACACCGCCGGCTGCGCCCAAGGCCTTCGCTTTCTCTATTTTTTCATCCGATCCGGATGTTACCCACACTTCGGCACCCGCTGCCACGGCAAACTGCACGGCAAACAGGGCTACACCGCCGCCGCCGCCTGTCACCAGCACCTTTTCGTTGGGTAGCAGCTGGCACTTGGTGAACAAGGCACGGAAGGCTGTAAGGCCGGCGAGCGGCAATGCGGCCGCCTGCTCAAAACCCAGGTGGCCGGGTTTGCGGTGCAGGCTCTGCGCTGGCACCTTTACGTACTCGGCAAAGGAGCCGGGCTGTGGCATGCCCAGTATCTTGTAATCGGCGGAGTGGGCGCGCGGGTTATCGCCCCAGTCGGTGCCTGGGTCTACGATCACCTCCTGCCCCACCCACGACTGGTCTGCGCCAGCGCCTGCCTCAGCCACCACCCCAGCGCAGTCGGAACCCAGAATGGCGGGGTACTCTTTCAGAAAGTAGCGGCCGTGCTGAATCCAGACGTCGCGGCGGTTAAGGGCGGCGGCCTTTACCTGCACCACCACCTCGCCTGGGCCCGCCACGGGCTTTTCAGCATCGATGAGGGTAAAAGGCTTGCCAATTGCTTCTAAGTAAACTGCTTTCATATGTTTGCTATTGCTGGGTGAAAGATCAACACAAAGATAGAAGATACGGCGAGAGTAGAGAACACGGGGTGGCGTTGGCATTCTGCTTTCCTGCAAGTATCTTGCGGCCATAGCTTTTCTCAACTTTATGCGTCATAACTACCATATACGCCCGGCGACCGTCTCAGACCTGCCCGTGATCCTGCAGCTTGCCGAGGCCACGTGGGCCTCTACGTATAGCAGCATTCTGACGCAGGAGCAGATAGCCTATATGTTTGAAGTGATTTACGCGGAGGAGGCACTGAAGGCGCAAATGCAGGAGGGGCAAACCTTCCTGCTGCTGTATGAAGGGGATAAACCCGTGGGTTTCGCCGCCTACTCCGTCAAGCATGAGGCGGAAAGGCTATACAAGTTAAACAAGATCTACCTGTTGCCGCAGTGCCAGGGGAAAGGCTACGGGAAAGCGCTGCTCTCGGCCGTGGAAGAGGAGGTGAAACAAAAAGGAGCTTTCGCCCTGGACCTGAACGTTAACCGCCACAACAAGGCAAAACAGTTTTACGAGCGCTGCGGCTACAGCGTCTATCAGCAGGAAGATATTCCCATCGGCCCCTACTGGATGAACGATTACGTGATGCGCAAGGCACTTTGAACAAGGCATAAAAAAGGATGGCGACCAACAGGGCCGCCATCCTTTACTATTCCATATAACTTAATCAGGATTACCTGTGTGCGATCGGATCCGGAGTGCCATCCGGGTCGCCTTTCACGGTGCCATCCGTAGCGATGTTGCCGAGCAGCAACAGGCCCGCCACATGCGGAGATGCCATGGAGGTACCGCTGATCGTGTTATATCCGCCGTCTTTCCAGGTCGACTTAATGCTGACACCGGGTGCGCAGAAGTCGACCGGTGGGTTGCCGTAGTTGGAGAAGCTGGCAAACGTGTCCGTATTGTTCATTGCGGAAACGGTATAGACGTTGGCGTGGTTGACATGCGCCGGCGAGGAGTTGTTCGCATCCGTGCTTTCGTTTCCGGCGGCGAGTGCAAACTTGATGCCCTTGCCTGCCGCGGCCAGTATTGCATCGTCGAGTGCCTTCGAAACAGGACCTCCCAAGCTCATGTTCGCCACGTCACCGGAACTCGCGTTGGCCGCTACATATTCCACCCCGGCTATTACGCCTGAGTAAGATCCGCTACCGCGCGCATCAAGCACCTTCACAGCCACCACGGTAGCGTCATAGGCTACGCCAATCACCCCGGTTGTATTGTTTTTGGCGGCAATCGTACCGGCCACATGCGATCCATGCCCGTTCAGGTCGTTGGCAGATTCCGCGTCCCGGCCGCTCGTAAACATCGTGACGCTACGCGATAGGTCCACATTCAAATCCGGGTGATCCAGGTCAATGCCTGTGTCAATCACCCACGCTGTTTTGCCTGCGCCGCTCGCAGACCCTACCCTAGTAATTCCGTAGGGTACTTCCTGCCCCGTGGTTCCGCCGCCGCCAGTGCCCGGCTTGCCCAGCATCACGATACGGTCTGGCTCTATGTAATCCACGCGGGGGTCGCTTCGGAGGGCCGCTGCTTCACTTTCCGAAAGGCGCACAGCCATCCCTGCTACGGTTAGGCCGTACGTCTGCTCGATCTTAAAGTCCTTCACGCCATTCTCTTCCAGTATGTTTTTCCCAATCTCACGCACCATTCCAACGCGTTGCGCATAGGTGGCGCTGGCGCTCATGCGCAGATTTTCATCTTTCTTAAGTACAACTATATACTGGCCGCTGATAATAGCACCGTTCTGGCTATCAGTCTGGGCAATTGCCGCGGGCTCCACTACATCTTTCGCTTCATTGTCGCAGGCGGAGAAGGTGCATGCTGCCGTAGCTACGGCAAATCCAAACATAAGAGAGCGCATTACGCCTCTAAAGTGTAAACTGTTTTTCATACTTGCTTAGGGGTTAGAAAAGTAAAAAAATGAAATTATCTAAAATGACGTCTTAACCAAAGTATCGACTAATGTTCTTAAATCCAACATTTGCAGATCATTTATTTATCAACATGTACAAATCAGGCACATCATCTTCTAAGCTTCCGCCTGTTGTTAGCACACAGGCAGCAGCACCCGCCTCACGGATAAACACTACGCGCTGCCCCTGTTTCTATATAGATGAAGATAATTATATATGACTTTGAATATTCAACTGCTCACAGGACAACTTTTTGCTTACGGAAAACTGTTTTTTCAAACCATGAATTATTTGATTATTTATATTTTATACCATCATAATCTTTTTCCTGTGCGGCAGTTGTCTTATTCATGCAGATAGTTGTATATTTAGGAATCCAGCTAAACAGACACTACTATGAAAAACATATTTCTATCAGCTTTATCCGTTCGGGTTCTCTTAGTAAGCGGATGTCTTTTCGCCACCGCTGCCTGCAACCAATCCTCCCCCGGGGGCAACGGTGCCGAAACGGAGGCAGCGGCCGAGGAAGCCGGGCAGGAACTGGAGCCGCTCACCACGGAAAACGCTGTAGAGGTACTGACCGCGTACGGGCAAAAACACCCGGACAGCCTTGCCGTTATCAGCACGCGCCACGGCGATATTAAAGTACGGCTATATAAGGACACGCCGCTGCATCGCGCCAATTTCGTGCGCCTCACCAAGGCCGGTTTTTACAACGAGGGGGAGTTTTACAGGGTAGTGAAGGACTTTGCCATACAGGGCGGCGATTCGGATGAGCGGAAAATGAGCCAGGGCTCTTACAAGATCCCGCAGGAGTTTAACCCAAAACACATTCACAAGCGCGGCGCACTGGCCATGGCCCGCTACGGCGACGAGCGGAACCCGGATAAGGAGTCATCCTCCCACAACTTTTACATTGTAACGGGGCAGCCGGTAGACCTAGATGAGCTGCGGGCAATAGAGGCGCAGCATAACATGAAGTATACCCCGGAGCAGGTGCAAACCTATTTAGAGGTGGGCGGGGAGCCGGGCCTTGACACAGAGTACACCGTTTTTGGCGAAGTGGTGGAGGGAATGGACGTCGTGGAAAAGATAGAGCAGGAACCGGTTGACGCCTCGGACTGGCCACGGCGCATAGTGCAACACACGGTGAAGGTTGTAGAGAGTTAGCGGGGCGTGAAAAAGTATATATACTTGTAGGGTAAAGCTTATATAAAAGGAGAAGGCGCTGCAGGTAAGCTGCAGCGCCTTCTCCTTTTATATATGACTTATAATATTTGACTTATATATAGCCTACCAGATCTTGATGCGGTTCTCATCGTTGCGCACCATCGGGTCTCCCTGTTCGCAGCCAAAGGCTTCGTAGAACTGCGGCATATTGGCCACCGGACCGTTGGTGCGGAAGCGCCCCGGCGAGTGCGGGTCTGTCAGTATTTGCTGGTTCTGCGCCTCGTCGCGCATGTTCACGCGCCAGATCTGGGCCCAGGCCAGGAAGAACCGCTGCTCTGGCGTGAGGCCGGCGATCTTGCCCGGGTTGTTTTTCTCCAGCGCCTTCTGCAGGGCAGTATAGGCGATGTTGAGTCCGCCGATGTCGGCGATGTTCTCCCCGAGCGTGAGCTTGCCGTTTACGTGCAGGTTATCGAGCACAGTGTACTGGTCATACTGGTCGGCAACGGCATTTGCCCGGGCGTTAAACTGCTCCAGGTCCGCCTCCGACCACCAGTCTTTCAGGTTGCCTTCAAAGTCGTATTTGGCGCCCTGGTCATCGAAGCCGTGCGTCAGCTCGTGGCCGATCACAGCGCCCATGCCCCCGTAGTTCACGGCATCGTCTGCCTCCGGGTCGAAGAAAGGCGGCTGCAGGATACCGGCCGGGAACACGATCTCGTTCATGCTCGGGTTATAGTAAGCATTTACCGTGGGCGGCGACATAAACCACTCCTCGCGGTCTACCGGCTGCCCGATCTTGCCGATGTTGTCGCGGAAGGCAAACTGGCTGGCGCGTATCACGTTGGCGGCATACGAGTCGCGGCTAATGTCCAGCCCCTTATACTCCTCCCACTTGTCCGGGTAGCCGATCTTCACGGCGAAGGCCCCCAGTTTCTCCAGGGCACGGGCCTTGGTCTCCTCGCTCATCCAGTCCAGGTCGCGCACATGCTCCTTAAAGGCTTCCTGCAGGTTGTCCACCATCGTGAGCGCTTTCTGCTTCGCCTCAGGTGAAAAAGTCTTCTCCACATACAGCTGGCCCAGGGCTTCTCCGAGGGCACTGTCTGTGGCCCGCAGCACCCGCTTCCAGCGCGGCTGTATTTCTTTTGCGCCGCTCAGCACCTTGCCATAGAAGTTAAAGTTCTCCTGCACAAAGTCCTCGCCCAGGTACGGGGCCATGGTGCGGGCAATATGCCATTGCGTATAGGTTTTCCAGTCCTCCAGCGGCACGTTCTTGAGCATGCTGTTCAGCTCCTTAAAAAATGCCGGCTGGCCAACGATCACTTCCCTGGCGGCCTGTGCGCCCATGCCCGTCAGCAACTGGCTCACTTTCAGGTTGGGGTTCTGGCTGGAGAATTCCTTGATCGTCATCTTGTTGTAGTTGGCGTACGGATCGCGCAGATCCACGCGCGCCTTGGAAGCCTGCGCCAGCTTTTTCTCAATGCCCATGATAGTCTGCGCCTTCTTCTGCGCAGCTGCCTCGTCCGTACCCATCAACCGGAACATATTCTGCAGGTGGTTTATATAGGCGGTGCGGATGGTTTTGGATCGCTCGTCGTCCTTCAGGTAATAGTCACGGTCGGGCAGGCTTAGTCCACCCTGCCCCGCCAGCAGCGCATACTGCGTGCTGATTTTATCGTCCTGCGACACATACATGCTGAAGAACCCGCTGATGCCCTTTGTCTTGAGGTCAGCCACGGCCTTGATCAAATCATCTGTCGATTTAGCAGCGGCCACTCTGTCCAACTCGGGTTTTATGGGGGTGATACCTGCCTTGTTTGCCGCCGTGGAGTCCAGCCCCACGGCATAAAAATCACCAATCAGCTGGGAGGCAGAGCCTTTGGGCGCAGCCGTGTTGGAGGCCGCCTCGCGCAGGAGGTCGCGCAGTACCGCATTGTTCCGCTCAGCCAGCTCGTTAAAAGAGCCCCAACGGCTTTCGGAGGCAGGAATGGGGTTGTTTTTAACCCACCCGCCGTTCGCGTACTGGTAAAAATCAACGCACGGGTTCACGGTGGTGTCCATATTGGCCAGGTCCAGGCCGCGGCCCATTTTCATCTCAGGTGCTTCCGCCGCGGTCGCCGCGGCTGTGGTTGCCTCCGCGGAGTCGGCGGTGGTGGAGGTGGAGGAACTACAGCTGCCCAAAAGCAACGCTGCCAGCACTGCTGGATAAGTGGTGAAGGAAGTTTTTTTCATAAATCCGGGTTTGTTATAGCTGAGATTTTGGGGGTAACACATCAAAGATTCTAACAGCAATACTACACCTGCTGTTTAGGGTTGCCGCACAGCTGCAAAAAGTACGGCTTTCCTGCTTCTATTCACAGTTTGTTTTCCGAAGAGCATATGAGCTACAGGTATCTTCTGCTAAGGCCGGAGCACCCATTTATATACCTGCACCAGCCGTTCCTGCGGCACCCCCATGCGGTACAGCCCATATATAAAGTAATAGCCAGCCTGCAGGCGGTATACCCCTATCGCTTTGTACTTCCGGGCCGAGGTTGTTACCTGCTGCGGCAGCACCACGAAAGGTGCCCTCCGCCGCAGCCGGCCGATCACCTCCTGGTCCTCCAGCAACTGCATGCGCTCATCAAACCCGCCTTCGCTCAGGAAAATATCCCGCCGCACGAAAAGGCTTTGGTCCCCGAACCGCAGGGCGTCGACGTTGAAACGGGTAAACCAGGCATTCAGGTGCAGAAACCAGTGCGGCAAATCGAACCGCAGCCGGTAGCAGCCGCTGCCGGCCCCCTGCTGCACGGCCTGCCGCAGGTGCGCCTCGAAAGCTTCGGGTGGAAACGTGTCGGCGTGCAGGAAGTAGAGAAGGTCGCCGGTGCTGGCCCTGGCCCCGGCGTTCATCTGCGGGCCGCGGCCCCTCTGCCCGCAATGTATAACCTGCGCGCCCTGCTGATCCGAGATGGCGCGGGTGCCGTCGTCACTACCTCCGTCAGCCACAATCAGCTCCGTGTCCGGACTCATATGGCGCTGTAAGTACTGCAGCAGCGGCCCTATCGCAGCGGCTTCATTATAAGTCGGTATAATAACACTGATCTTCAAGCAGATACGGTAGCTGATATTAGGATCGTAAGAGTATATAAAATTTAGCTTACGGGAAATGTATCAAATTTATATATTTAGCTTGTCAAGCGTGGAGTTGTTCTTTGAGCGCCCGCACGAATTCGGTATCCAGCACCCGGAAACTTGCCAGGCACTGCCAACCTTACTGAAGCAGGACCGGCGAAAGGACAGCACGGGACCTGAGTAATTTATATATAAATCACGCTCGGGAGCGTTCTGATGCTAAACAATGAGCCTGCCACCGATGAAAAGTTTACGTACTTATATAACCGGATTTGTAAAATTATTCTCCCGGAATCAGGCTGTACCTATTCATACAACCGTAAAACCTTACATGAGCAAGAATTTCCCTATACCCGAAAAAGTGATTTATGTGTGCACGGGCAGCAAATGCAAAAAGAAAGGCGGCAAAGACCTGGGCAAGCTTTTCAGGGATATGATCAAGGAGATGGGGCTGAAAGGACAGGTCGAGGTCGTGAAAACCGACTGTACCGACCGCTGCGACTTCGCCCCGGTTGTCTGCATGCAACCCGACAATGCCTGGATGCCGCAGATGAACGAAACAAAAGCTAAGGGAGCCTTTCAGGAGCATATCCTCCAGTCCTCGCCCAGCACCAAGTAGTCATAGAAAAAGGCCTTCGGATATTCTCCAAAGGCCTTTTTCTATGACTTGCTCTATTGGTCGGCTACCCTTCGTAGGTATTCTCATAGCTGATCTTCGGCACACGCTTGTCTATCTCATAACGGCCGGTGCCATCCTCTCCGATCACATCAAACAACTCCAGCGCACGGCGGGCCACATACTCTTCCTCAATCTGCTCCTTCAGGAACCACTGCAGGAAAGAGAACGTCACGTAGTCCTTCGCTTTCTGGCAGCGGTCTGCAATGCGGTTAAACGACTGCGTAACGGCTACCTCCTGCTGCAGCGCCAGCTCGAATACGCTCCTGAAAGAATCGTACTCTACCTGAATGTTCGAGATGCTCGGGGAAACGGCGCGGCCGCCCATGTCAGACACAAACTTGAACAGGCGCAGCATGTGCTCCCGCTCCTCGTCCGATTGTTTCTTAAAGTAGCCTGCGCTGTTGTCGAACCCGTTGCGGTCGCACCAGCTCGACATGGCCAGGTATGTTGCCGAAGACTCGGCCTCCATCTTTATCTGCTCGTTCAGTATTTGCTCGATCTCTTCTGTAAGGGATGTTCTGAGTCTTAATAAGTCCTTCATAAGGTATGTAATGCTTTATTTATGCGACAATATGCGGGTGCCCGTTTAATTGGCGCCTCTTTCTTAACAACTATAATCTACGGATTTTATCGCTCAGGTGTATAGAACCTAGCGAAATATGGAAAGAGTCTAAATTAAAAAAGCACAGCAGATAGCTGTGCTTCATCAGAAAAAAAAGATTTATATATGCTTAGGCAAGCTGGGCGCTGAGGCACTCGTGCAGCATGCTGTTGAGCGACATCGCGAACTTCGCCCCGTCCAGCAGCTCTTTGAAGGCATATAGCTCCGGCAGGGTCAGGACATAGCAGCGGTCGCAGCCACAAACAGAAATAATCTCCACGTCAGCGGCGCGCGCAGTGCTGGCGGCCATCTGCTCTAAGTCCACATGGTCCACAGCGCGCTTCAGTCGCAGAAAAGCATCCACCTTCAGCACGGTAAGTTGGCCGGCGAAGTGCACCAGCACACGGTTGCGGCTGTCGCACTGGTAGATGGCTCCTGTTGCTGTTGTAAAAATCTCGGCTAAAGTGGCGGCTGTTTTCATCTTCTATCCTAAATTCGCTGTAGCAGCTGTTATGCTATTACAAAGCTAAGCACTATTTAGACTGAGTCCAAATAAAAACAGCGTATATTTCTTAAAAATGATATAGATCATCTCTATATGGGAAAATCAGAGATAGAAAAAGTAACCCTTTCCGAGAAGTTCAGCCTGATCAACGACCACTGGAACCCCCGCGTCGCGGGCGAACTGAATGGCCAGCAGGTGAAGCTTGCGAAGTTCCTGGGGCCGTTTGAATGGCACCACCACGCCAACGAGGATGAGTTTTTTATGGTGATGAAGGGGCAGATAGAGATACACCTCCGCGACAAGGTGGTGACGCTGCGGCCCGGTGAGTTCCTGATCGTGCCGCGCGGCGTGGAGCACCGCCCGGTGGCCAACGAGGAAGCGGAAGTGCTCATGTTCGAGCCCGCCTCTACCATCAATACCGGCAACCTCGAGAACAGCGACCGCACCAGAACCCGTCTATCCAAGATTTAATTACGAATTTGGAGTTGGGTTATATGGCCAGTTATGAGGAGTAGTTGTTATTATAACCTGAACTCGGTAATTATTCTGCTTACGCTTTGAACCGTTGTCAATACCTCCGGCTTCACAGCTTTTAAGTTATATAGCTGGATGTGGTGCTCTCAGGCCGAGAGGCCTGAGAGCACCACATCCGCGCTGGGTATCAGGGGTTCCTATATGGTAGCAAGTGCTCCCTCCATAACTCGGAATTCGGAACTCGAAATTGAAGCCGTCAGGCTTCTAAAAGGTTGTTCTGGTTGAGGATCTGGAGCACCTCATTTTTGTAGAAGCGCCCGATCGGGATCTCAGACTTGCCGATGTCTACGGCGCTGGCCGAGAAGGCCTGGATTTTATCGAGCGCCACGATAAAGGAGCGGTGGATGCGCAGAAATTTGTCAGCCGGCAGCTTCTCCTCCAGGAAAGATATTTTCTGGTACGAGATGATCTCCTTCGTCTCCGTCTTTACCCGGATATAGTCTTTCAGGCTCTCTATATATAAGATGTCCGCCAGCATCACCTTCACCATCTTCTTGTCTGCTTTCAGGTAGATGAAGGCTTCCTTGTAATCCGGGGCGGAGAAGGGCGTGGCAGCGGGCACGGCCACTGTTGCCGGTACGGCCGCCGCAGGCACAGGTTGCTCCGCAGCGGTCACTTTCGAAACGGCTTTCAGGAAGCGATCGAAGGCAATGGGCTTGAGCAGGTAATCCACCACGTTCAGCTCGAAACCTTCCACGGCATAGTCGCGGTAAGCGGTGGTGAAGATGACCTTGGGCGGGTTCGCCAGCGATTTGAGGAAATCGATGCCCGTGAGCTTGGGCATCTGGATGTCGAGGAACATGAGATCGATGTGCTCGCTCTGCAGGCAGTTGTAGGCTTCCACGGCATTGTGGCAGCGGCACACCAGTTCCAGGCTATCGAGCCTTCCGATGAACGTTTCCAGCACATCCAGCGCCAGCGGCTCATCATCCACAATCATGCACCGTAATTTCATACCTTTTATATATACGAGTAACTTATATAGGACAAAGGATCATCCGACAAACGCCTTCTGAGAACAAAAGCCAGGTCGTTTTAAAGGAAACGCTCCAACGCCCTGTTCATATATAAACCTGCCTGTTCGCAAACAGCGCTGTTTCCCGTACATATGGCCAGATTCTATATAATTGCTGTTGCTCACCCGTTCGTCAGGTCCAGCACCAGGCGAGCGGCGTAGCTGTCCGGCTCGTCCTCCACTTCCAGCTCGTAACGGTCTTCGTAGAGCAGTTCGAGGCGGCGCTGCAGGTTTTTAAGGCCGATGCCGGAGGCCATGTCGCGGGAACTGTTGCTGGCGCTGTCTCCGCACTTGCAGTTCTCCACCCGCAGCACCAGTTGCGCATCGGTCACTTTCACATCGATGCGCACCCAGGCGTTCGTCGTCTCGGTGCTCACGCCGTGCTTGAAGGCGTTCTCCACGAAAGGGAGCAGCATCATGGGCGCGATCTGCTTGCCCGCTATTTTGCCAGCCTCTGTATAGCGCACATCCACGCGGTCTCCGTAGCGCATCTGCTCCAGCGCTATATAATTCCGGATATAGGCCAGTTCCTTTTCAAGCGGCACCATCGGGGCGTTGGCATCATAGAGCATATAATCCATCAGGCTCGACAGTTTCAGCACCACCTCCGGCGCGGTGTCGGCTTTTTTGAGCGTGAGCGCATACAGGCTGTTGAGCGTGTTGAACAGGAAGTGCGGGTGAATCTGGGCCTTCAGCACCTTCAGCTCGGCCTCCAGTTTGTCCTGCGTCAGGTTGCGGGCCGCCTGCTGGTGGCTGTACCAGTTTTTGAGCAGGGCGATCACCGCCGTGATCGCAACCACGTAGTTGATGTTCACGATGTTCTTGGTGAAGCGGTAAAAAGTGAGGTTATCGGCGGTGCAGGTGGTGGGGCAAAAGATCGGGTGAATCAGGAAAGGAAGCAGCACAAACTGCATCAGGGCGCCAATGGCCCCCATCAGCAGCAGCAGGTACACGAAAAACTCGAGGTAACGCTTCTGCAGCAGGTAGCGCGGCATGAGGTAGTACATGTTAAAGTACACCAGCCCCATCTTAAACGGCAGTTCCACCAGCTCCACCATAAAGGCGTTGTAATAGTCGTCGATGTAGCTGCCGTAAAGCAAGCCAAAGAACACGACGTATACCGTCCAGAAAAAAAGGTGCAGCAGCAACCTGCTCTGTGCCACGTTCCGCACCTCCGGAAAACTCCAGGTGCTGCCCGTCTCCAATGCGCCCGCCGAACTCAGCTTAACTTCCATGGTACAAAGCTATACTTTCTTGCGCAAGCCGCCACCTTGCCGCCGGCGCTTTTAGACGAGCAACTCAATGCCAGCCCCCAGCAGTAGCCGCTGCCCGCCTGAAAGCGCCGGGGTTATATATCCGGAATTATATATTAAGTGGTGGAGAAATGGGCGATGCCAGATATACCCGCCCTTATAGCGGATCGCCGTCTTGAAAAATCTCCTCGATTGGCAGTTCGAACAAGCGGGATATCCTGAACGCCAGCGGCAGACTCGGGTCAAACTTGCCGGTTTCTATCGCATTCACCGTTTGCCGCGACACCGCCAGCGCAGCCGACAGCTGCGCCTGCGTCAGATCCCGCTCCGCCCGGAGCACTTTCAACCTATTCTTCATCTGTACCGGATTTGCCCAATAATAGAAGCGCCCAGGTAGGTGAGCCCGATCAGGATAACGAGCATGGCAATCTCGGCGTCTCCGGCCATCACGTCGGTAGTGTCGAGCAGCGAGTATGTCAGGCCACCCACCACCCCGACTCCCAACGCGATCGCCATGGCCTCCAGTTGTATCTTTTGCTGCAGTTCGTCCTGCCCTTTCAGGTGCCGGATGTTTGCAAAAATCATCCCCGCTCCCAGGCTGGCGTTCAGCAGGATGGCGAGCACCGTGGGCAAAGTGTTTCCGGGCCAGAAATACTCCGGGCCAAAGGTAGCCAGGGCTACAGAGGCAGTCCAGGCAAACGTCCAGGAGGCGAGGCGCACGGTATTTCTCCAATTGAGCACCTCCCATTCTTCGTCTTGTTTTTTCATAAGTCAAGCTATATTGATAAAATGTAAAGTATTGATTACACAAATATACTTGTTATACTCAAAGTGTAAAGCTTAGTTTACATATAGACAATAAAACTTTCCTTTCTCAATATTAAAAACTCAGGTTACGGTATACAGCGTGATTTTTCTTTTCGCAACCGTTAGAACCTTACCCGGCGGCTGAGGGGATGGCGGCCTATATACTGTCCAGGAGAAACAGGCTATAGGTCACTTACTGCAGCATCACCACAAAACAAACGCACAATTTATCAGCTTAGAACCGACAACCTTATCTTCCATTTCTTAATTTAAGCTGGTGCAGTTTTCTTGAAGTTGCTATATAAACCACTAATCGAAACCATTCATACTTTCCTTTCTATCTGCGTGAGTGTTTTGGGCTGTATGCACCTACCTGCCATAACCATTTTCACTGACCTCCTTCCCCCGCTGACCATTTTAGAAGTATTTGCTGCCTGCAGATGGAGCGAGGCGCTGCCATTTTAAGCAACAGCTGCGCTCACAGAATTTGGTTTCCCCTATTCCTACTCAACTCCATATGCTTCCGTGGAATGCATTCAGGAGGGAAAGATGGCTCTGTCCGTTCATCGATATAAAAGCTTACTCCGAAGACATTAGTACATACAAAACCTGCCTATGGCTACTTGTATGCTGCGCTCGTCTAAAAGCCAAAACAAGCTTCGATTTATTACATATACTTGTATACACCCAAGCAGAAAAACGCTGTGACAAACCCTAAACCCAATAAAACCATGAAAAAAATCATCAGTTTCTTCCTGCTGGCTGCGGTGCTGCTGGCGTGGACCGCACCCAATGCAAGCGCACAACACAGAGCCAGACTCACCACTGAACAGGCCAACGATCTCCTGAAGAAATCGATAGGCAGTTGGGAGATCAAGTCCGTGACGTGGCAGCCGTGGCTAAGCAAGTTTGCCTTCTCGAGCGGCGCAGCCAGCTTCCGCTACGATGATGACGGCTGTGTGCACGAAAGACTGGCCATAGAGCAGCCGGATGGCCGTTATGAAGAGACAGAAGGCCTGCTCCGTTACTCAGAGACGAACAAGCGCTTCGAGTTTGTGCAGATAGACAAGGTGGGCAACACCAACCTGATCATGTTCGGAAAGTGGGACCCTGATTTTAATATGATCGCCTTTTCACCTGCGAAGGGGCAGAAACACATCTCCGACAAAGTTATCTGGCAGTACTTCTTCTTCGATGACGGTTCCTTTAAAAAAGTGATCCGCACACCCGACGGGCAGGGCAATTCGATCATTGCCGCGGAGTTTCACTGCCTGCAACCCAAAGTGGCGAAAAGCAGAAATTAGCTGAAGGAATATAAAGCGTCCGCATCCAGGCGCTCGCCTACACGCACAGCAGCCGTACCTCCCCACAGCACCTTGTTCCGGTATATATACCATCCCGGGACGAGGTGTTTTGTTTTTGCCTAAGCACAGGCTTTTACCCGCCCGCTATAGCAGTTCCTTTGCCGGGTCCCAGAACAGCTCCTTAAAATTGGCAACCTGGTTGTTAGTAACCCGCACCCCCTCCTGCTCCAGGCGCTCCTGCATGGCGTTGGCGTCCTCAAAATGCTGTTTTCCCGTGAGCATGCCGATGCGGTTCACCACGCGGTGCGCCGGGATATTCGTGAAGGGCTGCGAGGCAATCAGCGCCCAGCCCACCATGCGTGCCGAGCCCTTGGATCCTAAATAACTGGCGATAGCCCCGTAAGACGTCACCCGCCCCTTCGGGATGAGCCGCACCACGGCATACACGTCCTCAAAAAAATTTCCTTTCGCTGGCTTCTCAGTCATGGCAAAAAATAATCATACACACTTTAAACCTTTCATAGGGTTTTCTGTCTAAGCTTAGCGCCTGTTTGCAGACGAATAGGCCCTGTTCCTTTTAAAATACTGAATAAGGGCGTAATTTTAATCCTGCTACCGCCTAAACCTAATTTTAGGCCAGTGTGTTCTTCTTGCAGTCGCTTACCCGACCCAAACCAGTGTTCAAACATACATGAATAAAACTGTTAAAACCCTCCTGATTCTGGTGGCGCTGTCGGCCATCGCCTACCTCTTCGTAAGTAAAGTATTTTCCGGGACAGAAGAACAAAAAAGTGCGGCGAAGGGCGGCGGCCCTATGGCGCAGAAAGTGGCCGTGGACGTATTTGTCGTGTCGCCGATGGCTTACCAGAACAATATTACCTCTACGGGCAGCGTAATCCCGAACGAAGATGTGGAGCTGCGAAGCGAGATATCCGGGCGCATCACGAACATCAATTTTGAGGAGGGCAGCCGCGTGAAGAAAGGGCAGTTGCTCCTCACCATTAATGCCGCCGAGATGCAGGCGCAGTTACAGAAGCTGCAATCAAACCAAAGCCTGTACAAGGACATGGAGGCCCGCCAGCGCATCCTGCTGGAGAAAGAGTATATAAGCGCACAGGAATATGACCAGGTAAGCAACCAGCTGGCCACCGCCACCGCCGATATCCAGGCCTTGAAAGCCACGATGGACAAAGCCTATATCCGGGCGCCGTTCGACGGCATTATCGGTCTGCGCCAGGTGAGCGAGGGAAGCTACGTGACCGCCAGCTCGCCCATCGCCCGCATTGTGGACGTAAGCCCCGTGAAGATCGATTTCGCCATACCCGGCCGCTACAGCCAGATGGTGCAGGAAGGCCAGGAAATAACCTTCACAACAGAGGGAAGCGCGGAAGTGTACAAGGCCAAAATCTATGCCGTCCAGCCAAATATCGACCCCGTGACCCGTACCCTTCAGATACGCGCGCTTTACGAAAACAGGAACAACGATGTGAAGCCGGGTGCATTCGTAAGCATCAGCATGCCCCTGAAGGAGGTAGAGGAAGCCATCCTGATCCCGACGGAATCCATTATACCCGAAGCCACGGGGCACAAAGTGTTCCTGGTGAGAGCGGGTAAGGCGGCTCCTAAGATGGTGAAGATAGGGCAACGCTCCGAAACCATGATCCAGATTATGGAAGGCATCGAGCCCGGCGACACGATCATCAGCTCAGGCATACTGCAGGCGCGCCCGGGCTCTGACCTGAGCATCCGGAATGTCCGGTCTTCGAAAGAGTAACCCTTCCGCAGCCGGCATCAAGGCCGCAACGAGTGTTATGAAAGATTCTACAGACGCATATCCCCATACCTGCCGTTGTACGGGGGAGGGATGTGAGGGGAAAAAGCGGTAGCTGCTGCAACTGACTTTAGCTTGAGTCTCAGCAAAGCAGCCCGACCGGCACCAGTACTGAAAACAAATAATTACCGGATCTTAACTTCCGCAATTACAGGAAAAGTATGGCGAGTTTATCAAATATAAGCATCAGGCGCCCCGTGCTGGCGATCGTGATGAGCATCACGATCATCGTGTTCGGCATTATCGGCATCAATTTCCTCGGCGTTCGGGAGTACCCCAGCGTTGACCCTCCTATCATCAACGTTTCCACCTCCTACACCGGGGCTAACGCCGAGACCATCGAGTCTGAGATTACGGAACCGCTGGAAGAGTCCATTAACGGCATCGCCGGCATCCGCACCCTCACTTCCTCCAGCAGCGAGGGCCAGAGCAACATCACGGTGGAGTTTAACCTGAGCGTTGACCTGGAGACGGCCGCAAACGACGTGCGCGACCGCGTGGCGCGGGCGCAGCGCAGGCTCCCGGAAGACGCCGAGCCGCCCACCGTGTCCAAAGCAGACGCAGACTCCAACCCTATCCTGATGCTGGGCATTAAGAGTGAGACACGCTCGCTCCTGGAACTATCCGACCTGGCGGCCAATGTTTTCAAAGAGCAGCTGCAGACGATACCCGGTGTGAGCTCCGTCGGGATCTGGGGCGATAAACGCTACTCCATGCGCCTCTGGATGGACCCTAACAAGCTGGCCGCCCTGCAGGTAACCCCCGTGGAGGTGCAGCAAGCCATCACCCGCCAGAACGTGGAACTGCCGTCCGGCAGCATCGAGGGCGCCTCGACAGAGCTTTCCGTCAGGACAATGGGCCGTATCTCTACCGTTGAGGAGTTCAACAACGTGGTGATCAGGGAAGACGCCAACCGCCTCATTCGGTTTCAGGACATAGGCTACGCCGAGCTGGCGCCCGAGAATGACAAAACTGTTCTCCGAACCAATGGCATCCCCATGCTGGGCGTTGTGCTCATTCCGCAGCCGGGCTCAAACCAGATAGAAATAGCCGATGAGTTTTACAGGCGCCTGGAGCAGATCAAAAAAGACGTTCCGGATGATATAGAGCTCCTGATCGGCTTCGACAACTCCCAGTACATCAAGGCCTCACTGGCAGAAGTGGAAGAAACTTTCCTGATCGCCTTTGGCCTGGTGGTGCTCATTATCTTCCTTTTCCTGCGCGACTGGCGCTCCACCATCATCCCGATCGTTGCCATACCGGTGTCGTTGGTGGGTACCTTCTTTGTGATGTACCTGATGGATTTCTCCATCAATGTGCTCACGCTCCTGGGGATCGTGCTCGCCATTGGCCTGGTGGTGGATGACGCCATCGTGATGCTCGAGAACATATATGCCCGCATAGAGGACGGGCAGGAACCCAACAAGGCGGCCAAAAAGGGCTCCGAGGAAATATACTTTGCCATTATCTCCACCACCGTGGCGCTTGCCGCGGTGTTTATGCCGGTTGCCTTCCTTGAAGATACCACCGGCCGGCTTTTCCGTGAATTCGGTATCGTGGTGGCGAGTGCCGTCATCATATCGGCCTTCGTTTCGCTGACGCTGACGCCGATGATGACAGCGAAGATGCTGCGGCACCGTGAAAAACCAAACTGGTTCTACCGCAAGACAGAGCCTTTCTTTGCCGCCATGACCAAGGGCTACCGTAGCAGCCTCGAGAGCTTTATGCATGTGCGCTGGCTCGCCTTCGTGTTTATCATCGGCTCGGCGGGCGCCATCTGGTGGCTGATGGCGACGCTCCCATCCGAGCTGAGCCCGGATGAGGACAGAAGCGGAATCCGCATCAACGCCACCGGCCCGGAGGGTGCCTCTTTCGAGTTTATGGACAGGTATATGAACGAGGTAACGGCGCTGGTAAATGATTCGGTGGGCGGCATCGCCAGCATCACGAGCATGACGCGAAACCCGACTTCCGGTTTTATTCGCCTGCGGCTGGTAGCACCGGGTGAGCGCGACAAAACGCAGCAGGAGCTGGTGGAGGATATCCCCACCCTGATTAACCAGATTCCGGGCGCCAGGGCCTTCGCCTCCGGCGACAAAGGACTGGGTGGCGGCCGTGGCGCCGGGCAACCGATTCAATTTGTGGTGCAGGCGCAAAGCATGAACCAGTTGCGCGAGATCATCCCGCCGTTCCTGGAAGCGGCTCAGAAAGACCCTACTTTCAACTTTGTGGATGTGGACCTGAAGTTCAACAAGCCTGAGTTGCGGGTGGAGATTGACCGGGAAAAGGCCCTCTCGATGGGCGTGAGCGCCCGGGATATTTCACAGACCCTGCAATCGGGGCTGAGCGGCATGCGCTTCGGCTACTTTGTGAAGGGCGGAAAACAGTACCAGATCATCGGGCAGGTGGCGCGGGAAGACAGGAGCGAGCCGCTCGACCTGCGCAGCCTGCATGTGAAGAACAACAAGGGAGAGCTGATACAGCTGGACAACCTGATCGAGCTCGGGGAGGAAAGCGCCTCTCCGCAGATATACCGCTTTAACCGCTTTGCGTCCGCCACCTTCAGCGCGACGCTTGCAAAAGGCAAAACCATTGGAGACGGGATCGAGGTGATGGACGGCATTGCCGACGAAGTACTGGACGAAACGTTTCAGACGGCGCTCACGGGGCAGTCAAGGGACTTTTCGGAAAGCTCCGGCAGTTTGCTGTTTGCCTTCGTGCTGGCCCTCGGGCTGATATACCTGGCGCTTGCGGCACAGTTCGAGAGCTTCCGCGACCCGATCATCATCATGTTCACGGTGCCGCTGGCACTTGCCGGCGCACTCCTGAGTCTGTGGTTCTCTGACCAGACGCTAAATATTTTCAGCCAGATCGGGATGATCATGCTGGTGGGCCTGGTAACCAAGAACGGCATCCTGCTGGTGGAGTTCTCGAACCAGCGAAAAGAGGAAGGGCTAAGCAGATATGATGCCGCCATCGACTCCGCCGTCTCCCGTTTCCGCCCGATCCTGATGACGTCACTCGCCACCATCCTCGGCACCCTGCCGATCGCGCTGGCATGGGGCGCGGGCGCTGAAAGCCGGGTATCTATGGGTATCGCCGTGGTGGGCGGGCTTCTCTTCTCCACGGGCTTAACCCTGTATGTGATTCCGGCCATCTACTCTTACTTCTCTTCCAAAGTGTCGAAACGCATCGAGGAGCCGGAGGAAGAACCCAAGAAGCACAAAGCTGCCGTGAAGGCATAATCATTAAAGCATATACTACCGCAACAACGCATGCTGATTTATAAAAAAGCCGTTTTAATACTTTTAACTGTAGGTCTGCTGCTGCCCCGCCTGGGCCAAAGCCAGGACAGGTTGTCATTGCAGGACGCCGTCCGGATCGGGTTAAAGCATAACTTCGACATCCAGGTGGTGGCAAACGAGCAGCAGATCGACAAAAACAACGTCACGCTCGGCAATGCAGGATTCTTGCCATCCTTGGAGGCACGGGCCACCCGCACCTTCAGCGAGAACAACTCAAGGCAGGAATTCCCAACCGGGCCGGACCGGGTACGCACCGGGGCCGGCTCTAATAACCTGAACTCCAGTGTTAACCTCAACTGGGTTATTTTTGACGGGTTTGGCATGTTCATCAACCTGGAACGGCTGAAAACCCTGGAGAAAGCAGGCAGCCTCCTAACGAAGGAAACGGTAGAAAACACCTTCTCCGATATTACAGCCAGCTATTATGAGGTAGTCCGCCAGGCCTATAAGATCCAGGCGCTGCAGGACGCCATTGCCATATCAGAGGCGCGGGTGGAGATTGCGCAGGCGCAGTATGAGGTGGGCGTGAGCGCCAAGGTAGAGATATTGCGGGCGCAGGTAGATTACAATGCAGACAAATCGGAGCTGCTGCTACAGCAGGAGGCGTTGCAGAATGCCAAGATTAACCTGAACCAGCTACTGGGCCGCAACCCGGATATAAATTTCGCTGTTACGGACAGCATTGTAGTAGACACCACCCTTAAATATAGTGCAGCAGACAATGGCTTATATGCCTCTAACCCCCTGTTGCAGCGCCTGCAGCTAGACAGGCAACTGGCACAGCTCAACAGAAAAGCCATCCAGGCCAGCCGCTACCCGACCGTCGGCATTATCAGCGCCTACAATTTTAACCGTTCGGAGGCCGAGCCCCTGAACGAGTTCCAGGCACGGTTTAACCAGAACAGAGGGTACAATTATGGCCTCACGGTTAACCTGCCCATCTTCAATGGCTTTAACATAAACCGCCAGGCACAGAACGCCCGCATCAGCCAGGAGACCGCAAACCTGGCATTTCAGCAGGCCGAGAACCGCCTGCAGGCAGACTTAGCGCGTGCTTACAGCCAGTATGCCAACCGGCTACAGCTATTGGAGCTCGAGGAATCAAACGTGAAGCTTGCACAGGAAAACGCCGCCATCGCGCTGGAACGCTATCGATTAGGCCTGCTGACCGCTATTGAGCTGAGAGAGGCGCAGCGCAACGAACTAATCGCGTCCAACCGCCTGATCGATATCCGGTACGAGGCCAAAGCCGCCGAGGTAGAAATCAAACGCCTGACAAGCTCGCTGCTGCAGGAAACGCAGCTGTAACTGCGGCAATCCATATATAACTGCGGCAATCCATATATAACTGCGGCAATCCATATATAACTGCAAAAGTATAGCCGCGGCTATACTTTTGCAGTTATAGGACGTACCTTGAAGCACCATTGCCATCACCTATGGAGCACGAACTCTTCCAAAAACTGGGCATATCGCTGGCGCTGGGGCTGTTAGTAGGGTTACAGCGCCAGTACGATCAGTCTGAGCTCGCGGGCATCCGCACGTTTCCGTTCATTACCATCTTCGGCACCTTGTCGGCCATGCTGGCGCAGGAGTTCGGAGGCTGGGTAATCGCGGCGGGCATCCTGAGTATTGCGGCCCTTACCGTGGCAGGCAACGTGATCAAAAGCAGAAGCCTGCCTTACAAAGCCGGATTAACGACAGAGGCCGCCGCCCTGCTGATGTATGTCGTGGGCGCATACCTGGTGCTCGGCGACGGCACCGTGGCGATTGCCGTTGGGGCCACCGTTGCCGTGTTGCTCCAGTTAAAAAGCACCCTGCACGGCATCGTCTCCAAAATCGGGGAAAAAGACCTGAAGGCCATCATGCAGTTTGTCCTCATTTCGCTTGTGGTGCTGCCGGTGCTGCCCGACCAAACCTACGGCCCCTATGATGTGCTGAACCCCCACAATATATGGCTCATGGTGGTGCTGATTGTGGGTATCAGCCTGCTGGGTTATTTTGCTTACCAGATATTCGGGCATAAAGCAGGCTCGCTGTTGGGAGGAGCCTTAGGCGGCCTCATCTCCAGCACTGCCACCACCGTTACCTATGCCCGCCGCACACACGACAGCGCCACCAGCAGCACGTTGGCGGCCTTCGTTGTTTACATTGCATCAGCCGTTTCCGTAGCCCGCATCATCACAGAGGTAGCGGTAGTGGCGCCTGCCACGCTCGCCACAGTGGGGCCGCCGCTGGCCGCCGTGCTGTTGCTGATGTTGCTCCTGGGGAGCGCCGTTTACTTCTACCAGAAAAAGGGCCGCGACGAAATGCCGCCCCAAGGCAACCCGGCGCAACTGAAAACCGCCCTGGTGTTCGGGGCTATATATGCCGCCGTTATACTGGCGACCGCTTTCGCAAAAGACCACTTCGGCGACAAAGGCTTATATGTTGTGGCTGTCATCTCGGGTCTCACCGACGTGGATGCGATCACCCTTTCGACGGCCAGGCTCATGAACACCGGTGGGCTGGAGTTCAACAACGGCTGGCGCGTTATTCTGGTGGCTGCGCTTTCTAACCTGGCGTTTAAGGGCGTGCTGGTCGGGGTGCTGGGCAGCAGGGCGATGTTCGGGAAAGTGGCCGTGCTCTTCGGGGTGATTTTGATCGGCGGTCTGCTGGTGCTGTGGCTGTGGCCCGAAAATCTGCAGTTGTTCACCGCTTCGCCTAATCAGGTGGCTGAAGAAATTCTCTAATCCAGCTTCCTTAAGCCATGGCCTGCACCGGGCCTGAAACTGAGGCCCAAATGTCAGCGTCCTGCGAAATCACTGCGCAAGCCCTCACCTAATTTCCAAGGCAGTCCGGTTTATATAAATTTCTAACCCTTTCCCGTCTTCGAATAACCTGAATATAATTTTCGCAATTTTGCGTCTTCTTTTTAACAGGTTAGACAGGTTTCGTCTCTATTACTATAGCTTCCTCAAGGGTCCAGATGTTTCTTCCGATGGCTGAAATTCTTTTCTGATTTCCGGGTCTGTGGGAAGCCTGAACGGTCTCTGGAAGGGCGGAATAATTTAAGGCTTCCGCGAAATCTTTCGGTAGTTGTTTGGAGTATAGAGGCCTGTAGGAGTTGTGTAATCACTTGCTGAACATGCCTGTCCGGCAGGCATGTGCTTGTTTTTTTCCATTTAACTCCTGTTCATCTTGGACTACGCGAGGCCGCATGCTCTCGCGAAACCTCATACCATACCCCTTAGAAAGGACATCTATGAACGATCAACTGGCATTACCTGTAGGCACTACCCTCGACAGGTTCATCATGAGAAAGCAGGAGGACTTTCCCTACGCCACCGGGGAGCTCTCGCAGCTGCTGCGCGACATCGCCCTGGCCACCAAAATCGTGAACCGGGAGATCAACCGCGCCGGCCTGCTGGGCGTGACGGGCACCTTCGGGCAGCAGAACATACAGGGCGAGGAGCAGCAGAAGCTGGACGTGATCGCCAATATCCGTTTCATCCGGGCCCTGCGCAACGGCGGCGAGGTATGTGCCATCATCTCCGAGGAGGAGGACCATATCATCCAGACAGGCAACGCCCGGGGCAAGTACATCGTGGCCATGGACCCGCTGGACGGCTCCTCGAACATCGACGTGAACGTGGCCATCGGCACCATCTTCTCTATCTACAGGCGGGTGTCGGAGGGCGGCGACGGTACGCTGGAGGACTGCCTGCAGAACGGCACGAAGCAAGTGGCGGCCGGCTACATCATCTACGGCTCGTCTACGATGCTGGTCTACACCACCGGCTGCGGCGTGAACGGCTTCACCTACGAGCCTTCGCTGGGCGAGTTCTTCCTCTCCCACCCCAACATCAGGACGCCGAAAAAAGGTAAACTTTACTCCTGCAACGAGGGCAACATCAACAGCTTCCCCGATGGCATCAAGGCCTATATCAGCTACTGCAAGGAGCAGAACTACTCGGGCCGCTACATCGGCTCGCTCGTGGCCGATTTCCACCGCAACCTGCTCAAGGGCGGCGTTTATATATACCCGCCAACGGCAACGTCGCCGAACGGAAAGCTCCGCCTCGTGTATGAGTGCAACGCGCTGGCCCTAATCGTGGAGCAGGCGGGCGGCAAGGCCTCGGACGGATCGGAGCGCATCCTGGACAAGACACCGACCGAGCTGCACCAGCGCTGCCCGCTCGTCATCGGCTCGCCCGATATGGTCGACAAGGTGGAGGAGTTTATGAAGGCAGAGTTAGTGGCTGTATAGATGAAGCATACCATATATTAGCATTGGATATATAAAAAGAGAAGCCGGGGCCGCCAACAGGCAGCCCCGGCTTCTCTTTACCGGATGGTTAACTTCTTTAGACGGATCCGCAAGGCGCTCTTTGGCTTTTACAAGGGCTTAAAACCTTTCGCTCCGATATCCTTAGCTCTCGTTGCTGCCCATACTCCCGCATCAAAAGAACTTTACCGGCCGGTTACCTCCTCCTTTAGCAGCATCGGTACTCCCCGCTTGCAGAGTTGCAGCGCAAGCCCCCAGGGGTCGCGGAGCATCACCAGGTGCGAACCATCCTCCAGTTGCATCTCCGTCTCAAAGCCTGCGCCCGCTTTCATCAACCGATTTTTGTCCTCCCCCGGCCTTTCCGACACGTAAGCCAGGTGCACCAGCAGCGGGTTCATATGGCGGTAGTCAGGCACCTCATTGGCCGGGTTCCTGTAAATCTCGAGCATGATCCTGCCGCTGTCGTCGGCAAGAAATGTGGTGTAAGGCGCCTCCTGCATCTGCCGCACCACCTGCATGCCCAAATTATCCACGTACCAGGCAGCCATAGCAACAGGATCATCAACATTCAGCGCAAAATGTTCTAGTTTCATTTCATTTATTTTTTAAGTCTATTTCTTTCGATTTGTCCTAATATAGCCCCGATTTAATCCTGCCACTCAATCCGCGCTTTCAGGTGCTATATACGCCGCTACAGCCGGTTTGAAACAATTTGCACATAGGTCCCACAGGTCGAATAGCTGGCATTTGGTGATGAAATACAGCAGCACAGGACCAGAAACAGCAATTTCATAGCACTTGACTTTGTACTCACTTACATATTGGTTTAAAATTAACTTGCTTTTATGCGCAATCGATTGTAATATTATAATTGATCGAATTAAAGGCGGTTGAAACAGCACATACCATATATAAAACCTGCGAACAGGTTAAATCAAGACTTGCATTGCTTCGATCAGTAAAGTGATTCAATTTAACAAGAATTTTTTTAACACCGCTTCCGCTGAGCAGCAGGATCCGATCAGGGAGTTCTGCGCGGAAGTTTACCCATATTCATACTGAGCCATGAGCACACAATACACCACCCGGCACGCCATCCATCCCGCCGACAGCAAGTCCTATGATACCACGAAACTCCGTGAGGCCTTCCTGATAGAGGACCTGTTTCTGCAAGACGAAGTGCGGATGGTGTACACCCTATACGACCGCCTGATCGTAGGCGGGGCGCAGCCAGCCGCAGGGCCGCTGCAACTGGAAACGATCCCGACGCTGCGCTCCGAGAACTTCTTGGACAGGCGTGAACTGGGTATCATCAACATTGGCGCTGCCAGCACGGTGACCGTAGACGGCAAGGTGATTTCACTCCAAAACAAGGAGGCTCTATATATAGGCAAAGGCGTAAAGGAAGTAATTTTCCACCCGGCTGACTCCGGCAAAACGCAGTTCTATTTCAACTCCGCCCCTGCCCACCACGCCTACCCCACCAAGAAGGTCTCGCTGGAGGAAGCGGAGACGGTGGAGCTGGGCTCGCTGGAAAATTCTAACCATCGCATCATCCGGAAGGTGCTCATCAACTCGGTGGTGGAAACCTGCCAGCTGCAGATGGGCCTGACGGAGCTTCAGCCCGGCAGCGTTTGGAACACCATGCCCGCCCATACCCACGACAGGCGGATGGAAGCTTATCTCTACTTCGACCTGCCGGAAGACCAGGTGGTGTCGCATTTTATGGGCGAGCCGCAGGAAACGCGCCACCTGTTCGTGAAGAACACCCAGGCTGTTATCTCACCGCCCTGGTCTATCCACAGCGGGGCGGGCACGGCCAGCTACTCCTTTATTTGGGGCATGGCCGGCGAAAACCTCGATTACAACGACATGGACAAAGTGGCCCCAACCGATCTAAAATAAATGCGGATGAACAGTTTATTTGATTTAACCGGGCAGGTTGCCCTGATTACGGGTGCCACGCATGGCCTGGGCATGGCCATGGCCAAAGGCCTGGGCAAGGCGGGCGCCACGCTCGTGATTAACGGCAACACGCCCGCCAAAATGGAAAAAGCGCTGGAAAGTTACCGGCAGGATGGGCTTGAAGTGCACGGTTTCCTGTTTGATGTGACGGACGAGGAGCAGGCCAAAGCGAACATTGCGCAGATAGAGCAGCAGGTAGGCCCGATCAGCATCCTGGTCAACAATGCCGGTATGATCAGGCGGGTGCCGGCCCTGGAGATGGAAGTGGAGGAATTCCGAAAGGTGCTGGATGTGGACCTGACCGGACCTTTCATCATGTCGAAGCACGTGGCCCGGTATATGGTGGAGCGGAAGCAGGGAAAGATCATCAACATCTGCTCGATGATGAGCGAACTGGGCCGCGACACAGTGTCGGCCTACGCGGCGGCCAAGGGCGGCCTGAAGATGCTGACGCGCAACCTGGCCACCGAGTGGGCGCGGCACAACATACAGGTAAACGGAATCGGCCCGGGCTACTTCGCCACCGAGCAGACGGCCCCCATCCGGGTGGAAGGGCACCCGTTCCACGACTTCATCATCAACCGCACGCCTGCCGGCCGCTGGGGCGACCCCAGTGATTTGGAGGGCGTCACCATTTTCCTTTCCAGCAAGGCCAGTGACTTTGTCAACGGGCAGATCATCTATGTGGACGGGGGTATCCTGGCCACCATCGGCAAACCCCGCAACGAGCAATAAGCAACCGGGCCGGCTACAGGCTGGCCTCCAGGCTATTCAAGACATATGGACAACAACCCCAAGGTAACCATCCACGACATCGCCCAGCGGCTCGGCATCACGGCCTCCACCGTCTCGCGCGCCCTCAACGACAACCCCCGCATCAGCGAGGCCACCCGCAAGGCCGTCCACCGGGCCGCCCGGCAGATGAACTACCAGCCCAACAACATCGCCGCCGCCCTGCGCCACGGCAGGAGCCGCCTGATCGGCATCATCGTGCCCACCGCCGACCGGGCCTTCTTCGCCTCGGTGGTGCGCGGCATCGAGGAGATGGCCAACCAGTTGGGCTACAAGGTCATCATCTGCCAGTCCTACGACAGCTACGAGAAGGAGGTGCAGACCATCGACGCCCTGCTCAGCGCCCGCGTCGACGGCGTGATCGCCTCCATCGGCAAGAACACCGAGACCTTCGACCACTACCAGCGGGTGCAGCGGGCCGGCGTCCCGCTGGTGCTCTTCGACCGCACCACCGACGCCCTGGAGGTCAGCCAGGTGATGGTCGACGACCACCTGGGCGCCTACAAAGTAGTGGAACACCTGATCCGGCAGGGCTGCCGCCGCATCGCCCACTTCACCAGCCCCAAGAAGGTGAGCATCTTCAAGGAGCGCCTGCGCGGGTACGCAGACGCCCTGAAGGACAACGGCCTGCCTTACGACGAGGAGCTGGTGGTCAGCAGCAACCTGCAGCTCGAGGACGGGAGGGAGAGCATGCAGCGGCTGCTGGGGCTCGAGCACCGCCCAGACGCCGTCTTCTCCTCCAGCGACTACGGGGCCATGGGGGCCATGCAGGTGCTCAAAGAGCACGGGATAAAGATCCCCCAGGAGGTGGCCCTGGCTGGCTTCAGCAACGAGCCCTTCACCTCCTTCACCGACCCGGCCCTCACCACCGTGGACCAGTTCAGCCTGACGATGGGCAAGCGCACGGCCGAGGTCTTCTTCGAGCAGCTCAAGGCGGGTAACAAAAACCCGGTGCCCCAGAAGATCGTCCTCAAGCCCGAGCTCATCGTCCGCGCCTCCTCCCTGAGGACAGGGCCTCTGGCCGGGGAAGCCGGCCATCTGTAAGCAAAGCCAACGGGCGGGGCCCGTCAGAGGGACGCCCCGCATCTGTATACATAGAAACTAAACGCCCGCAGGGCAAGAGACAACCATGAGGCCACTCAACAGACAGACCGCCGGGCTCCCCCCCGCCTACCCGGTGAAAGTGCTCCAGTTCGGCGAGGGCAACTTCCTGCGCGGGTTCGCGGACTGGATCATCGACGTGCTCAACGAGAAGACCGCCTTCGCCGGGGCCGTGGTGGTGGTGCAGCCAAGGGACCGGCCCCGGCACACGATCCAGGCCCTGCGCCGGCAGGACGGGCTCTACCACGTGCTGCTCAGCGGCCTGCAGGGCGGCGAGCCCACCCGGCACAGCCGCCTGGTCACCTGCATCGCCGGCGCCCTGAACCCCTACGACGACTACGCGGCCTTCCTGCGGCTGGGCCAGAACCCGGACCTGCGCTTCATCTTCTCCAACACCACCGAGGCCGGCATCATGTATGATGAAAACGACACCAGCATAGACGCCATCCCGGCCAGCTTCCCCGGCAAGCTGACGGCCCTGCTCCACCGCCGCTACGGGCACTTCCACGGCGCGGAAGGCAAGGGGCTGGTTATCATCCCCACCGAGCTGATCGAGGGCAACGGCGACGCTTTGCGCCGCATCGTGCTGCAGTACGCCCGGACCTGGGGCCTGCCGCGGGGCTTCGCCGACTGGGTGCAGGGGCACACCCTCTTCTGCAACACGCTGGTGGACCGCATCGTGCCCGGCTTCCCGCGGGGCACCATCGGGGAGGTGCAGCGGGAGCTGGGCTACGCCGACGAGCTGGTGGTCACGGCCGAGCCCTACCACCTGCTGGTGATGGAGGCCCCGGAGGCGGTGAAGCAGGAATTCCCGGCCGGGGAGGCCGGCCTGCAGGTGAAGTTCGTCCCCGACCTCACCCCCTGGCGCGCCAGCAAGGTGCGCATCCTCAACGGCGCCCACACCGCCCTGGTGCCGGTGGCCTACCTGCGGGGGCTGCGCACGGTGCGCGAGGCGGTGGAGGACGAGCAGGTGGGCCGGTTTATCCGGGAGGCTATACATGAGGAGATCCTGCCCACCCTGGACATGCCGCGGGGGGAGCTCGAGCAGTTCGCCGGCGACGTGCTGGAGCGCTTCCGGAACCCCTTCATCCGCCACGAGCTGCTCTCCATCGCCCTGAACGCCGTCTCCAAGTACCGGGTGCGCGTGCTGCCCTCGGTGCTGGCCTACACAGAGCGGAGAGGAGAGCTGCCGGAGCGCCTGCTGCACGCCCTGGCCGCCCTGCTGCTCTTCTACCGCGGGGAGTGGCGCGGCGAGCGGATCCCGCTCAGCGATGAGCCCGGGGTGCTGCAATTCTTTGAACAGGCCTGGCGGGGGGGCGACCCGGCCGCCGCCGTGGCCGAGGCCCTGGCAAACGCAGGGCTCTGGGGCACGGATCTGACGCGCGTCCGGGGGCTGCAGGACATGGTCACGCAGCAGGTCCTCCTGCTCATGAAATCCGAAACCAAACCACTGGAAAGGGATAATCTACAGTAGGGGCTGCAGAAGTCTGCAATAGTGTTTACATTGTAAATCAATAATAAAGAGAACTATATAGCCATATGATCCTTGCCGACTGCCAGCAGAAAATATATGTCAGTCAGGTGGCGGAGAGTACAGGCTATAACAACGCTACATCATATATCGGATTCTGATATGGGGAAAAAAGTCATCACTTTCGGTGAAATCATGCTCAGGCTCTCTACGCCTGATTACGCACGCATTATACAGTCCACACACTTTGACGCCACGTACGGCGGCGGCGAGGCAAACGTGGCCGTGTCGCTGGCCCAGCTCGGTATCGGCGCCGCCCACGTTACCCGGTTCCCCGACAACGAGCTTGGGAAATCGGCCACGAACCTGCTGCGGAAGTATGGCGTGGACACGCAGCACATCCGCTATGGCGGCGACAGGCTCGGCATCTATTTCCTGGAGACCGGCGCCAGCGTGCGGGCCAGCAAGGTTATATATGACCGAAGCCATTCTGCCTTCGCGGGGCTGGAGCCGGATATGATCGATTGGGACGAGGTGTTTGCCGGTGCCGACTGGTTTCACTGGACGGGCATTACGCCGGCCATATCCGCCGGGGCCGCCGCCTGCTGCGCCAAAGCCATCGACGTGGCCAACCGCAAAGGGCTGACCGTGTCGGCGGACATCAACTACCGGAAGAACCTGTGGCAGTACGGTAAAACCGCCGGTGAGGTCATGCCCGGGCTGATTGCCGGCTGCGACATCATCGTGTCCGGCAAAGGCGACGCGAGGGATATACTGGGCATCACCGCCAAAAAACCGGAGGGCAACGAACTTGCCTCCGTCTACAGCCAGATCATGGAGCGCTTCCCGAAGGTGAGGAAGATCCTGAACACCACCCGCGGCTCCGTCAGCGCCTCGCACAACACACTGTCGGGCATGCTGTGGAACGGGCGGGAGATGCTCGAAACCCAGACCTACGAAATGAACCCGATCATTGACCGCATTGGCGGCGGCGATGCTTTTATGGCCGGTTTTATATATGGCCAGCTGGCGTACGGGGACGATCAGAAGGCCCTGGACTTTGGCGTGGCCGCGTCGGTGCTCAAGCACACCATCCGGGAAGACGCCAACCTGGCGACGGTGGAAGAGGTGGAGGCATTGCTGGCCGGCAACACCTCCGGAAGGCTCGTGAGATAGTTTTATCAGTACTAATCCAAAAATTCACAAACCATATGGCAAAATTCAGCAGAATAGAAGTAGCGTTAAAAATGGCAGAGACGGGCATGGTGCCTGTGTTTTACCACGCTGATGTAGAAGTGTGCCGGCAGGTGCTGAAAGCCTGCTATGATGGCGGCGTGCGGGTGTTCGAGTTCACCAACCGCGGCGATTTCGCCCACGAGACGTTCACGCAGCTCATCAAATATGCCCGTGCCTCGTTCCCGGAGCTAATGCTAGGGGTAGGCTCTGTGGTGGACGCGCCTACCGCTGCGTTATATATACAGTGCGGCGCCGACTTTATCGTGTCGCCGGTTCTGAAGGAGGATGTGGCCATTGTCTGCAACCGGCGCAAGATCATGTGGGCGCCGGGCTGCGGCAGCTTAACCGAAATATCGCGGGCGGAGGAGCTGGGAGCCGAGGTCATCAAGATTTTCCCGGCGCAGCAGGTGGGCGGCCCGGATTTTATAGCTGCCATCAAAGGTCCCTGCCCCTGGACAAGCATTATGCCCACCGGCGGCGTGGAGCCGAAGGAAGAGAACCTGCGGGCTTGGTTTGCCGCCGGCGCGCACTGCGTGGGCATGGGCTCTCAGCTCATCAGCAAAGACCTGATTGCTACACAGGATTACAGCCGGTTAGAAGAACTGACGCGGACAGCGCTGGAGACGATCAGTAAAGTAAGGAAAAAATAATGCTTATATACCCTCACCCCCGTCCCCGGCGTCTCCTGCTGCAGCGGTTGCTTCCAGGCCTCTGCGCCTTTCTCCTCCTGCTCCTGGCCCCCTCGTGCAGGGAAATCTCAGACAAAAAGGAGATAAAGCTGGCGCATAGCCTGGAGGTGTCGCACCCGGTGCACCAGGCGATGCTGTACATGGCCGAAAGGTTAAAGGAGAAATCGGGGGGCACGCTGTCCATCGGGATCTACCCCAACTCGCAGCTTGGCAGTGAGCGGGAGTCGGTGGAGCTGCTGCAGATCGGCAGCCTGGGCATGACCAAAGTGTCTGCGGCCACCATGGAGAGCTTCTCCCCTAATTTCAAGGTGCTGAGCCTGCCTTACATTTTCCGCGACAAGGCGCATTTCTTCAGTGTGCTGGAGGGCGAAATTGGCCAGGAGCTCCTGACGGAAGGGGAACAGTACTGGCTGCGCGGCCTGACCTACTACGATGCCGGCAGCCGCAGCTTCTACACGGCAAGCAAACCCATCAACACCCCCGACGACCTGAAGGGCCTGAAGATCCGGGTGCAGGCCAGTAACACCGCCATCCAGATGGTGAACGCCTTCGGGGGTGCCGCCACGCCCATCTCCACCGGCGAGATATACACGGCGCTGCAGCAAGGGGTGGTAGACGGTGCAGAAAACAACCCGCCCACCTTTCACCTGTCGCGCCACTACGAGGTGGCCCGGCACTACGCCCTGAACGAGCACACCATGGTTCCGGACATCCTCCTGGTGAGCACCAAGGTGTGGGAAAAGCTAACGCCCCAGGAGCAGCAGTGGCTGCAGGAGGCGGCAGAGGAGTCGGCGGTGGTGCAGCGGAAGCTTTGGCAGGAAGCGGAGGAGGAAGCGCTGCGGGAAGTGAAAAAGGCTGGTGTCGAGGTATCTTATCCCGATAAGGAGCCTTTCGCTAAAATGGTGGAGCCACTCTACGAGAGCTACAAAACTGAACCGGAGGTGTACAGCCTCATCAAGCGGATCCAGGCCGCTGGGAAAAACCCCCAGGCGCAACCCGCCCCTTAACGACAAAATAAAGCAACCGATATGACATTCAGAGAAAGACTGGACACGGCCCTGTACTGGGTGCTGGTAACCCTGATGGCGGCCATGGTGCTGAACGTGCTGTGGCAGGTGGGTTCCCGCTTTATCCTGCGGGCGCCGAGTTCCTTCACCGATGAGCTGGCGCGGTACCTCCTGATCTGGGTAAGCCTGCTCGGGGCCAGTTACGTGACTGGCAAACGCATGCACCTGGCCATCGACCTGCTGCCTGCCAGCCTGGAGGGCAGGAAACAGCGCAACCTGAACGTGCTGATCCATGTGCTGGTGGCGCTCTTCGCGTTCTTCGCGATGGTGTGGGGCGGCATCAACCTGGTCTATATCACCCTGAAGCTGCGGCAGACGTCTGCCGCCCTGAACGTGCCCCTGGGCTATGTGTATATGGTGCTTCCCCTCAGCGGCCTGCTCATCATCTACTACAGCCTCGCGGGCCTGACCGAAAGCCCGGAAGATCCGGAGGAGATCGGCAAGGAGATGATGTAGGCTTAAGGCAAAAGACGCAGGACAATAAAGTGCCCTGCTATATATAGCCCGCTCGCACGGGTGACATTCTCCATTTTTTATGGCGATGATATAAAGCCCTCATTTGAAATCTCATTCCCAACAGCCGACAGGCTATATATAAACAGGCATACATGGAACTCTTGGAAATACTCGTACTGGTCGTCAGCTTTGTTGTGTTGCTTATTTTAGGGGTACCCATTGCCTTTTCCATCGGCATTGCCGCGCTCCTGACGATGCTCGTGAGCATTGCGCCGGAGCCCGCCTTCACCACCCTTGCCCAGCGCATGGCCACCGGCCTCGACAGCTTTGCGCTGCTCGCCATCCCCTTCTTCATACTGGCGGGGCAGCTCATGAACAGGGGCGGCATCGCCACCCGTCTCATCGACCTGGCTAAAAGCCTGGTGGGCACGCTGCCGGGTGGCCTGGCCTACGTGAACATTGTGGCCTGCATGCTGTTTGGCGCCATCTCCGGGTCTGCCGTAGCGGCTGCCTCGGCGATCGGGGGCATCATGAACCCGCGCATGGTGAAGGAAGGCTACTCCAGGCCTTTCAGCGCGGCGGTGAACATTACCTCCGCCACCACGGGCATGATCATCCCGCCCAGCAACATCCTGATCGTGTATTCCCTTGCCAGCGGCGGCGTGTCCATTGCCGCGCTCTTTGTGGCCGGCTACATACCCGGGTTCCTGCTGGGGTTTGTGCTGATGCTGGTGGCTGGCGTTATATCCTATAAGAAGAAATACCCGGTGGGAGACCGCACCTCTTTGCGGGAGGTGCTCAGAAAGTTTTTAGATGCCCTGCCCAGCCTGCTGCTGCTGCTGGTGGTAATCGGTGGCATCATCGCCGGCGTGTTCACCGCGACCGAAGCCTCTGCCGTGGCCGTGCTTTACACCGTCATTCTCTCGATGCTGGTATACCGCCAGGTGAAGGTGAGCGACCTCCCGGATATCCTGATTCATACGGCCATCACCACGGCCATCGTGATGCTGCTGATCGGCACGTCGATGGGGATGTCGTGGGTGATGTCGTATGCCAACATCCCGCAGGCTTTCAGCGACGCGCTGCTATCTGTCAGCGACAACAAGATCATTATCCTCATCATCATTAACCTAATTCTGCTGTTTGTGGGCATCTTCATGGACATGACGCCGGCGGTACTGATATTCACCCCGATCTTCCTGCCGGTTGTGCGCGAGCTCGGAGTCGATCCGGTTCACTTCGGCATTATGATGGTGATGAACCTTTGTATCGGCCTGTGCACGCCGCCTGTGGGCTCTGTGCTGTTTGTGGGTTGCGGGGTAGCCGAAATTAGCATCAGCAAAGTCATCAAGCCCCTTATCCCGCTGTTCCTCGCCATGGTGGTTGCGCTGCTGCTGGTAACCTATATACCGGCGCTCAGCCTTTGGCTGCCAAGGGTGTTTGGATTGTAGCAGGTCAGTATATATAGCCTGCTGTGTCGTCACGATGGCAACTGCTGTAAGTTGGCAATCCCTCTTCTTCCTTTAGCTAAAGGTTTCTGCGCGCGAATCAATGAAGAGCTGTGCGGAAACGATTCTATATACATAGTGCCATACCCACTATTCTTCCTTCCATAGCTATAGAAAGAATGCCATTCCCATTTCATTTAAAATGATAAAGCCATATATGGAAGAAGGTTTAGAAGACTTGGTATAACATCCTCCAAACAAGAACGCAGCACGCACATGGGCATGATCGCCCGGTGCGTGCTGCGTTAGATAAACCAGTCTCTATATAATACGAGCGCTTACCTGCTCTGCAGCTTGTCTGCTTAAAGCTCCTTACTTCCTGTACTTGGCCTTGATGAGGTCCAGCATCTTCACAAAGTGCCCTTTGTCCTCGTTGGTCAGGTACATCCTCCACAGCCCCTCTACCAGCAGCATCAGGATCTCCGTCTCCAGTTCCGGCTCTTCGTAGCCCAGTTTTTTGAAGGCCCCTTCCAGCTTCTGCATCACCGAGTGCGAGTAGCGCATGTGGTGCTTCTGCGAGATTTCCTCGTCTACGAGGCGAAACTGCATGCGCCAGAAATTGCGCTCCTCCTCCACCAGTTTCAGTGGCATGTCAAGCACGTTCTCGATCAGCCTGATCGGGTCATCCTCCACCACAAGTCCTTTGCTCCTGTCCGTGATACGCCGGTACCCGGCCTTCACCACTGCCTCCAGCAGGTTCTCTTTGCTGAGGTAGTGTTTAAAAATCAGGCCTTCTGACACGCCTGCCTCCTTCGCAATTAAGCTGGTGGGCGTGGCTTCGTATCCTTTATCAGCAAAAAGATTCAAAGCCGTTTCTAAAATAATTTCTTTCTTCGTTTTAAGCATCTTACAATAGCGAAATGGGTTTCAGCATCTGTTCTGATACCTGACCGGGCACTACCCTGTTGGCCCAGGTTTGAGAACCCACAAAAGCTATCTATAGTGTTTATAGATAAGAAGTTGCAAAGTCCCCCTTCTGATATTCCATAGCATAGCGATCGGTCAGCTATATATAACGGGAAGCTGGAAAAATTTTGTACGTACAAATAACCGCTCAAAATTAAGTACTGTGAGCGGAATCACCATCAAAAAGGTATAAATAAACGCAAAGAAAATATGCGGCTGCGCGTTGCAGCGCCTGCCAGGCTTAAACCACAGGCAGCGGAAGTTTCCTGTTATTGCCTACAACTCACCTGCCGCTCCGCAGTTCGAAACCTCTTTGAGGATTATACGCAGCGTGAGCTGAAGTATATATAAAATGACTCAAACTTACCTTTTTTGCTGCCGTTCTAACGCTTTTTACAATTATTCATCAATTTTTAAGCTATCTTTTCAACAAAACGCAAGGCTGTTTAAAAATTTTATTATCTTAGCTTGTCGATTATGCGCAGTAACCGGCTGGCGAAGCTTTGGATAAATTGAAGCCTCCGGGGCAAGGCAACGGGTGAGAGGAGGCGTCTTTCTGGATATCGTACACTTTTTCTCCCATTCCTTCGGGGGTGGCTTTTCGCAAGAGCACGGGCGGCCATGGCAAACAGGGTGCTTCATGTAGCCTCTCCGGCAGCTTAGCCCTGCATTCAGATACAGAGGCGCCTGCTGCACAACAACTATTTGCAATATTATTTCAGGTTACACTTAATACATTTAATCCTTGAACATAGCTGTACTCAAAGAGGGCAAATTATCCGAAAGAAGGGTAGCCCTGACACCGGACGTGGTAAAGTCACTCACGAAAGCCGGTTTTAAATGTGGCATCGAGAGCGACGCCGGGCATGCTTCCGGCTTCTATGATGGTGCCTACGAAGCGGCAGGCGGCATTATTTTCCCGGACAGGGCCGCATTGCTTAAAGATTCGGATGTGCTGCTGAAGGTAAACGCCCCCACGCCTGAGGAGGCCCTGCTGATGCGGGACGGCAGCGCGCTGATCTCCTTTCTATATGCCTACACTGTGCCCGAACTGGTGGATATATGCCTGAGCAAGAACATCAGCGCCTTCGCCATGGATGCCGTGCCGCGCATCTCGCGCGCCCAGAAGATGGACGCCCTGAGTTCGCAGGCCAACTTGGGAGGCTACAAAGCGGTACTGCTGGGGGCCAACGCCCTGGGCAAGATTTTTCCGCTGATGATGACGGCGGCCGGCACCATTACCCCGGCCCGTGTGCTCATCTTCGGGGCGGGCGTGGCCGGCCTGCAGGCTGTGGCCACCGCCAAGCGCCTGGGGGCCGTAGTGGAGGTAACCGATGTGCGCCCCGAGACAAAGGAGCAGGTAGAGTCGCTGGGCGGCCGCTTCCTGGAGGTGCAGGCCGAGGGCGTGAAAACCGAGGGCGGCTACGCCCGCGAGGTGTCTGCCGAGTATCTACAGAAACAGAAAGAGCTCATCACCAAACACATAGCCGACGCGGACCTGGTAATTACCACGGCTCTCGTGATCGGAAAGAAGGCTCCGCTGCTGGTAACGGAAGAGATGGTAGCCAGCATGAAGCCGGGCTCGGTGATTGTGGATATGGCCGTGGAGTCGGGCGGCAACTGCGCGCTGAGCGAGTTTAACCAGACGGTGGTGCGCCACGGCGTGACCATCATCGGCGAGTCGAACCTGCCCGCCATGGTGCCGGTGAACGCCAGCGAGCTCTACGCCAAGAACATCAGCACCCTGCTGCTTCACCTGGCCACCAAGGACGGCTTTAAGTGGGAGATGGACGAGGAAGTGACAAAAGGTTCGCTGATTACGCACCAGGGGGAGTTGGTACATCAGTTTACAAGAGAAATATTAGCTAAAACAGTATGAATGCAGAAACATTAATTGTACTTCTTTACGTGCTGGTGCTGGCCAGTTTTGTAGGCTTCGAGCTTATCTCCAAGGTCCCGCCCACGCTGCACACGCCGCTGATGTCCGGCTCCAACGCCATATCCGGTATTACCATTGTGGGGGCCATTGTGGCTGCCGGGCCGGAAGACTGGTCGGTGAGCAAGTGGCTGGCTATTGCCGCGCTGCTGCTGGCCACCCTGAACGTGGTGGGTGGCTACGTGGTGACGGACCGCATGCTGCAGATGTTTAAGAAGAAAAAGAAGTAAGCCCTTATGGAAAGAGATTTAATTATAAAGATTGCGTACCTGATCGCTTCGGTGATGTTTATCATCGGCATCAAGATGCTAGGTAAAACATCCACGGCCCGCCGGGGAAATTTCGTGTCGGCCATTGCAATGCTGATTGCAGTGCTCGTGACGCTGCTCGACAGCCAGATACTGAGTTACACAGAGATATTTGTGACCATCCTCATCGGATCCGTTATCGGCACGGTGATCGCACAGCGCGTGGAAATGACTTCGATGCCGGAGATGGTGGCCATCTTCAACGGCTTCGGCGGGGCTGCCTCCGTGCTGGTGGCTACCTCCGAGTACTGGCGCATGGCGCATGAGGCGGGCTACAGCATGGAAATGGTGGTTGGCGTCACCATCATCATCAGTGTCATCATCGGTTGCGTCACCCTGACAGGCTCGCTGGTGGCGTTCGGAAAGCTAAAAGGCCTGATCAACGGCCGTGCCGTGGTGTTCAGTGGGCAGCATGCCGTGAATGCCATCCTGTTTCTGGCGGTGCTGGCGCTCTCGGTGCTGGTGGTGCTGCAGCCGAATGCAGAGATATGGATGCTGGGCGTGCTGGCGATTGCCCTGCTGCTGGGTGTCCTCACGGTCATCCCGATTGGCGGGGCTGACATGCCGGTGGTGATTTCGTTGCTCAACTCCTATTCCGGTATCGCCGCCTGCGCCACGGGCTTCGTGCTCAACAACCAGGTGCTGATTATCGCGGGTGCGCTCGTGGGCGCCTCCGGTATCATTCTCACCCAGATTATGTGCAAGGCCATGAACCGCTCGCTGGTCAACGTACTGCTGGGCGGCTTCGGCCAGACAAGCTCTTCGGCCGCCGCTGCCGGAGGCGGGGAAGACATTGTGGTGAAAGAAGTAGGTGTGGAGGAAACAGCCATGCTCTTCGAATCTGCCTCCTCGGTGATCATCGTGCCGGGCTACGGCATGGCCGTGGCGCAGGCGCAGCACATTGTGCGGGAACTGGCCGACATGCTGGAGAAGCGGGGCATCTCCGTCAAGTTCGCCATCCATCCGGTGGCGGGCCGCATGCCCGGGCACATGAACGTGCTGCTGGCCGAGGCCAACATCTCCTACGATAAGCTCATCGAGATGGACCAGATCAACGACGAATTCGCCAACACCGACATCGCCCTGATCATCGGGGCCAACGACGTGGTGAACCCGGCGGCCCGCACCAACCCCGGCAGCCCTATCTACGGCATGCCGATCCTGAACGCCGACAAGGCCCGCACGGTCATCGTCTGCAAGCGCGGCATGAGCGCCGGCTACGCCGGTATCGAAAACGAGCTCTTCGGCTTCCCTAACTGCCTGATGCTCTTCGGCGATGCCAAGTCCTCCATGACGAAAGTAGTAAGCGAGCTAAAGGAGCTCATGCCGGCATAGTTCGCTTATAAAACAGAAAGAGACGCCCTCCCGACATTATAAATCGGGAGGGCGTCTCTTTTCAGGGTCTATATATGGCAATCCGCAGGACTTGCAAGTGACTTGCCTCTTATATGGAACGGCCTTGCCCCAGACGCTCGCGGGAGCTGCGCACGCCGCGAGGTCTTTGAGTCATCAGGCAAATGTACCAAGCGAGGCGACGTAGTCCTTGCTGCCGTCGGTTACCCAGGCATCCAGTTGTGCGGGGTCTTTCATTTGCTGGCCCCGGTAACGCGGCACTGCAATATAACCGCACTTCAGGTTGGGAAGCGCCGTCATATCCGTCCAGAGCTTCTCGATCTGCGCAACCGGGTATATATCCTCCTGCCCGTGGCCCCAGCGGTATTTCACATCTTTGATGGTGACGTAGGTGGGGATGCGGTGCGCCACGCTTCGGACAGCTTTGGCCAGTTGCCCTGCATCAGCACCCTGCAGGGACTCGCGCGTCAGGCCGAAAAGCGTGAGCAGCGGGTCGATCTGGATCCAGGTGGTGTTGGAGTTGTAGTAGCTCAGGTTCAACTCGTCCTCCTCACGTGGCTGGGCCAGGCCTTCCAGCAGCCGCAGCTGCCCGTTCACGCGCGCCAACCCGCCGCCCCGGTCCTCGATGCGGCGCGGGATCACCTCAAATGTCAACGCGTTCCCCGACTCCAGGTGGTAGCCCAGCGCTGCCGGGTCTATATCGGCCCCCAGGGTATCAATGTTGTGCAGCATAATGGTTTGCAACTGCGGTTGCTCCTGCAGGAGCCTAGCCAGTGTGCCGTTGCGCAGCAGGTTCGAAACTTCGTACCAGTGGCCGAGCGGCGAAAAGCGCTGCGCCGCGATGTTGTCCATATAATCCGTGCCTTCGCCTTTGGACTTTGCCCAGTTGATCATGCTCTGGCGCACAGCGTCCCGGACTTTCTGCTTGTTCTCGTCAAGCGTTTCCTGGGGCATCTCCTCCCACATAAAGCGCAGGTCGCGCTCCATCGGCACGAAGCGCTGGCCAATCGAACGACCTTCCGACAATAGAATGGCACCATCGTACTGGAAGTTCTGTGTCTTTTCCAGTTGTTTTCGGATAGGCGCCTGCGTCAGGTAACTGGTAGCCACAATGTGCGGGACTCTCGCGCCATACCGTTCCGCTATCTTGCGTGTCTTCGCCACGTGAATTTCAAGGAAACTGCGGTGTTTGCCTTCTATTTCCACAAACGGGTTCAGCGCTTTGATCACACCGGCTCCCTTTGTCCAGCGGCTGCCCACGCCTGCCGCCAGGCTCATCACCGCTACTTTGCCGGCTCTGATCGCTTCTTCGCCGGTGTTACCGGAAGCGGCCAGTTCTTCCAGCCGCACAATGTCCTGCGGCCGCACATCCTCTATCGTCGTCTCCGCCGCCAACCGGTTGCGCGACAGCCCGATGCGGCCTTTCTGTAGCTCCTCCCGGATGTCTTCGTGCTGTATATAGTCAAATCCGTTCTCTTTTTTGATGCTCTCCGCTTTCTCATTTTCCACGCTGCGGTTGCCCTGCGAGCTCGGGTCCGATACCTTAAACAGGTTGCTGATGATGGTGCGGAGCAGCGGGTAGGCCAGGTTGTTCTTTTCGCAGTACGTCGTAAAGTAATCGATCTCCGCCCGGCGTATATATGATATTGTGGCGGGGTCTTTCCGCACCAGCTGCGACACATGAATGGCATAGTACTGCTCGGGCATCAGCGCCTCGTTGCCCTCGTGCAGCGTCGCCCAGGTCCCTTTGGGGTTGATGCTCCAGTTATATACCACCGGCTCCATGGCAAACGGCAGCGCGTCAGACAGCTCGTTCTTGGTTTGGCGGAGTATCTCCAGCACGCCCGTTTTATATGCCTCGTGGCGCTCCGGGTTCACAAACATGCCCATACCGCCGCCCGACATACCGCCCAGCATCAGAAAGCCATAGTAATCCTCCCCAAACGCTTTCTGAGCTTTGGCGATGATCTGCTCCGTGAAATAAGTGGATGCCCAGGGGATGATCGTCTTGATCGGCTGCTCCCAGTTACGGGCTGTGTTAGCGCCTAACTTCCGGACGTCTCCTTCCCGGATAGCACCCAGGATGTTATCGAATATCTGGTTTGTCTGCTGCCGGGCAGCCCACTCCCGCTCTCCCCGCAGCAGGTATTTCTCAGTAACCATCTCCAGGATCGGGCCTACGTTCGAGGCCATGCCGCCGTGCATCAGCACGAGCGAGTTCATGATCTTCTCACCGATCTCCGGATGCACTTCCTCGCCCTGCAGCACCCGGTGGCGCGGCAGCAGCGTACCCCGGCTGATACCGAACTCCGGGTCGCCCTCCTGCGCAAACGTGCCCTGGATGGCTTTGATGCCCGGCCACACGCCGCCCGAATCCTGCCAGCCGCCGCCGGAGCCTCCGATCCACTCGCCCAGAATGGCGCGCGAGGCAACCAGTCGTCTTTCGCTCTCCTCCAGACCGCCTTCCAGCCGCTGTGTCTGGCCGGTGGCACGCATCAGCAAACTAATGATGGAGCCCAACAGGTTAGTGGAAACGGCAAACCGGGAGCCTTTCGGGATATCATTCACCTTCGTCACCAGCTCAATCCCCATGCCGGGGGCCACGATGCGCGCCAAAATCTCAGGCAAGGCCTGGTTTGTTCCTTCAAAAGAAGGCGGAATAAGCCCGGAGGCGATCACACCGGCTTTCACCAGGCTCAGGTAATCATTCCCGAAGTTGAACAGGTCCGCCAGGTCGTGTATATCCTTTGAGGTGTTCAGGTCGATGCTCGTCAGGCGCAGCACCGGCTCCGGAATCACCCGCACATAACTGTGCAGGGGTGGCCTGATGTCCTTATCGCGCCCAAAAACACCCAAGTCGATGGACACGTTGATGACGCGCGCGCCTTCCGGGTAATCCATCCCCAGGAAGAAGATATCGGACCATCCGCTGTGGGTCAGGTCCATCCGAACGGAGGTGTTCTCGTGCAGGATCGGGTAAAAAAGCGAGTTGTCGTGGCGCGCCAGCAGTTTCGGGTGTATGCGGATCGGGTGCTCCTCCTGGTGCCCTACCCGGAACATCCATTGGTTGCCCTTGCTCGAGCGCACGCTTTTCCGAACCTGATCGGCCAGGATCTGGAACGACAACTGGTGGTAACTATCGGCCAGGGCGCTGAACAGGGCTGCATTGGGCCCGTGCTTGTCCAGTTCGCGAAGAAAAGTGGCGATGGCGTGCTCAAAGCGGCGGGCCAGCAGGTCCTCAAACCCGTCATAAGAGATTTTCCCGACCGAAGGCGTCTCTTTTGCCTCCATCAGGAAAAACCGGTAACCGGCATATAAAAAGAGAATAGCCCTTACCTTCTCATATAGGTTTGGCGTGGTTTTCCGGAACGTGTCCAGCTCGCGCAGGGCCGTCCCCATTTCCTTTGCCGACAGCTTCCGGCTGATCTCGAAAAAGGAGCGGTTGCGCGTGGCGGCCTCTGTAGCGGTAATGGTTTGGATAAAGATATTCATGTTGCTTTTTTGGTGCAGCACTATATAGCCTGCCTGAGCTTTGCTGTGCAGCAGGCAGTTTTGGTATATATGGTTGCGGGTGATTGGCTATTGGCAATTGCCTGCTACCCATCCCTATCCCTCGGAGGAGGGGAATACATTAGAGTCTAAACATCTCCTGCTGGGAGGGATGTGTTACTTTCTCCGCACTTTATTTCTGATAAAGATTAAACAGATTTCCGGCTGTTGGCTTCGGCCAGCAGATCTACCATTGCCGTCAGCGTCTCGTCGTGCGCCTGGCCTGCCAGGCCGAGTGCAATCTGCGCCTGCAGCCAGCCGAGCTTTTTGCTCAGGTCGTATCGGTTTCCCTTTACTTCCAGCGCCAGGTACTTGTCTGCCTCGGCGAGTTCCTGCAGCGCGGGCGTGAGCAGGATGTTGCTGCCGTCGCGGGCGATGTACTTCTCCAGTATATCAAAAATGGCCGGCGTGAAAACGTGCATCCCGAAGAAGCACAGGTAGTACCCTACCCGCAGCCCCGGCGTTTGCAACTCCAGTTCCGCCACACTCAAAGAGGGTTTCTCAATGATCTTCTCGATCTGGTATATACCGGCGTTGCCGGGGAGCTGCTTCCCGGTAAGCGTGCCGTAGCGGCCAATCTGGTGCTCAATGGTGGGGTTCACCGCCGACACAGAACAGTTCTCCTGCGCGGAAAGCTCAATGAGTTGGGTGGCGCAACGCTTCTGCAGCAGATTGGATACATACAGGTAGTCTCCCAAAAGCAGCAGGAAAGGCTCGTTGTTCACAAATTCGCGGGCGCAGTACACGGCGTGCCCATAGCCCAGCGCCTCCTGCTGCTCCGCAAACTGGATGCGGCTCAGCAACAGGTCCAACTTATCGGTTTCCTCTTTCGCCCAGTCAACGCCTTTATATGATCGCAGCAGGTTATCACGCAGCGAGGCGAAGGCGCTGAGATACCTTTCTCCGTCGCCGGGGGCGCATACCACGCACAATTCCTCGATGCCACTGGCAAAAGCCTCCTCCGCAATAATCTGGATAACCGGTTTGTGCAACCCGTCGATGTCTATGATCGGGAGCATGGCCTTCTGAATGGTGTCAGCCACCGGGTAAAGTCTTTCGCCACGGGCAGCCGCGGTAATAACAGCCTTTTTAATTCTCATTGTTTATATATGATGTTCCAGAACTTAAAGATATGCTTAATCAAGGATATCAGGGCAGCAACTGTCTATTTCAGGGTTGGCTTCCATTATATCCGGTGTTCTCTACTGTTTATATTCTACTGTTTATATATGGAGTAGGCGCTTATTCTCCAACCTTCACATCCAGCGGCGATGCCAGCCGTTTTGCAAAGTCAGCCAGGTACTCGTCCCACTCCTGTTTTGTGCGGAACTGCCCGCTCTCAGACCAGCCAAAACCCGCGTAATACGCTACCTTGCCGTTGTCGGGTTTCACAAGAACATATAAATGGCTCTGGTCCGGCTTGTCTACGCGGTGGTCTTTGTAGGACTGCACGGCGGCGGGGGCCAGCACAATAGCGGTTCCCAGCATCGCGCTATCCATCGGCTCCCAGTAGCGGAACCACCCCTGCTCCGGGTTGGCTTTCACTTCCCCTTTCTTCTCGTGCAGCGAAATGCCCACTGTGTAGTTTGGCACAGGCCGGTCGCTCTGCAGTACTTCCTCGAAGTAGCTCAGGTTGCTGCCCAGGTCAAGGCTGATACGCTTTGTCTCGGTAATCGTTCTGCCGTTTGCCTGCCAGGGCGCGTACGTGAGCTCAAAGACCGTGCGAATGGGACCCTCCGCGATGGTTTTATACCCCGTAAAGTTTTTGGAGACATACAGCGAGTCGTTCTCCAGCACGCCGATGCCGCCAATGCCCCTGCTCTTGCCCACGTGGTAAGGGTCGTAGCCCTCGCCGCGGTCAATATGGTAAAAGTTGCTGTTTTGCTGATACCCTTCATACCATTTGTCGATGATGGGATAAGGCACCCGCTTCAGCCAGGCATCCATCCCGCTGGTGAGCGTACCGCCCGGCTTCCCCTGTTCCACCAGCTGCTGTGCCACAGGCCCGTAGGTGCGGAAGGCTACCCGGTCGTTCTCCCAGGTGTAGTCGTCGGTGCGCTCAGGCACGAAGCGCGAGTACGTCCTGCTTTCGCTGGCTGGCCTTAGCGCCGCCGCATTCGCTGCGCCTGTGATGGTGAACGCCTTTTCGGCGCTGGCGCCTATGTTGGTCTGGAAAAGGATTTCGTCGACGGTGCCGTCTCCATTCATGTCGAGTGGCTGGCTCACGAGCACGATGTCTGTCTCCCCGTCCCTGATCAGGAGATTTTCCACTCCGAACTCCCGCACAAGGCCCTCCACCTCCCCAACCGGGATGCTGACAGTCTCAGATTCGCGCGCGAGGTTCAGGTGGTTTTTTACGGTGATGGATATAGCACCGTCGTTCTGCTGGCAGGATGTAAAGAGGGCGGCGGTGAAGAGCAGCCCCGCCCAGGTTCTTATTCTATTGGTCATGTATGGCGTCTGCGCTTATCATGTAAATGTAACAAAGATTTTATGCTGCTTGGGTATGGGAGCAACTAACCGCTCCTACCCTATCCACTTTCCCGGTAACAGCAGCATCTAAAACGAAAGGCCCCCTTGAATCAGGAAAAAGAGTGTTGTATGCGCAAAATTGCACAGGTATATTTCGATTAAATGTCTAACGTATTTTATATATCATATATACCTGTTAAATTAACATGTAAAGTTATTTTGAGAGGCACCTGTTGCGCTTCGGGATATATAAATTTATTTAAAAAGCGGTTCGCAATCTATTTATCTTATAGTTTTGGTAAAATATTGCTGTTGCTGTTAAAAAATTAACCTTTCTATGTTGAAATACTCTGGGCAAATACGACTGCTTGTTGCCGTGGACTGTATCATTCTCGGATTCGATGGCGAAGGCTACAAGATACTGCTCATCCAAAGAGGCTTTGCACCCGAGAAGAAGAAATGGAGCCTGATGGGCGGTTTTGTGCAACCGCAGGAGAGCGTGGACGAAGCCGCCAGCCGCATTCTGGGGGAGCTGACAGGCCTGAAAAGCGTGTACCTGGAGCAGCTCCATACGTTTGGCGCTCCAGGGCGCGACCCGGTGGAGAGAACGATCGCGGTAGCTTACTTCGCCCTGATCGACATCCAGAAATACGAGAAGCAGCTAAGCAAAGAGTACCACGCAGAATGGTTTCCGCTGAAGGAAATGCCGGAGCTAATTTTCGACCACTCGCAGATGGTGGAGATGGCCAAAAACAGGCTTCGCTATAAGGCCGCGCTGCACCCCATCCTGTTCGAACTGCTCCCCGAAAAGTTCACGCTGCCGCAACTGCAGGCCCTCTACGAGGGACTATATGACACAACCTTCGACAAAAGAAACTTCAACCGGAAACTCCTCTCCACCGGGCTTTTTGTAAAGCAGAAGGACAAAGACAAAGACAGCTCCAAGAAGGGGGCCTTTTTCTTCAAGCTCGACCAGGGCAAGTACCTCAACAACTTTCAGGCGTTCCTGAAATTTATCCCGAACCCCGAAAAATTCCTTGTTCCCTGACAAAGCTCACTTATTAGAGCAGAATGTGGAGTGGAATTTTTTATTTTTCATAATAAGTGTTAATTTGACACAAAACTTAATAGCAATGTGCTTGTGAAAGATCTATCCTATGTGATTGGAGTGGACTACGGAACAGACTCTGTCCGCTCAGTGCTGGTAAATGCACAAAACGGGGAAGAGGTAGCCTCTTCTGTCTATTTCTATCCGAGGTGGCAACAGGGGCAATACTGCAATGCCGGTATAAACCAGTTCAGGCAGCACCCGCTGGATTACATGGAGGGCCTGGAGCATACCATCAAAGAATGCGTGCGCAAAGCCGGGGCAAACGTGGCGGCCGCCGTCAAAGGCATTTCTGTTGACACTACAGGTTCTACACCCGTGGCCGTGGACAAAACCGGTACGCCGCTGGCCCTGCTTCCGGGGTTCGGGGAAAACCCCAATGCCATGTTTGTGCTCTGGAAAGACCATACCTCTGTGCGGGAGGCGGCAGAAATAAACGAGCACGCCACCAAATTCGACACCAATTACCTGCAGTATGTAGGTGGTATCTATTCCTCAGAGTGGTTCTGGGCCAAGCTGCTGCACGTACTGCGCGAGGATGCACAGGTGCGGGAGGCCATATACTCCTGGGTTGAGCACTGCGACTGGATCCCGTTCCTGCTGACCGGCGGAAACGACGTGATGCAGATGAAGCGCAGCGTCTGCGCCGCCGGCCACAAATCGCTTTGGGCCGCCGACTTCGGGGGGCTTCCGCCGGATGAGTTCTTTGCCTCCCTCGATCCGCTGCTGCAGGGCTTCACGGAGCGGCTGTTCAAGGATGCCTATGCCTCGGACAAAGCCGCCGGGCACCTCAGCCAGGAATGGGCCGACCGTTTAGGGCTCAGCACAGAAGTGGTCATAGGAGTGGGTGCGTTTGATGCCCATATGGGTGCCGTGGGCGGCCAGGTAGAGCCATACCACCTAAGCAAGGTGATGGGCACTTCCACCTGCGATATGTTGGTTGCCCCCACCGCGGAGGTGGAAAACAAACTGGTGCGCGGCATATGCGGCCAGGTGCCCGGCTCTGTGATCCCCGGCATGATGGGCCTCGAAGCGGGCCAGTCTGCCTTCGGCGACACGTATGCCTGGTTCAAGAATCTCCTGCTCTGGCCGCTCCAGCAGTTGCTGTCGCAATCGCAGACGATATCCAATGAAACGGCAGACGCGCTTTACCAGGAAATCTCAGACAAAATAATACCGGAACTCACCAACCAGGCGGCGCAACTGCCGCTATCAGAGCAGGATGCCTTTGCCATCGACTGGTTTAACGGACGCCGCACCCCGGATGCCAACCAGGTGCTGAAGGGCGCGATCCTGGGGCTGGGGCTGGGCAGCGACGCGCCGCGCGTGTTCAAGGCGCTGGTGGAGGCTACCTGCTTCGGCGCCAAAAAAATCGTGGACAGGTTCAACGAGCAGGGCGTTCCGGTGAAGGGGCTGATCGGGCTGGGAGGCGTGGCGAAGAAGTCGCCTTTCATCATGCAGATGATGGCCGACGTGATGAACATGCCGATCCGCATCCATAAGTCAGAGCAGACATGCGCCATCGGGGCCGCCATGTTTGCCGCCACGGCAGCGGGTATATATAGCCGGGTAGAAGACGCCATGGAGGCCATGGGCCAGGGCTTCGACGCAGCCTACCACCCGGACGCTACCCGCGCCGCTATCTATGCCAAGCGCTACGAGCAGTACAAGGCACACGGCGAGGCCATCGAGAAACTGATTCCACCGGCCACGGCGCAGGTAACAGACATTCAGGAAGAAGCGGTGAGATAACACATATATATGAGCAAGTATCAACATATCAAACAGGAAGCCTACGAGGCGAACATGCAACTACCTAAACTGGGACTGGTGCTGTTTACCTTCGGCAACGTAAGCGCTGCCGACCGCGGCGCAGGTGTATTCGCCATCAAGCCCAGTGGAGTACCCTACGAAGAGCTTTCGCCGGAGAAAATGGTGATCGTGGATTTTGACGGCAACACCGTGGAAGGCAGCCTCAGGCCCTCGTCCGACACCAAGACGCACGCCGTGCTGTACAAGCACTGGGAGAACATCGGCGGCATTGTGCACACCCATTCCACTTACGCCACTTCCTGGGCGCAGGCGCAGCGCGATATCCCGATCTACGGCACCACGCACGCCGACCACAACACCGTGGACATCCCCTGCGCCCCACCCATGAGCGATGAGATGATCCAGGGGAACTACGAATACGAGACAGGATTCCAGATTATGGATTACCTGAGGGAGAAAGGCATGCGCTACGAAGAAGTGGAGATGGTGCTGGTAGGCAACCATGCGCCCTTTACCTGGGGCAAAACAGCAGCCAAGGCCGTTTACAACAGCGCCGTGCTGGAAGAGGTCGCCCGGATGGCCTTCCTGACGGAGCAGATCAGGCCAGACGCGCCCCGCCTGCAGGACTCTCTCATCAAAAAGCACTACGAGCGCAAGCACGGCCCGGACTCCTATTATGGGCAATAGCGCTTTCGGTTTTGTAAGGTATCAGAAATCCTGAATGGTTGGCTGAGGGTTTAAAAACAGGATTGCGAATTAAAAATTGCGAGAAATGAATATTTTCTCATATCTTAAAAAAATTTAAAGAACTTAACTATAACACTATTTCTACATGACCTCTGGATTCTCAACACTAGACTATATAGTCTTTGTCCTTTATGCCGCTACCATTCTGTTTCTGGGGCTCTGGGTCTCCAGAACCAAGGCTGGTGTGGAGAAAACATCTGAAGAGTACTTCCTGGCCGACAAATCGCTGACCTGGTGGGCAGTAGGCGCCTCGCTGATCGCGGCCAACATCTCCGCCGAGCACTTCATCGGCACCTCCGGCTCAGGCTTTGCCATTGGTCTGGCAATTTCGGCTTATGAGTGGATGGCGGCCATCGCGCTGCTTGTCGTAGCCAAATTCTTCCTGCCAGTGTTCATTGACAAGGGCATCTATACCATGCCCCAGTTCCTCAACCAGCGTTTTAACAGGGGCGTGAGTACGGCGTTCGCTGTTTTCTGGCTTTTGGTGTACGTGTTCGTGAACCTGACCTCCGTGAGTTACCTCGGCGCACTGGCGATGGAGAGCATCATGGGCGTTCCGCTTCAGTATGGCATCATCGGGTTGCTGCTTTTCTCGGCAATCTACTCTATATATGGTGGATTGGAGGCGGTAGCCTGGACGGATGTGGTGCAGGTAGTGTTTATGGTGGGCGGTGGTCTCGTGACAACGTACCTCGCCTTAGATGCCGTGGGCGCGGGAGATGGCGTTATCACGGGCCTTGCTAATCTGTATGAAAGGTCCAGGGAGCATTTTACCATGGTTATTCCCGAAGGCAAGATTTACGTACCGGATGGCACAGGCGGCCAAAAAGACGCTTTTATCGACCTGCCCGGTATCGCCGTGATCGCCGGTGCCATGTGGGCTACCAACCTGGGCTACTGGGGCTTTAACCAGTATATCATCCAGAAAGGCCTGGCGGCCAAGAGCATCAACGAGGCCAAGCGCGGCCTTCTGTTCGCTGCCTTCCTTAAAATACTGATGCCGCTTATCGTGGTAATACCTGGTATTGCGGCCTACGTACTCCTGAACGCGCACACGCCGGATGAGCTCGCGGCCATCTTAGGTAAGACTGTTGCGGAAATCGGCACCATCGACAAGTCGGATGAGGCGTACCCGTGGCTGCTGAAAAACTTCGTGCCGTCCGGCATCAGGGGCCTTGCGTTTGCCGCCCTCACCGCCGCCATTGTTTCTTCCCTGGCCTCCATGGTGAACAGTACCGCCACCATCTTCACGATGGACATCTATAACCCTTACTTTAAGCCGAACGCCTCCAGCCGCCAGTTGGTGCGGGTTGGCAGGATCGTAGCGCTTGTTTCCCTTGCCATCGCCGCCTTAGTGGCGCCGCAGCTGAGCTCGCTCGACCAAGTGTTCCAGTACATACAGGAGTACACGGGCTATATATACCCTGGCGTGGTGGCCGTGTTCGGCATGGGCCTTTTCTGGCGACAGATTACCGCCAATGCCGCGCTCTGGACCGCTATCGCGACCATTCCGGCCGGTATACTCTTCAAGATCATCAGCCCTGACATGCCATTCCTGCTGCGCATGGGCTATGTGTTTATTATTCTTTGCCTGATCGCTTCCGTTATCAGCTTTGCAGAGAAAGGGGTTAAAGTGAAGTCGCCCCTCCCGCCGGAGAGCAGACAGCGTAAAATTGCAGTTTACTCCTATATCTTCTTAGTGCTGGCCGTGGTTACGCTCATCGCCGGTATCATCTTCACGCCGGAGTACAGCTATTACGCCATTGAGTCACTCTTTTTCCTGGCAGCGCTGTTCGCTATGATCGGCATCATCCTGTACACCAACGCCAAGATGCCGCTCTCTGACCCGAAAGCCATTGTGTCGGACCCGGTGCTGTTCAACACCGGTACCCCGTTCAATATCGGTGCGGCCGGTGTGATCCTTATTATCGGTCTGATCTATTACTTCCTGTGGTTCTAATATCCCGAAAGCGTTGCGGCAAAGATGCCGCAACGCTTTCTTTTTGCCTTTGCTAATTACTGTTAAAAATACACTTTATATATATGGTAGACTTAAAGCAATTCGAAATCTGGTTTGTGACAGGCAGCCAGCATTTATATGGCGAGGAAACGCTGCGCCAGGTGGCAGAGCACTCGCAGCAGATCGCGCAGGGCCTCGACCAGGCTGGCCAGGTGCCGGTACAGGTGGTGTTTAAGCCGGTGGTGAAGACTACGGAAGAGATATACCGCATCTGCCAGGACGCCAACGTGGCGGAGAACTGTGTGGGCGTGGTGGCCTGGATGCACACCTTCTCCCCTGCCAAAATGTGGATCGGGGGCCTGAAGATACTGAAGAAGCCGCTCCTGCACCTGCACACCCAGTTTAACCGGGATATTCCTTGGAGCTCTATCGACATGGACTTCATGAACCTGAACCAAAGCGCGCACGGCGACCGTGAGTTCGGCTTTATCGTGTCGCGGCTGCGCATGAACCGCAAGGTGGTGGTGGGGCACTGGCAGGAAACCGAGGTGCTGCAACAGCTAGGCGATTGGGCACGCGTGGCCTGCGGCTGGCACGACTGGCAGGGCGCCAAATTCGCCCGCTTCGGCGACAACATGCGCTTTGTGGCCGTGACCGACGGCGACAAGGTGGAGGCTGAGATGAAGCTTGGCTTCTCCGTGAACACCTACGGCATCGGTGACCTGGTGCAGGTCATCAACCAGGTCAGCGACGGGGAAGTGGATCGGTTAACGCAGGAGTACGAAGAACGCTATGCCGTGGTGGAAGCGCTTCGCAAAGGCGGAAACCAATATAATGCGCTGCGCGACGCCGCCAAAATCGAGCTCGGTCTTCGCACCTTCCTGGAGGAAGGCAACTTTAAAGGCTTCTCTGATACCTTCGAAGACCTGCATGGCATGGTGCAGTTACCGGGTATCGCGGCACAGCGCCTGATGGGCCAGGGCTACGGCTTTGCCGGGGAAGGCGACTGGAAGACTGCCGCACTCGTGCGCGCCATGAAAGTGATGGGCAGCGGCCTGAAAGGCGGCAACGCCTTCATGGAAGATTATACCTACCACTTCGACCCGAATAATTCACTCGTGCTGGGCTCGCATATGCTGGAGATCGATGAGTCTATCGCCAACGGCAAGCCTTCCTGCGAGGTGCATCCGCTGGGTATCGGCGGCAAAGCCGACCCGGTGCGCCTGGTATTCAACGTGGCCGGCGGACCGGCGCTGAATGCCTCGATCATCGACATGGGCAACCGCTTCAGGCTGTTGGTAAATGAGGTGGAGGCGGTGGAGCCGCAGCACGACCTGCCGAACCTGCCCGTAGCGCGCGTGCTCTGGAAACCATACCCGGACATGAAAACTGGTTGCGCTGCCTGGATTCTGGCCGGTGGCGCGCACCATACCTGCTACAGCCAAAACCTGAGCTCCGAGCAGCTCCAGGATTTCGCGGATATGGCGGGCATTGAGTCTGTGGTGATCGACAAAGACACCCGCCTGCGCCAGTTACAGAACGAACTGCGCTGGAGCGAAATGTATTACCAGGTGAACCGCACGTTCTGATAAGCCATATACAATTCAGTATATAACAGCAACAGCGGGCCCGAAAGCCCGCTGTTGCTGTTATATACCATCCCATATATAGCTTACGACTGCTCTGAGAAAAATCTGGTTATATAGGCATCCGTGTAATCCGCTATATAGGCGATCACATTGTCATACTTTTCAAAGTCTTCTTTGGGATGGGCGGTGGTGATGACCACGCAGCGCATGCCGGCGTTCTGCGCCGCCTCTACGCCTTTGGGCGCGTCCTCAAACACGATGCAGTCTGCCGGGTCTGCCTGTAGTTTTTCGGCAGCCTTCAGGAAAGTCTCCGGGTCCGGCTTGCTGGTCGTCACGTCGTCGGCGCTCACAACGGCATCGAAATACTGCCGGATGGCCAAGTTGTCCACCACAAAGTCGATGTTATCCGTGATGGCAGCCGAGGCAATGGCCATTTTCACACCGTTGGCAGCGGCTTGTTTCAGGAAGTCGTGCAGCCCATTGATCAGTTTCAGGTGGGGTTTATAGGCCTGCTGGTAGTATTCTTCCTTCTGGACCGAGAGTTTGTCTGCTTCCTCATCTGAGAAGCGGCCTTCCCCGAAAATGCGGTTCAGCACCTCCCTGTTCTTGCCGTACATCTCCTTCTTCACTTCCTCCCAGGTAAGGTCAGCGCCGAGGTCATTGGTCAGGATCTCGTGCCAGGCCTCAGCGTGGTACTCCATATCATCTATCACCGTTCCATTCAGATCGAACAGGAACGCGGTTTTCTTATTCTTCATCCTATATGCTTGGTTTATATATGCCTGCTACCTTTGCAGCAGGCGGTTGGGTTCATACAAAAGAGCAGTGGCACCCAGGGGGTTTACCGATTTTTTGCTTGAACCGGTTTCAATTTGTTTTCAACTCGCTGCCCGCGTGGTGTCATATATGGCAAAAGCCGCCCGAGCTTTTGCTCAAGCGGCTTTTGCAGCGGTGGCGCTTATACACATCGCGCCTTTTTACTGCGCGTTCTGTGCACCGTCTCTTACCGAGAATTTATAAACGGTGGTCGTCTCGTAGGTTTCTCCGGGCTCCAGAATGGTCGAAGGGAAATCCTTTTGGTTGGGAGAGTCCGGAAAGTGCTGCGTCTCCAGCGCGAAACCGTAGTGCTTCCTGTAGGTTTTGCCTCCGCTGCCGGTAATGGTGCCATCCAGGAAATTGCCTGAGTAAAACTGAATACCGGGCTCGGTGGTGAACACTTCCATCACACGGCCGCTCGTCGGCTCATATACCGTGGCGGCCTTTTTCAAAGTTCCGTCCGCGCCGGTCAGCACGTAGTTGTGGTCATAGCCACCGCCTTCCACCTCGTCTACGCGCGCGCCAATGGGCTGCGGAGTCGTGAAATCCATCACGGTGCCCTTCACGTCGCGCAGCTCTCCGGTCGGGATCAGCGACTCGTTCACCACCGTGTACTTGTCGGCGTTCAGCGTCACCACATGGTCCAGCGCATCCTCGGCCTGGCCGGCGGCCAGGTTAAAGTAACTGTGGTTGGTCAGGTTTACCGGGGTGGCCTTGTCGGTCGTGGCGTTATAGTCAATTTTGATCTCGTTTTCGTCCGTCAGGGTGTAGGTTACGGTGGTGGTGAGTTTACCCGGGTAGCCTTCTTCCCCGTCAGGGCTAACGTAAGTCAGTTTCAGGGCATTCTGCTCTGGCAGGGGCTCTGCCTCCCACACCACTTTGTCAAAGCCTTTCTTGCCACCGTGCAGGGTGTTCTCACCGTTGTTCTTCGCCAGCGTGTACTCCTTGCCGTCCAGCGTGAATTTTCCCTGCGCGATGCGGTTGCCGTAGCGGCCGACAATCGCCCCAAAGTAAGGCCCGCTCTTCAGGTATTCGGGGCTCTGGTAGCCGGCCAGGCTGTCGAAGCCAAGCACCACGTCGCCCATCTTCCCGTTCTTATCCGGCGTAAGCACCGACGTGATGGTGGCGCCGTAGTCTGTGATCTTCACCTGCATGCCGTTCGCATTCGTCAGCGTGTACAGCGTTGTTTCCTCTCCTTCCTTGGTTTTGCCGAAAGGCTCTTTTTTGATTTCCATGTTCTCTTGATCGTTTGATGCGGTGGTTGTCTCGGTTTCGGCCTCGTTTGTCTCCTGGCTGGAGCAGCTGCTCAAGCCCGTGGCGCCGATACTTCCCACCAAAGTTAACAGTAAAAGCTTTTTACTCAGGTCTCTTTTTTTCATATAGATATATAGGCAATGTATGGGTATAGTTTTGAATTCAATTTAAGCATTAATATCATATAGCCTCTGCTTATCTGCCCAGCTAATTGTCCACCCGGAACCAGTCGAACGCGGCCGTGGCGTTGGCCGGGCCTTTGGCCGTGAGGCCCACGCGCACGCCCCGGTCCCAGGGCGGCAGGTAAGACGCGTCCACAGCCTTGCCTTCGTTCAGGGTGTGCCAGGTGGTGCCATCCGGGCTCCAGGCAAACTGCATCTGGTCTCCGTTTTCGGTGGTCAGCTGAAACTGCACCATTCCCTCCTGCGGTGCTGCGGCTCTGGCGATCGTAGAGAAGGAACCTCCCTTCATCGCCCAAAGCACGATCTGCTCATCGCTCAGGGCGATGCCCACGGCATTGTCGTTGTCGCCGATGGCCGTGAGGCCTGCCATGGTGCCCCCGTGCGCGTTACCTGTTCGAAGGGCCGTGGTTGCGGTATAGTCGCCGTCGATGGTGCGCTTGCCAAGCACGGTCCCGATTTTTTCAGGGGAGGCATTCAGCACCAAAAGGCCATCGTTCAGTTTATAGGCCTGCTGTTGCGCAACGGGCCACTGCCAGGTTTCGGAGAGTTCACCGCCTTCAAACTCCTCCTTTATATCCAGGTCTGTTTCCGTGGCGGCAGCCGCTGCCCCAGGTGCAGGTAGCTGCGCTGTAACGCTCGGCGCATCGTTTTCGAAATGCGGCCAGCCGTCTTCGCCCCAGATGATCTCATCCAGCAGGCCCTGCCGACCGGGGTATACGAAGGCGTCCGTGCTATAGGCATGGTACAGGAAATAATCCCGGCCGCTCTCATCGGACACCACCGTGCCGTGGCCGGGGCACTTCCACTCCTCGTTCTGCTTCATGATCGGGTTTTGTCCGTATTTCTCCCAGGGGCCTTTGATGCTTTTGGCCCGCGCCACCCCTACGCCGTAGGTGCACTCCCGTCCGCAGCACTTGTCCCCGGCATAAAACGTGTAGAAATAATCGCCGTGGCGCACGATGGCCGGGCCTTCCACCAGCCCGCCCTCCCACGTTCCGGGCTCGTTGCGGAACATCTCAAACTTCTCTCCCAGCAACTGCGTGCGTTCCTCGTTCATGCGCTGGCCCCAAATAGGCGTTGGCAAGCTCCGGCTGTTGCCGTCCTCTTTCCAGACCAGGTACAGTTCCCCGTCTTTGTCCCGCACCTGAAAGCCGTCGATAGAGCCCGCTTCCTGGCAAACAAGCGGGCCGTGGTCGGTATAGGGTCCTGTGGGACTTGTGGCGCTGGCCACGCCCACACACAGGTTGCCGCCCTTTTTATTGGCTGTGTAATAGATGTAGTATTTCCCGTTGTCGTAGGCGATCTCGGGCGCCCAGAAGTGCGCATCCGCCCATTCCGGCAGCCTGTCCGGGAACACATGCCCCACCGTCTCCCAGTCCACGAGGTTGGTAGAGTGCAGGATCGGGTACAGGGGCGCCCATTCCGAGGAAGTAGCCGTTGCCCAGTAATCTTTCCCCACCCGCACCACCGACGGATCGGCATAGTCGCCGGGCATCACCGGGTTGGTGTAGGTGATCTCCTGACTGGTGACGCTGTCTGTCGCATCGGGCGGGTTGGTGGTCGGGTTGGTGCTGCAGGAGAAAGCCAGCAGGCCAGCCATATAGCAGAGCAGTGTTTCTATTTTCATGTTTTCCGTTTCGATGTTCGCGTAATGTCTTTGCAGGTCATATATCGGGTCAGCACCTTGGGCCGATTTATATATCCCCTCACTCCTCTTGCCCGGAAGGCAGAGGCAAAGGCACCCCGACCGGTACAGGCGCCCCGAAATCCGGGAAGCCGTCCGCTGTCCAGGTGAACTCCTGTGCCCTGATGTTCCGGTCCCAGCCCGGTGCCTCGGTTTTTTTAGAGTGATACAGCACCCAGTGCTCCGTGCCGTCCGGCGAAGTGGTGAAACTGCAATGCCCGACGCCCAGCACCTTGTCCGTTCCCTGGAACACCGGGCCGGCTTTCTCCCAGTGTGCCGGCTCCATCGGGTTCAGCAGCGTATCCGACAACGTCAGTTGCCCCAGCCGGTATTCCTTCAGCCACGACTCGCGGGTGGAGTAGATGATGAACACTTTCCCCTTGTGCTTCAGCACCTGCGGCCCCTCGTTCAGGTCCAGCTCGCCTCCGGTTTCCCAGGGCTCCTCGGGTGATGAGATGCGCACCCGGTTGCTGCTGATCGTCCAGGGGTTTAGCATCCTGGCCATATATAAATGCTGCTTCGTTCTGTCTGTTTCCGCATCCGCTTCCCAACCCGACCAAACTGCGTACAGCTGCCCGTTGAGCGGCATCGGCGTGAGGTCGATGGCCCACTTCGGCGCGGCGGAAGCATACTGGATGCTGTCGCCGGTGTACAGCATGCCTTTGTCTAAATAGGGTCCGAACGGGTCGTCCCCCTGCGACTCCAACACCCCGGAGCGCTGGTACAGAAACGGCCCGCCGGGCTTTCGGGCGGCGGCGTAGTAGATGTACCACTTGCCGCCGAAGCGGTGCAGCTCCGGTGCCCACACATTGCTCTTGTTCCAGCCCGAGTCAGGCGTCTCCCACACAGCTACTTTTTCCCCCGGCTCCGTCAGCTTCCCGGATTTTGATACATAGATGGCACCGCTCCCTGCACTGCAGAAATAGTACACGCTGTCATTCCTGACTACCCACGGGTCGGCACCGTCAGCAATCGGATTCGTGAAGTACGCCTCCTCCGCCGGCAGGTTGATTTTTTCCGCTATAGCCGGTGCCTCAGCGGTAGTGCACCCAACAAGTAAGGAAGGGTAAAGCAGCAGAACGAAAATCGCCTTCTTAATTAAACAGGTATATTTAGAATGATCGAAGAGCATGAAGAAGTATATGTAAGGAATGTCGCCTGACTGCTCAGCCAGCACATGCAGGGCTTGTTGAATCCTTCCCCTTTGGCTGCCTTACTGTTGCTTCAGTTTCACCAGCTCAGGATTATACAGCTTGCTGTGCACCTGTCTCAGCTTTTCGGCAGGGATCTTTATCACTTTGCGGTCGTACGTCATCAGGCCGTTTGTCTCGATCTCCACGTCGGTGGTCTGGGTATATACCGCCGCCGATAAGCCTCTTTTGATCAGGTCCTCCAGTTTCTCGGTAAAGGCTTTATACCGCTCGAACAGCTCGTCCGCGTTCTTGAAGCTCTGGTAGCCCCAGTTGTCTTTCTGCTGCCACGTGTGCCCATCCACGGGCAGCCCAAGCCCGCCGAACTCGCCCAGCACAATCACCTGCTCCGCTCCGAACAGGTCAGCGCGCGGCATCACGGGGTCCGGGTAGTTGTGCAGGTCGATGATCTGCCCCACCGGGTGGAAATTGCCGCCGCTGGCGCTGTTCACCAGCCGCGAAGGGTCTTTCTCTAGCGTCCAGTTCGTGATTTCAGCTGTCTTGAACTGCCCCCACGCCTCGTTGAAAGGCACCCACACCACGATGCTCGGGAAGTTGTGGAAATCCTGCATGATCTCGGCCCATTCTGTGCGATAAATCTTCTCCGACTCCGCAGAACGGTCCATGTCGTGGCCCTGCCCCTCGATGCCGGGGTGGTTTCCCCAGCGGGCGCCGAGGTCGCCGCTGGGCATATCCTGCCAGACCAGCATCCCTGTTTTGTCGCAGTGGAAGTACCAGCGGGCAGGCTCTACCTTCACGTGCTTCCGGATCATGTTGAAACCCATTTCCCGGGTCTTGTCGATATCGAACACAAGGGCCTCTTCCGTTGGCGCCGTGTACAAACCGTCCGGCCACCAGCCCTGGTCCAGCGGGCCGTACTGGAACAGGAACTTATCATTCAGCAGCATGCGCTGTACGCCGTCCACGTCGGGGGCCATGCTGATCTTGCGCATCGCGAAGTAGCTTTTCGCCTCATCCACTACTTTGCCGTTCCGTACCACCGCCACCCGCAGATCATACAGGAAAGGGTTTTCGGGGGACCACAGCTTCGCATCTTTGATAGAAAGAACAGCCGGTTCTAAGGCGGCAACTTCCTGCTCTGCCACCATCTTTTTTCCGTCCCAGGCCGACACCCTTAGCCGGTCGTTTGTCTGCAGGTACTGTGCCTCAGCCGCCACGGTAAGCGTTCCTTTGTCGATGTCAGGGGTTTGCCTCGTGGAGATGATATAGGTCTGGGGAACGGGCTCCAGCCACACGGTTTGCCAGATGCCGGTCACGGGTGTGTACCAGATTGACTCCGGCTTCTTCACCTGCTTGCCGCGCGGCTGCGGGCCGTCATCGGTGGGGTCCCACACGCGGATGGCGACTTCCTGCTTGTTGCCGTTCTTCAGGTGCGGGGTGATGTCGAAGGAGAAAGGATCGTAGCCACCCTCGTGGGAGCCCGCTTTCTTGCCGTTTATATAGACATCGCACTGCCAGTCCACGGCGCCAAAGTGCAGGAGCACGTTCTGCCTGCGCATTCTGGAGGGGACACTAATGCTTTTCCGGTACCAGAGCAGGCTGTCTTTCCCAACTCTCTTCCCTACTCCCGACAGGGCAGATTCAATGGCATAGGGCACCAGTATGTTGCCCTGGAATTCGTCCGGAATGGCTTCCTGCTGCGCTTTCGGCACAATGGCATAGTCCCAGAGGCCGTTTAGGTTCTGCCAGTTTTCACGTACCAGGTGCGGGCGCGGGTACTCGGGCAGCGGATTAGCGGGGTCTACCTTCTCTGCCCAGGGCGTGGTGATTTTTCCTTTCACCATGCTCCAGCCGGAAGTGCCCTGCGCTTGTGTTATGCCTGTCTGCAGCAACAGGAAGATCAGAAAGTGTATATATGGTCTTCTCATATCTAAATATAAAGATTATTATCATTTTTCCATGCAGGGATGATAATCTGGCTGCTCTATCCTTGGGATTTATGTCTCCCCCAGGCAGCTCCTTATTGAGGGGAGCTTTCTGCGCTCCCCCTCCTCCGGCTTTACCAAGTCTTACTCATCGGCAAAATTATATGGCGGGCAGAACGGGGACTGCGCTCCGGTGGCGCCTCCTTCCAAACAGGACCCGGTCCTGATTTTTACCTTTAAAAGCCCCTGACTCTATAAAGGTAGCGTTCATATCACGTGAGATAGGCCTGTATCTCCCTAATAAAGGAGCTAGTCCAGGCAAGCCTCTAAAGGGGCTTGCCTGGACTAGCTCCAGCACATGATCGTGCACTTACCTAAGCGCTATTTTCTGAACAGGGGTATAAATCATTTCCTGTACTCCCGCCATTTTAACACCTGCCCGGGCGTAAACATATGCCCCTCCGGCCAGGTCAGCAGGAAGGCCTATGCTTAAGTTCAGAGGAGCACTGAGTGTCTCGGCATTCGGCTCCCAAATATCTGTGACGGCAGCAAAATTGTTCGCGTCTACGATCGTGGTGGTTCCGACATAAAAGTGATGCGGTTCATGTCCTGAAAGAATTCCCTTGTCTAACTATTATCTGCAACAGCTGGTTTTTACAGGTTTCCCGTGCACCTCTTCCGCTTACAGCTACTTTAACTCCAGCACTGCCACAGAAAAAGGCGGTAGCTTTACAGTGAGGGTGTTCCCTTTCAGTTTGGCACCCTTGAAGTTTTCAGGTTTGATGGTGTTCGGCTTGTCGAAGGTATTGTAATCCTGCAGTTTTTTAGACGTCAGCACGCGGCCGGTCACGTCCCTGTATTTCGCGCCGTCGATGTTGATGGTGACCTCCTGCGCTTTCTTTGGGTCGATGTTCACCAGCGATACATGCGTCAGCCCGTTTTTATCTTTGGAAGCCGAACCCGATATGGCCGGGAGTTTGTCGTTGCCCATCACATAATCCGCGCTCTTGATCTTGAGCGGCAGCCATGCGGCATCCTGGTGCACGTTGTACATTTCCATCACGTGGTATGTAGGCGTCAGGAGCATCTTCTCCTCGTCGGTGAGGATGACCGCCTGCAGCACGTTGATGGCCTGCGCCAGGTTGGCCATGCGCACGCGGTCGCTGTGGTTGTTGAAGATGTTCAGCGTCGCACCGGCTATCATGGCGTCGCGCATGGTGTTCTGCTGGTACAGAAACCCGGGGTTGGTGCCCGGCTCCACTTCGTACCAGCCGCCCCACTCGTCTACTACCAGGGCAATTTTCTTCTCCGGGTCGTACTTGTCCATGATGGCTGTGTGCTTCTGTATCAGCTCCTCCATCAACAGTGCCCGCTGCATGGTGGTGAAATACTGCTGCTCTGTAAACGTGGTGGACGGGCCTTTCTTCTCCCAGTCAATCACAGAATAATGGTGCAGCGCCACGCCTTCAATCAGGCTCTCCGGAACGTTCTTCATCAGCACCTCCGTCCAGTGGTAGTCATCGGAGCTGGCGCCGGAAGCGATGCGGAAGAGTTCGCCGGTGTTGTTCCAGTCGGCCAGGAAAGTGGCGTATTTGCGGTATTCGTTTGCATAATACTCAGCGGTCATGTTGCCGCCGCAGCCCCAAGCCTCGTTGCCGATGCCCCAGTACTTCACGTTCCAGGGCTTGTCGCGGCCGTTCTCGCGGCGCAGGTCCGACATCGGGCTCTTCCCGGCAAAGTTCACATACTGCACCCAATCAGCCATTTCCTGCACCAGGCCAGTGGCTATGTTGCCTGCCAGGTAAGGCTCTGTCTCCAGCAGCTCGCACATGTTCAGGAAGTCGTGTGTGCCAAAACTGTTGTCTTCGGTCACGCCTCCCCACCAGGTGTTCACAATCGTGGGCCGGTCCTCCTTTGGGCCGATGCCGTGCTTCCAATGGTAGGTGTCGGCAAAGCAGCCGCCGGGCCAGCGCAGGTTCGGTATCTTCAGTTTCTTTAAAGCGACAACCACATCGTTCCGGACGCCATTGGTATTAGGGATTTTAGTGTTATCCTCCCCCACATAAAAACCGCCGTAGATTGACCGGCCCAAGTGCTCGGCAAAATGGCCGTATATATGGCGATTGATTTCATGGTCTGGTTTAGCGGGCACGGTGAGTTCACCGGAGTTCTGCGCAAACGCGGAGAAGCTGCAGACAAGGACGAGAAATGCTGTAAATGTTTTTTTCATACTGGGTTTATGTTTGATTATCTGCTGATTCAGGCACAAAGGAGGCCTCTATAATTTCAAGACTTCAATATAAGTGTTTACCTTACATTTAAAAAACATCCACCAGAATTTTTAGCTTTGAAATTTTCCCGACAATCTTGTTTATATATTCTCTTCCATAGGAATCTTTTATCCGCTCATACTTTTTTAGAAGCAGGAGGCAAGAGGGAACGTTTGTCACAGCGATGCAGGGATATAAAATATATGAAAGCAGATTAAACAAAACAGCCGTTTTATATGTTGCAACACTAAATGTAGTCGCGCTTCATTCAATGAAGTAGCAACTACATATTAATTTACAGGAGATAAACAGATGAATAAGCAGAAAATAAAAATTGATATTGTATCTGACATAAACTGCCCGTGGTGTTATGTGGGCGAGCAGCGCCTGAACAAAGCCATTGCAGCGGCAGGCGACAATTATGAGTTTGTCATCCACTTCAAGCCGTTTGAGCTCAACCCCACTATTCCGCAGGAGGGCATGGACCGCATTGCCTATTTCAGGAACAACTACGGGCCGCAGATCCTGACACAGCTCGACACTATGAACCAGCGCCTGAAAGAAGCCGGCGCAGCAGATGGCATCGAATTCAACTTTGATAAGCTGACAACCGTGAACAATACTTTTAACGGCCACCGCCTGCTCTGGCTGGCCGGTGAGTGCGGGGTGCAGGAGCAGGTGGCGAACGCGCTTTTCCACAGCTATTTTACAGAAGGCCGGAATATGAACGATCCGGCGCTGCTAACGGAAATCGGGGTTGAAAACGGCATCCCTGCAGAGCGGCTGGAAGGTTTCTTCAGCGGGGAAGAAGGCAAAAAGGAGGTGCGGGAGATGGAGCAGTGGGCGCAGTCGGCCGGGATTAAAGGCGTGCCAGCCTTCATCATCAACGACAAGTACCTGGTAAGTGGCGCACAGCCAACCGAAACGTTCCATCAGGTATTTTCGCAGGTTGCGCCTGCCCTGGAGGAAATCGTGGTGGAAGGCGGCAGCTGCGACATCAACGGCAATTGCTAAACAGGTTATTTCAAGTCGTTATAATTCTGAAGACTTGGAATAGAGTAACCTAAAAAACAGACGCTACAGCACCACAGTCGGCTGACAGCACGTATCATACAGGTAGGGCTGAGGTTTATATAGCTTCAGCCCTACTTATATATAAAGAAAAGCGAACTTATGGAACCAGTTTATACCCTTCCGTCGCAAACCAGGATCGGGCACGTGCACCTGAAGGTAGCGGACCTGCCCCGCGCCTTAAAATTCTACTGCGACCTGCTCGGCTTCGAAGTGACCACTACCTACGGTGCGGACGCTGCGTTTATTTCCGCGGGCGGTTACCATCACCATATCGGGCTCAACACCTGGTACAGCAAAAACGGTTCACCGCCCCCGGCAAGCAGCACTGGCCTCTTCCACACCGCTATTCTATACCCTACCCGCAAGGACCTGGCTACTATCTTCCGCCGACTGCTCGACGCAGAATACCCGCTGGCCGGTGCCTCGGACCATGGCGTATCGGAAGCGTTATACCTGTCGGACCCCGACCGGAATGGCGTGGAACTGTACTGGGACCGGCCAAAGGAGAACTGGCCCTCCAAACCCGACGGCTCGCTCGATATGTACACGCGCCCACTCGACCTCGACAGTCTTCTGAAGGAACTTGACTAATACCAAGGAGCAATAAAAAGAGCGGGCTATATATAACCCGCTCTTTTTTATGATGCATTATATAGGACTTTTATATATGGTCTTCCTCTAAGGTAGCCAGGAAGCTCACTACGTCCCTTATCTCCCTTTTGGTCAGCAGATGCTGCATGTTAGGCATACTCGAGGAGGCATTGATGCGCTTCGCGATGTCCGTTTTCTGGATGAGCGTGTCCGGTTGCCCGCCTACTTTCACCGACAGGCTGTTGTCTTTCTCTTCCTGCAGCACGCCGCTTACCGTCTGGCCGTTCTTCAGCTCAACGGTTACCATGCCATACCCCGGGGCGAGCCGCGCGCTCGGGTCGATGAGCGCCTGCAGTAACTGCGGGCGCGTGAGTTTTTTGGATATTCCGTTCAGGCGCGGGCCGGCGTTGCCGCCCAGGTCGTCATAGGAATGGCAGCGGATACACTGTGCCGTCTGGTGGCTGAAGAAGATTCTCCTGCCTTTGTCGGCATCCCCGCCAAACAAGCTGCCTTCGAAGGCGGCAGCCACCGCGTCCGGGCTCTGCTTCTCACTGATTGCCTTGTAGCGGGCCATCAGCTGATCGGAGCCGGTACTGTCTATCGCATCTGCCAGCTCCAGGTGAATTTCGGCCGGGAGTTTCCCGTTCTCCATCTTTGTCAGTAGCTGGTCAAATACCGGCTGCGTATTTGCTACGGGCAGCGTGCCGAGCGTCAGGACCGCGGCCTGCTTTTCCTCCGGGGTTCGCTTGCTGATCACATCAGACAGCAGGTTCACCATCAGGTCTTTGGGGATATCCAATTGCCCGAGCATGTCAAGCCCTGCCACCCGAACGCTTTTTTCCGGATCAGAAAGCGCCTGTTCGATGGCTTTCCCGATCTGGGCATCGTCAAGGGCTGTCAGTGATTTTAACGCCTCCACCCGCACTTCCGGGTTCTTGTCGCTCTTTAGGAGAGCGAACAATTCCGGAGACGCCTGGTCTATCCCAAGTTTGCCGATGGCTTTCACAGCGCTGAGCCGCAGCGGTGCATCCCGATGCCCCGTTAACTCGATGATTGTCTCCGCCGCCTTGTTCCTTACCAGCGCCGGGTCGCGCTTGATTTCCCCTCTGTAGCGCCCGTCCACACGGTCTAACACAGATGGTTTTGCCCAGGTGCTGAGCGCTGCCACGGCTTCTGCGCGCATCGCCAACGGCGCACCGTCCTTCTGCGAATAGTTGATCAGGTTCTGCATGGCCTGCGGCGTTCCTACCTCCAGGTTGGCGTTGATGGCGCGCCGGATCAGCGCCTCGTCTGTAAAGCGGGGATTCTGCAACACATTGCCAAGTGCCGGAAGAGCCTCTTTGATCGATAAGTCGTCGTTGATGGCGCGTGCCGCTTCCGTCACGATATATTCATCCTGGTCATTCAGGAAGTTGGCAACACCCGGGTGCTGCATGCGGCGCAGGGCTACTACAGCCGCTATACGCAAGGCACGCGATGGATTCTTTGCTAAGGCGACCACAGGAGCAGGCTTACCGATGCGCGCCAGGGCAAGGCTGCCGGCGTGGCGTATATAGGCATCCTCGTCGTTGTTGGCCTTCAGTAACGCAATGATCGGCTCTACTGCAGGCTCGTAGGCGATGCGGCCCAAGGCCTCGGCAGCAAAGAAACGGGCACGGCTGTTGGTGTCCTTCAGTACCGGCACCAGGGCAGCGCCTGCCTCCTTATAACGGATATCGCCGAGCCACTTAGCCGCCTGCGCCCTGATCTCCGGGTCTTTGTCCTTCAGCAGGGGCAGCAGCAGCTTCGCGTACTCCTTGTCTTCGCGGGCCAGCTGGCTGATGCCCCAGATGCCGTGCACGCGGGCCAGTTGGTGTGCTGTCTGGTTGATGCTCTTCTCGAAAACCTCGGCGCCATCGGAGCCGCGCTTGGCCAGTTCGAACTGCGCCTTCTGCCGTACGCGCATGTCCGGGTTTTTCAGCAGATCACCCAGCTCGTTGTCCTTCCGCTTCGAGAAATCCTCCTTTAAAAGCTTTTCCGTCTGCTGGCGCTCCGGCCAGGCGGCTCCGTCCTTGTCATCCAGTTTCCAGATGCGGCCGTGGTCTTTGGTGTTCCAGCCGTCTATCCAGTCGGCCACGTACATCGCGCCGTCGGGGCCGAAGTCGATGCCGGTCGCCAGCACGCCGCTCATGATTTTCTCCGATTCCCCCAGTTCAAACGAAGCGCCCTTGGGCTTCAGCTTGAATGCATGGATACCGGATTTGGCAGGGTTACCCACAAACTCAGCAATGAAAAACGTGTTCTTGTACTTCGGGCTCAGGGCGGTGCCGGGGTTGTACAGCATGCCGGTCGGGCCGCTCACGAAGTTGGCAATGGCCGGCGTTATATAGGCGGCCTGCCCTTCAAAGCGCGGCTTGTACATTTTCTCATCCATCCACACCTTGTAGGTGTTGTTTTCCGGGTCGCGGTATTTGCCAAACTGCCAGTTAATGCGCCAGCCGGTGTCCGAGCCGTTCACGACATATACCAGGCGCTCGTTCTCCCCCGGGTGGTCCCCGTCGTTGTCTTCGCTGATGAGGTTTCCGTATTCGTCAAACACAAACTCGTGCGTATTGCGGAGGCCGTGGGCAAACACTTCGAAGTCGCTGCCATCCGGGTTCGCCCGAACGATAACGCCGCCGTTCGGATGTTCCCACTTCTGCCCGTCAGGGCCTTTTCCGTTGAAGCCGATGTCGCCGATGCCCCAGTAGATCTTTCCGTCGGGTCCCACCTCAAGCCCGGACATGCCGTGGCCGCCAAAACCAACATGCACGCCGTAGCCATGCGAGATAGAGGTTTTCTCATCTGCCACCCCGTCGCCGTTCTCGTCCTTTATGCGCCACAGGTCGGGTGCCACGCCCACAAAAAGATCACCGTCATGCGCTAAAATAGCACCGGCCACGTCGGTGACTTCGTCATTAAAATCCTCTACCACCAGCTGCGAAAGATCGGCCACGCCATCACCGGAGGTGTCCTCGAGGCGATACACGTGCTCCTTTTCAACGGTCATGTCCCTCCAGTCATGGGAGCCGTCCTTGTTCAGGTCAGCCAGCCACTCGTTCTTCTTGCTGTTCTCGGGCGAGAGAACCTTGTGGAGAAACTTCCGCTTGTCCTCTACCGTCTGCAGCTGTATCGACTCGATCTCCCAGTCCTGGTGCCCCCGGATATCAAACTCGGAGTTCTTTTGCCGGTTGGTGCGGGTGTAGTACAGCCGGCCCTGGTCATCCATATCAATAGAGATAGGATCTGCCACAAGGGAGTCCATGCCCCACAACCGCATCGTAAGGCCCTCGGCCAGCTCCGGGTTTACGGTGCTCTCGATGGATGCAGCCAGCTGGGCAGCCTTCTCAGGTGCCATGGTGGTGATGCGCGTATCGACAGGTTCTGAATCCTTGCACCCAGCCAGGAGCATGCCCGGAATCAGGGCGGCCAGCCAGAAGGCCTTGGGGTTGTTTTTGAGGGATGCTAAAACAGCCTTTTTCATGTAAGATTATCTAAGGAAAAGTTTCTTATGGATTTATGTAGGAATACCGTCTCTAAAAAACAGCTTTCCTGTTGCCGGAGCTTCTCAGTTTATATATGCTTTTGCCACGCGTACTATAACTGCACAAGTAACAGACAGACAAAGACTGTAGGAATTGCTTTGTACCTCACAGCAATATACTAAAACCCGTCGATTTATTAGTGTGAGATTAACAGTTTTGGCAAAACTCACACATTCTTGTGGCACAACATCCGTCTCTTCCTTAGCAGATTACCCGTTTTGGCTCCTCCAACTGCCCGTGGTTAATCTTCAGCTATATATACCGACTCAATGAACAACCAGTTAGAGTGACACACCCCTCTTCCAGGGGATAAAGTCATCCTGCCCGTGCCGCACGGCGGCCACTTCCGCTTCGCCGCTGGCCACCGCAATGATATAGTCGAGGATGCGCGCGCCAGCCTGCTGGATCGTTTCCTCCCCTTCTGTGATGGTTCCGGTATTGATATCGATGATGTCGCGCATCTTGTTGTAGAGCTTGGTGTTGCTCGCAATTTTGATAACCGGCGCCACCGGATTGCCGGTTGGGGTACCCAGGCCTGTTGTGAAAAGCACGATGTTAGCCCCCGATGCCACCTCAGCCGTGGTGGACTCCACATCGTTGCCAGGCGTGCAGAGCAGGTTCAGGCCGGGCCTGGTCACTTTCTCAGGGTAATCAAGCACTGCCACCACCGGGGAGGTCCCGCCTTTTTTGGCCGCCCCCGCCGATTTGATGGCATCCGTGATCAAACCGTCCTTGATGTTCCCGGGCGAGGGATTCATATCAAACCCGGAGCCCACGGCATGGGCCCGGTCGTTGTAGGTGCGCATGAGGAAGGAGAAGCGCTCTGCGTCTTCCTGGCTGACGCAGCGGTCGCTCAGGTCCTGCTCCACGCCGCAGAGCTCCGGGAACTCAGACAGGATAACTGAGCCACCTAGGGCAACGACAAGGTCGGAAGTATAGCCGATGGCCGGATTGGCAGAAATGCCGGAGAACCCGTCGGAGCCGCCACACTCCAGGCCGATGCACAACTTACTCAGCGGGGCCGGGCGGCGCACATTTTCGTTTGCCTGCATGATTCCGGCAAAGGTGCGCTTCAGGGCCTCAGACAGCATCTCCGACTCAGACCCGATTTCCTGCTGCTCCAGCACATAAAAAGGCTTGCCGAGCACAGGCGCGCGCTTGCCGATCTCTTCCTGCAGCATCGCCACCTGCGCATGCTGGCAGCCCAGACTCAACACCGTGGCACCGGCCACGTTGGGATGGGTGATATAGCCGGCCAGCAGGGCGCACAGCGCCTGCGCATCCTGGCGCGTGCCGCCGCAGCCGCCAGCGTGCGTCAGGAACTTGATGCCGTCCACGTTGGGGAACAAACGGTGTGAGGCCTGCCGGGTGCTGTTGACTTTTATATCTGCCTGCAGAATCTCCTCCACGCTTTTGCCGGTCTTATAGAGTTCTATCAGCTGCCTCGTCTGCTGCTGGTAGCCCTGGTTGCGGCCATAGCCCAAATCGTTCACCAGCGCCTCCTGCAACACATCCAGGTTCCTGTTCTCGCAGAACACCATCGGCACCACCAGCCAGTAGTTGGCCGTCCCGACGCTGCCATCCGCACGGTGGTAGCCGTTGAAGGTCATCTGCTCCCACTGCGACACGTCCGGCCGCTGCCAGCCTGTTCTGCGCTCACCGGTAGAGAAGTCCTGTGCGGCGTGTTTCAGGTTCGCGGTAGTAAGCAGCCCGCCGGCAGGCACGTCTGTTTCCGTTTTTCCCACCAGCACGCCATACATGGTCACCTCTGCCCCTTTCGGTATGTCAACGGTGGCAAACTTATGTTTGGCCGGTACAAAGCTTTTTAACAGATAATGCTCGTCCCCATAGGCCAATGCCTCCCCTGCTTCCAGATCCGTTAAAGCGACAGCCACATTATCCTGCGGATGCACCTTTAAAATTTTACTTATCATTGTTAAATATTTATCTATCTCTGCCCATTGCTGCAAATACAAAGCAGGATTTATTACAAAAATGAGATAAAAACACAGTGCGCAGACCTGAATAAGCTTCTCCCCCACCCTCTGCATCATATACCTCTCCAAACTTCAACTGTCCATCTGAACCATCACTTTGATAACACCCGATTCGGGGTTCAGCCAACCCTCAAATTCCCCGGCAACGTCATCAAACGATACCCGGTGCGTGATATAGGTGGTGGGGTCAATCAATCCCTTTTTCATGGAGGCTATCACGTGTTCAAAATCATCGCGGGTAGCGTTGCGGCTACTCATCAGGGTGGCCTCCCGCTTGTGGAACTCGGGGTGGCTGAAGCAGATGTCACCCTTCTGCAACCCGATCAGCACATAGCGCGCACCGTGCGCCATATACCGGAATGCGTTGTTTATAGCCCTCTGGTTGCCGGTCGCATCTATCACGACGGTAGGCATATCGCCGTCTGTAATGCGCTGCAGTTGCGCTTCCACATCGGGTGCACCCGCATAAACGGTATGGGGAATGCCCAATTTCTCTTTGCAAAACTCCAGGCGCGCCTCATTTATATCCATGGCGATCACGCTGGCTCCGGCAATACGGGCAAACTCCATGGTGCCCAACCCTATGGGGCCGGCCCCGACCACTAACACGAATTCTCCGGTTTTCACGGCTGCGCGCCTCACGCCATGCGCCCCTATCGCCAGCGGCTCCACCAATGCCAGAGCGTCGTAGCTCAGCCCTGCGCCGTGCACAAGGGCAGCGGAAGGCACGGAGATATATTCCGCCATTCCGCCATCTATGTGCACGCCGCATACCTGCAGGCGGGTGCAGCAGTTCGGCTTACCGGTGCGGCAGGCAACGCAGTGGCCACAGTTAAAATACGGGACAAAGGTAACGGCCTCTCCTTTGCTAAAGCCAGGTGCATCGTCAAAATCAACAAGCTCCCCGGCGAGTTCATGGCCTAACACGCGCGGATAGGTAAAGTAAGGCTGCGTGCCCTCGAAGGCATGCAGGTCGGTGCCGCAGATGCCTATCCGCTTTATCCGTATCAAGGCGCTGCCTTTGGTAAGTCCAGGCTTTTCTCCCTCGGTATAGGCAAGCATCCCGGGCGTGGTGCACACTAATGATTTCATAAATAACGTATGTTTAAGCGTTGGCCATTGCCCGGTCCAGGTGCACATAGCCGCCGTCCACATGGATCAACTGGCCGGTGGTGTGGCTCGACCGCTCCGAGAGCAAAAAGGCAACGGTGTTGGCGATCTCTTCTGGCGTGGTCATGCGCTGCCCCAGCGGTATCCGGGCAGTGATTTCCTTCAGTTTCTCTTCCGGATTGGGCAGTGTCCGGATCCATTTATCGTAGGCGGGCGTCCAGCTTTCGGCCACGATGATGGCGTTTACCCGGATCCTGTATTTGGCAAGCTCTACAGCCCACTCGCGTGTCAAGGCGTTGCGGCCGCCGTTGGCCGCCGCGTAAGCCGAGGTGCCCCCCTGCCCTGTTTCGGCGGTTTTAGAGCTGATGTTGACGATGGCTCCCGCAGACTCTTTCAAATATGGCAGCGCGTAATGGGCAAGCAGGTAGTAATGGGTGAGGTTGTTGTGCAGCGAGGCCATGAACATCTCATAGTTGCCGTTTTCCAGCCCCACCCCGTCGTTGTAACCCGCGTTATTAACCAGCCCTTCAATCTCGCCGAACTGGTCAATCACCGCCCTGATCGCTTTCTCACATTCTTGCGGCTTCGAGAGCTCTGCCGCCACCTGGAAAGCCCGGCCTCCCTTCGCCTCGATTTCAGCCACGGCACTGGCATTGTCCTGCCCATCTCTTCCCAGGATCACGGGGATGGCTCCCTCCGCGGCCAGTACCTCCACAATGCCTTTCCCGATGCCCTTCGCGCCGCCCGAAACGATGATCACTTTGTCTTTCAGCCCTAAATCCATATATGTTTTGTGTTATGAAAGCTTATAAAACCTGGCGGCGTTCCCGCCGAAAACCGCATCCTGCTCCGCCTTGCTGAAGGCAGAGAAATACTCCTGCACGATGGCCAGCGCCTCCCCGTACGTGGCCGCCACGAGGCAAACCGGCCAGTCAGACCCGTACATCAACCTGTCGGTGCCGAAAGCCTCCACCGCCGCATCCATATAGGGGGCAAAGTCTTCGGGCTTCCAGTTCTGCCAGTCGGCCTCCGTCACCATCCCCGACACTTTGCAGCTCACGTTCGCATACTTTGCCACTGCTTTCATGTCCTTTTTCCACTCGGTGATCTTCCCTGCCTTTATATAGGGTTTGGCCATATGGTCGATCACGAACGGTTGATCCGGCAAGGCAGCGACCAATTGAGCTGCATAGGGCAGCTGGTCCGGGAAAATGAGGATATCGTAGGTGAAGCCGTGCTGCAGCAGCTTCCGGATGCCCTGCATAAACGACGGCCGCAGCATCAGCGCCCGGTCTTCCGTCCCTTGCAGGATATACCTAAACCCTTTTAGCTTGACGGAACTGGCATACTGCGCCAATTGCTCTTCCAGGGTCTCTGAGAAAAAATCAACCCAGCCAACCACTCCCTTGATGAAAGCATGCTGCTCGGCCTGCTTCAGCAGAAAGGCATTCTCCAACTCCGGCTCCGCCGACTGCACCAGCACGCAGCCGTCAAACCCGTGCTGCCGCAGGAGCGGCTGCAGGTCCTCCGGCCCGAAATCTCGGCGGATGGCGGCCATATCGTCTGTTATCCAGCTGTCCCGTGACGGGTCGTACTTCCAGAAATGCTGGTGGGCATCAAGCCTTTGCATAGGCCTTTACCTGCTGCTTTGAGGTGCCTAGCCCATCTATTCCCAGTTCCACCACGTCGCCCGGCTTCAGGTACAGGGGCGGGTTCATGCCCAGGCCCACGCCGGCCGGTGTCCCGGTGGAGATCACGTCGCCTGGCAGTAAAGTCATGAATTGGCTCACGTACGACACCAGGAAAGGGATCCGGAAGATGAAGTTGGCGGTGGTGCCGTCCTGCATCGTCTCACCGTTCACCTTCAGCCACAGGCGTAGGTTATCCACGTCCGCTACCTCGTCTTTGGTGGCCAGTAACGGACCGAGGGGCGCAAACGTGTCGCAGCCCTTGCCCTTGTCCCAGGTGCCGTTGCGCTCGAGCTGGAACTCCCGCTCCGACACGTCGTTGTGCAGGCAGTAGCCGGCCACGTAGTCCATCGCCTCGGCCTCGCTTACGTAGCTCGCTTTTTTGCCCATCACAAAGGCCAGTTCCACTTCCCAGTCTGTTTTCACGGAGTTTTTTGGGATGATGATGTCATCGTTCGGCCCCACCAGCGAGGTGGTGGATTTCATGAAGATTACCGGTTCGGGCGGCAGCGCGGCACCTGTTTCTTTGGCGTGGTCGGCGTAGTTTAGCCCAATGCACACAATTTTGGAGGGGCGGGCAACCGGGCTCCCCAGGCGGGCGTTCGCTGGTATGCGCTCCAGCTTTCCTTCATTTTCCGACAGGAATTTTCCCAGCCGGGATATCCCCCCGGACTCGAAAAACTGTTCGTTGTAATCTTCCCCGAAAGCGGATGTGTCGTAGGCCACATCGCCCAGCAGCACTCCTGTTTTCTCTTTTCCCGGTTCTCCGTAGCGTATTAATTTCATAGTGTTTCTGTAAGGCCTTTTCTATATATAGAGCAGGCTTTTGGTTTATGATTTTGATGTTGAACTTTACTCGTGCAGCCAATGATCATGGCGTAGCCGAGCATAAAGGCTGAACCTTGTAGTGTAAAGTTATTCTTTAAGTTTTCGTGCTTGGTTACTATTCTTCTCAACAAATTCTTTTGCTTCTTCCATACTCACGGGATATTCAATATAGTTACTGCTGCTGTTTCTATCCACTTTAGTACTGTGTGAGATGTCTTTGTATAAGTGCTGATAAGTAAAACCGTGGTCATAGAGGAAGCTCACCACTTTCCATGCCTTTAAATTAGCCCTTCTGGGTGGTCTGAACTTATGGTTAAAGTACACTAAAGCATTACCGCATTCAGTACAAGTCTGTTCTTTTAAACTTGTTGAGCCAAGGCTAAATGCCTTTCTACAATTTAGACAGACTGCTTTATGACCCATTTCATTGATTACTGATTTTGCACAACTCGTAGAATATATCTGAGAGCTATCTTAATTATTCAGCTTTACAAAGCCGCCGTCGATCGGGTAGTCGTTGCCGGTGATAAAGGAGGCCTCGTCGGAGCAGAGGTATAGGACCAGGCCCGCTATCTCATCGGGCTTCGCCATGCGGCCGATGGGCTGCGTCTTCGACAGCTTCTCGAACATCTCCTGCTCCTGCCCGGGGTAGTTCTTGGCTAGGAAGCCGTCCACAAAAGGCGTGTGCACCCGCGCCGGCGAAATGCTGTTGCAGCGGATGCCGTCGTGCAGGTAGTCTTTGGCCACCGACAGGGTCATGGCCTGCACCGCCCCCTTGCTCATGGAGTAGGCGAAGCGATCGGGCAGGCCGAGGTTGGCCGCGATGGAGCCTAGGTTCAGGATGGCCCCGCCCCCGTTCTCCTTCATCAGCGGGATAGCCGCGAACAGGCAGTTATATACCCCTTTCACGTTCACCTGGAACACGCGGTCAAAGTCCTGCTCCTGCGTGGTCTCGACTTTACCGATATGGGAGACGCCGGCGCTGTTGACGAGTATATCCAGTTTGCCGATGCTCCGGAATTTCTCCACCACTTCCTGCTGCCTGGTCACGTCGCATGTATGGGAGAAGGCCTTTCCGCCCGCGCCCGTGATTTCATCTGCCGTTTGGGCGGCCTGGTCCTGGTTTACATCCAGCACATGCACGGTAGCACCCTGGCGGGCGAAGGTCAGCGCCACGGCTTTCCCGATGCCGCTGCCGCCGCCGGTCACGAGGGCCGTCTTGTCGTTCAGTTGGAACATATTTTATATATCATTTGATTAACTCTTTTGCTGCAGCGAGAAGATCCTGTCCATCAGCACCCACTTCTCCCCTGGCCCGGCCCCTGGTATATCCTGCTGATACTTCCACATCAGTTGCTCCCACTCCTGCACAAAGGGGTTTGCCCGGTCCATCGCCGCCTTTCTTTCAAAGCTGAAGGAATCGTCCGTCTCCATGATCATGAAGAGCCTGTTACCGAACCGGTAGATGTCCATCACCGTGATGCCGGCACCCAGGATGCTCTGCCTGATCTCGGGCCATATAGCCTTGTGCCAGCGCTCATATTCGGCTATCAGCGCAGGATCGTCTTTCAGGTCCAGCGCCAGGCAATACCTTTTCATTCCTTTGCTCTTTATATATAGGCAACGGGCGGCAAATTGCCTGCTCCCCGTCAAAATCAAACAGAATCTTATACTCCAGACTCCTTAGCCCGCCTTCTGGAACATGCCGCCCGGCAAAGCCTCTGCCTCGCTGCCGGGCCTGCCGCTGTTGCGCTCCAGTTTCCCGGAGGCTATCGCATAGAGGGCCACCACCACGAAACAGACCAGCGGCACATAAAAGGCCATGCTGATGTCCTGCGTCAGGTCCGACACATAGCCCTGCACGGCCGTGATCACGGCCCCACCCAGGATCGCCATGATCAGGCCCGAGCCCCCGATCTTGGTATCGTCCCCGAGCCCCCGGATGCCCATGCCGTAGATGGTCGGGAACATGAGCGACATGCAGCCGGATATGCCGATCAGGGCATACACGCCCAGGTAGCCGCTGCCATATATTACCAGCAGCGTGCAGACGGAAGCGGCCGCGGCGCTTAGCAGCAGCAGGCTTCTCGGGCTCACATAGCGCATCAGGGCGGTAAAGACGAAGCGGGAAACCATGAAAAGGATCAGCGCGGCCATATAGTAGCTGGAGGCGTCGTCCTCGTTCAGCTGGATTTCCTGCATCACGTACCGGATGGTATAGGACCACACGCCGATCTGGGCGCCCACATAAAAGAACTGCGCCACCACCGCCCATACGTAGTGCGGTGTTTTCAACAGCCGCTTGAAAGTGGGCAGCAGGTCCAGCTTCGCCCCGGCGTCCGATGCCTTGGGCATGTTGGTGAACTTCACGGCCAGCCAGATGAGCACCAGGAACAGCGCCACGCCCACGTAAGGCCCCATCACCGAGGTAAGCTCCTCCGACTGGATCGCGGCCAGCTGCGCCTGGTCCATGCTGGCCCGCTCATCGGCGCTGGAGAGGTTAAGCTGGGAGAGGATGAAGATCTTGCTCAGCAGCACACCGGTGATGGAGCCGATCGGGTTGAAGGACTGGGCCAGGTTCAGGCGCCGGGTCCCGGTTTCCTCCGGCCCCATGGCCACGATATAGGGGTTGGCAGCCGTCTCCAGGATCGAGAGGCCGCCGGCCAGCACGTAGAGGGCGATCAGGAAATGGCTGTAGGCCATCGTGATGCTGGCCGGGTAAAAAAGCAGCGAACCCAGAATGAAAAGGCCGAGGCCCACTAGGATGCCGGTTTTGTAGCTGTACTTTTTAATGAGGATGGCCGCAGGCAGCGCGAGGCAGAAGTAGGCCCCGTAAAAGGCCAGCTGTATCCAGGAGGTCTGGAAATCGGACATGCTCATGATGCGCTTGAAGGCCGCCAGCAGCGTGTCGGTCATGTTATTGGCCAGGCCCCAGAGGAAAAACAGGCTGGTGATGAGGAGAAAAGGCCAGAGGTTGCCCGGCTTGATAAGAGAAAGTTTGCTTGTGCCTGCCGCCATGTTTTATATATGTTTCCGGTAATTTGTCCTGTATCTCAGTGCTAGCGCCATCCCTGAACCCAAAGCAGCGGCACAAACGAATGGTGCTCCTGTGGCCCGCCGTTCAGGTAAACTAACACATTTGAACCAATTTAACTAAAAGTAGTATCTGAGCCAAAAATTTGCGTAACTGCTCACTTAACCGAAATCTTTCAAAGTAATGCCTATTTCAGGAAACTTTATAGGCTCTAATTAACCTATGATTATGGTATTTTATCTTATTTAACCAAAACTACCCGTAATTCCAGGATATAATCCATGAAACTACAGCTTCTCAAAGTTGCAACAGGACCCACAAACTCTTTCAGTGTCCGCCAGAACATGATCCCCTATATGAACAACAGGTGGCATTTTCACCCGGAAGTGGAGTTGATCCATTTCCATAAAGGGAGCGGCATGCAGTTCGTGGGAGACAGCATCATGCGGTTCCGGCCGGACGATGTGGTGCTGGTGGGCGCAAACCTGCCGCACTACTGGCGCTTTGACGATGTATACCTGTGCGATAAAAATGACGACGTCGCCTATACCACCACCATCCATTTCATGGAGAATTTCTGGGGCGACCGGTTCCTGCATCTGCCCGAAAACAAACAGCTGAAAGTGCTGCTGGATAAAGCCAAAAGAGGCATCCTGATAACGGGCAAGGCCGGGCAAAAAGTAAGCAAGCTGATGCGGAAGGCACACCAGACGGCAGGCGTGCACCGGATAATCGCCCTGCTGAAATGCCTGCTGGCTATTGCAGAGGAAGAGCAGCTCACAATGCTCTCCTCCATCGGCTTCCAGGCTGACCTCTCGGATGCGGAGAACGAGCGCATCAACGCCATCTATGAGCACACTCTCTCCCACTTCAAAAGAAAGATTCAACTCGGGGAGATTGCCGATATTGCCGGCATGACGCCTAACTCGTTCTGCCGTTATTTCAAGGAACGGACAGGAAAAACCTACTCCCAGTTTCTGACGGAGATCCGGGTGGGCTTTGCCTGTAAGCTGATCGTTGACAATAAAATGAGCATTAAGCAGCTCTGCTTCGAGAGCGGCTTCAACAACTTCAGCTGCTTCCACAAGAACTTTAAGCAGATCATGGGCAAAACGCCGCAAGCCTACCAGCATGAGTACCTGAAAGTGGAAGTTTAAACGCGACTTTCAATTGCAGCCATATATAAAAACGAGAATCCCCCTGCCAGCTGCTTTTATATGCTGACAGGGGGATTCTCGTTAGGGACATAGTTGGGGTTCTACTTTTTACCCAAATCCTTTACCCGGATGTTCCGGAAGAAGACCGTGGAGCCGTGGCCCAGGAAGCCGATATAGCCTTTGTCGCGCCTCAGCCCGGGGTGCTTCTGACCGTCCAGCGTGCCGTTTTTGCTGGCCTTCGCAATGTCGCCGTCCAGGATCGTGGTGCCGTTCAGGACTACTTTAATTTTATTGCCCTTCACAGTCACCTCCTCGGTGTTCCACTCGCCCACCGGCTTCAGGTAACCGCGCTTCGCGGGTATCACGCCGTACACGGATCCGTGGAACTGGTATTCCTTCAGGTCTTTGTATATGGCAGCGTCGTTGTCCAGTATCTGGATTTCCATGCCCTCATAAGCGGCGTCGCCTTCGAGGGGCGCGCGGATGCCCAGGCCGTTGTTAGCGCCGGGGGTCAGCTTGAACTCGAAGCGGAACACGAAATCGCCGTACTGCTCCTTGGTGTACAGGTTGCCCCCGCTGCCGAACTTCGGCTCGCGCACCACCATCACGCCGTCCTCAATCACGTAGTCGTTCGTGTTGCCCTGCCAGTTGTGCATGTTGGTGCCGTCGAACAGCACCTTGAAGCCCTCTTTCTTCTCGGCGGCGCTCAGCTCGAACGGCTCCGGCCTCGGGAGCTCGCGTATATAGATGTCGCGGTAGCCCACCGGCGAGCCGTGTGCCTGCAGCTCAATCTGCTCCATAGGGAAGATCGGCATGCTCCGGTCCCAGTAGTTCTCCAGTATCACGTTGTCCGTCACCAGTTCCCCGTTGAGGTATACCGTCACCCGGTCGCCTTTCATGATGATATGGAAGTTGTTCCACTCCCCGAGCGGGTTATCGGCTACCTTCAGCGGCTTGCTCGGGTTCACCTGGTTGTTATAGAGGCCACCGGAACCCACCTGCGCGCCGTCCGCCACGCGCGAGGTGTCCCACATCTGCACCTGGGGCGTGCCCCGCAGGTATATACCGGCGTCGCCTTCCCCTTTGCCATCGTCGTATATCTTCCAATCCACAAACATTTCGAAGTCGCCGTATTTCTTTTCCGTGGTGAGGTTGTTATACCCCTTGCCGACAAAGGTTATCTCGCCGTCCGCCACTTTCCAGTCTCTTCTCATTTCCTCATCGGCAGCCTTTTGCTTCTCCGCCAGTGTCTTTTTGTCCATCTTCGCCCGCTTGATCGGGTCCTCCACCAGGCCTTTCCAGCCGGTCAGGTCCTTGCCGTTGAACAGCGCCACAAAACCCTCGCCCTGTGGCATCTCCGCCAGGAACTTGTTGATGGACTGCTTCTGGTACTCGCTGTCGGGGCCTTCCAGCACCTGCACGGTTTTGGTGAGCAGTTCCCGCACGATGTCGCCCTGAAAAGCTGTGTCAGACAAGGCGATGTTCATCACGGCATGGGCAGCCTCCTGTTGCAGGGCGGGATCATCGAGGTAGCGACCGGCGAAAACCAGCGCCGGGAACGTCCTGTTTCGCCCGGTTTGATTCAGGATCAGCTGTTTCTGCTCCGGGGTCTTCGCCACGGCCATGGCCTTGCGGAGCAGCAGTACCTTTTGCGGAGCGGCATAGTCCGACTGGCTGATTGCCCGGATATAGCCTTTGAGAGCCTGGTCCAGGTAAGCGGCATTCGCTGGGTTTTCGCTGATGCGGTACAACGCACTGGCCGCGCTCACATCAGACCATTGCGCCAGGGCAGCGACAGCGGCCTGTTTGGTGGCGGCATCGCCCGCATCAAAGGCGGCTACCACGGTGTTCAGCGCTTTCTCGCCCCCGATACTGGCGAGGATGTTAAAGTACAGCGGCGTCTTCTCTGCCGGAACCGTCGCCATCTGCTGCAGAACGATATCAGCCTGGTGCGTCGAATCCTCATTGTCCTTAACGGCCGCCACCACGGCATCCTGCACGGCAAGCACTTCTTCCGGTTGGGATGTTTCGTTCAGCAAGGCAAACAGGCGGGGCAGGTGCTCTTTTGTCACCATCTGCTCCAGCGCGGCGATCGCGGCCATCCGAACACCGGCATCCTTGTCTTTCACATAAGCGAACACATCATCTATCCTTCCGCTGGCGGCACGGTTGCCCAGCACCGAAAGCAAGGCGGCCTGCGCCTCCGACGGCATTTTCGGCAGGGCATCTGCCACCGCATCCGTCAGGCCGTTGGCTTTCATGATCAGCAGGGCCTCTTTACCGGCGTTTATCTCTACTGTATCGCCCTTGCGGATGGCTTTCAGCAGCTTGGGCAGCGCCTCCTCGTTGCCCATCCGACCCACCGCGCCCATCGCGGCCAGTTTTACCTGACGGTCCCTGCTTTTGAGCGCTTTCAGGACGGCAGGCATGGCGGCCTCCGCCTCATGCATCCCCAGCATCTCGATGATGCCGGCTTCTACCGCAGGATCCGCTCTTCTCATTTTCTTTACCCACATATCCGTGGTAGCGGGAGTCATGTAATCGCCTGCGAACTTCAGGGCGGCGGCACGGTACTCCGGGTTCTTGTCTGCCGCCGCGTTCAGCAGCAGGGGCATGCTTTTCTCACCCTGTATGTGCGTCAACAACGCCAAAGCAGCCGTGCGGGTGTGCACCTGCGTGTCCTGCCCGGCACCGCTGAGCAGCGACTGTGCTATTTTCTCCGCCTGTTGCTGCTGCCCGCTCTCGGCCAGGCGCTGCGTGTACAATAGATAGGCGGAGGTCCCATTATCGCTTCCGTAGGTGAAATTGTCTTCCCCGGCGGCTTTCGCCAGCACCGGCTCTGAGGCAGGGTCTGCGATGTTGGCCAAGGCGTAGAGCGCCAGTTTCCGGAGCTTCCCGTCCTGGCTGGCAGCCAACGGGGTGAGCGCGGCCACAGCTTCTTTCGTGCGGGTGTCTCCCAGCGCCTCCACCAACGACAGCTGGCAGTCTCCTTTTGCCTGCGGCAGGGCCTGCAGAAGGGCACGGCTGGCTGTGGGCGTGTTGATGTTGATCAGCGCTCTAGCGGCGGGGGCGCACAGGCGGTCATCGTTAAGGTAGGCCTGCAGGCAGGGCACGGCATCGTCCTTGCCCACCAGCTGGAGCTGCCTGATCAGGAAGGCTTTGCTTTCCTCGTTTCCGGCCGCTGTTAAGGCCTGGCAGTATGCCTCCACGCTCATTTGCCGCAAGTTTTCCTGCGCCGGCTGCGCCACATAATAGGAGAAGCCGCCAAGGGCATACTCTATGCCGGTGTTATCCCCTTCTTCCGGGGAAACCAGCATTCCGGCCATGGCGGTAATCCCCTCCTTGCCCATGGCCGCGATCTCGCCCATGCTGGCCTTAAACTGTTCGCTGTCCTTTGCCGGCATTTCCGCCAGCAGGTCGGCGATCTTGGTGGTTAGCGTCCGCTGGTCATCCTTCCGTTGTCCGAAAGCGGATGCGCAGACAGTGATGAGGGCAATAAACAGTAACGGTATTTTTCTCATGATATATTTCTCAGTAGAATCTCGATATATTAATAGCATGGACCTAAATGAATTTGACAGTAAGGTTACACCAGCGTCCAGTCCGGTCGCATGGGCTGATTGATCAGGCGGTTGGCGCCTTCGTCGTCTATAAACACCTGCTTGACGGGATCGAACTTCAGGGACCGGCCCAGGTGCACTGCCGCTTTTCCTATGTTCACCAGGGTGCAGGACCGGTGGCCGTTCTCCTCGTTCAGCGCGAATTTCGTTCGGTTCTTCACCGCCTGTATAAAGTCCGTCGCCTGCGGCTCGGGGTCAGGGAAAGCGGCCAGCTTTTTCCATATGTCCGGTATATCGGAGCGGAAACCGGGGTAGAGCTTGCCTTTCGGACCTTCTATATAGGGGATGTTTTCCTCTTTGCCTTCACCGTCGAGGATGATCTGGCACCCGTCCTCGTAGGTATAGGTGATCCTGCGCCAGGTGCCCACGGCGTCCGGGTGCTGCTGTGGCGCATCGATCTCCACGGAAACAGGGCTGGTGTTGTCTTTGCCCAGGAAGTACTGCACGGGGTCCAGGTAGTGCTGGCCCATATCGCCGAGTCCGCCGCCGTCATAGTCCCAGTAGCCCCGGAAGGTCTGGTGCACGCGGTGCGCGTTATAGGGCCTGTAGGGCGCGGGCCCCAGCCACATGTTGTAGTCTAGTTCCTGCGGCACAGGCTCCGGGTCCAGGTTGGTTTTGCCCACCCAGTAGAACTTCCAGTCGAAGCCGGTGCCGCGTCCTACTGTCACTTTCAGCGGCCAGCCGAGCATGCCGCTTTCCACCAGCTTTTTGATCGGCTTGACAGGGGTGCCCATGCCGTAGAAGATATCCTCGAACCGGAACCAGGTGTTGAGGCGGAAGATACGGCCGTGCTGCTGCACCGCCTCCACCACGCGCTTGCCCTCCCCGATCGTGCGGGTCATGGGCTTCTCGCACCAGATGTCCTTGCCGGCCCTGGCCGCGTCGGCTGCCATAATGCCATGCCAGTGCGGCGGGGTGGCGATGTGCACGATGTCCACCTCCGGAAGCTGTATCATCTCGCGGTAATCGGCGAAGGTCTTTACCCCCTTGTCCAGCATACCCATCGCGGTTTGCAGGTGGCGGCGGTCCACGTCGCAGATAGCCACCACGCGGGTGTCGCCGTAGGGGAAGTGATTGCGCCCCATGGCACCCACGCCGATCACGGCTTTGGTGAGCTGGTCGCTGGGGGCCACGTAGCCCCTGCCTCCCAGCACAAACCGGGGAACGATGGTGAAAGCGGCAATGGTGGCCGCAGATTTTTTTATAAAGTCCCTTCTCGAATGATCACTATTTTTCTTCATGAAAAAATTAAGATTAAAAGCCTTACACTTTCTTTATATACTTTATATAGTAATTTGCACTCCTGCATGCAGGAGATAGCAAGTAATAGACTCCTCTCTGCCATGGTATCCCTGGTTTTAAAAGCGTTGGACCCTTGGCAGCAACCATCCGGGTACACTGATAAAAACCATCTTCTGTGCACTGTAGAAGCCCAGGCTAATAACGCAGCGTCGCGACAACAGGCAAGTGGTCTGACGCATACCTTTCCGGGATCACCTTCTGCGAGACAACTTTAAAAGGAGCCTCTTTTGAATAAGCAATAAAATCGATGGCCCTGTCTGGTTTGTCCACCGGAATGGTGGGCGCGCAGTCGCTGACGCAGGTGCGGGTGAATCGCTTGTCCAGCTCCCTGACTGCGCTGCTTTCGGGCACCGCATTGAAATCACCTGCCACGATGAAAGGCATGTTTTCCTTCGCGGCTATCGCATTGATCGCCTTTACCTGCTGCTCCCGGTTCTCGGGGCTGTCCACATCTAAATGCGTACTGCCAAAGCGGATAACCATGCCGCCAGGCAATTTTACTTTTGCCGTGGCCAGCACGCGGTCTTCCGACGCTGGCGCCGCATCCTCTGGCAAAGGTGTCACTGAGGTCTCCAGGAGCGGGTACCTGGATAAAATAGCCACTCCGTAAAAACCTCCCTGGTGGTCGATGGCCCTGCCGAAGAACGCCTTCATGCCAAGCTTCCCAGCGATTATCTCCGCCTGGTTACCTTTGCCCGAGCGCTTTGTATTGACATCCACCTCCTGGAGCGCAACCAGGTCCGGGTTTTCTTTCCGGATGACGTGGACGATGGCATCAAGGTCAATTTCTCCGGTCTCCTCTTTACTCGGCGGGTTCGCGTGATGGATGTTGTAAGTCATGACCCGCACCTCCTTCGCCCCTTTCACAGACGAAGGCTGGCTTCCGGAGCAAGCTGCCAGCAGAGCTGTAATACCAAGCAGAGCCGCCTGGCACAATATGCCATGCTTCCTGCTGAACCTACATGAATGTCTGAGAGACGATAGCTTTGCTTTACCCTGCTCCATCACTTATGCTTTTGCGGAGACTTTGTACAATCCCACTTCGGCTAATTGAACCGACTGCTTTGCCTCCAGCACCGTTATCCGGACTTTAAAGGTTTTGATCAGCGGGAACCGTAACAGCCGTTTATAACCGATAATATTGTACTGATTTGCTTTCTGCCACTCCAGTTGGCGGGGGGTGGGCTTCGGCAGCTCTTGCGCTACGGAAGTGGAGGATGTTACAATGGCAGCTAAAAGGGTGATTAAAGCATGCTTTTTCATTCGCGCTTGTTACGTATGGTATAATCAGCTTCTACAGTCAGGTGCTACCTGCTTACTGTACTACCTGGCTTTCCCTGGCTCGCGAGAACTTAATCTGCCCGATGTCCAATGTGTTCCAGATGCCGATCGCCTCTTTGTTTTCTACCTTCAGCACAAAATACAGGTCATGCACCCCTGCTGTAGGTTTTAATTTAACAGTATAGTCACTTTCTTTTTCATTTGCAAGAAGTGATGCCTTACTTATTGTAGGCCCGGCCGGAGAAGCGGTATGCACTTCGAGCGTAGCCGTCACTTTTGTAGGCACAACGTTTATGGTCAGTCCGCTGATGCCTGTCAGGTCAATTCCTTTAAAAGTTATATAGGATCCATCTTCGGTAAACCGGACGCGCCCGATGTCTTTCCGGATCATGACGCCTTTGCTCGCATCGCAGGTGGAGGGGTCGATTTCCGGGTGCCGCAGTGTCAGCACTTCCCGCGTCGTGATCGGCCCTATACCGTTATGGCCTTTGTCTGTGTAGCTTGCGGTGAGGAAGTAGGTTCCTTCTTTGCCTTTATGTCGGTTTGTGGACATTTTTCCTTTCAGAGGCAAAGGCTCCAGGTCACTTTTTGGATTCGCCAGGCCCAGTATATAGTCCACCATTTCCTCCGCCTCCGCCTGCGACAGTTGCGGGTGCGCGGACATGGGTACCTCGCCCCATTTACCATATCCGCCCTTGATTACTTTTGCCGCCAGCACTGCCTTGCTGTCTTTTCCTTTGTAGCGCGTGGCCACCTCCATATAGCTTGGGCCAACGGATTTATTTGTTACCCCGTGGCAGGCTTTGCAATCGCTTTTCTCGATCAGCGCTTTCCCTTTCAGGTTAGAATAAACGGCTGTTAGATCCTGTCCTAAAGCTGTTTGCACCAAGTCAAATCCTTCCGGCAGGTAATCGAAAAACACCTTTACCTCCTGCCCCTGCGGAGTACCTGTCACGATGGTTCCGTCTTCCTTGTCTTCCACTTTCACCTGGTAATGAAAGGAATGATTATCCCAGTAAAAAGAGCGGTTCTGATCAGTCTGGATACTTATCTGCGGTGGCTCGTTGCCTGCTCGTATCTCCAGCTTCGCTTCATCCGAGTAGCCCTCCTTGTCCGTTACCGTCAGGCTTACCTGGTATATACCGGGTTTATTAAAGGTGAAGGTAGGTGTAGCTTCCTGAGACTGCACCGTACTCCCGTCAAAAGACCAGGCATACGTCAGCTCATCCCCTTTGTCATAGTCCATGGTGCCTTCGGAGCAGAACTGCACTTTGAATGGCACAGCCCCCGCGACTTTGTCAGCAGCAACACGGGCCATGGGCTTCCGGTTGTTGGGGTGATACTGGATGCGGATGAGTTTAGAGTCGTCGTTGTTGGCGTGCCAGTAGGTACCGTATTCCAGCACATACAAAGCGCCGTCGGCCCCGAACTGCATGTCGATGGGATGTGCAAAATGCGTGGAAGGCAGGAAACGCTCCAGCTTTATGCTGTCGGCATCCACTTTGGCTGTCATGATCCATTCCCGCATCCAGTCATATATAAACAGCTGTCCTTCGTAGTAGGCCGGGAATGTTTGGGTATTTGCGGAGAACAGGCTTCGGTAAAAGACAGGTCCTGCCATCGCATTGCGGCCGCCCTCCCCCACCAGCGGAAACTCCGGGGACGCATCGTACGGGTAATAGATCAGCGCTTTTTGCGCCGGAGGCAACTCGCGGATGCCGGTGTTGTTCACCGATTCATTTATGGGTGCGGCAGGGTTGAAGTATTCACCAGAGGTGCTGTCCTGGAAGTTGTAGGCGCGGTAGGGCTTGTTATCCGCTACAAAGTAGGGCCACCCGAAGTTACCCGCTTTGCTCGCGCGGTTGATTTCATCATACCCCTTTGGACCGCGGCTTTCCTCATCTTTCCCAGCGTCCGGGCCTACCTCCCCCCAATACAAGTCCCCGGTTTTCTGATCGATGGATATACGGAAAGGATTGCGGTTGCCCATCGTGTAGATTTCGGGCCGTCCTTTGGAGCCGTCTTTCGGGAAAAGGTTGCCGTCCGGGATGCTGTAGGTGCCATCGGGGGTAGGCTTGATGCGCAGGATTTTGCCCCGCAGGTCGCTTGAGTTGGCGGCCGATTTCTGGGCATCGCTGATGAGTTTGCCGGGCCTCTCATCCAGGGGAGCATAGCCATCAGACGTGCTGGCCACGGTGTTGTCGCCTACGGATATATATAAATTGCCATCAGGGGCAAACTCCAGTGCACCACCCGAATGGCAGCATTGCCTTAACACCGGGAACTGCAGCAGGATTTTTTCGCTGGACAGGATCAGGTTGTCCTGCACCAAATCGAAGCGCGATACCCGCTGAATGGGTTCGTTGCCTACCGGCGAATAGAACAGATAGATCCAATTGTTTTCCCCGAACTGAGGGTCCAGTGCCAGGCCCAGCAAACCGTCCTCGTTCTCGTGAAACACATCGAGTTCCCCGATGGTGCGGCTGGTCTTTTTCTCCGGCTCGTACAGGCGCAACACGCCCCTCCGTTCTATATATAAAATCTTCCCATCAGGCCTCACGGCCAGTTCCATGGGCTCGAATAGCTTCGTCTCGAGCACTTCCACCGTAAACCGGTTTTCCTCTGGAAGCACGTTGTCCTGGTAGTTCTCATGTATATGCTCCTGTGATGAACTGGTACAGGCTGTCATCAGGCCCGGCAGTAGTACTGGCAGCAAAACAGCAGGCAGGAGACTGATTTTTTTTAACTGGCTATAGCAAGCAGTAAGTGTATTTTTTGAAAACATACTGGAAACAGGAGAAGGCAGGGCCTCCTCCGCTCATTTTGAGGTGAGACTCTATTTAACTTTATCCACTTTAAATACCCACGCATACTGGCTGGGCGTATTTCCCGGTTTCAGAGCCGGTGGGGTGATGGTAAGTTTGCCATTCTTCACCGACGACTTCACCTGTGCATTGGTGAGCAGCATACTCACTTTCCCGGCTTTGCCGATGCCATTCACCGTCAAAGGCTTCTCCGGCCATTTGGTGCAAATCATATATAAGTCGTTGCCCTTGGCGGTGTAGTAGATGCCTTGCTTTTTCATATCCTGCGGGCGCTTCTCCCAGGCGGTGGTGCCGTAGATGGTCAATTTCGTGTAGTCTGAAATCATATACCGCTTGATTGTATAGCTGTGAAAATTATCAGATGCTATGTTTTGGCATATCGGTGTCTTTCCCATTTCTTGCTTATCTCTGTATTAAGGTTCTTTAGCATATGGAGCGTATATTCTCTTAGTATTGGTGTTAGAATCCATATCCTGACCTGAAGGGTATATAAATCTTCGGACCGAGGTAAAGCGCTAAAGCTTCTTAACCTCCCTCGGGCCAACTGTACTAATATCGATCGGTTTGAAGCCGAGCTTAAAAGCAGGCGATTCCGCTCGCAGTCTGAAATCGTGGTTTTCCGGATCAACAAAAAGGGGATCGGCATATTCAGAGTGCTGGTCTTTCCCCATGCTGTGCCAGGCCTCCCAGGTCTTGCCATTATAGCTGACTTTTTCGAGGGGCATGTCCGGGTTGAAGTATATGTTCCAGTCCATCTCGAAGGTGCTGTTTGCCTCCTGCACTTTCCCTTCGGGCTTCCTGTAGAACGGGTAAGGTTGGTCGCTCCAGTTCTCGCTCAGCAGCTCTCCTTCTTTCCAGTAAATGATGTTGTTCTCGAAGTATACGCTCTTGTGAGGTTCTGATTTTCCCCTACTCAGTTGTGCCAGTTTCCCAAGAGCAAAAACGTTGTTTCGAACAGTGATCTCTTTGGCGTAATGGATGTTGTAGCCCGCGAAATTGGTGTTGTAGACCACGTTGTTCTCCACGAGGAGGTAAGAGGAGCCTTCGTCGTTATATATCCCCCAGCCACCGTACTGGTTTGCCTGCACATCATGGATCAAATTGTTGCGGATGATGGTGCCCGGCGAAACGCCCAGCGTATAGATGCCGCCCATGTCAGATAATAGCCCTTGCCCGATGGTGTGGATATGGTTGTAGGCGATGATATTGTCGCGGCTGATGCTGCGCTGGTAGCCCCACTCCCAACCCACCGAAACGCCTGTGTACCAGCCGTTGTATATGTTGTTGTGCTCCACCCTATTCCCGTAGGTCTGCATCAGCAGCACGCCTACCGCAGAGGGATAAACTTCACCGAAATGGTGCAGGTCATTGTCAGAGATGATGTTGTTGCCGGTCCGGAGCACAGGCGGGTCTTCGTCTGTGCCACCGTTCACCCGGAAGCCTCCCGCGGCTATCTGGCTGATCGTGTTATATATAAATTGATTGTATGTACTCCCCTTGCCCACCTCAAACGCGAAGGTGCCGATGTTCTTTACCTCACAATTTGTAAAGGCTATATGCCGGGCACCAGTAAGCGTGATGGCCGCCGGAACGCTGGCTGAGCCCTGGTCGTCGTTGGAGTTACCGGGCGGAAGCTGCCAGTTAGTGTAGCTGAAATCCAGCTTGTCGAATGTTATATGCTCTACATACTGGTTCTGTAGCGGGTCGCCTTCGATCGTGATAAACTTCTCCGTGAAAGGCGCGACCACTTCCACTTTGGCCATGTCCTCGCCGGGCAAGGGTATATAATAAAGCTTGCCCGTTTTCCGGTTCAGGTACCACTCCCCCGGCTCGTCCAGTCCTTCCCACACATTCTCCACGATATATTTGGCCCCGGCATCCGAGAAGCCGTCTGTAAATATTTTCCCCGCTTTATGCCGGAAGGTCACGATGTTGTTCTTCGTGTCGATGGATTGAATGGGCAGGTGAGAATCGGTCCAGAAATGATAGACGATCACCTCTACATCCTCCAGGTTCTTCCATTTAGGATTGATGTCGCCTTCAGCAAACTCAAAGCGCTGGCAGTCGGTGTGGTAGTGAATGTCGTGGGCTCCGTCCGGAAAGCCCTTAACCCGGTGAAAGCCCTTGTTCGGTGTGCGGGCACGCTGTCGTAGCTCCCCGTTTATATATAACTGGTTGAAATGCCAGTTTCCTTTTTTTACCTCCGGCAGGGTGGTAGAGTAAATATCGCCTTTGTGTTTCTTCCAGTTACTTATCTTTTTGCCGCCATGCAAAAGCGCCCTGCCGCCATAGGAGGTATATATAACCGGAGCCGTCTCCGTTCCGGAATCGTCGGGCGTGAACAACAGCGGAGTATCCAGAAAATAGACTCCGGCTTCGATGTATACCTTCACCGGCCTGTCGAGCCTCCCCTGATTTTTCAGTTCCCTGACAGCTGTTTTCGCCTCACCAATAGTGGCAAAAGTTTGATCTGGGTGAATAGTTTTGGGAGAACTGCTTCCTCCTTTCGACACAAAAAAAGTAAGCGTGTCCGCAGCAGCCTGGTCCGTAGCCTCTGAAGAAAAGGAAAGCAACTGCAGCCAGAGCATTGCACTCAAAACATATATAAATTTCTGCTTCATAACCGCTTGCTTCTTTCGACCTGGCTTGAAAACTGTTTTCCAAACATTATTTATTCTCCCTTCTCCTGCCCTTTTAATGCCGGGCGGTAGCGCTCCTGCATGGCTATAAATTCGAGCACCTGCTGGTGGTAAGGGTTGAACTTGGGGTCCGGGATGCCGGTAGGCGAAATGGATGGATCACCGTAGCCTTTCTGGAACATATCGTGGTGGTACACAATGCCGCCCCCGAGCTGCCACACCTTGTATATCTGCAGAATATGGTCGTAGGGCGAGGATCCATCATGCGGCCCGCCATGATCCGGGGTGCCGTTACGTGCCGGCTCATCGTCCACGATGGGCTTCTGGTAGCGTGCCTGCAGGTAGGCAAGTTCTTTGGGAGCAATTTCCCAATGCCTTCCGGCAAACTGCCGCGTGGTGTGTGCCGACAGGAAATCGAGCATGTGGTTTTGGGGCTGATCGCCCAGGTCACCGCCAGGGCCGGGAGAGTTGGTTACCAGCCGTTGCGGATCGATTTGCTTGATGGCTTTGTAATAGTCCGCCACCCGATCCGATGACTCGTTCCACACCTGGAAGACCACGTTGCGGTAAGGCTTTAGTTCGCGGGTAATACTGGCCACGGCCTTGTCTGCGCTTTTATCGCTCAGTTTCCTGTCAGAGTCTGTGGTTTCCTGCGAAAATAGCACCAGCTCAATCACCATTCCTTTTTTATCGGCAGCGGTTATCAAGGCTTTCAGTCGCTCCAGCGGCTGCGGGCGCAGTTCCCCGCTAGGCATATATAGCGTGGCATCCGGGGCGGTGTCCACAAAGCCGTGCGTGTTGTTCCACTGGCCCCACACCCGCAGCACATTTATGCCGTATTTCTGAAATTTGCCCAGCCACTGCTCCCGCTCCTGTGCGCTTTTATTGAATGCAGGGTTATACAAAGCATTAAAAAAGCCGATGCCGGTAAAATAGAAAGGCTTGCCGTTCTTTAAAAAGGAAGTGCCGGAAACCGTCAGGCCGTTCTGTTTCTGGGCAAAGGCTGCCGGTGCCAGCAGCAGGCACAGGCAAAGGAACAGCAGGGATAAATCTTTTCTCATTCTGTATAGGTTTTGATGACTTGTAGTGTTCAATGCAGGCAGTTTATATAGGACAGCACGTCCTGTATATATAAATCCATTCTTATATGTAAGGGAACATATTTAAGTTATACTGTCCCTTTCCTTCTGTCATTCTGGAAGAATCTTGGTTAAAGAGAGGTTAAGATTTTATGGCTTGCGGGGGTAGGGTCCCTCTATTAACAAGATCCTTTCAGGATGACTAAACAAGCTGAGCTAATTTTGTCCGAATACATATATGCCGGAGAAGCAGCCTATTTCTTCCTTAATACCAGCACCATATCGTTCGCCACTGGCGGTGCGGCCTCTATCAGCCCGTTCCTGTTTACCAGTTTGGCTTTGGAATATTGGTTGCTAACGGGGTTAAACCACTGCGCGTCATATAGGGCGTTAGCTCGGTTATAGATTTTAGCCGTTGCCTTTTCAGGTATATAGGCCAGGATGGTGTTATTGTCTTCTGATTTCAGCAGCGAGACGAACTGGTGAGGCGTCTCTGCGCCGGGCTGCTCCGCCAGCAGCTCGTTTGCCGGGGCCAGCTTCCACCATTCCAGTTTTTTGAAGAAGCCGGCGAGGTAGCCGATCTGCATGCTGCCCGGAAAATTGATGCTTTCGTACCAGGGGTGCGTGCCGGTGGCGTCCTCGTGGTTCAGGATATTCTCCCCCGGCCGGAGCCACGGCCATATACCGTTTGCGCCATACGTAATGCCAGCCACAGGCGTGGCGAAGAGGCTCCAGTACGAGGCGTTGCGCACATCCTTATCGGTGATCTTGAAGAAGATTTCCTCGTAGCAGGGCTCCATGTTGATGATGGCTTTGGGTGGCAACTGCTTCCACCCCTCCGCCACGGGTCCTTCATTTATCCATTTAACAGTTTTGGCCTCGTTGTTGTGCCCCGACTGATACCCCACGATGTCGAGCCATTCCTCGTTTGCATATTCATCCCCGATCCAGGAGGCGCCATAGGGGTGCAGCGAAACCACCCCCGGGTGCTGCATCTCACCAAATACGCCCCGGCCTATGTTTTTCCAGCGCTGCTCGTAATGGTATTCATACTGCCCGTCGCCGCCCAATATCCAGATCACCTGGTTACCGCCATAGCGTGCCACCAGGTACTTCGCCAGCAGGATCGCTTCGGGGTCCGGGAGGGCATAGCCGGGGTTAAGTTCCCTGCCATCCGCAAACGGAAGCGCCCATAACAAAACAGGGGCGGCCACCAGGCCATATTTGTTAATCTCATCCACTTTGCCGTCCAGGTGCTGGAAGAATTCCGGGTTGATGCTGATCTTCCCGTTGCCCGCATAAGCGACCTGCCCCAGGCTGTTTTGGTCGGCTCCGCGCCATTGCGTCGTCACAAACTGGACTACGTTGTAATTGTTCTTCACCCGGTGCTGCAGGTAGGTGCTCCACTCTTCTTCTGTGGATTTCAGGGGGCCGTTCCAGGCGGTGCAGGCCGTGTAGAAAAAGGGAGTGCCGTCGGCGTGGGCAAGGTGGTAAGCTCCTTTCGGATGCACAATACCGCCTTTGGTATAGATGTCGTGCTTGCTCTTATGCGGCACGCAGGCAAAAGAACCCTTTACCTGGTGCAGTCCTTTGTTACTTTCGTCGGAGCACGCGGTTATATAGGTCCAGGTGCCCACCTCATCCGGTGCAAACCGGAACCGCCATGTCGTTCCTCCGTCCCAGAAGGCGTTCACCATTTTCTTCCTGCCCGACGGTGAAGTAAGGTGTACCTCAAACTTGCTGACATCATATAGCGGGTTGTTGTAGCTTTTTGCGCTGGTGAAGCTTTTGTCAAACTTCATCCAGATGCCCTCCTGCTCCTGCGCAAGCGCCGGAATCAGGAGAAAGAAGCAGAAGAGAATCGTAAAAAGTAGAGGTTTTAGCTTTTGCATTTCATTTGTTTTGATCTTTCTCAGCCAGTACGTCAGCGGCTCTTTTTGTATGCCGAAGATGACGCTGGCTCCAAATAAATCAGGAATTTACTCCGGCAGGATACTTACAATCACTCTTTTATAGCGCGTCAGCGCAGGGCTGCCGTTATCCGTAACCTTCAGGATGAAGTGAACTGTCTGCGGCACTTCCACTTCGGGCATTTTTGCTTTTGCCTCCATCGCATTGGCATTCTCTATTTTCATGGCCCCTTCATAGCTGCCGTAGGTGCCGGGCTCAGGATAGTGAAACCAGGTATATGCCAGCGCATCCTTATCCGGATCAGTGGTTCCCTTCGCACTTAGTTTTAATTCTTCTCCTGCTTTTAGCGTGATGTTTTCCGGATGTGCCAGCATGGGAACCGGCGGATGATTTGCCTCTTTGTAGCTTTTCACGCACCAGTCCATGCGGGCGGCAAAGTCGTTCTGGAACTCTTCGCGCCAGCGCCAGACGGTTACCTTGTTACTGGTGTGGTGGCTCTCGTCCACCGGCGAAAAGTATTCATCCACGGCATCTGTCCAGAAGGGGCGGGTTTCGGGCATCAGGAACCACTTCTGCATGCGGGGGGTGTAAAACTCGTATCGGCCGCCCCAGCCTCCATAGTTGGGATTTTCGGGGCTGTTGAGGCCGTTCGGGATCAGGTACAGGAAAGATGGCGTATCTCCTTCCATCAGGTAAGCTACATCCGGATATTCCGCTCCCAAGGGTCCGTGCCCCTGCTGGATGTTCTGCCGGAGCCATTCTTTGCTGATCACGTCCCTGTTCGCTCCCTGAAAACGCCCCAGAAAAGTATCGCCGGATATGCCGGGCCAGGTGGCATGGTGGTAGCCTCCTTTGTTGTCGAAACCGGGGCTGCATATATAAAAGAGGTTGGGGAATTCTTTCCGGATCCAGGGACCTGAGTCGTCCTGGTCGGAGATGGTATATACCCTTACTTTGCTGTAAAGCTTCTCGGCCTCAGCGGGTGCTTTGGTGTGCCTGATCTTCCAGAGCGCCTGCGCCAGCGTGTTGGGGCCTCCCCAGACCTGTATCCAGAGCGGCCTGTTGTCTTCTTTTTCCAGTGATCTGATGATCCACTCGGAGCCTTCGGAGTCATGGCCCTCGCCTACCCCGTTCATGCCATATACAGGCAGTCCTTTCTTAACTTTCTCTCGCAGTTCATTGTAGGAAGGGTAACCTTTCTCGTGCTTCAGCAGGTTGGGCTGCACTTTCTGATAGGCCTTCAGTATTTCGTGGATGCGCCAGTCGGCGATTTTATCTTTAGAGTGCGTGGACGTCGTCGCGATGATGCCCTCTATATCCCACTGGTTGGCATAGGTCAGGAACCTGACCAGCGACTGTGCATCATCCGGTTCGTTTTCAATGTCTGTCAGTACAACGGTTCTCAGTCTTTCGCCTGCCTGCGCAGACGCAGTGGCTGGCCCAGTTATATATAGGATGAGAAGGAGTACGAGCAAATAAAACGGTTGCCTGTTGTTCATTTCTTGTTCAGTAGGGTTTGGTGCTGATCGTGTTGCTGTTCACCGGCTTACTTGTATAGAAACAGGTGAAGGCTTAAGGGGGAAATAGCAAGGGAAATCCAAAGAATTCCCCCTGCGTTATCCAATCTCAAAACTTTTATTTTTATCATCAATTATTTGCCATAACCTGCGTTGAGGTCTATCTCGCGCTGCGGTATCGCCCAAGTATAATCCTCGTAAGGATACTCGATGGTGCTGAACGGCAGGCTCGGGTCACGGTCTCCCGGAGGGATCGGCAAGTGCAGTGCCCGCAGGTAATCCAGGCGGTCACCTTCCTGGTGCATCTCCTTGATGCGCTCGTTGTGAATGTCTTCCTCCGTCACAGAGCCGAGCGGGTCAAGGCCTGCACGCACACGGATTACGTTCACGTCGGCAGTGGCCCCGGCCACGTCGCCCTGTCGGTGACGGATAATGGCGCGCGTCAGGTACATTTCAGCGAGGCGCAGCAGGGGCACGTTTGTCTCCATGCCCACAGGGCCTCTGTAGTATTTATTTGCCCAAACCATGGGTGTGGTCACGTTCACAAAACGCGCTTCCCATATACCAAGGGCCTCTTCTTCAGGCGTAAGCGGACCTTTGTAGCCTTCGTAGCGGTAATACAGTTGCTGGTACCGCTTGTCTCTTTTCGCTTCCTCGGTTTCGGTGTAATCGCCGTTCTTCGGATCGGCCATCCAACCCACACGGTTCAGGGCATCATAGCTCACGGTAAAGCCGTTCCACGGGGCAACGCTGTTATTACCGCCTGTGGATGCCGGCCCTCCGCCTCCGGTGGCTTCATAGTGGCTTTTGTTGATACTGGCATAGTGCAGGAAGTTACGTCCGCCGTCGTTCGGATCGGAGAAGAGCTGATACCAGATCACTTCCCGGCCACGCGACGGATTATCTTTGTTCCAGGCCGCAATCGGGTCTTCGCTCATATCATACTGGCCGCCGTTTTCATCGATCACAAAGTTCAGTTCCTTCATGGCAGCATCCCAGTTGCCCATCTGAAAATGCACCCTGGCCAGCATCGCCGCGGCTGCAAACTTGTTTGCTCTGCCGTGCTCGTAAGACGGATGGTGTACACCGGAGACGTATCTTTCAGGTAGCAGCTCTTTGGCCCTGGTCAGGTCAGATACAATCAACTGCCAGATCTCCTCTGTTGTGCCGATCTTGGAGTTAGCGGCTTCTTCTGCGGAAGTCGGGAACGTGGTGCGCAAAGGCAATATTCGGGCATCGTTGCCCCCCTCAGGCTTGTACCAGGGCAGGTGCATGGCAGCTAATGACCGGTACGTAACAGCCCGGAGGAAGAGCAGCTCACCTTCCATTCGCGGCAGGTTGTTCTCTATATCGGATTGCGATGCGTTCGGAAACGGGTTGCCATCATGCGCGGCCATAAAGTCAAGCGCGACGTTCACGTTGTTGATCACGCGGTAGCTGGTGGCAAAAAAGCCAGCGGCATAGCCTACTTCCTGGTCTGTCTTGCGGTAATACATGGCGTCGGACGGCATGTTTCCGCCTTCGCCGGGTATCCAGTAGGTGACATCAGAACCGATGATCTTCACAAAGTTGTGGGCACTGATCGGGGCTCCCCACCAATCCTCCAGCAAAGCGGAATATGCGCCAATCACGGCTCTTTCAAACTCATTCACATTCAGCCACGGCGTCTCGGGTGGGTTCGTCTGCTCGAAAAACTCATCCTCTTTACAGGAGCTCACCGACAGGAAGAGCAGCATAACGGCCAGCGCCCAACTGCTTCTTTTATATATACTTTTCATATTGATTTGATTTTCAAAATTAGAATTTAAATGAAACCCCGGCGGTATATGTCTTCAGCGACGGCACAGGAAGGTTGGTGCTGATAAAGCCCTGGTTCAGGTTGGCAGACTGGCCGCTTCCTACGTTCGTCACCACCTCCGGATCCCATCCAGGGAAATCTGTGAACGTCAATAGGTTCGTACCGGATACAAACACCCGAAGCCCTTGAATTCTGAGGCGCTCTGTGAAGGCCGACGAGAAGGTATAGCCTAATTGCACATTGCGTAACCGGATATAATCTCCTTTGTACAGATACTTGTTATGGATCTGGGTCTCGTTGTTATAGTTGGTTCCGGTGCTTGGTTTGCCTTCGTCGTCATATAGGTACTGGTGGTCCCAGCGCAGCTCCGGGTACTCCGCATTGCGGTTTTCAGGCGTCCAGGTGTTTCCGATAATGCTCTTGCGTAACAACATCTGGCCGTAGGCGGCATAGCTGGTGGCCTTCTCCGAGTTGTCGTACAGGTAGTTCCCTCCCGAGAAAGTAAACAACGCGTTCAGGTCGAAGCCTTTGTAGGTAAAGGTGTTGTCGAAACCGCCAAAGTAGGTAGGCAGCGTGGTTTTGTCTTCGAGGAAGAACCTGTTGTTGGTCAGGTTGTTTATCGTGGCCGGAACTTTGTTTCCAGTCCTTACCGTCTGGCCGGAGGCTGCGAATTCTTCCTGATCCAGTTCCCACACCAGTTCCACTCCTTTGTCCGGATCGATGCCTGCATAGTCCGCCATATACCAGGTGCCTAACCGCTCGCCGGATTTAGTAAGCGTGTTCCCGTCCCGGATACCGCTGCCTGTCTGGTCTGCCTGCGGGTTCAGCTTCACCACCTTGTTCCTGTTTGTAGTGAAGTTGAAATTAGTGGTCCACTGGAAGTCTTCGGAAGATATGTTGACCGTGGAGACGTTGAACTCAAAGCCTTTGTTCTGCATATCGCCAATGTTGGCCCATATCTGGCTTGGCTGCACAGACGGAGGCAGCGGCACCTGCAACAGCAGGTCTGTCACGTCGCGATGATAGTACACTACGGAGCCTGACAATCTGTTTTGGAAGAATCCGAAATCAACACCAAGGTCATAGCTGTCCGTGGTTTCCCAGGTAACATCAGCCGCGCCTATATTGGAAACACGTGTTCCCAGGCTTCCTCCGGCATCATCATACCCATACTTCACATCGCCCCGGAAGGTCATCACGTCCACATTGCCCGGAATGTTCTGGTTACCCGTCTGGCCAAAGCTACCTCTCACCTTCAGGAAGTTGATGAACGGAATGGAGCGCATAAACGCTTCCTCTGAGATGATCCAACCCGCAGAAACAGCGGCGAAGTTACCCCAGCGCAAGTCGTCGCGGAAAGCAGAGGAGCCATCGCGGCGGAAGCTCACGCCAAACAGGTACTTGTCCAGCAACTTGTAGTTGGCTCTTGTGAAGTAGGCACGTATATAGCGCTCTCCACCAAGCCCTGCGCTCATGCCTGTTCTCAAGCCAGGGTTACCCAACTGCTGATACGAGCCTGTCAGGTTCATGCCGGACATACCGCGACCGTACCTGGACGTACGCTGTGACTCGGTACCTGCAGTGAGCGTTAAGTCATGGTTCTCGCCTAAGTCGAGTGCGTAGTTGGCATATAAGTTATAGTTGTAGTTCTGAATGGTAGCCGTGTTATCCTGCGCATACGACCCGTCATGTTCAGCTGTATTGCTGCGAATGTCGCGCGATACCCAGTACACCGTGTTCGCCTGGATCAGGTCGAAAGACCCTTCTGATCTCACAGAAAGCCCTTTTACCCACGGCAACGAATATTCTGCCCACACACCACCGATTCCTCTGTATTGGTCTACCTGGTCCAGGATATTGTTCGGGTCGCTCTGGGCAACAAGGTTAGAGGATGCCACCGGGTTCCAATATTGTGTCGGGTCATCGAACCGGTAGACAGGGTACCATGGCAAAGCATAGGTAGCCGCTTGTGAAAATCCGAAACCGTTCGACATACCAGTGCCAAGGGATTTGGCGCGGTTGTTCTTAGTATACGTGAAGTTGAGTCTTGCACCGGTCCGTAGATTCTTCACAGGCTCAAAATCCAGGTTAATGCGCCCCGAGAAACGCTGGAACTTATTGTTGTTCAGCACGCCCTCATCCTCGCGGTAGTTGGCAGAGGTAAAGAAGGAAAGCTTCTCGGCACCCCTGGTGGCTGATATGTTTACATCCCGGAAGCTACCCGTTCGCAGGATCTGGTCAAACCAATCGGTATTCGTGTTTTCGGCCTGCTCGCGCGTGATGGGGTCGTGTGGCAAGCCATTGCCCGGCCCGGGAAACAGGTTCACGTTCCGCATAGGGTCAAACGCTCCCAGTCCGGAGTTTGCCCGGGCCTGGTCCATAATCTGGAAATACTCCGCACTGTTCACAAACCCGATGTCCTCTGCTGTGCGGGTAAGGTCGGAGATGCCCTGCGTATAGTCGATGTTAAAGCTCCCCTCTCCGCCCTTGCCTGATTTAGTGGTGATGATGATCACACCGTTTGATCCCCGCGAGCCATATATGGCCGTGGCGGCGGCGTCTTTCAGCACTTCTATCGACTCAATGTCGTTCGGGTTGATGGAGGCCATCGGGTTCTGAGGCGTTGCGCCGTTGTTGGTGCCGTAGCCGTTCAGGTCGTTGGAGATCGGCATGCCGTCTACGATATAAAGCGGGTCAGAGCCAGAGGAAATGGAGTTCGTGCCTCTGATCAGTACACGTACAGGTGCTCCCGGTACGCCGCTTGCTCCTGCTACCTGCACCCCCGGGGCACGGCCCTGTATAGCCGCATCGAAAGATGCTGACGGCAGCTGTGTGATCTCCGCTGATTTGATAGTGGAGATGGAACCGGTAACATCTCTTTTATCCTGGCTGCCATATCCTACAACCACAACTTCCTCCAGGGCTTTGGCATCCGGAACCAGGGACACACTGATGGAAGACCGGTTGTTGATCGGCACCTCCTGGGCAAGATACCCGATAAAGGAAATAACCAGTGTTCCGTTTCCATCTGGCGTCGAAAGGGAGAAAGTCCCGTCCGCGCCCGTCGCCGTCCCGGTGGTGGTGCCTTTCAACAGCACCGTAACACCCGGCAAGGCTTCGCCATTCTCGTCGGTGATTTTACCGGAGACGTTGACAGCCTGGAAACCGGCCTTACGTGCGGAAACAGCCCTGTCATGTAAAGCCAGCAGCGCTCTTCCTTCGACACCGCTACCAAGAGGCGCAGTAGCAGAAGTGGCCAACTCAGTGCCTGCCCCCGGATAATCCTGCGCATACGCGGGATACTGTATGGCGCATATGCTGAGGAACAACAGCGACAACCTGCCCCTGCTCTTCCTCATACCTGTAAAGACCTCTGAGGTCCATCTTTTGTGGTGTAGCTTTTTTTCCATATACCTATATTATGATTATTGTTGCGAAACCAAGAGCAGGTTACCTTGCTTCTATTTGTGAGTGACTCATCACTTTATGGTAAAACAAAGAAATAACATATGTTATATTTAATCACGCCTAAGATTATCCTCCTATTAAGGTATTTTAACATGCTTGAGTAGCAGAACTTTCACAAACAGAATAGATATGCTCCAGAATGACAGGAGCGGCTTAATATGAGATACCCTATATATAAGGTATCTGAAACAGCCAGTGAAATGTAATTCTGCGTATGAAGCAGCCAGGTAGCCGAAAGTGGTGCTGGAGAGGATTTGTGAGGATTTGATATCTTCAGGCAACCCGCCACAGGACATACTTTTCCTGTAGAAGTAAGCTGTAGTGCTCCTGCCTGAACTATGGTACTGCAGCTCAGAATGCTGACAGGACATTAATGAAAGAGAGTAATGGGAACAAAAAAGATCCTGAGCAGCTGGAACTATGGAAAGAGGAGGAAGGCTTTATGGATTAATGCACTGCCACCTTGAATCGGGTAAGGCATCGAGGCTGGCTAATCTGGTGTGAATTTTCCTCACTTATACAGTTCAATAGGATTCATATAGAACAGGTGCTAAAGAAAAGGCGATTGTTCGAAGCCTCTCCTTTAGCACCTGGGGATGTAAATCAATATATAGCCCGTGTGAGGTCTTCCATATATCCGAAGCCCCCTGAAAGTTTGATAGCGAGCCCGCAAACTTGGCCTATTTAGGTTAAGCCCTGCGCCAGGGGCCCGTGATCGCGACGGTTATACCGGCGCCCTGCAGGTTGACGAAGTAGGTATCGCCGGATGGAGAGAACACGCCGCCGGCGAACTCACTTGCAAACCCAATGTTCTGGGCCAGTTTGTAAAACTCTCCCTTTGGCGTAATGCCAACCACGTAGGGCGCGGGATTGTCTTCGCAGAGCACCAGATCGCCCCACTGCGACACGGTCATGTTATCGCAGGCGTTGGCGATCGTCGAATCGTTGGGCTCAACGAAAAGCTCCAGTTTGCCGGGCTGGCTCTTCTCTTCCGCCTTTCCCTCATAGGGGCTCGGCACATACCGGAACACCTGCCCGTGCATGGTTTTGCCACCGTTGGTGCAGGCAAAAAAGACTTCGTTGTTTCCAAACCACATGCCTTCGCCGCGCGCGAAGCGGGCCGCGCCTTTGTCGTAGCCCTGCAGCCTCAGGTCATTCTCCGGTGATTCTACGTTCTCTATATCGATCCACTCCACTTCAAAGGGCTGCCCGACCGGGAAAGCCGGCGTGGTCAGGTCGGCCCAGTTGCGGGTGTCAAAGCTTTTCTGCTCCCGTATCACCAGTGCCTGCAGCTTGCCGCCTTTCAGCAGCTTGCCGTTCTTTTTGGGTATGAACCGGTAGATCAGGCTGTCGCCGGTGTCTTCCGTCATATATACAATGCCTGTTCTGGGGTCTACGGAAACAGCCTCGTGGTTCATCCTGCCCATGGCTTTGATCGGCTTGGCTTTGGTGAGCTTCATCTTCGTGCGGGCAGGCACCTCGAAATTATAGCCGTGCTCCTGCTCACAGGAGTTCTCCTCGTTTGGCTTCAGGACGGATTCCTCGCAGGTGATCCAGGTATTCCAGGGGGTAAGCCCGCCGGCGCAGTTGCGGGTGGTGCCCACCAGGCTCAGGAACTGCTTTTCCACTTCGCCCGTGGCCGGGTTATACACCAGGGTAGTGGTGCCGCCTAACTGTGGCGCAATGCCCTTGCCGTAGTCATAAAACTTGTCTTTGTCTACCTTGGACAACAGCTCGTTCTGCTCCCCGAAGGCACCGCTGCCCAGCGTTGAAGTGAGCTCGTGGTTTCGCACCAGGATCACGCGGCCTTTCGGACCCTGAAAGGCAGCCATGCCGTCCGGAGCGCCCGGCACCATCAGCCCGTCGCTCATCAAATCCCCCTTTTTGGAGATGACCTTGTAGGAGAAACCCCTCGGAAGGTTGAGGATGCCTTTCGGATCGGGAAGAAGCTCGCCATACCCCACATTGTAATCATTTACGGAACGGGAGGCGGCCATGAGCGGCGAGTTTACGAAGTACTGTAAACCCATAAAACCGAGGGAAGCCATCCCGGTCAATCTCAAAAAGTCTCGTCTGGAGGTGCCTTTTTCCATGCTTGTTATTTTGTCCTGGTTTAATGCAAAGCGATAGAACCTACCTTTTGCTTTCCCAAAATTTGAAAGGTTTCTAATTTAATGTTACCCAATATCAGCATTTTGCTTTAAAAATGACATTACCATTTTGTTAAAGTGTCAGCCCGGAGCTTGTCAGCGTCCGGTTATATCCTTCACTTTATTAAAAAACCCCTTCTTCCGATCCGAGTTTATACCCCAGTCGACCGGCACACTCTGGTACCCTTCCTCAAAAGCCTCCCCCTCTTTCCTGTAATCAAAAAATCCCCAGGAAGCATATGCCTTTACCGCATTCACAAAATTATTTTCCGGCTTCTCGAAGTCATAATGGTCGTCCTCATTGAAGACAATGGGCTGATTTATATATCCCTCCACGCGTTTGGTATCCTCCACCATCTTCGGGATCAAAGCCGGGTCGCTTACCCCGTTGGCGTGCAGGAGAATAAAATCAGAAACGCGCACCACATTGGGTTCAGGGATCGTGCCGCCTCCGTAGCTGGTACTTACCAGTAGCTGATGGCCCTTGTGCTCCTTCTGCTTTACCCGCAAAATAAGCTCGTGCACCCTGTCGGGTTGCAGGATCGCATGGTCGTAGTTGATGTTGCACTCATTGTTCACCTCCACCAGCACGTTCCGGTATCCTTTTTTCAGCAACCACTCTGTGGCGTTGTCCACTGCATGCAGCACGGCTTGCTCGTCTTTCAGATACTCGTCCTGCCCGAAATAGAAATACCCCAGGATCACGGCCATCCCCAGCTTGTCGGCTTCCCGCAGCATTTTATCCAACCGACTCATATAGTCTTTGCGCAGGTTGCCGCTCTCGTCGAAGGCGGAATTGCGCCAGTTTTTGTTTCCGTACCCGGTTGGGCTGCCTCCCTGCAGGTTGATCGTGAAGGCGTTTAACCCATGTTGCTGCCATGCACGCATCGCCTTCACAAACTCATTTGTGTTTCTGTCCGCGTCCCACTTCCTGGTGTCCGGGTAATGGAACAGGGTTTTTGTCTCCGGGTTGGCGTCATCGAAAATCCCCTGCACCATCCGGGAGTTCATCAGAAGCCCTTCAATTTTATGGCCCTTCCAGTACCGGGCCGGATAGGTAGGCTGGCCGTTTATATAGAATTGGTTGCCCCTGATTTCTACCACGGTGCTCCTTTGTTGCGCGTGCCCGGCAGAAACGGCGAACAGCCATACCAGGATGGCGATTACTCCCTTTTTAGCTATATGGTAATTCCCTGCCGAGTTCATATATGAATGTAAGTAAAATCGCGGTTTACTGCAGGCTGAAAGCGTACGTTTTACCAGCCTCGGTCGGAAAATCATAGAGGTATGTCTCTTTCAGCTCTATCCCCTTTAAATCTGCCTTTGGCGAAACGAGCGGATCCTTGACATCCGGCACCTGGTAAAACGGGTTTGGGTTCCGGCCATCTGCTTTCGCTAACTTCACCGTACCGTCGCTTTTTACAGGGTCATATACCCTGATGCGGCAGTTCCCTCCGAGATTTGATTTGATGGCCAAGTGGTCGATCTTCCCGTTTTTCCACGACAGGTCCACTTCATATCCGCCCCGCACCACGAGGCCTTTCACACTTCCGTCCGCCCACTTGTCCGGCAATGCCGGCAACACGTGCAGCGCGCCGTCGTGGCTCTGCACCAGCATCTCGGCGATGCCGGCGGTGCAGCCGAAGTTCCCGTCAATCTGGAAAGGCGGGTGGGCGTCCAGCATATTCGGGTAGGTGCCGCCGGGGCCACCGCGTTCCGTCACCAGGCTGAGCTGGTTTGTCAGCAACTGATAGGCGTGGTTGCCATCCAGCAGGCGCGCCCACAGGTTCACTTTCCAGCCCATCGACCAGCCCGTGGACGGGTCGCCACGGTGAATGAGCGACGTGCGGGCCGCCTCGAACAGCTTCGGTGTGCGGTAGGGTGAAATCTGGTTGCTGGGGTACAGGCCGTAGAGATGGGAGACGTGCCGGTGCTTGTCGTTAGGGTCGTCCCAGTCCTGCAGCCACTCCTGCAACTGGCCGTGCTGCCCCACCTGCATCGGCGGAATCCGGGGGATGAACTTGCCCAGGTGCTCCTGAAACTCCTTATCGGTATTTAAGATTTGGGCCGCGCGCTGCGTTCTTGTAAACAGGTCGAATACCAACTGGTTGTCCATGGTGGCCCCCGCCGTGATAGTGATCTTCTTTTCCGGGTCATAGCCGTTCTCCGGGGAGATGGACGGTGCAACCACCAGCCAGTTATGCTTCGGCTCCGCCTGCAGCACATCCGTAAAATATTCCGCTGCTCCTTTTAGCACCGGGTAATACTCTCTCAGAAAAGCCTTGTCGCCGGTAAACATATAGTGGTCCCATATATGCTGGCTCAGCCAGGCACCGCCCATCGGCCACAAGCCATAATAGGCCGGGTCAACCGGCCCCGTAATGCGCCATATATCCGTGTTGTGGTGCAGCATCCAGCCTTTGGCGCCGTACATCTGGCTAGCGCTTTCACGACCCGCCACCGACAGGTCTTTGAGCATATCGAAAAGCGGGCTGTGCAGCTCCGACAGATTCGTTACCTCTGCCGGCCAGTAGTTCATCTCGGTGTTGATGTTGATGGTGTACTTGCTGTCCCAGGGCGGTGTCTTGCTGTCGTTCCAGATGCCCTGCAGGTTGGCGGGTTGCGTGCCCGGCTGCGAAGAGGAGATGAGCAGGTAGCGCCCGAACTGGAAATACAGGGCAGCCAGGTGCGGGTCATCTGTTTTGCTGAACGCCGCGATGCGGGCGTCAGTGGGCTTCTTCGCCGCGTCTGTCACCCCCAGATCCAGTGCAACCCGATCGAAATAGGCTTTATATGCGGCGATATGTGCGGCAAGAGCATCAGCGTAACCCTTTTTAACCGCCTCGTTTATATATGACGCCGCCTTCTGTTTGGCGTCCCCGCTCAGGTCTTTGTAGTTCCTGAAGTTAGTGGCCATGGAGATATAAAGCGTGGCGCTGTTGGCCTTGCTGATGTTCACCCCGGTCTTTGTGTTGGCCACCTTCCCTCCCTCCGTCAAAGCTTTCAGGTGCGCCTGAAACTTTACCTTTCCTTTTTGATTTTCATGGTCACTGCTGGTGCCCGACAGCACAAGTTTGCCTTCCTCTATATATAGCTCGTGGTTCATGGGGCTTTCGAAGCGGGCGTTGAAGGTAATTTTGCCCGGTTTGTCGGCCGTCAGGCGCACGACCAGCACCTGGTCCGGGAAGGAGGTGAACATCTCGCGCTTGTACTTCACGCCGTCCGCCTCGTAGGTGACAGTGGCCACCGCCTTTGCGATATCCAGGTCGCGGTAGTAGTTTTTGTAAGCCTTGTGAGCGGGGAAATCCAGCAGCAGGTCGCCTACCAGCTGGTAGGGCATGCCGCTGTTTCCGTAGGGCTGCATTTCCTTGTCCGCCAGTTCCTGCGCCTCCTTATACTTTCCCGCAGCGAGGAGTTGCCGGAGCCTCGTGATAACGTCGCTGGCTTCGCTCTTGCCATTGTTGTTACCGGCATCGGTTTTGATGTTGTTGTTCGGCCCGCCTGCCCACACCGTCTCTTCATTCAGCTGCAGTTTTTCCTGCTGCGGATTCCCGAAAACCATTGCCCCTATCCTGCCATTGCCGATGGGCAAGGCCTCGTTCCAGTTAGAAGCCGGCTTGTTGTACCACAGCTTCATCTGCCCGGGATCGGAACCCTGGAAAGATGAGTTCATCACCCATAGCAACAGGAAAACAGAAAGCCTGAGAAGTCCCTTTGAAGTTATTTGCATCCTTTTGTTTATATGATTAGAAATAGGTTGCGCACTCGGTTTGAAAGCGGCCCCGTTTCCAAAGAAAAGGTTTCTGCCGGAATTTTCACATGTTTTCCTTACCCTCCCATTAAATAATTATAAAAGCTGGCTGCTAAAGCCCCCCCATATTGGCACAAAGCAGTTCCTGTAGATGGCGGAGGCTTCTTCGCCGGCACACCTTAAGCCCTTTAAAAAGAAAGCATCTGGCAATTTGCTTACCAGATGCTTTCAGGTTAGATATGCTACACTTTACTTAATATCCAGGATTCTGTGCGCCCAGGCTTGGGTTTCTTTGGATCTCTGATTCCGGGAGAGGGAAGAGCAAATGCTTTTCCTCAAACCGCTTGCCCCAGTGGTTTTGCTGTCCGATCAGGTCTACAAAGTCAATCTCGCCCCTGTTAGCCTGGGAGGTCACCGGGAATTTCCTTGTCCGGACGATATCCTGCCACAGTTGGAACTCAAACACAAGCTCCCGGAAGCTCTCCTCCCAGACCTCCTCCACAAACTCGTCTGCCGACAGGCCAATGAGTTCGGCCTTAATCTGGGCAGGGGTCATTTTCCAGTAGGCCCTGCTTCTCACCTGCGTTAAATAGTCAACAGCTTCTGCCGTTACCCCCTGCGACCTGGCAATTGCCTCGGCGGCCATCAGGAGCACGTCAGAATAGCTGTAGGCGACGGCATCCTTGCCGGAGCTGGCGGTCTCGAAGACAGCCTGATCATCATGCCACATATAAGGTGCGGTCTCAAAAGTTCTCACCTGCCCGTTCTCCAGCGTCAGGGAGCTGTGAAAGTACTGCTTCTCCTGAACCCGCAGGTCCTGATCCGGGTCATATCCCCACAGGAACTCATTCACAGGCGCGTAAGCGTTGTTTGTAATGGCGTACGCCACGTATTGCGCCATCGAAACCGGGTAAGTCCACTGCGGGTAGTTGTTTCCGGCAATGTTGATGGCGTACTCATGGTAGAAGACATACTCGTTAAGGGAAGCGTCGCCTACTCGCAGAATATTATAAGCGCTGTTTACAACGTTCCCGCTATTATCCCTGACATGCTGTGTCAGGCTGTAGGTGCCGCTGTTAATGACACGCATCGCCATGGCGGCCGCGTCGGCATAGCGGTCTTCCTGCAGCGGATAGCCGCTCATGGTCAGGTACACATCAGCCAGCAAGGTTGCCGCCGTGCCTTCTGTTATCCGGCCACCGTTGTTGGCCATGGAGGTTTCCGGTAGCCCACCCTCGTTCACGGCGTACAGCAGGTCCTCTTCTATCAGGGTATAGATCTCCTTGATGGAGCTCCGCTCGACATAGAGGTTCTCAAGCGACTCGTACGGTTCTGTCACCAGGGGCACCTCCCCAAACATCCTGACCAGGTTGAAGTAGGCGTAGGCCCTGAAGAACCTGGCCTCTGCCAGCAGCCGCTTGCTTTCTTCCTCCGTCAGGCCCGGCGTGGTAGGGATATACTTGATCGCATTGTTCGCACGGGAGATCCCGCGGTACTGGTCGTCCCAGATGCTGCCCAGGTAGCCGTTCAGGTTGTTCCCGTTCAGGGTCAGCTGCTGCGCGTGCTGCACGTGCACCTCCTGGCCTTTGTACTCGTTGTCAAAGAAGCCGGACATGTAGTTGCCCAGCATCGCTTCCGCGCCGTTGTACACGCCACCATCATACAACTGCGGCGCACCCGTCCTGTAGAGAGAGTTAACGGCATTGTAGGCATGCGCCGGCTGCGTGAAGTTCTGGCTGGCTGCCAGTTCGTCCTTTGGCTCCTCTTCCAGGAAATCCTCGCAGGAAGCGAAGCAAAGCAGGCCGGCCATCAGTATAATTGCATTTATCTTTTTCATGTCTTTTGCGTCTATCCGTGAATTAGAATTTAACACTGAGCCCTAGCGTATAGGTGCGGGGCTTTGGATACTGGAAGAAGAAAATGTTCTGTCCCCATTGGTTGCCGCCCCAGGAGGTCGCCTCCGGATCATACCCCTGGAATTCATCAGAATGAATCACAAAGGCATTCTGCACGCTGGCATATACCCTCAATGCTTTCAGGTTCAGGTCTGGCAGGAAGGTATTGTCGAAGTTGTACCCAAGCGAGATAAGGTTGCCGCGCAGGTAGGACCCGTTCGCTACCCAGCGGCTGTCCACCTCGCTGTTCTGGCCTGCATATGCCTGATTCCGGATCTCCTGCACCATGGTGTTCTGGTTCGTCGGCGTCCAGCCCTCAGTCAGGATTGTTCGAAGGCCGTTCGCGATACCGGACCTGTCCTCGGTGGAGTGGTAAAACTGCTGCAGGATATCCACGCCATAAACAAACTGCAGGTCAACAACCAGGTCGAAGTTCTTGTAATTGAAGTTGTTGATGAAGCTACCTGTCCAGTCTGGCAGGCCTTTGCCCAGGATCTGTCTTTCTGCCGAGCGCTTGGCCTCTCCCGGCACGGCGCCCACTTCGGCAGCGGCCTCCGCCTCGTCTGCCCCCCAGATGCCCAGGCGCTCATAGCCCCAGAAAGAGCTCAGCGACTCGCCCACGCGCAGGATGGTCTGGCTTCCAGATACCCAATAGGGGCCCGGCTCGATGTCCTCATCGTTCTCGCCCAACTCTTCTATCTCATTCTTGTTATAGTTCAGGTTGAGGGTAGTCTCCCAGTTGAAGTCGTTGGTCTGGATGTTTGAGGTCGTCAGCAACATCTCTATCCCCCTGTTGGACACTGAGCCGATGTTATCGAAGACAGAAGTGTAACCTGTGCTGTGGGGCACTGGTCTGGAGAGTAGCAGGTCGGTGGTTAACCTGTAGTAATAGTCGAACTCTAACTGCACGCGGTTATTGAACATCCTGCTGTCGAAGCCGATGTCAAACTGCTTTGTTTTTTCCCACTGCAGCTCGGGGTTCGGCAGCCTGCTCAGGTAGCTCTCGGGGGCACGCTCCCCACCAATCAGCACAGTACCCGAAGATACCGTCGCCAGCGAATTATACGTTCCAATTTCGGTGTTACCGGTTAAACCAAAGCTTGATCTTAGCTTCAGTTGGTTCAACATGTCCACGTTCTGCAGGAAAGGCTCGTTCGATACTACCCATCCCAGACCAATGGAAGGAAAATAGCCGTATTTGTTATCCTCTCCGAAGCGGGAGGAACCGTCCACCCTTCCGGTCAGGGTCAGCAGGTACTTCTGGTCATACGCGTAGCTGCCCCGCAGGAAGTAGGAGTTCATCGACCACTGATCGTAATCAGATTGCGGTGCCCCCGGCTGGCTGGCCGCCTGGAGCCGGTTAAACCGGAAGAAATCGTCTGAGAAGCCCCGGGCCTCCACCCAGTTCGCCTCGAAGGTGCGTTCCTGCCAGCTCAGCCCCAGCACGGAGTTTATACTGTGCTTTCCAATGTCTTTGTTATAAGACAGGTACGTTTCCTCCTGCCAGTAATTTACTTTCTGGTCCTGCACATAGGCCCTGCCCAGTGGGGAGGAGATGTTGATCAGGTCGGTTGGGTAGTACTCCTGGAAGTTTCTGTCGTGCCTGTCGAAGCCGAACTGGGTGCGCAGGTCCAGGCCAGGCAAGAGGTGAAACGTCAGGTAAACGTTCCCAAAAAGCTGCGTACGCTCGCGCAGCCGATCCTGCGTTTCCAGCACATGCACCGGGTTGGCCATCCCCTCCAGGTTATAGGCGTCGCTCACCATGCTGCTATTGCTCCAGGTGCCGTCCGGAAACTGAACCGGGAAGATGGGCGGCATCTCGATCATGGTGCGGCGCGGCATCTGGTGCCCGCCCCCTTCTTCCGCCTCGTTCTCGGTGGTGTAGTTCACCATGAGGTTGGTGCCGATCGAAAACCATTTCTTCGGCGTCGCATCGAAGGCAATTTTACCGTTAACCCGCTCCAGCCAGCTGTTGAGCATGATGCCTTCCATCCTGGCATAGTTCAGGAACGTTCCGAACGAGGCTTTTTCTGACTTTGACTGAAACGAGAGCTGGTGGTTATGTGACAAAGCCGTGCGGGTGGCCTCCTCCTGCCAGTCCGTGTCATAGAGGGGGTTGCCGTTGGCATCGAACAGCCGGGGGTCGTCTGTTGTGAAAACGGGCTGTATGTCGGGCCTGTATTTCGGCGTGTTGGCCATGCCTGTCTCCACCACCTGCAGCCATTCCTGCGCATTCAGCAGATCCATTTTCTCGCGTATTTTACCGACGCTCACCCAGCCGTCATAGCCAACGGTCACGCCTTCTACCGCGCCGCCCCTCCTGGTGGTAACGAGTATAACCCCGTTGGCACCGCGTGCGCCATATATAGCGGTTGAAGAGGCGTCTTTCAGCACCTCAATGCTCTGGATGTCGTTGGGGTTCAGGAACTGGATATCCTCCATCACCACGCCGTCCACCACATATAGCGGCCCAGAGGAGGCGTTTATAGTCCCAACACCCCTGATCACGACACGCGGGCTGCTGGTAGGCGAGCCGGAGTTGAGTTTCACGTTCACACCTGCCACCCTGCCCTGTAAACCCTGGAGGGCATTATTCACGGGGGCCTGCAGCAGCTCTTCGGAGCTTACCACCCCAACAGAGCCTGTCACGTCTGATTTTTTCTGCGTACCGTAGCCTGTCACCACAACCTCTTCCAGCGCCTGCGCGTCAGTCGCCATGTTCACGTTTATCACGGTCTGGTTGTTGATCGGCACCTCCTGCGTTGCATAGCCGATAAAGGAGAACACCAGCGTGCCATTGCTTTGCTCATCCGGGATGGTGAGGTTATAGGCCCCGTCCGCATTCGTAGAGGTACCGACGGTGGTTCCTTTCAGCACCACCGTTACGCCTGGCAGCGGGGAGCCGCTCTCATCCCGTACTGTGCCGCTCACCTGAATCTGGTACACGGACGTGGATCCTGCCCCTGTCTCTGATACAAGGGACGTGGGGTTTGTGTGCAGCTGTGTTTTCCCGGCTGCATGGCCTGGTGTCGCGGTAATGCCCGCGCACATCGAAAAAGCAAGGAGGCTGGTACAGAAAGCCCGCCCCTTTCCTTTTACATTACTGCCATCTAACAGGTCTGTAAATTGGTTTTTCATAGGTTAAAATAGATAAGAAGTACAATAGAAATTAACTAAAACGTTTTAGCATATATAAAAGCAAATAAAGAACTTAAAAACATCCTGCTAAAAAACACATTGCAGCTGCTGAATGCTGCCCGTAGCTTCTTGGGTTTTTCACCTGCGTCATTTTCTACCCTGGGGCGGGTCTACACCTCTGTGTGACTTATTAAGAGCGATGGTTTATGAGGTGCTTGCCAAGTGCTATAGCTGCGCAATCCGTCTGTCAGGCCATCCCTGCAATGGTATTTTTTGATTATACTTTAGATCAATTTAAACAATATGCTGTAGGATTCAAAAATTTTGCTTATAAATTTTAACAGTAAACACATGTGGGACAGGCACATCTGTGAAAACAAGTGATATACTACCGGATATATAAAGCGGGCGTGCTTCTATCAACACAACACGTGCAATTGTAAAAAGGAATACGCTTCACCGCAGAATGAGGGTAAGCCGAAGTCGGAGTTGGCGCCTTTATAATACCAGTATCAGAGGGCTCTGCTTATATGCCACACTCCTCCTCCTACGAGAGCAGGGCGCTCTTCAGAGGCCAGGGAGGGGAACCCCTTACATCGGGTGCGAGTGGATTTATATAAGATTGATGATACCAGGTTGCCTAAATATTCTGTCCTATATGGCTTCATCCTTTTGCATGAAAGGGGGACGGAATTTTTACTTTAACGAAGGAGGAAGTATATATAACTCAAGTTGCACTATATAAAATTGATTGGGTTTTGATGGCTGAGAACCCACCCCTGCCCCTCCAAGGAGGGGAATCTACAGACAGGCAAATTGCAATGCGCATGAGCCAACTGATAGTGGTATAAGTTGAGATTCGGACGCATTCATTTATGGGCGGGCTGCAGTTGCCAGGCCTCCCTGAGGGGCAGGCGCTTTATATGCCTTCACCTCCTGCTGGTTGATGCCGAACAGCAGGGTATTACCGACAGGCACCACGCTCCGCACATCACCCCATAACGCAAAGCCGCTTCTGTGTTGCGGTATATAGGTAAAATTGCCCTTGCCGTCCCCTTTCAGCAATACGCCGTAATTGGCGTCGCTCTTCCCGAAGCGCAAGCGGGCCTGGTTCACGTTGCCGCACAGAAGCAGGTCCTGCTTGCCGTCGGCATCATAATCCAGGGGCGTGATGGTGAACACCGGGGCATACTGTACCTGCACGGGCAGTGGTTTTTCATGGAATTTTCCATCGCTTCCGCTTTCGAAGTAGGCCGTTTTCAGGTAATTCGCTTTCAGGTGGCCGGCGTCTGCCAGCTCCTCAGCTGAGAAAATATCAGTGATAGCGGCATCGGCATAGCTTTTATAATCCGGGAAGCGGGTGCGCATCACGCTCATCTGGTCGAGCAACTCATCGCGCGTTACATAGGGGTAACTTTTTCCCTGGATATAAAAGCACAGCATCGGGTCCACCGCGCCGTTGGCATCGAAGTCCTTGAAGTACATCTCTGCCGGCTCCCGGTCGCTGGCTTTGCACTGCGTGTTGGTTCCCTGGTTTCCGATGACCAGGTCCTGTCTGCCGTCGCCGTTAAAATCCGCCACCTGTAGCTTGTTCCACCAGCCGCTGTAGGCCTTGTCGAAATACTCTTTGGTGCTGTTCCGGAACTTCCCATTCTTTCTTGCGAACACCGTCACCGGCATCCACTCCCCTACCAGCACCAATTCCTGCATTTTGTCTCCGTTCAGGTCGAGCCAGGCGGCATCCGTCACCATGCCCAGTTGCTGCAAACCCGGCGCAAGCGATGCGGTGGCATCCCGGAAACGGCCCTGTCCGTCGTTCAGGAGCAGGTAGCTTTTTGGCGTTTCCGGGTAACGACCCGGCACCACGCGCCCACCCAGGAACAAATCCGGTGCGCCATCCCCATTCAGATCGGTTATCCGCACACAACTGGTGCTTGTCAACATCTTGGGGAGCGCGTTTTCGCTTTTTTGGAGGCCGCCTTTCCCATCGCCCATATAGAGCCTGTCCTGGAGCAGCGGATCGGTGGGCAGGTAGTTGTGATAGCCGCCGCTGGCCAGGTAAAGGTCTGTGAAACCATCGCCGTTGGCATCAAAAAAGGCGGCATCTGTCACTTCTGCATTGCTATCCTTCTCAAAGGCCGGCTGCGGCTTCCGGGTGAATTTCCCGTTGCGCTGCTGCAGATATATCGCACCCGGCTCACCGCTGCCCCCGCCTATATATAAATCCTCCAGCCCATCACCGTTCAAATCCCCCTTCGCCATAACAGGCCCAGAAAAAGACATCGGGCTCACCATCAGGGGCTGCCGCTTAAAGTCATTGAGGCTGTTCTTTGGATGCTGGAATTCAATCGGGGCGGCAACTTCCGTGAACAGGGGAGACTGTTTTCCGGTAGACGGTGGGGAAGCAACCGCGTTCTTCTCCTCCAGCGTAAGCACCTGATCAGGTTTCACGTGTACCAGTACCTGCTGCTTGCCCGCAGGCCAGGCCACGCGGAGCGAATCGATCGTCGCTTCCTCACCTAGCCCAAAGTGCATCACCGCCGATACGCTGGATTGATAGCCGCGGGCCGGCATTTGCTCCAGGTACTGTTGCTTGCCGTTGGTATATAGCCACACTTTGGCACCCAGACCCTGCGTGTTACCGCCCACGCCGCTTAGTCTCACACTCAGATAATGGTGCTTCCGTTGCGTGTTCGCCTCGTTGCGGTATATATAAGCTGGTTTGTTGATGTTGTTCACCACCAGGTCCAGGTCGCCGTCGCTGTCCAGGTCGGCGTAGGCCGCGCCGTTGCTGTTGGAGGGCTCCGGCATCCCCCACGCCGTGTTCATCTTGCTAAAGGAAAGGTCGCCGTTGTTCCGGAACACATAGTTCACCACGTTGGAAGATGGCATATCGTGCACCAGTGCCAGGATATCCTTGTCCTGCAGGTTTCCCTGTTTTCTGCCTATATAGTCCTGCATGTACTTAATGAAATCCTGGTTTGAGAAATCACGCAGGAAGCCGTTGGTTATATAGATGTCTTTCCAGCCGTCGTTGTCCAGGTCGGCAAAGAGCGGGGCCCAGCTCCAGTCGGTGTTTGAGATACCCGCCAGCTGCCCCACCTCGCTGAACGTGCCGTTGCCGTTGCTTACGTGCAGCATGTTGCGCATGTACTGGTAATACAGGCCGCTCTTTACGTTCAGGTCAAACCGCTCATAGTTATCGGGGGCGAACAGCAGTTTCTGCCGCTTGTTGTCTTCGGGCAGCATGTCGAGCGCCAGGATGTCGGGCAGGCCGTCGTTGTTGATGTCGGCCACGTCGGTTCCCATCCCAAAGTGCCCGGTGTGGCCCAGGCTGTTCTGCAGCTGGTCGGTAAAGGTGCCGTCGCCGTTGTTCAGGTACAGGTAGTCGGGGGCTATATAGTCGCTGGAGATATAGATATCGGGCCAGCCGTCCTTGTTTATATCCGAAACGCCCGCGCCAAGGCCATAGGTTAGCGGTGTGCTTTGGATTCCGGCCTCCTTAGTGATGTCCTTGAAATGCGGTTCGCCAGCGGATTTCAAGTCGTTCCGCAGCAGCCGGATGCCATACAGGGGGTTCTCCGTCTTCAGCATTTCCGCGATGGAAACGGCGTCCACGGGCGGCAGCGGCGTCGGGTTGTGGTTGAGCAGCAGCAGGTCCAGGTCGCTGTCCCGGTCATGGTCGAAGAAGATGCCCTGCGTGCTGTTGGATGGGACGTCGAGGCCGTAGGCGCTGGTCTTGTCCGTAAAATGCGGGACACCCTGCGCATCAGGCCCTTCGTTTATATAGAGCTGGTTGATGAGCCGCTCCTCTTTCAGGTTGCCGGAGTAGCACACGTATATATCCAGCAGGCCGTCGGCGTTCACATCGGCCATCGTCACGCCCATTTTCCAGGGGCCGCCCCTGCCTGCCGCACCCGAGGCAGCGGTTATATCCTCGAACTGCATGTTGCCTTTGTTCAGATAAAGGGCGTTAGAGGCCATGTTGGCGGTAAAATAGAGATCCTCCAGCCCGTCGTTGTTCAGATCACCCACGGCCACGCCCCCGCCGTTGTAAAAGTACTCGTACATCAGCACGTTGGTATAGGGCGTTTCGGTGAGGGTGTTGGTAAATTTTACCTGCGTTTGCTCCGGAGACAACAAGGTGAAGAGTGCGGGCGCAGCAGCCTCACCGGGTTTGTCCTCCACGGCAGCAGACTCCCGGCAGCTTACCAGAACGGCAAGCGCTGAGACCAGCAGGATAGTGATTTTTTGCAATGGTAAACACATAAAGGGTGATGCTATATACTTGATCGCGTGTGGAATGGTACAGCCTACGAGCCAGTAAGTTAATTATTTTAGCCCAAAAGACGGACAGTTTGCCCCATCGGATTTGAGAGTAAATTAAAAAAGGGGCATCCTTCTGAGGCGCCCCTTTTATGTATCACATGGCCAGAATACAGACTGCAGCGATACCTGCTGCGGCCCCTGACCCGGTAGTTGCTATTAGTATCCGTTCGGCTTCAGCAGTGGGTTCGCATTCAGCGCTCTTGCCGGAATCGGGAACACTGTTTTGTCGGCGGCGTCAGCGGCTTTGTCCCACCACGCGTTTCCGAACATGCCCCAACGCACGAGGTCTGTTCTGCGGTGACGCTCTCCCAGGAACTCGCGGCCCAGTTCGTCCACAAACTCCTCATCAGTGAGCAAACCGGGATTCTGCACATAACTATGCTCGGCCCACTCATCTGCCGGGAAGTTACGCATACGCACGGCATCCAGCAGCTCTGCAGCCCCGGCTTTGTCACCGGCTTTGTATTTACACTCTGCCAAGGCATAGTATATCTCAGCCAGACGTATTTCAGGGGCAGCGTTCGTTTGGAACAGGCCTTGGGTTTCTGGTAACCACGGGAACTTCAACATTCTGACACCCGTGTTCTCCTCACCAGTCTCGATGTGGGAGCCTTTAGCAAGCCCGGCGGCGCCCTCTGTGAAACGGCCTACTTGGTCTACATAGAACAAAGGCTTACCAATGTACTCCTCTGTTCCCAGCACCACTACCGTGCTGTCGAAGCCGTACCCTTTATCGTAGTTGAAGCCGTACTGCTGCCCGATCAGGAAGAAACCTTCGTAATCTCCGTTGAGGCTTGTAGTACGGAAAGGCTGCTTGCGCTTGTCGTCATCGGCATAATGCTCGTATGGCAAGCCCAGGTCAAAGTCCATGATGTTGCCTTCCATATCACGGGAAGGTGCCAGCGTAATACCGTTCCAGCCACCCCAGTCGTTGTCCAGCGAGTATCTGGCCTGGTAGTGCTGCGTGGCATTGTACATCCACCCCATCTCATAGATGTTCCGGGCATGCGGAAACTCAAAGATATTCTCCGGAGACTTGTAGCCGTTTACGCCAGATCTGAAAGGCCCCTTGTAGTCAGGGTCAATGCTGTAAGTACCATATTCGCCATCAATAATGCCTTGTGCTATCTGGGTCAGGTCATCACATCTTGACTCTCCGATCCATGCCTCAGAGTTCAGGTAGATGCGCACCAGCATGGCCGCCGCGCCGCCCTGGTCCCAACGGCCAGACTGAGCATTCTTCGGAAGATTCGGCAGGGCTTCTTTCAGCTCTGTTTCTATAAAAGCGAATACCTCCTCAGGCGTTGAGTTTGCCTTCATCTCCCCTGTCTTGGTTACGATAGGGACGCTACGGAAGTAGTCGATAAGGAAGGTGTAGAACCAAGCGCGCAGCACCCGCAGCTCATTCAGGTGACGGGCCTTGTCAGCCTCGGTCAGACCGAAATTAGCGTAGTCCAGTTCTTCTATATCCTCCATGATCAGGTTTACCTGCCCGATGCCCTGGTACGGCCCTACCCAGCCGCCGTAAATGGCGCCTTCATCGGGCGTCCACTCGTGGCGGTGCAGGCGCACCCAGTTGCCACCGTCCTGGCCGTGCCGGCCCTTCTGGGCCCATATAAACTGGTCGGCGGTTAATTCCGTCAACAGCCAGCGGTCTCCGTCCCAGCCGGCCCAGTGCCCATGCTCGTAAGGACGGGTAACGGCGGCGATAATAGAGTTCTGGTCCTGGTAATAGTTGCCCGCCGGCAGGACGTCGAACGCCTCTTCTTCCAGGTCGGTACAGGCAGGCGCCACAGCCAGCAGCAGTAGCGATGCAAAAAATAATTTATATTTATTCATATAGGTATATCTACTAGATGATTAACATTGACTTAGAAAGTGATCTGCGCGCCGAGGGCGAAGTTTCTCGTGATAGGATACACATCCAGGCTGCCATAGCCAGGGGTTAAACCTGTCACGCCCACTGCCGACGGATCCAGGCCAGAATAGCCTGTCAGCGTAAACACATTCCGAACAGTGCCATATATCCTGAAATTGCTGATCTGGTCCACGCCCAGTTTAGGCGTCCAGCCGATGGTCACGTTGTCCAGTTTGAAGAAGTCGCCGCTCTCCAGGAAGTAATCGGTGATCACTTTGCCTGACTTGATGTGGTCGTTGCGACCGTAGGCGTCCTGCAGCAGGTTGGTGCTTGCCTCGCCCTGCAGGCCATAGTACATCTGGTACAGGTTCAGGATTTCGTAGTCGAAGCGGCCACGGAAGAAAAGCGACAGGTCGAAGCCCTTGTAGGTAAGGGAATTGCTCCAGCCCAGTTCGTAGCGCGGCGCTCCGTTGCCGATGTACGTTCTGTCCCTGTCGCGGCTTGTCTCGATGTTGTTACCGCTGGCACGCAGTTTCTCAGAACCCTCAATGCCCTCTTTCCAGACCAGGATGTTTCCATCATCGTCTACGCCGGCATATTTGTAGCCATAGAAGTTACCTAGGTCCGTACCGTCTTCCAGCCTGTAGGCCGGGCCGGGGTTACCCGGAGAAGGAAGATCCTGCAGATCTATAAAGTCTGCCTGGTAAGTGTCGTTTGACCAGGTACCCAGCTTCGCTTTGGTGTAAGAGCCGGTAAGGGACGAGGTATAGGAGAAATCTCCGGTATTCACCGCATTCCAGTTCAGGGCCAGTTCAACCCCCTTGGAACTGGTGGTACCTACGTTCACGATCATCGTGGTGTGCAGGAAAGGAGGCACCGGCACCGTGTATTCAGAGATCAGGTCACTGCTTCTGCGGTCGAAGGCGTCGATGCTACCGCTCAACTTGTTGTTGAACACCGTGAAGTCTAATCCTATGTTATAGGAGATGGCCTTCTCCCAACGCAGGTCAGGATTGTAGTTGTTGCCTGGTCCATATACCTGTATCCATTCACCCTCGTTGTTCTGATATCTTCCGTAACCCGTGTAGCGGGCCAGGGAGGTATACCTGTCGAAGCCGGATCGGCCTGTCTCACCATAGGAGGCACGCAGTTTTAAGTCGTCAATCGCTTCGATGCCCTGCAGGCCCGGCAGGTTAGAAACGCGCCACGCGGCCGACACGGCCGGGAAAAGCCCCCATTTGTTCTCCAGACCAAACTTCGTGTTACCCTCGTATCGGAATGAAGCAGTCAGGAAGTAGGTGTCGTTGTAGTTGTAGTTCGCACGTCCCAGGAAGGCGATTGTTTTTTCCTTGCTCCTGAACGAATCCATTCCCAAACGCCCCTCTTCGTTGTTCCAGTCTCCAGCACCCAGGTTGTTGTACCAGAAGGCATCGGAAGGGAAATCGGAGTTCTCGGCCCAGAACCCGCTGTTGTTTGACTCCTGGTAGGAATAGCCCGCCAGCGCCTCGATGTTGTGGTTGCCGATGGTGGTGTTGTAATTATTCAGCCACTCCAGTACATAATCTACCCACTTCTCATTCCCCAGGCGGGCACGCCCTGTGCGGTTGCTTGTAATAGATTCAGACGCCCTGGAAGTGTGATACTCCCTTCTGAGTTGATCGTGGCCCTGGCGCGCCAGTTTTAGTTCGGTGCTCAGGTTATCCAGGATGTTCAGCTTCGTGGATATGTCGACCACCGCATACTCCTGGTCTGACCCGTTTTCCCTGGCCAGCAGGTTCTGCACCGGGTTGTAGGTGTCAAAGCCGAGGATGGTGTTGTACATGTTCGGATCATTCGCATCCATGATCGGGATAGTCGGGTTCAGCTTCACCGCCTGCTGGAAAGCACCATAGTTGGTGTACTCCTCCTCCGCTATCCTGTATGACAGGTTACCGCCTATCTCTAAGCGGCCGTTGAGCGCAATCTGCAGGAAGCTTGCCCGCAGGCCGTATTCTTTCCTGTCTGAGGCAATGTCGATCCCTTCCTTTGTGCGGTACTGGCCAGAAAGGCGGAAAATAGTGTTCTCGTTACCGCCGCTTACAGCCAGCGTGTGGTTCTGCCCGAAGTTATCCTCCCGCAGCAACTCGTCATACCAGTTTGTTCGGTCGCCGCGGTCTGTATCCCTACCGCGCTCCAGGAACTCTTCCGCTGAAAGAATATCTGGTTTGGCTGCCACACGGTCATGCTCTACATACCCGTCGTAAGTGACAGACACCTTTCCTGCCTTGCCTCTTTTTGTTTGCACCAGCACAACGCCGTTCGCACCGCGCGAACCATAGATGGCCGCGGCGGCGGCATCACGCAGCACAGAGATAGACTCAATGTCCTGCTGCGCCAGGTTGCGCAGGTCACCGCCCGGCAACCCGTCAATCACAATCAGCGGTCCGTTTCCTGATCTGAGGGAAGAAGCACCCCGAAGCTGAATGGCGGGGCCGGTATTCGGATCGGCTGCGGCAGTGTTGGACACGGTTACACCGGCCACCTTGCCCTCGATCATCTGCAGCGGGCTGTTGAAGGCCCCTTTCTGGAAGTCCTCGCTCGTTACGGTAGTTACCGCGCTACTCACCTCTCTCTTTTCCATGGTACCGTAGCCCACTACCACCACTTCCTGCAGCGCCTCTGCGTCGGTGGCCATGGTCACGTTGATCACGGCCTGGTTGCCAATCGGAACCTCCTGGGTGGCAAAGCCTATATAGGAGAACACCAGCGTGCCGTTGGCTTGCTCATCCGGAACGGTGAGGCTGTAGGTACCTTCTACATTGGTGGAGGCACCGATGGTAGTGCCTTTTACAACCACCGTCACTCCCGGCAGCGGCGTACCGCTCCCGTCTGTGACAGTACCGGTTATCTGGATTTCATAAGCAGAGCGAAAGCCTGCACCAGACCCATTTTCAGAGACGAGGGAAGTAGCGATCTTATTCAACTGAGGCACGTCAGCTGCATGGCCTGGTGTTGCGGTTATGCCCGCACACATTGTAAAAGCAAGGAGACTGGTGCAGAAAACCCGGCCCCTTCCTCTTACAAAATTGCCATTTACTAAATCTGTAAATTGGTGTTTCATAGGATTAAAATTGTTAAGTTTACAATGGGAGTTAACTAAAACGTTTTAGCAATGGAAAACGTAAATAATCTTCTTGAAAACAACCTGCTAAAATCGGGCTTGCAGTTGCTAAAGTATGCTTGTATTGTGTCCTGTTCTTTGCCTTCGTCATTTACTACCCGGAACCGGGTCAAACATAAAAGTGATTTTTCATTAAAAGATACTCATAATCAGAGGTTACCATAGGTTTCACCTGAATTGGGCAGGATTAAGGGCTATTCGCCCTGATAGTTTTTTATCATTATTTGTCTCAAATTAAGCAATGTTATTCGAACATACCAAAACTAAATCATATATATTTACTCAGCAGGTAAGCACTCAATCAGTGGATGCGCTTGATTTGCGGGCACTTAAGCCGTGCTGCCTGATCCACATGCGCCCAGATCTGACCGCTTTCAGAAGGCACAGAAACAAGGTGCCTTCCCTAGAGGCTCTGCCTATTAAAAACTTCGCATCACCCATGCAGGCTCCAGTTAAATCCCCGGCTCACATAACGGCAATACCGCCAATGCTCTACCCGTTTTACTTTACCCATAAGCCTCATGCGCCCCACCGCTAAGCTGTATATATAATTTTATGTGTGGTTTCTCCCGGAGCAATAGACATTGAACACTGGCTACAACCGTTAACAATGGCAGCGGGGGAATTCTAAAACCTGATTTTACCATCTACGAAACCAACTATGAACAAGATCACCAAATGCCTTTACACGCTGCTTTTTTTTGCCGCCCCGCTCGTTATCGCTTCCTGCGAGAGTTCCTCCCCTACCCAGGCAAGCAAGGACACCCCACCCGCGCAGGAGGAGACGCCTGCCTGGGCCACGGCCGCTGACATGTCGCAGGAAGCTCTACTGACGCATTTCTGGTCGCCGAACGCGGGTTATTTTCTGAAGGCGAACAACGGGGACTCCACGTTTAATTACTGGTGGCAGGCGCATGCGCTCGATGCTTTCTGTGATGCCTACAGGCGCACGAATGACGCGAAATACCTGGCCCTGATGAGCGACCTGCTGGACGGGGTGAAACGGCAGAACGGCGGCACGTTCAGCAACAACTATTACGACGACATGGAGTGGATGGCGCTGGCCTGCCTGCGGACTTACGACCTCACGAAAGACGAGAAATACAAAACTACAGCCGAAACGCTGTGGGAGGATATAAAAACCGGCTGGAGTGATTACCTCGGCGGCGGCATTAGTTGGAAGAAGGATCAGCGGGACTACAAAAACACCCCTGCCAATGCACCCGCCAGCATCCTCGCCTCACGCTTGTACCAGCTCAACCAAAACGAGGAAGACCTGGCCTGGGCAAAAAAGATATACGACTGGCAGAAGCAAAACCTCGTGGACCCCGCCACGGGACTGGTGTGGGACGGCATGAACCGGCAGGGAAATAACCAGATCGACAAAGACTGGCTGTTCACCTATTGCCAGGGTGTATATATAGGAGCCGGCTTAGCGCTGTATCAGATCACAAACGAGCAGGCTTATCTGGATGACGCCGTCCAAACGGCAGATTACGTACTCAACGACCGGCATTTTACGACAGCAGAGGGCGTGCTGAAAGAGCATGGCGGAGGCGACGGCGGCCTGTTCAAAGGCATATTGGTGCGCTATCTCACGGAGCTGGCGTTGGAGGAAGGCGTGAGCGAGGCCCGCCGCAACGCATATATAGCCTTTCTCCAGAAAAACGGGGAGCAGCTCTGGGAAAAAGGCACCAGCAAGCCAGCCATCCTTTTCAGCTCTGACTGGAGCACTCTTCCCAAGAGCCCGATCGAGAGTTCTACCCAGTTAAGTGGCGTGATGCTGACAGAGGCGCTTGCCCGGCTGGACAGCCTCGGTTTGCTATAATGGATCGAAGCCGTAAATTAGCACACTGTATCAACAGACGCTTTTTATATATAAACCAACCTACAAATTATATTCCGCCTTCCGCAAGGCGGTGCACACTCATGAACAGGAGAACCTTTTTACAGAACACGGCCCTGCTAAGTGCCGGCGTGTACCTGAGCCCGCTTTCAGCGGCTGCCGCTGCCGAATTCCCCACCGTGCGCATACCTGTCGCAAAACGCAACTTCAGGAGTAAGTCTGTGGAGAAAGCCATCGCAGAGTTCCGGAAGAACGTGAAGGACAAGGAGCTGACCTGGCTCTTTGAAAATTGCTTCCCCAACACCCTCGACACCACGGTAACCTACCAACTGAAGGCCGGCGAACCTGACACCTACGTCATCACCGGCGACATCGACGCCATGTGGCTGCGCGACAGCTCAGCCCAGGTGTGGCCCTACCTCAAGTTCATCCAAAAAGACGAACCGCTGCGGCAGTTAATCGCCGGGGTGATCAACCGCCAGACCGAGAGCATCCTGAAAGACCCCTACGCCAACGCCTTTTACAACGATGAGGCGAAAGTGGGCGAATGGAGCACCGACCTTACCGACATGCAGCCGGGCATCCATGAGCGCAAATGGGAGATAGACTCGCTGTGTTACCCGATCCGGCTGGCGCACGCCTACTGGAAAATCACCGGCGACACCAAGCCTTTCGATGCGCAGTGGCAGCAGGCGATACAGGCCACGCTCAAAACCTTCAAAGAGCAGCAGCGCAAAGACAGCCTAGGGCCGTATAAGTTCCAGCGGGAGACGGCCTGGGCCACCGACGGCGTGCCGATGAGCGGCTACGGATACCCGGTGAAACCGGTCGGGCTGATCTGCTCGATGTTCCGGCCAAGCGACGACGCCACCATCTACCCGTTCCTGATCCCTTCCAACTTCTTTGCCGTGGTAAGCCTGCGGCAGGCAGCCGAGATGGTGCAGGACATCGCGAACGACACACAAACAGCCCGCGATTTGACGGCACTGGCCTACGAAGTGGACAAAGCCCTGCAGGAGCACGCCGTGGTGGAGCACCCGCAATTTGGGAAGGTGTATGCATATGAGGTGAATGGCTTCGGCAGCTATAATCTCATGGACGATGCGAACGTGCCCAGCCTGCTGTCGCTGCCCTACCTGGGCGCCGTGAAGGCAACCGACCCGGTATATCTGAACACGCGCAAAATGCTGCTATCCGGGAACAACCCGTTTTTCTTCAAGGGCAGCGCCGCTGAGGGCATCGGCGGTCCGCACGTGGGCCTGGACATGATCTGGCCGATGAGCATCACGATGCGCGGGCTCACGAGCACCGACAACCAGGAGATCAGGGAATGTATCGGGATGCTGAAGAAAACGCACGGGGAGACGGGCTTTATGCACGAGTCTTTCCACAAGGATGACCCCAAGAAGTTTACCCGCGCCTGGTTTGCCTGGGCCAACACCCTCTTCGGCGAGTTCCTCTGGAAAACCTACGAGGAGCAGCCGAAGCTTCTGGCGTAAACATATAGGATTGGGGCGGACTTACCTCCTTGTTTCGAGGAGGGGGAAGAACACACGTATAGAAACGTTATTTTTTACTCATCCTCATCCTACTTCAAGTCTGTGACTTGGAGTAAAAACGGCGCCAGTTTTCAACTGGCGAGACTGCTCAAGACAACCCACGCCAGTTGAAAACTGGCGCCAGACCAAGCTCCAAGTCACAGACTTGAAGCATAACCTTGCCTTGTTTAGTCTCACTTCACGTACGGGTTAGGGTAGTTTCTTTTAGGAGGTTGAGTTATATATAAAGCAAAAAGGGCGTGCATCAGACTCAACTGATGTACGCCCTTTTTATATATGATATGCGCTGACCTCCCAAGTTTTACGCATGGGCACAGCAGAGAAACAATTACTTCACCTTCAGCTTCGGCACGCCTTCCATCGTGATTTTGACAGGTTTTATATGTCCCTCCGCATCAAACTCCATCTTGTCGATGCAGGTAACGCGGTGGTTGGCGTCCGTTTCCCCCAGCGGCCTTCGGTGGTAAACAATAAAATACTGATCTTTCGCCGTGTTGTGTATCACAGAGTGGTGCCCGGCGCCCGTTGCCACATCCGGGTCCTGCTTCAGGATGGTATCCACGCGTTTGAAGGGCCCCATCGGAGAGTCGCTGATGGCGTAGGCCACACGGTAGTTCGGGCCGCCCCAGCCGCCTTCCGACCACATAAAGTAGTACTTGCCGTCCCGGATAAACATGAAGGGTCCTTCCACATAGCCCTCCGGCGTGATCTCCCTGAACGTGGTGCCGTCCTCGAACGGCACAAAACCGGTGAAATCGTCGTTGAGCTTGGCGATGTTGCAGTGTCGCCACCCGCCATATAGCAGGTAGTGCTGCCCGTCCTTGTCCTTGAAAACAAACTGATCAATGGGCTGCGCCCCGTTATGGAACTTACCGATCAGCGGCTTGCCAATATGATCTTTGAAAGGGCCGGCGGGATTATCGGCCACGGCCACGCCGATACCACCTAACGCGCTGTCGCTCTGGATATCGTTCGCGCCGAAGAACAGGTAGTACTTCTTGTCCTTTTCAATGATAGAGGGAGCCCACATGGCCGAATCCGCCCACTCAATGCTGGCCGTGTCGATAATGCGGCTGTGCTTTGTCCAGTTCACCAGGTCAGGCGAGGAGAACGCATCCATAAACACCTGCTCCTCATAGGGTGCGGAGTACGTGGGATATATCCAGTATTTGTTCCCAAAAATGATCCCTTCCGGATCAGCGTACCAGCCCGGGAATACCGGGTTGCCGGAGGTTTTGCGGCTGTTTTCCTTTTTTGGTGCGGGCCGTTTGGTCTCCGAATTGCCCTGGGCATATACCTGCAGGGTAGCGCAGAGCAGGAAACAGATAACAGGAAGTATTCTCATGTTCGTAGGTTAAAGTGGCCGTATCTTGATGTTCTTAAACGAGACTTTGTCGCCGTGGTCCTGCAAGGCGATGTGCCCGCTTTTGTAGCGCCCGTAATCGGGCATGCTGGCAAACTTGCTGCCCTGCACCAGTTGCTCCCACTCCGGGCTCCAAAGGGTGTACTCCACCACTTTCTTCCCGTTCAGGTACTGCTCCACGTGCCCGTCCTTCACCACCAGGCGCACCCTGTTATACTCCCCTGCCGGCTTCACCGCAGGCTCCGAGAGCGGGTGCAGGTCGTAGTTGGTGCCTGCCTTGCGGTTGCCGTTCTTGCCCTGCTTCGCGTCCGCGTGCCGCTCGTCGTCAATGATCTGCACCTCCGGGCCAGACTGGAAGGTATACTGAAATTTGGGGTCTTCGGACACGTTAAAGAAAATGCCGCTGTTGCCTCCTTCGGATATCTTCCAGTCCAGCATCAGCTCAAAGTCCTTGTATTCGTTTCTGGTGACGATGTCTCCCCCACCCTTGCCCGCCAGGGTGATGGCCCCGTCTTCTATCTGCCAGGCGGCTGGCACTTCGTCCTTCTTGAATCCTTTCCAGCTCGCCATACTCTCCCCGTCGAAGAGCAGTTCCCAGCCTTCCGCCTTCTCTTTTTTGGAGAGGGTGTTATCGGCCGCAGCGGAACTGCCGCCGGGTGTTGTGGCGCAGGCATAGGCCAGAAAGGCAGTTGCGAGGAGGGCCAGCAGGGTATATAATTTTCTTGTGTGTATCATGATGTTGCAGCAGTGCAAAGTGCGTTTAATTATTGATTATGTATGTCTCGGAAGACGGCAGGCGGTTATCAGCCTTAAAAATATAGCGTATATGTCCCGCTCACAGAGCGGAACATATACGCTACAAGGAAGCATTCTGCTCGTTATTTCGCAGATGCTTTACCGGCGGCAGGAGCAAGTGAGTTGATCCAGCGCGCAATTTTAAGGGCATCCTCCTTCGGCACCTGTGGCATCGGCGGCATTTCCGTGGCATAGTCCGGCCAGTTCTTCGGCTCGGGGTTGTGGATCAGCTCCACGATGCGCTCCGGCGTATAGCCGCGCTTTGCTACGTCCACGTAGGCCGGACCCACCTGTCTTTTATCCGTGTTGTGGCAGGCCAGGCAGGTGTGCTTGGCCAGCAGACCTTTCACCTCGTCGTAGGTAGGAGCGGCCGCCTTGGCCGAGGCTTTCTTGGCGGCAGGCTTCGCGGCGGCTTTGGTAGCAGCCCCAGTTTTCTTAGCCGATGCGCTTGCCTTGGCCTTTGCATTTGAAGCCGTTGCTCCAGTACTCTTGGTGCTGAGCTCGCTCATCGAAAGCTTCTTGCCTTCCGGTATGTTGTTCAGCGTGTAATAGGCCGTCGGGTGCACCAGCGAATGGGAATTTTCGCGCTCGCGCACACCACCCAGTGTGATGTTGTGAATGTAGTAGCGGCGCAGGTTGTCCACAACGATGCGCGCCTTCATCCCGTCCTCTGACACTTTCACGCCCTTGATCGGGTTCTCCTCCGTGTCTACGGGCGGGCTGCCATATACCGGGTGGTATTTATATATAAAGCTCGACACGGAGTAAGAAGCGATATCCTCCGCTGACTTGCGGTCAACCGGCTTGGTGAACTCGATCTCGAAACCGTCCGGCATGGCGCGCACGGCGCGCATCTCAAACGGCACCTTATTGTTCCACACCAGGCGCTGCAGGCCGTAGTTGGCCTCGCCCGCCGAACCCCAGCCGCGGTTGGTCTCCCCCACAAACAGGGAGCCGTCCTTAGCCCAGGCCAAACGGAGCACGCCTGACTGGAAACCGGTGCGGAACAGGAAAGATGCACCCTGGTACTCGCCGTTCACCTTCTCCAGGAACACGCGCGAAATAAGGCTCATCCCCTGGTCACCTACCAGCACCTGCCCGCCAAAGGGCCCGAAGTTCTCTTCTGGTATTTTGATGGGCTCTGAATTGGAAATCCCCAGGATGCCATGCGGCAGCCACACCGCAGGCGTACGTAGCTCAGGGAACTCTTTCTTCATTTCGTACATGGCCACGTAGTCCTCGTCCACCACGTTCTCGGGCTTGATGTAGCGTCCGTTCTCGTCCTTCACCTGGCGAGGGTCTATCTTAGCATACATTTGCTCAATCGTCAGCTTCACCGGGGAGTTCGGCATGCTGGTCCAGCGCAGGCCAGCCGGGTGGCCCGTGAAAGCGCCCTGCGGCACGTGCCACAGCCCGCCGGAGCCCATCCATTCGCCCTGGTTGTCGGTGTAGAAGAACTCGCCGTCTATGAAATTCGGTCCGGCCGGGGAGCGCATGCCCGTGGCCCAGGGCTGCATCTTGCCGTCCTCGCTGATCTTCATCGTCCAGCCGCGCCACGGCACCCGGCTTTCCCCGCGCCACCATTCCTCGTTGCCGAAGGCCACGTTGCCCGTTACGAAGAAACTACCATCCGGCGCGATCTTGGGACCAAAGCTGTACTCGTGGTAATGCCCGGATAGCGGCCAGGCGTATACGGTTTTATACTGGTCAGCCTTGCCGTCCATGTCGGTGTCCACCAGTTTGGTCAGCTCGCCGCGCTGCGCGGCGTACAGGGCGCCGTCTTTATATGCCAGCCCCAGTATCTCGTGCAGCCCGGAAGCGAACTTGCGGAAATAAGGCCGCTCGCTGGTGGGGTTCTCCACGATGAACACGTCGCCGCGCCGCGTGGAAACGCCCAGGTCACCGGAAGGCAGCACCGTAAGGCCCCCCACTTCCAGCAACGCGCCCTCCGGCGAGCTCACGCCCCTAATCCGGAAGTAATCCTCTTCCATCGGCGACTCCTGCGCCACGGCAGCGGCATTGAAACCTGTGACAGTGGCCGCCGTCAGCAGGAAGCTGAGCGCGGCATGGCGGTATGATTTTATATGCGTATGTTTCATGTTAAGAATAGTCTGAGGTTAGAATATGATAGAATAGCTCAGCTTGCCGCGCACCGGCACGATCAGCTCCTTCTGGCCATTGGCGTCCCGCACCACGGGCTTTCCGGCCCCGGCGTCATCCACTTTAATGTAATAGGACTTGCCGTCCACCAGGTACATGTCCTTGGATAACTCTTCGATGGTGCTGCCCTCTGCCAGGCGTGCGTACAGGTTCTCTACCGGGTTCTGCACGGTCACCTCCCGGTGCAGCCCCTTGCCGCCTTCCATCACCCGGATCGCGTCCTTCACGGTAGTGCCATACAGCTTGTAGTTGAAGGTAGGCTGATCCATTTTGTCTGTGTCATATCCCCCCGGGCGATAACCGGTGCCTGCCGAGTCCTTCACCCAGGCGGCCTGCGGGGAAGCGAGCTTGGCCAGCGCGAAGGAAGGCTGCCCGAAGTGCTGCACCGCCCCTACCGGGCGGGAGGACCCGTCGCCCCGGCTGTACCACATCGGCGTGGCATCCAGGAACTCCCCGCGCCACACCTGGATCATGTTGCCTTTGTCCATGTCGTAGGTATAATGCACTTTCTCAGGGCTTCCCACGTTCACGGCGTGCACCACCCGCACCCCTGACCGTCCATCTTCGTTCTCCACCGGCAGGTCCATGAAACTGCGGAGGATGGTATTGACCGGCGCATCCACCAGTATAGGCCCCTGGGAGTTGTTGCCGCCAGCGGGCTGGTCACCGATCACGTATTCCCGGATGCCTGGGCCAACCACGGCAATACCTAAAGAAGGTCTGCCCCACTCCACGATCTTGGAGTATACCAGCTCGAACGGCATGTCACCGGCTGGCAGGGTCACGGTGCCGCGCTGGTTTCTTGCATCGATCGGAATCACCACCTGGTTGTTAATCTTCATCATGCCGCCGCCGCCGCCGGCATTCAGGTTAAAGGTATATTCCCCCGGCTCCTTTACCCGGAGCGTGCCGGTGTAGCGCACCAGGAAATCGTTCGGGAAGGGGCTGATCTCGGAGGTCAGCGCCACTGAGGTTCCCTCGGCCTCCGGCGGGATGCTGTCGTAGCGCGGCTCCGCCTCAAACCGGCCTTTGTATACCTTGTACTGCAGGTTCACCAGCTCGGGGCGCGGCTTGCCATAGTTGGTGACCTTGATGTTGCGGAAAGCCACGGCCCCGTGGTCGCCCTGCAGGCGCAGCGGACCAGTGGGTACCTCGCCGTCTCCCATGGCACCGCGCGTAGGGCCGAAGAGCTCCACGTTCTCGTGGATCGTCACGCCGTTCAGCACCGCGCGCAGAATCTTGGCGTTCTCGATCTTCTTGCCGCTGGCATCGAAACGGGGCGCCTGGAACGATATCTTCAGGTTTTGCCATAGGCCGGGCGCTTTGCTCACGTTCTGGCGCGGCGCATATCCCTGGAATCCTTTCTGGCCGTTGGGGCGGCTTTCGTCCCAACGCTCATATATGGCACCGTTGTTGGCAGAGGTCGGCTTTTTCACGCCCCAGCTATCCTCCAGCTGCACCTCGTAGCGGCCCTGCAGGTAGATGCCGGAATTTGAGCCCTTCGCCATCATATAGTCCAGCTCCAGGTCTACATCGCCATGCTCCATGTTGGTCACCAGGTCAGTGCCTTTCTTCCTTCGGCTCGGCTCGTTCACAAGCACACCGGTGCCCTCCACTGTTTCCAGTTCGTTCTCGTCGTCCAGGTCTGCCGTTACGCCGCCGGCAATCTGCCAGCTCTTCCCCGGGTTCTTGAAAGCGGACAGGTTGTCGAGGGGTATGGCCGCTGCCTGGGGCGCCGGCGTTTGCGCCAGCGAGACACCCGTACTGCACATCAGCACAATACCCGCCAGCAATACGCCACGCTTGGTTGTGGTTTTACGTTTTATCATATACCGTTTTTTAGTTGGGGTTGCCCAAGTTGCACAAAATATAAAGTCTCATTAATTATCCGTGGAGAGCGAGTACGGGAAGGCGTCTGCCTTCGTGCCCCGCTGCTTGTTCGGCTCGCTGGCCATCTCAACGTCCAGGGTTGCTCCTTTCATCAGCTCACTGTGGCTCAGCCAGTTTTTGAAGTAAGGCTTGCCGTTCAGGCGCGCGCTGTTTATATATAGATTCTCATCGCTGTTCTCCGGCGCGTTGATCACCAGCTGTTTGCCGTTCTCCATGTGCAGCGTGGCTTTCCTGAAGAGCGGTGCGCCCAGCACGTACTGGTCGGTGGCCGGCGTAACCGGGTAAAAGCCCAGGGCCGAGAACACGTACCAGGCCGAGGTCTGCCCGTTGTCTTCGTCGCCGCAGTAGCCGTCCGGGGCCGGCGTGTACATGCGGTCCATCGTCTCGCGCACCCAGTACTGCGTTTTCCAGGGCTCGCCGGCGTAGTTGTAGAGGTAGATCATGTGCTGGATGGGCTGGTTGCCGTGCGCGTACTGGCCCATGTTGGCGATCTGCATCTCCCGTATCTCATGGATCACGCTGCCGTAGTAGCTCTCGTCGTATACCGGCGGCAGCATGAACACCGAGTCCAGCTTGGCGGTGAAATTGGCCTTGCCGCCCATCAGGTCTACCAGGCCCTGCACATCGTGAAACACCGACCAGCTATAGTGCCAGCTGTTGCCCTCCGTGAAGGCATCGCCCCACTTAAAGGGGTTAAACGGCGCCTGGAATTTCCCGTTCTGGTTCTTGCCGCGCATCAGGCCGGTGGCCGGGTCGTAGAGGTGGCGGTAGTTCAGCGCGCGCTTCGCGTACAGGTTGATTTCCTTCTTCGGCCGCTTCAGCGCTTTCGCCAGTTGGTAGATGGCAAAATCGTCGTAGGCATACTCCAGGGTGCGCGCCGCGTTCTCGTTTATCTTCACATCATAGGGCACGTAGCCCAGCTTGTTGTAGTGGGCTGCGCCGGCACGGCCCACGGCGGTGAGTGGCCCTTCGTTGTTGGCTCCTTTCAGCACGGCTTCATAGAGGGTGTTGATGTCATATCCCTTTCCCCCTTTCAGGTACGCATCCGCCACCACCGAGGCCGAGTTGTTGCCCACCATTACGTTGCGGTAACCCGGGCTGGCCCACTCCGGCAGCCAGCCGCCTTCTTTGTAGGCATTGGCGAGGCCTTCCTGCATCTGCGCGTTCACAGACGGGTACATCAGGTTCAGGAAAGGGAAAAGCGCCCGGAACGTATCCCAGAAGCCGGTGTCGGTGAACATATAGCCGGGCAGCACTTTGCCGTTGTAGGGGCTGTAGTGCATTACTTTTCCGGCGGCATCCATTTCATAAAACTTTCTCGGAAAGAGCAGCGTGCGGTAGAGGCAGGAGTAAAAGGTTTTCATCTGATCGGGGGTGCCGCCCTCCACGGCCACGCGGCTCAGCTCCTTGTTCCAGGCCTGCTTGCCTTTCTCTTTCACCGCCTCAAAGTCATCGCTGCCGATCTCTTTCAGGTTCAGCTCCGCCTGCTCCGGGCTGATAAAGGACGAGGCGACGCGTGCCTGCACCTGCTCCCCTTTTTTCGTCCGGAAACCAACCACGGCCCCCACATGGTTGGCCTGCAATTCCTCCTTGGTGCTCACCACGCTGTCGCTCCAGGTAACGGCGCTGGCAAAAGGCTTGTCGAACTGAATGACAAAGTAATTCTTGAAGTTCTCGGGTACGCCGCCGCTGTTCTTAGTGGTGTAGCCCACGATTTTGTTTTCCCCCGGAATCAATTTCACATAGGAGCCTTTGTCGAAGGCATCGAGCACGACGTAGGCGCTGTCTGTCTGCGGGAAGGTGAAACGGAAGCTGGCGGCGCGCTCGGTGGGCGCGATCTCCATGGTCACGTCGTGGTCAGCGAGGTACACGCTGTAGTAGTAGGGTTTTACGGTCTCGGACTTATGCGAGAACCAACTGGCGCGGGCATCCTCGTTAAAGCGCAGCTTCCCGGTCACGGGCATGATGGCGAACTGGCCGTAGTCGTTCATCCAGGGCGAGGGCTGGTGCGTTTGCTTGAAGCCGCGGATCTTGTCGGCGCTGTACATATAGCCCCAGCCATCGCCCATCCTGCCGGTTTGCGGCATCCAGAAGTTCATGCCCCAAGGCAGCGCAATGGCCGGGTAGGTGTTGCCGTTCGACAGGCTGTGTTTGGAGTCGGTGCCCATCAACGGGTTCACCCACTCCACCGGGTCCGTCACTTTGTCCACCAGCACCGTTTGGGCAAAGGCGGCAGTACAGAATACGCTTCCCAGCAGGGCAATAAGTGATCTCTTCAGGCGGAATCTCATGCTTTAATCTTATATGTAAACGCGCTTATTTTGAGTTTTCTTGCTGCAACGGGGTTCATTTTATATAGAAGCTACCGCTTGCTGTCCCGAAGCACAGGCTGTTCGGCATGCCAGTAACTGGCCGCCCCGATCAGCGCGGCCTCCTCGGCTAAGGCCGCTTTCTTTATCGGCACGTGCAGGCCCATGGAAGCCAGATTCCTGACAGTAGCCGGCACAAACAACTCCCAGGCGTTGGCTATGTTCCCACCGATGATCACCACTTCCGGCTCAAGGTCCCGGAGGTACGGGGCCAGAAACAGCGCCAAGTTCTCAGCGAACTCCCGGAACACCTCCCGTGCATCCGCATCCCGGGCATATAGGGCAGCAAGTGCCTTCACGTCTTTCACCCTTTTGCCTGAGAGCCGCTTATAGGCCTGCACGCATGCCCGGGTGGAAAGATAATCCTCCGCGATGCCGTCTTTAAAAGGTGCCCGCCACAAATCCGCGTCCCCGGCAATGCCGTGCTGAAGCGTGGCAGAGCCAAGGCCGGTGCCAAGCGTTATGCCGATGGCAGAGGAGGCGCCTTTCGCTGCTCCGCCGAACACCTCCCCGGTCAGGAAGCAGCCGGCGTCATTCGAGAGCTTGATGTTTTCGGGTTTACTCTTCAGTTGGCTGGCGAGCAGCTCTTTCACGTTCAGGCTATACAGGCAGTCGTATTTATCCTGGTTCTGAAACAGGCAGATCCCCTCCTCATAATCAAAGGGACCGGGCATGGAGACCCCGAGCTTTGTTTCAGCGGCAGCGCGCGCGCCAAGGGCCTTCTGAATCACAGCTGCCCAGGCCTCTACCACCTCCTGCACCGTTCCCTGCGCATTTACGTGCGCCCTGGCCTGGGTACCGGGGACAATCGTCTTTGTTTCCAGGTCTACCATAGCAGCCGTGATGTGCGAACCGCCGATGTCTACCCCTAAAACAGTTTTATGTGACATGTTAAGCTCTTCCTTATTCAGATGACTTTCTAGGTGACCTGATCTGTTTCTCGTAAAAAATTCTTTTCCAGTAAGAAGCTGCGGTTTACGGCAGACAGCAGGCAGTTTATTTTGCTAAAAGGATTTAGCTAATTAGAAACAACCCTTTCTTGCAACCTGTACTTGTAATACGCACTGCCTGCTGCTGATATAAAGCATCCTATCTCAAGGCTTATCATGAAATCAAATCACTAACGGCGCCATACGCCTGCAAACGCTTCCTCAACTGACACGGGTTGCCAGGACCCAAAAACAGCCACGCGGGTTAAAAGTAATACTTTTTCAGCATTTATATATTCAAATTTAGCATATAGAACCGAAAACCAAAGGTTAAAAGACGAAATTCTTCAAAAGAAAGTGATTAATCAACTGATTTCCTTAAAGATAGAATAAAGGTGCGTGCGGGGGCTTTTTCTGTCTGCTGCCTGCCAAGAATAATAACCGGAAGGGATTTAAACCGATCGCCTGCTGCTCTGTCAGGAAATAGAGCGACGTTTATTTGTGTGGCGTAGAATTACGGACAATGAGACGGGTAGGAAGTACAGACATGTTGGCCTGTGCGGTTTTGCTGCTGCCATCCAACAGGTGCAGCATCACATTGATAACCTGGTCCGCGATCGCCTCTGTGGGCTGGGCAACGGCTGTGATGGACGGCTTATAGAACCTGAAGACATCGTGGTCGTCATACGCCACCACCCCTATGTCGGCTGGTATGGCAAGGTCGAGCCGGCTGATCGCCTCCAGCCCCCGGATGGCCATATAGTTCGTGGCGAAAAGCACTGCATCCACATCCTTCCGCTTGCTTAGGAAATCCATGATCTCACTGATCATCTGTTCCGCATCGTGGCGATACGGGATGGCAAGCACGGTCGGGGCTAATTCGTGGCTTTCCAGGGCCTTTTGGTAGCCCTCCAGGCGCTGCAGCATCTGGTTCTGCTTGGAGTCTGTCGTCACCATGGCTATCTTTTTGTACCCTTGCCCAACCAGGTGTGCCGTTGCGTTGAAGGCGCCGGCTAAATTGTCGACCACCACATAGTTGGCTTCCATGCCGGTTATATAGCGATCCACGAGCACCACCGGGAACCCATCGCTGATGAGGTCTTGTATATCTGCTTTCATGCCCTGGGGTGGCGTGATGATGTAGCCGTCCACATGCTTGTCTCTGAACATGCTGATCAGGTCGCGCGTCTTGCCGGTGTCGTCCTCAGTGCTGCAGTAAATGATCTTGTAGCCCTGTTTATAGGCCTTTTCCTCGATCAGGCGGGCAATGTTCGCGAAGAAGGGGTTGGAAATATCCTCCACCATCAGCCCGATGGTTTTGGTCTTGCCGGTGCGCAGGCTCCGTGCCAGTTGGTTGGGCTTGTAATTCACCTCTTCCACCAGTTTCAGCACCTTTTCGGCCAGGCTGTCGCTGATGCGCTTTTCCTTCGCTTTTCCGTTCAGTATAAAAGACACCGTCGTGATGGAGACATTTAACTGGCGGGCAATATCACTAATAAGAAGCTTCTTTTTCATGAAAGTAAGGGAAAACGGCCTGCGAATCAGGCAGAGCGTTGGTGCGTGAAAAACTGCGGGAAAACGCGGGGAGCAGCCCGTCAGCAGGACGATCTAGAATTCAAGGCTTTCGTGTATATAGCTGCGGTACTTGCGCCTGGCGTATAGCGGCTATTGCTTGCTTTCAGCATATGCCTCCTTTAGTTGCTTCGTCAGGTAGGCATGGGCATATGGGATCTCGGTGGCGGGGTCTTTCACGCTGCCTTCTATAAACAGAGGACCTTTGTACCCGATCGCCTTCAAGGCGCTGAAGTAAGGCCTGAAATCCTCGCCCTGCACCCCGGGCAGCGTGCGCCCTTCTTTTTCGGCTACTTCCACATACACGATAATCTTGCCGGCGTCTTTGATGTGTTGAGGCGGCTCGTTCTCCTTCATCATATGGTAAATGTCGGCGTTCAGCCTGAAGTTCGGGTGGTCTACCCTCTTCACCACTTCCGCTGCCTCCTGCAGCGTGGTCAGGAAATTGGTCTCGGTGCTGTTCAGGTTCTCGATCGCAATGGTGATGTCATGCTTTTTGGCCACCTTCGCCATCTTACCGGCCAAAGCGGTGAACTCTTTTGTTGCCAGCGCTTCATCATAATTATCCGGCAGCCTTCTGGCGCCGCCGCTGCCCAGCACAATCACGGGGATATTTGCCCTGCTGGCCCTCTGCAAAACTGTGTCGAGGTACCCCAGCACCCTTGCCTCGTCCACCTCCGGGCCTGCTATTTTTATATTCCCTGGGAACAGGACATTGCACACATACACCTTTGTTTTGGCGCTTTTTATCTTCTGCAGGTTCGCCTGGAATTCTGCTTCTGTCAGTTTCGGCGACAGCATTCTGCCCACCGATTCCCCCAGCATGCGAAAGCCGGAGGCGTGCAGCAGGCTATCCTGGGCGATGGGTGCAATCATGCCCAGTTTCGGAATCTTTTGGGCACTGGCGCTGAAAACAGGAAACAGCTGAAGCAACAGCACGAAGGCAAAAAGGCAGGTTCTCATAGTATTAATTTCAAATGATAGCAGCTCGGCTGTTTCTGGGAAACTGCCTTAGCCTGTAATATAATAAAAAATGTGCTTTTTACGCTTCTTATTAATATAATCCATAGCATAAGTGTCCTGGCTCATAAATAGTGTTGTCTTTTAAATATATCCACAAAACCGAAACATACTGTAACACAGCCGAAACAATGCGGCCTGCCTGCGCAGCGGAACAAGCCGGTATCTTACAATTAAAACCGGTTTTTAAGTGTCGCAATAACAGCAGATGCAGGTGCGCTCAAATTTACCCATGAGAGCAAGTTATCAGCATAGCAGGTGCTCATTATCAGCAGGTAAAACTATATACCGGCTAACTACATTAAAGAATTAATACGGAAAAATTCAGTTTATACCCTTAATTTTCGGTTCCGGGAATAGTATTACTTTGAAGCTTCACTAAAATACAGTAACTTGTTTTTGATTTTAGTAATTAGAAGCAGAATACGATGACCGCCAAAATCAACACAGCACTCCAGCAATATGAAGAGCTAACCCAGCTTGGCGTCATACCGACTTTCGCAGTCTATATACAGGGAGAGGGGATTCTGATTAAGCCGCCCGGCGCGGAGCAGGGCCAGCGGGTACCGCTGATAGAGGAAATGCTGACCTCGCTGCACGCTTTCTTTTACGATGTGGAGTGTATTGAATACGGATCCTTCGATTATACCACGCTCAAGAGTTTCATCAATGCCAGCATACAGCCTGGCGGGGCAACGGAGTAAAGCCAGCCCTTACAGCGAAGCCTGATTATCCTTCCCTATTGCTCAACTGGAAGACACGGTCTAACCTACCCATTTCTCCTTTGATTGGCCATACAGGCAGTGAACAGACTCTCACGGACTACCGGCTGGCAGCAGAAAGCCCCAACTCATGTATCCTCTAAGTTAACCATTGTCCTCGGTTGGCTCATCCATCTCGATGAGTCTGTGCTGAATTGCGTACTTAATCAGGTTGGCGGTATTTTTTGCCTGCGTCTTTTCGATAATATTTTGCCGGTGCGTCTCGATGGTGCGCTTGCTGGTAAAGAGCTTATCGGCGATGTCGGCGTTGGTATAGCCTTCCGCGATGAGAGCCAGTATCTGTACTTCCCGCTTCGACAGCGCCTTCCCTGTAGCTGGTTCGGTTTTTTGGGGCTCCTCCGGCTCCATCACCTTGTTCAGCATCTTCAGGGAGAGATCGCTGCAGATATAGGTAGTGCCGCTGGCCACTAGCCGGATGGCAGAGCGAAGCTCTTCTTTGCCGGTGGTTTTAAGGATATAGCCTGCCGCCCCGCTCCCGATCATCTTCTGAACGAAGGGTTCGTTGTTGAGCATAGACAAGGCGATTACCTGTGTACCGGGGTATAGCTCCCGTACGCGCCGGGTAGCCTCGTAACCATCCATCTCGGGCATGTTGATGTCCATCAGCACCACATCAGCGGGTGTTTCAGGCAGCAGTTCGAGCAGTTCACGGCCGTTTGAGGCTTCCCCCACCACGCTAAGGGCGGGATCCCGCTCCAGCAGTGACTTCAACCCTTCCCGAATTATCTTATGGTCATCCGTAATGACAACTCTGATCAATTTTTCCTCAGCCATACCTTCTTCTATATAAGATCTGCGACACCGGCCCCTGCTACTTTACTCCCAAAGGCGTCGCCGTACTTTCTATACATCTTGTACGTCACATCCCGGAACATTGGGTAATCTTACTATGTTTATTTGCATTACTTCGCTTTAGCGTATATCAAACAAGCATGTTACGTATTTTTACGGCATCTTTATATATTCCACCGCAGTCGGCATTCATATAAGTTCGGCCTGCCGCTGCGATCCGCCTGTCGCTTCACAGCGGCCGAAACCTGATTCGTTCCTTCTGCTGGAAGAAACGAATCAGGAGTAAGCTAACATGGCCCTTTTACACACGTAAAAACCAAAGCACCGACGGCACTACCGGGCAGGGTGTATCGGCACCGTCCGCTATAAAAGCAACGAATATATCATATACCCAGGCATTACAAAGGAAGCAGCCGGCCGGAGGCACCCTGTCAGCGCACCGGCTCCAGTTTTCATCATAACAAATATAAAATTGCGCCTCTCTCCTGAATGCAGCACCGATTCCGGCGCTCGGTTACAGGTATCGAACGCAGTACAGCAAAGCAGCATGACCCAGAAAATAACCTACCAGGCCGCCCGTACTGTGGCGGCAGCCGTTGAAGACCACTTTGCGCGCCACCTGGCCGCCGCGCGGGAGCGCGGCGAACACGCCCTTGCGCCTGCTCCGCGGGCGCGGGCGATTGAAGCCATCATCGATGCCGCCTTCTGGGCGAGCCTGCTGCGGGAGGAAGGCCGCTCGCCTAAGATATCGCTGGCGTACCTCCCGCCCCAGCAGGCAGAGCAGCCGATGCAATTCGAGCGCTGGCTGCAGCTCACCCCGGGCGTGCTCACCAAGCTGGCGCCAGCTGTTGAGCGGCCCGGCATCCACCTGGGTGTCTGGTGCGAGGATGACGTGCTGTATGTCTGGGGCGCGACGCGGGCTATCCCGAGTCTTAGCTTTGTGCTGGAGGTAGTGGAGCCCGGCCTGCTGGTGGTAAAGCACCGCCGCATATCGGGCTACGGCAAGTTTGCCAATGTGGCCGTGCTGAAAGGGGAGCAGGTGAAGGTGGTGGACGGAAACGCCACCACCCTTTCCGACAGCTCCGACCTGCTGACCTCCATGCTCGGCTTCACCACCGCCTCCGCCTCCTCCCGCGACCGCGGGGCCAACGTGCTCATCCAACTGGCGGTGTCCATGCGCGACCACGGCCGCGGCGGCTCCCTCTTGATCGTGCCCGCGGGCACCCAAAGCTGGCAGCAGTCCATCATACACCCCATACCGTACGCAGTTGACCCGGCTTTCGGTGGCCTGGCTGACCTGATAAAACAGGGCGAGCACGAATGCCAGTGGCGGGGCGACCTGGAACGCGCCGTAGACGGAATTGCGGGCCTCACGGCGGTAGACGGAGCCACCGTCATCAGCGACCAGTACGAGCTGCTGGCCTTCGGGGCCAAGATAGGCCGGCCGGAGGGCAACGCGCCGGTGATGCAGATAGTCACTACGGAGCCCATCGTGGGCGGAGGCGCGGTGGTGGTTCACCCCGCGCAGTCCGGTGGCACCCGGCACTTGTCGGCGGCGCAGTTTGTGCACGACCAGCGCGATGCCCTGGCGCTGGTAGCATCGCAGGACGGCCGCTTCACGGTGTTCGCCTGGTCACCGACGCAGGAAATGGTGCACGCCCACCGCATCGACTCGCTGCTGCTGTAGCCTGGCCCGGCAGCCGTGTCTCCGCCCGAAACAGGTACACGCTTCTGTCCCTCTCCCTCTGAAAGATTGCCGTTTTTGCAGGCACAGGTGGGGATAAACAGCAAGCAGGGCCGCCATCACTAACAAAATGCTTCCTATATAGGACTTATATACAGGGCTCGTGAACAAAACCCGGATTTATCGGTCCTACGGGAAAATGGATTATCCTTAACCATGATACCTTTGTCGTGACAATGCTATATTCTGATAACCCATACTACGACTTGAACTTAAACCGCCATTTTTCCGGGCACGCCGCCTGTACGTTCCACAGCAACAAGCACGCATGAACATAAAAAACTGGACGGCGAAGCGCTTCTTTTTTAGCGAGTATTTTGCCGACGGCATTCGCACCACCCTGGCTGTCCTGCTTCCAATGCTGGCTTTCATGCAGTTGGGCCACCTCCAGTCGGGCATCCCGGTGTCGATAGGCGCCCTGGCCGCCAGCCTGGCAGATGTGCCGGGGCCTGTGGCGCACAAGCGCAACGGCCTGCTGATAGGTACGCTGGTGGTCTTTTCGGTTGCCCTGCTCACCGGGTATGCCCGCACCAACGTGTTTCTGATGGGCACCAATATCCTTTTGGTATGCTTTTTCCTTTCGATGCTTACCGTATATGGCAACCGCGCCGCCGTGGTGGGCACTGCCGGGCTGCTTGTGCTGGTGCTGGTGATGGGCCTGGCGCCTGAAAACATCTGGGCCTTCAGCGGCCTGCTGGCAGCCGGGGGGATCTGGTACCTGCTCTTGAGCATGGCGTTCTCGCGCATCCTGCCTTACCGGCCGGCCCAGCATGCGCTCGGAGAGTGTATCCGGGAAACGGCCCGGTTCCTTAAACTGAAGGCCGACTTCTACAGCCCCGCCACTAACCTGGACGAGGATTACCGCAAGGTGATTCAGCAGCAAACGGTGGTGAGCGAGAAACAGGACGCTGTGCGGGAACTGCTGCTGCACGACAGGGAGCGGGCCAAAGAGACGACTGACCGCGACAGTGTGCTGGTGCTGACGTTCGTGGACGTGGTGGATCTATATGAGCAGGTGGCCGCCATCCAGTTCGACTATGAGACCATGCGGCAGGCATTCAGCGGCTCTGGTATTTTAGAGCATATAGGCAGCGTGATCAAGCTTGTGGCCGATGAGCTGAATGAGATCGGATGGGCTATTCAATCAGACACCCGCTTCAAGCACAGGCTTTCCCTGCCTGAGGAACTGGAGCAACTAAAGCGACGGATAGAAGGGGCAGCGGTTGGGAACAACGAGAACAGCAGCCTGGTGCTGAAGAAGCTATATGACAACCTGCACCGCATGGCGCACCGGATGGAGGTGATACAGCGCTATTTCACCTCCGGTGAAACCGCTGCGGCCAGCCAAAGGGAAGAACTGGAATATGCCAGCTTTGTATCCAGGCAGGGCTACGACCTGAAGCTGTTCCGCGATAACCTCACCCCTACCTCTGCTATTTTCCGGCACGCGTTGCGGGTCGCGCTTGCCTGCCTCTTTGGCTATATCCTGACAAAGTCGGTGGCGCTCGGGAACCATAGCTACTGGGTGCTGCTCACCATCATCGTTATCATGAAGCCCGCCTTCAGCCTCACCAAGCAGCGCAACTACGAACGCCTTGTCGGCACGCTCGTGGGAGGCGTGCTGGGGGTGCTGGCACTGGCTCTGGTGCAGGAAAAGGCCATCCAGTTCGTGCTGCTGGTCTTTTTCATGATCGGCACCTTCAGTGCGTTCCGCATCAGCTATGTGGTAAGCGTGATTTTTATGACCCCCTTTATCCTGATCAGCTTCGCTTTCCTCGGCGGCGCGGCCTACGTGCTTGCCCAGGAGCGCATCGTCGACACGCTCCTAGGTTCTGCCATCGCTTTTACGGCGAGCTACCTGCTGTTCCCCAACTGGGAGTCCGAGAAGCTTAGCGGGCTGATGCAGAAAATGCTTCAGGCCAACATCGGTTATCTGCAGAAACTGGAAACATGTGTGGCGGGCAGGGGCGTGAGCATAAATGAATACAAGCTTGCCCGGAAAGAGGTATATATAAACTCGGCCAATCTCTCCGCCGCCTTTCAGCGGATGATCTCGGAGCCCAAGCGGAAGCAGCATAACGTGGACAAGGTACACTCATTCCTGGTGCTGAACCATATCCTTTCGTCCAACATCGCCGCTGTCACGTCGACTTTGATGGCGAAGGAGCACCCGGCCTACCCCGCCGTATACAGGTACCCGGTGAGGGAGGCTGCGGCGGCCCTGCAGGAAAGCTTGCAGCGACTTTCAGCACCCGCACCGGCACCGCCCGTTCCGGAAGCCGCCCCTCCGGAAACCAATACAACTGAGATGAGCTTCGATCAGGAAGATGCGCTGCTGAAGGAGCAGTTGGAGTTTATTCAGAAAGTAAGCCACAACATCTGTAAAACGACAGAGGCAATCCGTGCCTGACAATGGCAGGCTTATAATTGTAGCGTGGGCGGAGAAGCCTGCTGCGGCGGTAGCGTGTTCTGGGAAAGGAGCCAGTTCACCGCCTCCTCCTGTGTGGAGAAATTCTTGACCATGAACCTGGTGACACCGAGCGCCTCTGCCCTCGTCACCACGGACTCCAGCGCGATGCGGTGGAACAACGTGGACGGCAGCACCCTGGCCAGTTTCTTCAGATGCGTTTGGGAAAGCAACTCAAAGAAATTTGTCGACAGCCACTCCTTGGAGGCCGCGGTAAGGGCACCAAGGCTCGTTGCATTAGCCAATGCCCGCTCCACGCCCGTATCCCGCAGTACCTCATATAGCTTTGTCCCGCCTATCTGCACCTCCATTTCATCTGCCGCTTTCAGCCACGCAGACCTGAGCATGTTGGCATCCAGATCCACCTCTATTCTGTAGAACGCTGATTCGTAAGCTGTTTTAAATGCCATGCCTCTGAACGTTAAAGATGGGAAAATCAACCGATGCAAGACTATCCAGGGATACAAGGCCATGCAGAAAAGCCGCTGACACTGCCTCCCGAGGGCGCAACCGGGGCAAGGGTTTCTGCCCCTGCCCCGGTTGCGTGGTGGCATAAACAAAAAGCCTCCGCAAAACGGAGGCTCTTGCTTTGGCTAAAAGTCGTATTTTACTTCTCTGGTTCCGCTGCTGCGTCCCCACCTTTTTCATCCATTCTAATAACGCCGGTCTGTCCCTGCGCATTGGTCATGGCTACTTCATATACAGTTTTGCCGGCCTGGTCTCCCTCGGCAGGGGCAACCTTGTATATATCTCCTACTTTCCAATCCTTGTAGGTGTCGCTTTTCAGCGCAGTCTGCACCGCCGCCGGAAGCTGTTCTTGCGTTACTTTCTCTTTCTTACCCTCCTGGCCCTGCTGCTCAGCCTGCGTTGACGCCTGCTGGGTAGAAGTCTGCGCATTGGCGCCTGTAGAAGTCAAACCCAGTACTGCGATAGCTGCCGCTAAGAATGTTACTCTTTTCATAGATAAAGTATTTGTTACACCTTCCCTCATCTCAGAACCGTGCCAAAACAACCAAAAGCATTTCAACAATCTATATAGCAGCCACTTAAGAAAATAATATTGCTTTAGAAAGGAGGATAGGGCAGGTATCTTTGTGTGGAGCGTGGTTACAGACTGCAGAACATTTCCACAGTTTGTGGATGATAACAGCGGGAGGCATATAACCACAGGGTGCGCAGACTTGGATGCTGCAGTTTATTTGACGCCCCCAAATGCGGCAAAGCAGGAGTTCTTATGCAGGATGTCTACCTCCCTGAAGCCCGTCTTCTTCAGCAGGTCGAGTTGGTAGGTGACAGACCGGGGGGAGTCTTCTTTTTGGATATAGGCAAGCACTTTGTTCCGGTAGTCTGCCCCGCCTATACGCGCAAGGTAATCGCCGTACCTGTCCTGAAAGAGGGCGTCTATCTGCGTCGAGTTGTGGGTGACCAGGTCCGAGATCCAGAAGCTGCCTCCGGGCTTCAGCGAGCCATATATCCGGCCAAACACAAATTCCCAGTCCGCGTCGCCCCGGAGATGATGCAGCACGGCGCCGGCAAGCACGATATCGTAATGGCCGACGGGCAGCGCGATATGCCGGATGTCACCCTGCACGGCCGTGACCTCCCCCGCGGTCGCTCCCTGCACTCTCTGGCTCGCCCTGTCCAGCATGGGCCGCGACAGGTCTACGAGTGTGCAGTTCAGGCCCGGAAGTTTGGCGAGCATTTTCAGCGTGTAATTTCCCGCCCCGCAGCCGATATCAAGCAGGTGCTGTGCATCCGGGTTTACCCGCCGGGCGGCATCCGTTATCAGATCAAGGGACAAGGGTGCATCGATGGTGGACTGCTGGCCTGTCTCCAGGTCGGCGAATCTGTCCACGTCGTTATCAAACCTCTCCCGTATTTCCTCAAGCGTCGATTTATTCCTGAAATCTGTGTCCATGCGGCTCAACATGATGGATAAAGTTTAGAAAAGGCCCGGGCAGTTATAGCACCACCTAAATCAAAGGGAAAAAAGATACGATACAACCTGCCCAGGAGCTTCGCACTCCTCCCCTCTGAGAGCATTGCTATCAAAAAAAGCAACCGGCAAGCAGGTAGCGATTGTTGCCACCCGGCTTACCGGTTGCTTTAGTGAATTTTGCTTATACGCCTGCGTCTACGATAATGTCGCGCTGCAGCAGCAGCGCTTCTTTTGTCTGGTGCTCGAGCAGGTCAATGGAAGATATAACATTTCCGCCCTCGCTTAAGGGGGCATAGGTTATTTTAAAGAGCTGCATGTTCTCGTTTATGTAATAATGCACCTTCTTGGCCCCTTTGTCTCTTGCTATCCGCTCAACCCGCAGGCATTTCACTTCCTGGCGGTGGGTGTAGTGGCCGCCCGTTATGATCGTTGCATTCTCAAAATGATGCTGCATGTCTTCTATTCGTGTATCGGCCTGAATCAAAACTCCGGCCTCTGCTACATTTCCCATATCTACTGGTTTCATATACAAAAAATTAAATACGGATATAGAACCCGTCTTGTTAGGTATTAATACTCAATAATACCAAAAGTATGCCATATATATTACCGGATTCCCTCTAAATCGTTGTCTTTATTTTTTTGGACTTTAATAAGTGGGATATACCAAGAAAAACCTTAACGGAAAAGAGTATTTATAGCATATCCCGTTGCTAAAGCACCAGTCATCATGGTAGATATCAAGCATATACCAACCACTTGCCTGTGAGGTAAGATTGCTAAACAGCCGAAATCCGGGTGCAGGCAAACAGTACGCCGCAGGGTACCAAATAGCAGTACTCCCGGTTTTCGCTCCACCGTCAGTTTATATGTGCTAGGTATACAAGGGGCACTACTACCGCAAATGGGGTTATTTCAGCGCATTCAGCACCGCGTACATCTTTTTCATGAGGGCGCCTTCTGAGCCGTTGTAGTTGTTGACGAGGAACGAAAAAGCATACTCCCTCCCATCTTTCCCCTTGTAGTAGCCACAGTACCCTTTGACGCCGTGCATGGTGCCGCTCTTCATTTTCATACCGTTGAAAACCGGCAGCGAGGCATAGAAGCCCCCGAACCAGGGCTGTTTCTTCGCGTACTGCAGCACGCTGACCTGCGCATGCGCCGTGACGCGGTTCAGCGGCGAGAGCCCGGAGCCGTCCACGATGTTTAGCTCGGTTTCAGGGATACCCTTCTGCTTCCAGAGCGCCTTTATTTCCTCCACGCCCTTCTCCGTAGTGGCCATCCCCTTGCTTTTATAGGCGATCGTTCTGACTAGCGCCTCCCCATATAGGTTCACGCTTTTCCTGTTGAACCAGTAGATGATGCTATCCAGCGGAGGGGATGTGACGGTGTGGAACGTGGTATAGCCTTCCGCCGGAGACGGCAAAGCGCCCTGTGCCAGGGGCTTGGCAGGCGCCTGGATACCGGCCTTCGACAAGGCGCCCTGCAAGGCACTGACAAACTGCCGGGAGGCATCGGGCATCGCGCCCGAAATGCTGAACCTGCCCTGGTTAATGGGAATGGTGCCCCTGATTGTGCCGGCTCCCCCATTCAGCGGGAAATAGATATAGGCCTGGTCGCCGGTGCCGCTTGCCGCTGACGTAAGCGCTGACTGTAGTTCATAGCCGCTGATCTCCGGCTCGATGGCCACAATCGTTACCGGGTCGCCTACCTTAGCCCCGGACTTCAGGATCACATCGAACTGGTTCTCCCGCCAGTTCAGTTTGGCCGCCCCCGCCCCGTAGTAGTTCCCGATATCCTGCCATAGCCAGCCGTCCGGAATCGCCCCGGCCTCCCAGCCTTTGTTCTCTAGTACAACAGCGCTGAGGGATTTAATGCCGGCGGTTTTCATCGCCTGCGTCAGCCCGTTCAGAATACTGGCCTCCTTGGTTTCGCCCCACCGCCAGCTGCCCAGGGTGGGGTCCCCGCCGGGCAACACGAGCAAAGCGGCTTCATTCCCTTTTTTGGCGGATGCAAACCCGGTTTTGTACCGGAACCCCTTCCCCAGCAGCTCATAGGCGCTTGCGCTGGTCACTAACTTCAGGGTGGAGGCCGGCACGAGCCCCGTTTTGGCGTTTTCCCCGAACACCACTTCGCCGGTCTTCGCGTCCACCACATACAAAGAAGCGATGCCGCTGCGCAGCTGTGGGTCCTGCTGGAAGGAATTGAAGGCGGTGGCCAGCTTCCCCGAAACGGTTTGCGCGAAAACAAAGGAATGCCCGAGCAGGCAATATAGAAGCAGGATTCCCCTTAAAGCGGATTGTGGCATGGTGTGGCGTTAAGCATATAGAGTTGAAACCGGCCTACTGTATCTCACAGACGCCCGTACAGCTCCTGGATTAGTTTTGCGGCCGGTTTGATAAAACTGTCGTCCTCCCAGTAATCAGAATGGCTGAGGGGCGTCCACCCGGTGTCTATCTCCCTGTCCTCCGTTACAATTTCATCATAGGCATTGGGAAACCCTTTGCTCAGGGGCTTCAACGGCCAGCCCAGGATATCGTCCCGGTCATAGAAGTTATACCACCGGAACAGATCGTTCGGCTTGCTGATCGCCACGATCTTCTCCAGCCCCGAGACAAACAGCGGGATGTTGCACCCCGACGAGAGCATCAGCCGGGCCGTTCTGAGTTGCTGGAACTCCGTGGGCTGCTGCTCCTGCCATATCCCTTTGCCGTGCTGGGCATCCCATATATAGTTCGAAATGATCTGGCAACCCAGCGAATGCGCCATGATGACGACCGGACGGTCCTCATCCTCTAACTCCACGCGCAGGGCGTTTAGTTGCCGGAGGATAACCCGTTGGATTCTCCTGTAGGAACTGTCTTCCTCGTCCGGCCTGAACTCCGAGGTGGCCGCGTCGCTCAGGAAGTTGAGGAAGAATTTCCGCAGCCGCTGCTGGTCAAGCGGGTTGCCGCTGCGGGTCATATTCTCCCACACCTTGTCCTGGTGCACCTGGAAATCGCCGTGGTACCAGATGGACTTAAAGCTGAGGTCTGCGATTGTCTCTGCGCTGAGCTTCTGATAAAGGTTCTGCTGCAGGGCATTGGCATAGTCCGGCCGCTGGTTGCCCATCCCATGGATTGTCAGTACTCCGAATTTCTTTGACATAGGACTATAATTAATTTTTCAGTTCTGTATATGAATAGTAACGATAAACGATTACAGGTTCATTACAGTCATTCAATTAAACTTTGATTCGGGATGCCCTTCCGCTGCAACCCCGCCACGGATATAAAACTCTGGCCTCCCTGCTTCCAGGGCTTGTAGCAGATGAGGCTGCTGGCTGCCCCGGCGTCTTGGTTTATCTATACTTTCCGGGTTGCTTTTCGATCAAAGTAAGAGACTCGTTTTTGCACCCTGTATATATACCTGCTCATGTATAAGAGCGCTTAAAGCACAAGGCCTGCCCCGCGGGGCAAGCCTTGTGCTGCTGATTTCGCAAACCATATAGCATGCACGATCCCATGCTTCTCAACCTGGTTACTTACTCTCGGAGCTGAAGTCTTTGAAGGTTTTGGCCACGTTTTCGTCTGTCGGCTTGTGCTTGTTCTGCCACCCGGCATCCAGTTCCAGCACCACCAAACCCTTCAGGTTCATCACGGCCACAAAGTCGTCTGCGTCTTTCAGGAACTCCGGCTTGCGGCGGGCTGACTTCAGGGCATATTTCCGGGCAAAGATGTCGCCTTTTGTCTGCAGCTCGTTTCGCTTCTCGATGATATAGTTAAGCCGGTCGATCAGGTCTTTGGTAGAGCGACCGATGACCTCGGTCGCCTCCAGGGTACCGATGGTCATGACCATGGTGCCGCCGATGGCTGTTATCTTTTTGGAGGTGGCAGGCTCCTCCACCACCACCGGCGAAATGCCCGTGACGGCGCCCAGCGAGGCGTTGGTAAGCGAACGGCCCTTCTTGCCTCTGCTGGCCCGCTTGTACTTCCGCTTCAGGTCTTTTTCCACTTCCTTCAGCTGCTCGATCAGGTCCCAGGCCTTTACCAGCGGCGCCCGGTACTCCTGGTACAGCTTCCGATCCATTTCCGCCTCATTCACGGCATTCTGAACCGAGAACCGCACCGTCCGCTCTTCGCGCTTGTTCGATTTGTCCATCACCACGAAAGTGAGGTTAAAGGCAAGGGAGTCCTGCGGGTCCTTCACGAAATCATATCCCGGCTTCCATATAAACTCGTACTGCGACGGGGTGTTCCGGACCAGCGCGGCCGCGGGCACATCCGGGTTATCGGACAGGAAGCTGAAAGAGGTGATATCGCCCTCCCCATTCGGGTCGTAGAGCTGAAACTTAAGGTTGACGGTTGCCCCCTCCTCGTACTTAAACTTTTTCTGGGAAGGAATCATCTGGATGCTCGGCGGCAGGTCCTGCTGGGTAGGTTCAATCCTGAAAGACCCTTTTGTGCGTGCCTTGTGCGGCTGGTCCTCCACGTAAAACTCCAGCAGGATGGGCTTGTTCTGCAGCTTTCTGAACTGCGTGAGCGAAGGCCGCCAGGTAAACTCCCCCTGTGCCGACAGTTTGGCCCCCTCGGGCATCCCCTCAGCGATGGGCACAAACACCACCGGGTCACTGTCCTCGTCTTTCACCACCGACGACTCAATAGTATAGGTGTTCTGGGTGTTGTAGAGCACGTAAAGCGGCTTCAGCTCCCCGATAACAGGAGCGCGGTTCACGTGCTGCACGTCAAACTCCACCACCTGGCTCACGGCTTCCCCTTTCTCGTTTCTGACCTCGAAAAGCAGCTGTACCGCGCGGTGGCCGCTCAGGCGGTCCACGAAGTCATAGCTGGGGGTCCAGGAGAAATTCCCGAGCGAGTCAAAGGCGATGCCATCCACCCTGCCCTGGGTAATGGCAAAGGCAGGCTGGGAGCCGGTGCCTCCGGTGGCTTTCACCTCGAATCTGAGTTCCTGCCCTTCCTTCAGCATGTTCCACCCCGGCTGCTCCGGAAAGGAGAGTGCAAGCGGAGGGGCTGCCACCGTGGGGGCCGGCGCCTCTGCCGGAGGCGTGGTCTCCTGAGCTATTACGTTCGCAGCAAGAAGAAAGAAGGTAGAAAAAAGTAGGATGCTCTTTTTCATATTGAAAGCAGACGTAGTGTTCTGGCTATTATCGAACGCTAAAGGTAATAAAGCACATGGTACTGTAAAAACACAACGGATATATATATAGCGATAAGCTGCGCCTGTACTATAAATCCCCCGAAGTATCCTATTTACATGCCTCGGTCTTATAAAAATTGTGCAGGTATGCCGGGGGAACAGGTACAGCCTGAGATAAACTGCTGTTTTAAAAGGAGATCACGAAACACAGGAAGCGCCAGAGCGCGATCAGTCTTCCTGCAGGGCCAGGCTCACCAGAATCGGGAAATGGTCGGACCCAAACCCCGGGAGCCTTTCCAGCGCCACCACCCTGAACGCTTCGGAGACATATACATGGTCCAGCGGCCACCTGAAGAACGGAGACTGCGCGTTGAACGAGTTGTAAAGGCCCCTGCCCACCCGCACGTCGCCTAACCCGCTCTTTAGCCCAAACAGACGCGAGGTCTTGGACCAGGCCACATCATTCAGGTCGCCGGCCACCACCACGGGCCTTTCTCCCGCTGCCACCATCTCCCCCACTTTCAACAGCGCTACTTCTTTTTCATTTACACTGCCCGGCAGCTTGCTGGGCACGGGAGGCACCGGGTGCAGGGCGTGCAGGTCGAACAGCGTGCCGTCCGGCAGCCTGACGGTGGTATGAAAAGACGGCACGTGCTCGTAATGCAGAAACTTGATTTCGGTGTCCTGCAACGGAAACCTGGAATACAGGGCCATGCCATAGGTGTTGTCGAGCGGGTACACTATCTTGTGCGGATAGGCGGCAGAAAGCGCGGCAAGTTTCTGTGTCCACCACCGGTTTGTCTCCATCGCCAGCACCAGGTCCGGGCCCGAATCCCGGATGATCGCCAGCAAGGCCGCCTCGTCGTCATTCTCCATCCAGACGTTGGCGAGAAGCAGGCTGAACCGTTGCTGATTCTCGGGGGAAGACGCCGCATCCTCCACCGCTTTCTCAGCCAGGGAAGTATAGGGATAGATGATATAGCCCTGCAGGAACGCGCTGGCCACCAGGCCGGACACAAGCAGCCAGAAGGAAACCGCCCGGTGCACCCTGATCGCCAGCAGCAGGAGCAGGCACAGCACCAGCGCCACCAAAGCCTGCATCCTCGGAAAGTCAAGGACCTTTATATACCACAAGGGCACGTCGTACAACAGGGAGGCCATCGTCAGGAGTATGAGCAGGACACCTGCCAAAACCAAAATATAGAAGAAGAGACGCTTTATTATTTGCATTTGCCCGGCAAAATCGACAAGCCACCCTTTGTGGCCCTTATGTCACCCTCCTACGCGCGCGTACAGGCAATCGTTTATATATACCTGCTGAAGTGATTTCTCTGTCGCTGCTTCTCTACCTATCTAGTAGATGCCCGCCAAAAAAGCCCGCCCTGCCCGTTAGGCAGGGCGGGCTTTTGTATGCCACAAAAAATTACTTATTGTGCGGAAGGGAAGCGCAGGCCCAGCGTCAGCATGAACACCGAGTGGCGCGCATTCGAGAGGTCTCCTTCAAAGTTCACATCCTCTTTCACGAAGTCAGAGAAAGCACCGTTGTAGCGCAGGCCCAGGCTGATGCCGTTGCTGGCCCTGAAGCCCAGCCCGGCCACGTAGCCGATCTCAAAGTCAGCGAGGCCCTCTTTGCTCTTTTCGTCGCGGCTGCTGGCAATCAGGTTGCCGCTGCCGTCATACACCTCGGTTTCGTTGTTCACGCTGAGCAGGTAGCTGAGCTGCGGCCCCAGCTCGAAATAAACCGGGCCGGCGTTGATGTTCGCCAGGATGGGCAGGTCGAGGTAATTGTAGTTCACGCTCCCTTCTCTTTTCCTTTTCTGCAGGAGCAGGTTGGTGTACTCCTCGCCGCTGGTCTTAAAGCCTTTCCTGGAATACAGAAGCTCGGGCTGCAAGGAGATGAAGTCTTCGACCAGGGGGAAGTTCAGCGTCACGCCGCCATGAAAGGAAACCTTGTTCTCGAACAGTTCCTCGTCGCGGAGCTCTCCTGAAAGGTTCGACAAGTTGGCGCCTCCCCTGACCCCGAAGGTCGCCTGTGCCTGTGCGGCTGTAAAAGTGCCTAATACGAAAACGCAGGCAATAAATAGTTTCTTCATAAGAATAAGTAAAAATAGGTATCGTGCTTTAAACGGCTATAGTACGTGCAATCTTATGCTGCCGGTTCGGGTGGCTTTCCCTTTGCGATTCCCGCTATACAGGCGTTGCACTCTGATTTGCCTGACAACCAGCCTACTACCTGGCAAGACCTGTTTTGCAGTTGGTTGGGCTGCCTGAAACTTCTTTGTATCACACAAGTTAATGCCTATATAGTGAAGCGCTATTTATAGATGAGCTATATATACCCGGGCCTTTTTCTCCATTCAGACATCCTCCAAGCAGGAATATGCGGAACTGGAAATGACTGGCCGCGCTGAAGACTGCCCCCAACACGTAAAGGAAAGCATCAAAGGGAGACAGGCGAAATTGCTCGGGAAACGCCATCTCCGCAGAGCCCAAGGCACCATTCTATATATAAACCTCATCCCGGCTGTGCACCGTCTTGCTTCTCATATACCTTTTTGCCGGTGAAGGCGTCGATCAGCCGCATCCCCTCTACCGCTTCCCCGGCGGGGCAAGGGTTCGGATTCTGGCCAAGGAAATAACCGGTCACTTTTTCGATCATGGGCTGCTGCACGTATGCCGGGTTCTTGAAGCGGAGAACCTCACGTTTCCCGTCCTGCCAGAGCACCACCTCCGCCTCCCCGAAAAAGGAAAAGGAGATTTTCCCTTTTGTGCCGATGATCTCGCAGCTGTCGAGGGCTTGTTCCGGGGGCACGTTAAATCCCCACAGCCCCCGAAAATTCACCCCGTTTTCGAACTGAATCAGGCCGCTCACGAAATCGTCCGCCTCCGTGACCTTCGCCTGGTTCGCGGAAAAGCCCGTGGCGCGCTGCACCGCCCCGAAATAAAGCAGCATGAGGTCGAGCTGGTGCGGCGCCAGGTCATGAAACAGACCGCCACCGGAGATGGCAGGGTCCGTGCGCCAGTTGGTTTCGCTGGCCGCCACCAGCCCCGGCTTTGCAGGTTGCAGCAGGCGCACATCCACCAAAAGCGGCTGCCCTATCTCTCCACCGTCCAACAGCTCTTTTACTTTCCGAAAAGCGGGCAGGGCGCGCCGGTAATGCGCGATCACCAGTTTGCCCGTGCTTTCCTTTGCTTTCTCCGCTATCCGCCGGGCGCCGTCGCTGTCCAGCGCCATGGGCTTCTCGAGGTACACGTGCTTGCCGGCGGCAAGGGCCGCGATGGCATAGGCTTCGTGCGAGGCGGGCGGCGTGGCCACATACACGGCATTTATGTCCGGGTCGCGGATCAGGGCGTCGGCCTGGCTGTACCACTTCGGCACCTGGTGGCGCGCCGCAAAATCAGCGGCTTTTTCAGCATCCCGGCGCATCACGGCAACCAGGCGCGAACCCGCCACCTGCTGAAAGGCCGGGCCGCTCTTTCGCTCAGCCACGTCGCCACAGCCAATCATCCCCCACCTGATCTCTTCCATATATCCTGGGTTATATATAAATGATGTTTTCTCAATATCCGTAATATATGGTGCATACACAACCGGAGCTATACACAGTCTGGCTAAGGGTTAAAAAATAGCCGGCAGCATCCAAAGCAGGATCCATACCCCACTGCGCCGCTCCCAGGTCAATCCTGCTTGCCTGCGCCATGTTCTGCGTCTGCCAGCCGCTCTGCGGATATATAACCTACGGCTTTGGCTGATGGCCTTGATGAATTCTTGTGCTTTCTGGCCCTCTACCGCCCCGGCAGGCGTTTCCTTATTGGCCGGTGGCACTCCAGAACAGGCAAGCCTATAGCTCGCTTCCCCGTCGGCACCTGCTACGGAAAGGGAGAGCCAGCGCCCCATCCCCATCAACTTTCGGTTAATTCCGGAGGATTTACGAAGAAACAGGACAGTACAGGACAGATACTTTTATCAGGATATATACATTGAAACTAATTCATGACACGAATTTTCGGCTTGTGCATCCATGAGAAGGTTCCTTTGCCCCCGCTGAGCGCAAAGGAGACGTTCCGGGTGTTTTTTTCGACCGAAAAACTTTCATAAATTATCAAAGGCATTTACATCACTATAATCTCAAAGAATATGTATCGCAAATTTCCTACAATAAGAGCGTTGCTGGCGCTCTCTGTCGCTGTCTTGGTTGGCTCTTCCTGCAGTAGGGTAGAACAAGCGGAGACAGTTGACGCTACACCGGTAGACCCCAGGACCGAGAAACTAAAATTACCCACCGGCTTCAAGGCAGACCATTTATACAGCCCTTCAGAAAACGAACACGGCTCGTGGGTTTCCATGACTTTTGACCCCAAAGGCAGGTTGATCACCTCCGACCAGTACGGAGCCTTGTACCGCCTCGAGTTGCCCCCAATCGGTGCTGATTCCGCACAACCCAAAATCGAGAAACTGATCATCGGCGACGGTGCCGTGATCGACTCAGCCAAAACACACGGCGGCATGGGCTATGCGCAGGGTCTGCTCTGGGCATTTAACAGCCTCTACGTGATGGTGAACCATAACAGCAACGAGGAGTTTGAGAAGGGCAGCGGGCTCTACCGCCTACAGGACACCGACGGGGATGATCAGTTTGACAAGGTGACTTTGTTGAAGTCCCTGGTGGGCGAGGGAGAGCACGGGCCGCACAGCGTGGTACTGGCACCTGACAAGAAATCGCTTTATGTAGTGGCCGGAAACCACACTGACTTACCGAAGATGGACGCTTACCGGCTTCCCCCGGTATGGAAAGATGACAACCTGTTTCCGCAGATAAAAGACCCGCGCGGGCACGCCAACGACCGCGGCGCCCCCGGCGGCTGGATCGCACAGGTTGACTCGCTGGGTGAGCGCTGGGAGCTGATCAGTGCCGGCTACCGGAACCCTTTCGACATCGCCTTCAATGACGCCGGCGATTTGTTCACCTATGACTCTGACATGGAGTGGGATTTCGGCATGCCGTGGTACCGCCCTACCCGCATCTGCCACGTGACCAGCGGCAGCGAGTACGGATGGCGCACAGGCAACGGGAAGTGGTCTCCGGCTTACCCGGACAACCTGCCGCCCGTGTTGAACATCGGCCAGGGGTCACCTACCAACCTGGTGCATGGCGGGAAAGCAAAATTCCCTGAAAAATACCGTAACGCACTTTTTGGCTTCGACTGGAGCTTCGGAATCATCTATGCGATTCACCTGCAGCCGGAGGGTTCTTCTTACAAGGCGACAGCCGAGGAATTTGTCTCGGGCTCACCGCTCCCCCTCACGGATGGCGTGATTGGCCCGGACGGCGCCCTCTACTTCCTGACTGGCGGACGCAGGCTTGAGTCAGACCTGTACCGGGTGTACCACGACGACCATGAGAAAACTGACGCCCAGCTTGCCTCCAGCAAGACAGCGCCTAAAGAAACAGCGGCACACAAACTCCGGGAGCAGCTGGAGCAGTACCATGGGGAAGCCAAGGCAGGAGCCGTTGATTTCGCATGGCCTCACCTGAAGCACAATGACCGGTTCGTTCGCTATGCCGCTCGCATCGCCGTGGAGCACCAGCCGGTGAGCCAGTGGCAGCAGCGCGCACTGAACGAGACGGATCCCCTGATCAAGACGCAGGCGATTATCGCGCTGGCCCGACACGCCAACAAGACCCAGAGCAGCCAAATGCTGGAGTCGCTCATGGCGATCGATTATGCAAAACTCCCCGAGGCAAAGCAGTTAGACCTGCTGCGCGCCTTTGAAGTGGTTCTGTTCAGACACGGCACGCCGAGCCCTGCACTGAAGCAAAAGGTAATCGCGTACCTGGACCCCCAGTTCCCGGCTAAAGCGAACGAGCTCAACCGCTCGCTCAGCAAGGTGCTTATAGCGTTGGATGCACCCCAGGCCGTATCCAAAACAATTGCGCTGCTTGAAACCGCAAAAGACGAGAAGTCGGAGACTGCTACGGCGTCATCTGACCTGATCCTTCGGAACCCGCAGTACGGAATGGACATAGCCGGCATGCTGGCCAGCGTGCCTCCTGCCCAGCAAACGTATTACGCCACCGCATTGAGTGCAGCCGAAACCGGATGGACACCTGAGCTTCGGGAGAAATATTTCAAGTGGATGTACGATGCCTTCAAATACAAAGGGGGCAGAAGCTACGTTGGCTTTGTTGACAAAGCAAGACAGGCGGCCCTGAGCCATGTCCCTAAAAGCCAATATGAGCATTACAATACCATCTCCGGGGATTCGCTGCTGAGCGGCGGCGGACTGGAGTTAGCGACCAGCACATCGTACAGGCCAAAAGGCCCCGGAAGAAAATGGACAGTGGAGGAAGCTTTGCCCCTCGTAGAAAGTGGGCTCACGAACCGGGATCTTGAACAGGGGAAAGCCATCTATGCGGCCACGCTCTGTAAGTCGTGCCATACCATGGGAGGCGAAGGAGGAATCGTGGGGCCAGACCTGACGCAGTTAGGAAGCAGGTTCACGCCAAAGGATATCCTGGAGGCCATCATTCACCCGGATAGCGTGATATCAGACCAGTATGCGGCTTCTATATTCTATCTGAAAGACGGCAGTTCTGTTGTTGGAAGGCTTACAAACGAAGATGAAAACACTTACTATGTTTCACAGAACCCGTTTGCACCTCAAACGCTTCGGGAAATACCGAAGAGCAATGTCACGCGCACTAAAACTTCCGAAGTCTCGCCGATGGTGCCACACCTGATCGACCGCCTGAACCCCGAGGAGTTGAAGGATTTGATGGCGTACCTTATATCTGCCGGCAAAAAAGACCACAAGGTATATACCGCATCCGCCAAGGCGGAAAGCAATCCACAGTAAGCATATAGTGTTGTTGAAGGACGACAAATCATATTAGAGTAAACTTTTTCATACTAGGTTGTTTGTTTGACCTCCATTGCATCTGCAGTGGAGGTCTTTTTTTACGCCCCACAAGCCGAGCCCATATAGCAAATCAGGCAATTGCAGGAAGAAATGCAGTGCATTCCCTTTTGATCAAAAGCAATACCATTAGCAAATGAGTGCTGCGTAGGAAGCCATTTGTTTAGAGTCGAATGTAGCTCAAGCGCACCCCAGCCGCTCTAACGAAGGGAATTTTGTATCAAGGAATGCCGATGCGCTGTGCACAAATCTACTGACAGGGGATAATTACATTCGCCGCCGGTCTCTGCTTTTGGGTTGATGAGGCGGGGCGGCTTCGGGACAAGCAGGAAAGCTGGCGTAGTGGATGAGCAGCAGCTGTGTCCTATCTTCACACACAACAACATTAAAGGGTAGTAAGTCTACCATCATGGAGTTTATCCTTATCATCAAAGCCCATGCATATTTTAAAATTACCTGAGCTATAATGGGATAACCTTCGGTAAACGCGACACTCCCTCTTGCCGGATGAAGCCTTAATTCCGCTGCCCATGCAATGCTATATATACCCCGCAGCCACTTTTGGCTTTGGATCAACACTACCAGAAGGGCATGACCTCATAACTTATCGAAATCAGCGTGTAAACCGAAGACCTGGTTCAGCGATTGTGCTTAAAAGGGGTAAAAAAATAAGCCGCCCTGTTAGAGGCGGCTTATTTTTATTGAATTACTTTTTCAGTTCCGTATTCAGCCTTCATATAGTCCGATAGGACACACAAAGGGGATACGCGACGGTTCCTGAAAACGGACTATATAGAACACAGTTCGTTGCAGGTATTAATAATCGCCCGCTAACTCTGCCGTTCCGGTTTTCTCTGCTTCCATTGCCCGCGCTGCCTTCGAATTCTTCTGCCAGAAAAACAGGATGGTAAACAGCACAATCAAAATAGCAGGGAACGCTACCATTTTCTGTAGGGTATCCTGGCCGGCGGCCAGTTGCAAGGCGCTGTCTGTAAGCCCCTGTGCCGTATATTCTGTCATAGAGCTATCAATCCAGCCTCCGATGATAGGCTGAAAGATGGAGGAAGAAAACATGCCTACCGCACCGATAATGGACATGCCCAGGGCGCTGCTCAACGGTACCCGCTGTGCCACGGCCCCAACCATGACCGGCCAGAAATAGCCATATCCCAGGGCAAAAACAATGGCAGCCACATAGGCCATGGCTCCGGTTACGGTACTGAACATATAGATGCCTATGGCAGCAAAGATCGCACCTCCGAGCAAAACCCCCGTCTGCCCCAATGTTGCGACCACAGGGCCGGCAAAGAACCTTAACACAGCCACTAAACCAGCGGTCAGGGCCAGGATCAGCATCGGATCCGCTCCGCTGCTACCCAGGATAATCTCTACCCACTGGCCGGGGCCAAATTCCGTGATAGCCGTCAAGGCCATGCAGACAATCAGGAAGATATATAACGGGCTGATCATTGCCTTCAGGTTTGCTCCAAGCGAGGTAGCCCCTTCCACTTTTGGCTGTGGGAAGGTTTTTCCGAAAAACAGGAAAGCATAGGCAACGGCTGGCACCAGGATGAACCACATCTGTGCTTGCCACGAAAATCCTAAATCAGTCATGAATTTGGAGATAAGGGCGCCCAAAAGTATGCCGCCCGGGAACCACATATGGAACCTGTTCAGCATTTTGTTCATCTTCACGCCAGAGTACATGTCTGCAATCATGGGGTTACAGGCAGCCTCAGTGCACCCGTTCGCGATACCTATCAGAAGCGTGGAGATAAGTAAAGTGGTATATCCCCCCGCATATATGGTTAACAGTATTCCCAAAGCGTGGCATACGAAAGCCACGGTCATGATAATCTTAGGGCCAACCGTGTGGTAAACCAATCCCCCGATGACCATCGAAATGGGGAAACCCAGAAACCACATGGAGTTAATAAACCCGAGCTGCTCGGCGGACAGACCAAATTGTGCCCCGAGCTGGGGGAGGATTCCTGCTCTGATAGAAAAGGTAAAGCCTGTTGTGATGAGCGCAAGGCAACTCCCGTAAAACAAGGCGTTTCTGTTAACGTTTTCGTTCATTGAATTTGGGTTTAGAAGTTTTAAATGTAGAAGTATGGGTCCAATTCTGTTGAAAGATGCATATAAATTCTTAATGCATCGCTTTCCTGTTTTCTGGTTTCAAGCTGTTTTTTAGGTGGTCGCGTCAGTCAGGCAACGGAAACCTGCGGACAGGTTGCCTGTGCTGGCAAACCCATCGCCCCGGAAAACCCTTTGCTTCAAAGCGTTATCAGCGTAACTGCGTACACTGCTTTTTGCTTGTCACTAAGGCCTCACTCATTCGAGTTTAATTTAGGTAAACAGCATTTTAGAAGCAAATAATCCGGTTCCATTTATTAACCTGAATATATGCTTTTAAAATCAACAGAGCCAAACTTTGCAAAGCAAACAGGTAAAACCGGCCTTCGGATGCCGGCACAGATCGGGTGAACCCCTTCAGGTGGCGGCAGGTTTTGCATCCTGAAAAGGCTGTAGCAGCGGCGGCCTCTATAAATTGCCACAGCGCCCCGCCCTTAGTGCGCCAGGAGCCAGTCCCTGACACGGGGGTTGAAATCCGCCACGTTTTCCCAGTGAAAGGCATGCCCGGACCGCTCATACAGATGGAGTTCGGCGTTTGGCATCGCCCCTGCCACTTCTTCCGCCATCCAGACCGGTGTGAAAGCATCGTCCCTCCCGCCTATGACCAGGGCTGGCGCGGAAATCCCCTGAAGTTCCTCCAGCACATCATGTGTGATACAGGCGGCCGCCTGCCCCTCTAAGCCATGCAGCGGCTGCGGGTGCTCCTCCTCGGCTGCCTGTCGGCGCCCCTCCTCCAACTCTGCAAACATCTGCTGGTTGTCCCAGGAGGGTTTGGCGTAGATGAGCAACTGGATATATAAACTGAACTCTTCTGGCCTGAGCCGGGCCTTGCAGTGCATCATATGCTGAAATACTCCCCTTGCCGCGTTATCGCAGCGGGCCCAGGTGCACATCAGCACCAGTGACTTTACTTTCTCAGGATGACGGATTGCTAACTGCTGCGCAATGATGCTCCCCATCGAACAGCCGACCACCCTTGCCTGCTGTATATGCAGCGCATCCAGTAACCCCGCATAATCATCCGCCATCTGCGCGGTGGTATAGGGCGCAGCGGGCTTACCTGAGCGCCCCACCCCACGGTTATCCGCGAGTATGCACCTGAAGTCCTTTTCCCAGTACGCCGCATGCTGCTCCCACACTGACCCAGGGGCGGTGATGCCCATGATCAGCAACAGCGGGTCTCCCGAACCGCGCTCTTCGTAATAAAGCTTTATTCCATTGGTATCTATATATGGCATGTCCCTGGGCTATTTTACTTGTGGCAACAGTTCTTCCCTTATCCACTGGCCGTCATGCAGCGTAACGGCGTCCGGGTTCTCCAGCGCCTCTTTGCCCTCGTCTTCACAAACGATCCAGCCCTTGTAGTCCCTGTCTTTCAGCCACTGGGTGATCGCCGGCAGGTTAACCTTCCCTTTCCCCATCAGGGCAAACTCCGGCGCTCCGTCCCAGTCCTTGTAATGCACGTGGTTGATCATAGAGGCATATTCTTTCATCTTCTCCAGCGGATCCATGCCTCCGTTGATGATATGGCCCACATCGGGGGTCCAGCCGGTGGCCTCGCTGTCCAATGCTTCTAATATGATGCTATAGTCTTCCTCTGTGCGGGTGATGGACGTGTGGGGCGAGTTCGGATGAAAGCTGCACGGCACGCCCCGCTCCATCGCCCTTCTCGATACGCTGTTGACAATGTTCACCAGGTTCTGGCGGCGGGAGGTCAGATCATGCCTGCCACTTGGCTTTTGCACCGTGCAGAGGATAGCTCCCGGGAAACGCTGCAGCAGGCGGATGGCCTGGTCTGCTTCCTCACGTTCCTTTTCCGATTCTTCCGCCCCGTTCCAATCCATCGCCAGGGAGAGAGCCGCCAGTTCTATGCCCTCCTCTTTCAGCTTCGCCTCTAAACGGTCCGCGTCCTGCAAATCCCCCATCCAGGAATAGATCGGTTGGATACCGGTAAATCCGGCTTTGGCGATTACTTCAATCATATGCCCTAACTGGCCTTCATACGTTTGCCCGTTGTTGTTCATAAACCAGGTATATACCTCTGATCCAAAGCGAAATGGAAGTTGCTGCGTCATGTCAGGAATCTTGTTTAGACTATATAATTAGAATATATAACAATGTTAAAGCGCGTGGTTCACGGTTTTCTGCAGATCAAGCCCATGCTTTTGGCACATTTGCCTGATAAGTTTAAAACCACCTTCTGCTATATCCCAGGGATCGGAATATTCACGCCATACGCCGATTGAATTGGCAAAGTCCGGGTCGTTCCTTGAAAAAGCCTCGATCGTGAGCCAGCCAGAGTAGTTTATATGGGCTAATGCCGAAAAGACCTTGTCGAAATCCACATGCCCGTCGCCGGGTGTGCCGCGGTCGTTCTCGCTGATGTGGACGTGTGCCAGCAGGGGGGCGATGCTTTGGATGGCCGTCGTGAATTTCTTCTCTTCGATGTTGGCGTGATGGGTATCGAACATCGCCTTGACGTTCGGTTGCCCGACCGTTTTCACCAACCGGGTAAGCTGCTCCATGGTGTTGCACAGGTAACACTCAAAACGGTTAAGGGCCTCCAACGCAAGGGTGATATTGGCTTGCGCCGCATACTCCCCGGCGGCCCGCAGCACCCCGGCACTCCACTCGTATTCCCGGTCATCGGGGGCATGATGCGCGAAGACGGCATGCGCCGAATGGAAGGGTCCGCAAATTACCCTGGCCTGCATGTCGTGCGCGCGGTCTATTGTCCACTTCATGCGGTCCAGCGCTTTTGCTCTTACTGCGGCTGATTCACTGATGGGGTTCTCATCCTTCCCTACCACGAAAACACAGGTTGCCTCCATGCCAATACTCCGGACATGCTCGCCCACGCGTTTATAGGCGGCTTCATCCGGTGATCCTATAAAGCATTCGATGCCATCGTAACCGATAGCCTTCAATCTGTCGATGATAGGCAGCAGTTCATCCGACACTACTGCCGACCAAGCCAGCACGTTAAATCCAATCTTATTCATTGCTCTTTCTATAGAATGGCGTTAAAGTAAACTAAAGCACTGCCCCCAGTTGATGGCATAAAGAGCACGCCAGCCTTCTTATCACCCAAGAAAGCTGCCCCTATATGCGCGGGCAGTTTATTTCAATTCTCAGGGGTTCTGTAAGGCACGTTCATTTCTATTGCCCCGTTCCACTTCTTCGGAACAGGCTTGCCGGCAGCCCAATGGACTGCGTTGATCACCAGGCGCTGAAACGGCTCCTCGTTAAAATCCTCCGGGTGCCCCAGCGTGGTCATGAATACTTTTCCGCCATAAGAATTCTCGCCCGTCCAGGCTACCGGGTGATCGATCGCATCCGCCTTGTTCGGGTTCACGGAGTGCCCCATCAGCAGCAAATCCGAGCCCCTGGAAGGGTAGTCCGGTAGGGTGGTATATAGCCAGGATTTTGCATGGAACTTTTGATCGACCCCCGTCAGGATGGGATTATTGCTCGCCTCCGGGATTACGGACACGTCCGTGCTGGACTCATGGCCGTAGTGGGTATGGTTCGCTTTGCCACCCCAGCCGGGAGGAGAATTGAACGCCATTTCTCCAAACGCGTTCCATTTTTCCAGTTCGTGGCCTTTCGGATAATTGAAGGCATGGGTCGTGGTCCGGAAACCCACCACGGGCTTGCCGGTCTTCAGGTAATCCTCAATGTGCTTCACCTGGTCAGCAGGCAGCCGGCGCCAACGCAGGAAGAACACGGCCAGGTCCGCCTCTTTCAAAGCCTCCAGCCCCGGAATGTTCTCCTCAGAGTTATGATCCGGCGAGGATTTGAGGACAATCGTGCGGAACCCGTAGTTCTTCTCCAATTCAGCGGCGATGAGCGGCATGGTTGCCTCGCTGCTGTACTCATGGTCGCCGGTTACAAACACCACCAAGGGTTTTTCGGCACTTAACTTTGCTTCGGACTGGGCGCAGGAAGAAAGTGTGCACATCAGTAAAAGGCACGCTAAAACAAGGGATCTCATGCTTTTCAAATATTTCATAGACGGCTATATATGTTTATGGTGGATCACAACAATTGTAACAGCTAAGGAAGACGGGCCTCAGCCGGGTGTTGTTCGAGTAGCTCCTGAGGCGAGTAGAAACCGGTTTTGTCTTTTGTGGCCTCCCGTACTGCCTTCACTTTCTCCGGCGTGACAGCGGAAGCCTTGTTGCCAAAGGAGTTCCGCACGTAGGTCAGTACGGCCGCTACTTCCTCGTCTTTCAGCATCCCTCCGAAAGGAGTCATCGGCACTTGCCCGGGGTACTCCTTCCCAAGCACTTCGATTGGGCCGTGGAGCCCTTTTAACACAATTTTGATTAAGCGTTCATCGCTGCCCACTACCCATTTGGTCCCGGTCAGTGGCGGAAAGCCAGAGCTGGTCAGGCCTTTCCCGTCAGGTTGATGGCAGGTGCCGCAGAATCCTTCTCGGGCATATATGGCTTTGCCTTTAATATACAGGTCTTGTTCAGCCCCTTTCAGATCGGTTTTGGCAATGGCCTGCTCCTTTTTCTCCACTGCTCTGCCATTAAGATGTGCCAGCGCTGTTTCATGGGCGTGCACCATCCATTCATCCAGTGGCTTCTTACCGGCTTCATTCACGATAGCAAGCCCCTCTTCCTTGTCCAGCCAGGAGGCAGCGACAATCGCTTCCAGGCGCACACGCCCGTGCTCATCCCTGGCTGCCTGCATCAGCAGGTCTGCCTGGTCGGCCACCTGATGCCCTGTATAGCGCAGCACGCGCACGGCCGCAGCCCGTGTATGATAATCCTTTGCCTGCAGTAGCTGCCGAAGCAGGCCTTGGTCTACCTGGTTTAAGCCCCAACTCACCCATAAAGCCTCGAGCATGTTATGCTCATACCGGGGATCGCTCTTATCCAGGCTTGCCACCCAGGTCGTAAGCGCAGGCAGTACCTCAGACTTATCGCGGCCCCGCAGTTCCCGGCGGGTACGGTAGCGGGTCCTGAACTCCGGCAGCTTTAGATTATCGAGGAGTTGGGGGATCGTAGCCCCGGCCACTTTGGCTGGTTTCACCAGTGGGCGGGAAGGGTACGTGATGCGGTAGATGCGTCCGTGCACGTGGTCGCGGAGTGGGTCGCGTGCGTTGTGCTGCATGTGGCCGATCAGCACGTTGTGCCAGTCAACGAGGTAAAGCGAGCCATCAGGCGCGAATTCCATATCCACCGGGCGAAAGTTGCGGTCTTCTGACTGCACCAGGTCCTGGCGGTGCCGGCTCTTATAGCCCGTGCCGTCGTCTACCAGCGTGTGCTGCTTCGTACCCAAAAAGCCAATGGTGTTGTTGATCAGGAAGTCGCCCTGCACCTCGTCCGGGAAGTGCCGGCTGGAAACGAACTCCAGTCCGGAGGTAGGGCGTACCCGGTGCTTCTCTTCAATAAGCTGATTTGATTTGTGGGTGGCGACGCCATATCTCGGCTTCACCGTTCCGGGCATCATCCAGCGCACATCCGGGCTGGAGGTCTCCGCGAAAAAGTTCTGGCCCCATTCATCAAAGGCAATGCCCCACGGGTTCGGGATGGAGAGCTGGGCCGTTCTCTCCAGGTGATGGCGCTGCGGATTATACCGGTAGAAGCCGCCGTTGGTGGCCCGAACCGGCCCGTAAGGGGTTTCCACGTTGGTATGCAGGAAAACGCCCTCGCCCATATAGATGGCCCCGGATGGGTCGGCGGCATAGGCGCTGTGCGCGTGGTGCGTGTCGTGGTCATCAAACCCGCTCAGGAGGACTTGCTTTTTGTCGGCCTTGTCGTCGCCGTTTGTGTCGGTGTAGAGCATCAGGTTTGTGCCCTGCGATATATACACCCCCTCCGGCGCGAGCTCGAACCCTACCGGCAGGTGCAGGCCATCAGCAAAGGTCGTCTGTTTGTCAGCTTTCCCGTCAGCATTCGTGTCTTCCAATATGATGATCTTATCGTTCGGCTTTTGATCACCTGGTCTGTAATGCGGGTAGCTTGGCATGGTAGCCACCCAAAGGCGCCCTTTGTTATCGAAGGACAATTGTACGGGGTTGGCTAAATCGGTGAATTCTTTTTCCGAGGCGAAAAGCTCGATCTTATATCCCGGGGCCACTTTAATTTTAGCAAGCGCCTCCTGCCCGTACAGGTATTCCGTGCTGCCGTTTTCCTCCGGGTCGTAGTTGGTTTTTACCTCCGGCAGCGGGGAGGTGTTTTTATCGGCGGCAGCGATATCCATTTTCTCGCCTTTCACCGCCCGCCAGATCGCCTCGTCCCGGATGGCGGTCATTTCACGGATCTTGGCAATCTCAGCAGGATAGTTGTCAGGCCCGAAGGGATTGTAGCGGCGACCGTAGGCATGCACGCCGTTCGGGATTTTGATGTCATTGTGCCACATCCAGTTCTTCTCGCGTACTGCGGCAAGAACTAAGTTACGCTGTGCCTCGGCCTTCGCTTTAGTCTTCCCGAACACCTTGTCAGCGAGCAGGGTCGAGAATCTTTTATATCCATCCTCACTCAGCTGGAATCCATCGATTGTCAGGGGCTTTACATCCACATCAAACCACTCTTTTGTAGGGGAGTATGCATCTACAAAGTGGACGTTGTTCTTGGCGGCCACCTCTTCCATGGCCTTGGCATACAAGAGCAGGTTAGCATTCTCCTTCTTGCCATCCGGCAGGTCATATTCACCGGAAAGGTCCTCGAAGGCGATGGGCGATACGATCGCCAGCTGAGGAGGCGATTCACCGTTGTATTGCTGGCTTAAGGTGTGCTTGATAAAGGCATCAAGCTCTGCTTTGTAATTCTCAAGGCCTTCTTCTCCCTGAAAGGACTCGTTGTACCCGAAAAAAGCGATGATGATATCCGCCTTCAGTTGCGTGAGCCACTCGTCCGGTGTCGGGAAATGGCCTTCGCTACCTGAATTGGTAGCGAGCTCGGTCTGGAACTTTTCAGCGCCCGGAAAGGCCCACGGTGATACACGGCTGGCGTGCGGCCTGAACCCGGGAGTGTCTCCACCGTCACTCATGTTCCGGATATATAACAGGCTGTCCGGGTAGCGAAGGTGCATTTCAGTCTCGAAATGGCCGAAGTTCATCATCCTGGAACCCAGGTTATTCCCTATCAGGACGATGTGAGAACCTTTCTCAACCTTTAAAGCAGCTTCGTCCGTTTCCATGCTTGTCCCCGGCACGTTACAGCCTGTCAGGGACAAGATGCACAAAGAGAGATAAATTATATAACGCATATGATTGACTATTAAGAAGGCAAATGGATATACTCTATTTTAGATTTTCTGTGTGAGACAAAATTACCTGCCCGGCACCTCATCGGCCCTTGCAGCATGCGCTTAGCGCATTTAACCAGCTTTCTGGCTTACCTCATTCCCGAACGTCCGAGCGATAACAAACCATAATGTACATAATTAAGCCCTATTAATTTAATACATTTTAACTATTCTCGGCATCCGAAAGGAAGCAGTGACTCCAGCTTTCTTTAGAATCAGCCCCATACAAGGCTGCGCAGAATGAGCTGATGCGCTCGTTACCCATTGATAACGAGCGCGTTCCAGCACCAGCTACGCAGCTTTATCTTGCTACCAGTTTAATAGCCCGGGTTTTGAGTGAGTTTATCGTTGTTCCTGATTTCTGCAGTCGGAATCGGGAAGAGTAACTCCCGCTCCTGTAATGTCGGGCCGTATGAGAATTGATGACCCACGAAATCCTCAAAGTTTCCGGTAGTCACATTGTATGCTTTCCGAAGCCGTGCCATATCGAACCAGGTTTTGTTCTCATAGCTCAGCTCATGCCATTTTTCTCTCCAAACGGCCTCTCTGAACTGTTGCTGGCTTAGCCCTCCCAACTCCGGGAGCTCGGCCCTTCTCCTGATCTTATTGACAGCTTCATACGCTTCCGGGGTTGGCCCGGACACTTCATTCATAGCCTCCGCATAGATCAACAGAACCTCTGCATAACGCATCAGTGTCCAGTTAAGTCCGCTACTTGTCGTCTGGAGGTGGGCCAACGGATCAAAGTGCTTGTATATAAAGTGGCCTCCCAGGTTCACCGTTTTGGTGCGGTCGCTACTCAGGGAATATTCTGTGTAGTAAAATTCCTTTTCCTTTGTCCGCTTATCCCCAGGCTCATAAGATTCAACAAAGTCCGTGTTAGCATATATGGCTCCCGTCTCGTCAGAATACTCAGAGATACCCTTGTTATAGGGGATGATCGAGGTTTGCCAGTTAGAGGGCATAATGAATGGCTCGAACTGCACCATCAGGATATTCTCTTCAATGTTCTCCTTGGCCTCGCTGTGCAGGTCGTCATAGGAAGTAAACAGCTCATACTCGCCTGACTCGATCACCTCTGCCGCCTTATCTGCCGCCTTCTGGTAATAGTCAGCCCCTTTTTGCAAAGGGTACCCCGCCATGGTGAGATAAACGCTGGACAGCAAAGATTTCACCGCACCCAAAGAAACACGCCCTGTCTCATCTGTAAAAGGAAGCCCGGATGCCTCTGCCGTGGTCAGATCCTCTACGATCACGTTATATATCTCTTCCACGGAAGCTTCTGATGGGTAAAGCTCAGGAGAATTCAGATCTACAGGCTCGGTGAGCAAAGGAACCTCTCCAAAGATTCTTACCAGGTTATAGTAATAATACGCCCGCAGGAACCTTGCCTCACCCAGCAACTGCATTTTCCGGCTTTCATTCATCGTAATTTCCGGTATTTTAGCGATCGCTAGGTTCGCATTTGCTATCCCGCGGTAGCTGCTCGTCCAGTAGGCGCTGCCATAGTCATTGTCTGAGTTATTTACAAGGTTGCGGATGTTGATGCTGTTCTGGGCCTGGCCCAGATCAGTGTTCGCAAGCCCGGTGGCGAACTCAAGCATCATCCAGGGAGCCCCCCCGAAACCACCTCCGGTGGTCGACCTTAAATTCTCATATATAGAATTTACGACGCTTTCAGCGTGCTCTGGCTTCGTGAAATAATTCTCTAAGGTGAAGTTAGACCGATCCGGCTCCACAAGGAAATCATCACAACCCGATCCTGCAAGCACGAGTGCTCCTAAAACCAATGCGTGGCTGATGCCCTTTTTTATCGTTATTTTCATAATAGCTGTTTTTAGACGTGATTAATTAAAATCCAACATTCAGGCCTACCATAAACACCCTTGGCTTTGGATAGTCATAGAGTGCCACGCCCTGATCGAACGGAGAACCCGAGGTGGACACTTCCGGATCGTAGCCTTCATACGCTGTCAGCAGGAAGAAATTCTGCATGGAGGCATATAGCCTGAGTCGGTTCAGGTGCAGCTTTTCTGTGATTCCGGGAGAAAAGGTATATCCCAGCAGCAGGTTTCTTCCCCGGATGAAATCGGCATCCTTTACCCGGTGGCTATCATTGAAGGTGTCATATCCGGCTGGTATCGGCCTCCATTGCGCGATCGAGGTGTTCTGGTTTTCCGGAGTCCAGGCATTCAGGACGGTCGCAAAGCTGTTGGCGATTCCCTGGCGGTCCTCAGCAGAGTGCATGCTCCTGAACAACACGTCATTCCCGTACATGAACTGCATGTCGAATGTCAGGTCAAAGTTTTTATAGTTGAAGGTGTTGATCAGGGAGCCGAATCCATCCGGTATACCCTTCCCGATGATCACCCGGTCGCGGTCGTTGATCTGTCCGTCGTTGTTCACATCCTTGTATTTGATGTCGCCCGGGAGCCGCAGGTACTTTGCCGCTTCGTCTGCTTCATCGGTGCTCCAGGTCCCGAGATGCACGTATCCGAAAAAGGACCCTACAGGCTCTCCCTCCCGAATCACAGTCGATCCGGAGAATATGTCAGCCCCCCCTGTTAATGACTTGACTTTGTTTTTGTTGACAGAGATGTTGAAGTTGGTGCTCCATGTAAAATCACCGGAGGCAATGTTCACCGTGTTCAGCGCAAACTCAACACCCTGGTTCTCCATGCTGCCGACGTTTCTGGTAACAGTTGTGTAGCCGCTGCTGGAGGGCACAGGCGCACTCAGCAGCATGTCGGTCGTTAATTTGCGATATACGTCCACTTCCATCGAAACCCTGTTATTAAACAGCCCGATCTCAAGGCCTGCGTCTACCTGGTGCGTCTTTTCCCATCGCAGATCCGGGTTGGCCAACCTGCTGATACCTACCCCGATCGTTCTTGCCCCGTCAAAAATAACCGAGTAGTTCCCTAGCCCGGCCAGGGCCTGGTAGGCCGTGATTTCAGAGTTGCCGGTTACGCCATAGCTGGTGCGCACTTTCAGGTTAGAGATAACGGGGATGTTTTTGATGAAGTCTTCTTCCGACATCCTCCAGGCTAAGGCAGCAGAAGGGAAAAACGCGTACCTGTTCTCCGATCCGAATTTGGATGAGCCGTCGGCCCGGCCCGTGAGCGTCAGCAAATACTTCTCCTTTAAGTTGTAATTTATCCTGCCGAAGTAAGAGTTAAGACCGTAGGCGCTGGTTCCGGAAGCCGGCGCCACCGGGTTAGCCCCGGCACCCAGGTTATTGAACTGGAAATAATCGTCCTGGAACCTCTGCGCCCTCGCAAGGGCACTGAAACGATCGACATGCTGCCATGACAGACCTAACAAGCCTGTAAAAGAATGATCATCGGATATTTTCTTGTTATAGGTAAGGTAGTTTTCAAACTGCCAGGAGTTATGCCGCTGGTTCTCAACTGAGGCGTCCCCACCCTGGTTTCGGGATATATAGTTCAGCGTGCGGCCACCATAGTAGTCGATCCGCTGGTTGATGATGTTTGTGCCAAGGGTTGTCCTTAACTCTAAGCCCTCGGCGAACCTGATGCTGGAATACAGATTGCCGAGCATTGTCTGCGTCCTTAACAGGTAAAGTCGATCCGTTGCAACATTCACAGGGTTGCCGCCCCCTTCCATACCGGGATAATCTTCATTACCGGCCCAACTTCCGTCCTCGTATTTCACCGGGATGATCGGCAGTGCCTCCAGTACCTGCCGCATGGTCGTTATACCGCCGGCGCCCAACGGGTCAATCTGCTTCTCGTTCTGGTCGTTATAACTCAGCGTGCCGCCTACCTTCAACCAGCTTTTGATCTCACTGTCGAAGACAAAACGGCCAGAGTAACGCTTCAGCCATGATTCTCTGATCAAGCCATCTTCGTTCCGGTACCCTAGGTATGCACCATAGCTATCTTTTGCATTTCCGCCGGTAAAGGATAACTGATGGCTTTGGGTAATTGCATTTTGAGTTGCCTCCTCCTGCCAGTCTGTATCATATAAAGGATTGCCGTTTGCATCAAAAAGCAAGGGGTTCGTTCTTTTCGTTCGGGGGTCCACGTACTTTCCTGCTGCCCAGCCCTCTGGGTCGTATTTCTCCGCATTCTCATAAGCAACTTCTTCTACGTGCAGAAACTCCTCAGAATTTAACAGGTCGATTTTCCTTGCCAGCGTCCCTACGCTCACATAGGTGTCATAATTAACTTGTCCCCCATCCTGGCTGCCGCGCTTGGTCGTCACCAGGATCACACCGTTTGCACCCCTCGCTCCATATATGGCCGTGGCAGAGGCGTCTTTCAGAACTTCGATCGAAGCGATATCATTCGGGTTGAGATAATCTATCGGGGTACTTCCATTAGCTAAATCCGTCACATTCAGGATAACCCCATCAATTACATAAAGCGGGTTATTGGTAACGCTTACAGACGTATTGCCCCGTATCCTGATGTTCGCCCTTCCTCCAGGCCGGCCAGAGTTCACGGACACGTTAGCCCCGGGTACTCTTCCTGCCAAAGCCTGCGTCAGAGACGCGGCAGGCCGCTCCTGTAGTTCCTCGGATTTTACGGATGTAACTGCGCCAGTCAGGTCAGACTTCTTTTGAGTGCCATATCCTACTACAACCACTTCCTCTAAAGCTTTCGTGTCTGTAGCCAATGTTATATTGACAGAACTCCGGTTCTCGATGGGTACATCCTGTGTTTTAAAGCCTATATAAGACACCGTTAATGTCCCATTGCCATCCGGTACATTCAAAGAGTAATTACCGGTTGCGTCAGTGGCAGTACCATTCGTTGTACCTTTTAACAGTACAGTTACGCCGGGCAGGCCCGTCCCTTTCTCATCCGTAACTTTTCCCGCAACTGAAGTACCCTGGCCCCGTGCCCCCACAGCGGAGATTAGAATGAGATGCAGTATAAGAATATACCTCATCTTCTGAATTAAATAGTTCTTCATGTTTTTTTAGTTTGAGTTGAAAACTGAATGAAATGAAGCTGCGTGACTTGCTTTAGCAGTGATCGATTAATCACTACACCACTAATCTACTATATCCAAAGCAGTACACTCTCCTGCACTGTCCTGAATTTCAGAAACAAAGATGGAGCATTCAGACAAAAGGTGACGAGGGCCAAGACTCTGGGTCTAAGCACGCCTGTGCGGTTGTCAGAGTTAGAAGTCAATCTTTCTACAGATAGTCCTTGTGGCAGAAAGACAGTACGCTTCGAGAGCTATTATTCGTTAGGGAGCAGGAAATGAAGGATCCTTAACCTGCCCGAATAAGGATGATGCGCCGCTTATCCTAAAAACAGCTTTTGCGTCTGGATGCATGCTTTCTGAAGGGATTATTGGCCACTGCTTAGACAGGAAAAAGCAGCATAAGCCAGTGCCGAGGCACTGGCTTATGCTGCTTCATATAGGGAGGTGAAGCAAATAAGGCGCTTGAGATAAATCTCTGCTAACGATGCTACGTTACCACCCTATTATACTCTCCAAGAAGAGAAATATTCGGCCTCGCAATTTACATGAGACTCCTTTTTTTACTCCTCATACTCTTTCCAGCTTCAGGGGGTATGTTTTCTTGGAGGCCCACTGGGGAACGTAAATATTTTCATCAGAGTCCACACACACATCGTGCGGGTGCATGAAGCCCAGGAAAGAGCGGTCCTTCCGCTGCTCCTGCAAAGCTCCTTTGGTATATATAGGCTCCGTTCCGCCCGGCGTGGAGACCACCCGATCCTTCTCGTCCAGAACCGTGATGTAGCCGGTGTTCGGGATTGCTTCATATTGATTCTTTAAAATACATGAGGATGTGCTGAAAGTCGCTCAGCTAAACTATGCTGCCACTCTTAAGCGAACAGTTCCATGACTGGTTTCGCTATGCCATCCGGGGTGGTATAAAAAGGGCGCTCTTCCACCATCGCGTGCGCGTCTGCGGCAATGCCGAGCGCATGGTATATAGTCTGGTGCACCTGATCGATAACGATGGGTTTTTCTATGGTTTTGCATGGTCTTTCATCAGCCGTTTTGCCATATACATTCCCCTTTTTTATCCCGCCGCCAAACATCAGGATGGAGCAGCCGTCGGTGAAGTGGCGGTGCATGCCGTAGTACTTTATGTAATCGATTATATCCGGCTGGTCTACCTGTTCTTTTACCTTCTCCCCGGGGCGGCCCTCCACCATCATGTCCCTGCTGAACTCGCTCGCTAAAATAACCAAGGTCCTGTCCAGGTGCCCTGTCTTATCCAGATCTTTTATCAGTTGCGCCACCGGGGCGTCTATCTGCTTTTTCATTTCCTTTAACCGGGTATACCCGTTCTCGTGCGTATCCCAGCCTTTAAAGGGTTCATACTCCGTCGTTACGCTGATGAACCTGGCCCCTTTTTCTGTAAGCCTGCGGGCAAGGAGGCAGCCTAAGCCAAACTTCCCGGTGTTATAGATGTCATAACTCTCTTTAGGCTCCGTGCTTAAGTCAAAAGCCTTTGCCTCTGGCGAGTTGAGCAGCATATAGGATTGCTCCATCGACCTCATCAGCGACTCTTTCTGATAGCCACTGCCAAACTCGCCGAACGCACTGTTGCTGATAAGGTCGTTGTACAGCTGGTTTCGCCTCTCAAACCTTTTATAAGACATGCCCACCGGAGGCTTTACACTTTCCAGTCCGGTGGTAGGGTCGGGTATCATGAAAGGTCCGAACTCGTTGCCCAGGAAACCGGAGGTGTGGAAAGCTTTCAGTTCTTCCCCCTCCCCCAGTGTCAGCCGCTGGCCTATATCAATGAAGGCTGGAATAACCGGGTTGTTGGGCCCCAGCTCTTTGGCTATCCAGGCGCCTATATGGGGAGCGGCAACAGACTGCGGCGGCTCGTAACAGGTGTGCCAGTGGTACTGGTGCCGCGAATGCAGAATGAAACCAAGATCGGCCGCCACGTAAGACCGTATCAGCGTGCCTTTGTCCAGCACCTTGCCGATAGACTCCAGCCCCTCCGACAAGTAGACATCATCCAAAACAGTAGGCACTGACTTGAACGTGCTGAGCACGCGGTTTGCATCCAGCCCCTTTTCGAAGGGCGTGTATCTTTTTGGGTCAAATGTGTCGGTATGGGCCATGCCGCCAGCCATCCAGAGCAGGATGACCGTATCGGCCTTAGAATCGGCAATCCTTGCTTTGACCGTATCAGACGCAAGAAGCTTTTTATTTTTATCGGTACTGCAGGAAGATAAAAGCCCAGCCATTGGAGCGCCGGCCGCGAGGGCTCCCAAAGTAGCCGCACTGGCTGTCCTGAGGAATTCTCTTCTATTCCATTTTGCATGCATGGCGTTGATTACTTGGAGATTAAAAAATAGCTCAATAGATTAGCTGGAATTCCGGCAGGAGCACCACTGCCCATAGAAAATCCTGCACAGCGGCAGTGTCCGGAGACGCCCCGAGCGCCTGCCTGGCTACCGCAAACTCTTCAGGCCTCGGTTCGCGGCCCAGGGCCTTCTGATAAACTCTTCTGATAATGACGTCATTGTCCCTGACGTTTGTCACCAGGTTTTCGGCCCCTCTCCGGAGCACCTCATTCAGCTTTTCGCCGTTGGTGAGTTCCAGTGCCTGCAGCAGGTTTGCCTGCGTGTCCCTTCCGGTAGTCACGTTCTCCCGGTTAGGTCGCCCTAGGGCAGTCAGGAACACATCGTTCTCCACCAACGACGCTCTCACAAAAGGAACTTTTGCCTTGTAGCTGGCTATTTTCTCGTAGGGATTATACCGCAGCGCAGAGTCCGGGTACACCTGGTATATGGTGCTGCTCACAGCGTCGGCAAACTGCTCGGCGGTCATCCTTCGCCGCAGCATGCCCGTAAACTTGAAATCCTGTGCGTTGATGTCGTTAATATCATCTACTCCCACCGAGGGCAGCTGATAGGCTTTGGAAGTGGCGATCAGGTAAATCAGCTCTTTCATGTCATAGCCATTGGCCACGAAATCAGAAGCCATCCAATCCAGCAAATCTTGGCTCCACGGCACGTTGTCCATGGCATCTACCGGGGCAACTATTCCCCGCCCCATCAGCTGCGCCCATATCCTGTTCACGAGCGTGCGGTACAGGCGCCCATCTTCCGGCTTCACCAGGTTATCGGCCAGTTGCTTTAGCTTTTCCTTTACAGAAGCCGCCTCGTCTATATCACCGAGTTCCTCCCAAAGAATTCTTGTATCGGCCATTGCCCCCGTAGGAACGTCGCATCGGTTGATCTCAAGTGTAGAATCGGCGAATATGTTGGCAAAAGCGTAGGCATCCGCCAGTTTCCAGTCGCTTATAAAGCTGTCGTGGCAGGAGGCGCATTTTAAGTTTAGCCCCAGCAGAACCTGAGAAACATTCTGTGCGGCCTGCATCTCGATTGACTGGCTTGAGTTGACGACGCCGCGCCATTGGATGCCTTTGATGAAGCCCTGGGATTCCTCGGTGGGACTCAGGAGTTCTTTCACAAGCTGGTTGTAGGGTTTGTTTTCCTCCAATGATTTATACAGCCATTCGGATATATCAAAGCGGCCATTCGTTATATAGCCGGTACCGGTATAGTCGTTGCGGAGCGCATCGTTCCAGAAGGTGAGCCAGTGCATGGCATAGGCATTGTCGCGGTTAAGCAGTTGCCTTACCCATATAGCTCTTTTATCGGGCCTGGTATCCTGGGAGAAGGCGGTTAGTTCTTCGGGCGTAGGAAGGAGACCGGTTATGTCAAGAAAGATTCTTCTTAAGTAAGTTCTGTCGTCTACCACCGCGGGCCAGGCGATCTTATGCTCTTCGAAGTAGCTGTTTACCCACAAATCAACCGGGTTCCGGAGCTTGTTAGTGGCAGGAGGCAGGGCCGGCATCCGTGGTTTCATCTCCGCCACCCTGAAGATGGTCTTGGAAGAATCCGGCCAGGGCGCCCCTTCCTTAATCCAGAAGGTGATGAGTTCTATCTCCTCCTTGCTAAGTGCTTTGCCCTTTCCGGGCATGGATTCTTTGTGGCTGCGGGGCAGGTTAATCCGGCGCACTATCTCACTGTTATCGGGATCGCCGGGAACCAAGATGGCCCCAGACTCACCACCTTTAAACACCATCTCTTTGTTGTCAAGACGGAGCTCCCCTTTTATTTTATCTGAACTGTGGCATTTGTAGCAACTGTGCGCGAAGATGCTCCTTACCTGAACGTTAAGCGCAACTTGCTGCTCGTGGTCCAGCGCGCCGCCGTTTTTCAGGGAAGCCAGGTTGATGTTGCTGCTTATATTCGGCTCTCCCTCATAATCCTCACTCCACGGAATGACGCTGGCCAGGTAAACCTCCCCATGGGTGAGGGATGCGCCGTAATGGCCCGCCGCCGTCACCCCTATGGCGGAAAATATCAGGACGCTTCGATAAACTGTTATAAGATTCCACCTGGACTTTTTCTCTACCGCATAAAGGAACAACGTTGCTACAACACCCAGCACGGCTGTTGCCACCCCTGTCCAGCGGTGCATGTCCAGCGTATCGCCCCCGTAATCTTCCTGGCCTGCCAGCATCCACCCCAGCACAGCAGAAATAACGGCACCGATAGCGCCCAGCACCACCAGCAGGTTTATGCCCGGACGGAGTGTTGAATGATACTTTCTGAGCGTAACAACCTCTAACAAAGCTGCCAGGCAGAGCAACGTCACTGGCAAATGGACTGCCAGCGGATGCAGCCGGCCCAACAACTTCCACAGCCAGAAGACGTCGCCTTCCGCTGAGGTCTCTGAAATAAGCGGCTCTGCAAACCCAATTGATAACAAAAGGGGACAAAGGTTACAAGCCAGTATAACTATAAGTATTGTAAATAACTTTTGCTGTGTAGCCACTTTTCCCTTCATAGATATAATCATTGTATAGAAAAACTATTACAATCCAGCTAAGAGTATCGTCAATATAAAATATAGAGCCATTGTAACTGTCATGCACTGTCATGCAATCCACGCATATAATCAACCAGATACCCAGTAATATAATTAATTCTTTTAAAGATATGACTATAATCCACAAAACAGGCAACACCTGAGCAAGATCTTGTCATGCAAGAGAACCGGCGTCCTTTAAAGATGTAAAAATAAAACAATTTAAAGGAAAGGCGGATGTCGGCCTGATTTCTAAATCAGCCTTCTTAAACAAACCCTTGATTGGTGGCTCTTTATATGTATTTTATATATACCAGTACTCCCTGTTGCTATGCAAGCCTCCCGGAATCCATGATAATGGCTCTTAAATACAAAGCGGGCGGCGCGCAACCCGTTCAGATGCGCGACACCCGCTTTATATAGTAAATCATCCCTTCGTATCCCGGTTTTGAGAGAGTTTCCCGTTAATCAGGATTTGCCTGCTGAAAATCGGGTACACGCTTCATGAGACTCAAAAACATAGTCGTTGTTTGCAAAAGGGATTCCGTGCCTGCTGACCATATGATCGGCTTTCTCCCTGGCTGTGTACGCGTTAATAAAATGCACCATTTCTTCGGGAGCCTTTGGTCGTTTCAGATAAACCACCGGTGGTTCTCTAAAGCGGGCTCTACTCTTCTTTCAGGGCACATCGCCTCCCGAGGTCACTTCCACCGCACCTTTCAAAAGAGGCGCGGGGCCTCAGTTGAAATTGCTTTCCTGAGAGGCGCAGGTTTCTGTAAAGCATATACAGGTTTGGGAGTACGAGCTACTGCCCCATAACAAGTCTGGTTTGGGCGGGTGAACTTTCAGCATCCTGCAGTTGAATACGGAGAGGCCCCTTCTGGTGTACTGACCTATCAATAGCAAGCGTAACCTGGTGGGTGCCTGCTGGTAGCCTAACCACTACCCCTTGCTCCTCCAGTTGGAGAGGCTTCTGGCCTACCCAGGCGGTTATGCCTGCTGTGGAGTTAAACGCAAGGTTCACGTTGCCCTCGCTCAGCACCTCGGTTTCAAACCGTACGAAACTGTACCGCTTATCTTCATTCAATGCCACAACGGGCAGTTCCTCGACAGGCAGATCGCCAGAAACCTTGCTATATACCGGACGAAGAGGCACTTTCGTATTTTCTTTGACAATATGGCCAAGCCCGTGTTCATTGATTTTTTCAGACAACTCCTTGCTGCCCGGCACTGTCTGCCAGCGTCGTACAAACCGCGCATTCGGAACGCGGAACTTTCCGGATTCACCCAATTGCGACAGGAAACCAACCAGGTTGATAAACTCTTCCTTTTCCAAACCGGTGGTTAAGCCCGGAGGCATCAGGGACCCTGTAACTTTCTCAAGTACCTCGATCTGACTTTTGGCAACTGAGACTTCCCTGCCCGTCACATCCCGGATCACCATCTCCGTTGCCCCATTGCTTACGAGGTACCCCATCATCTCGCTACCGTCTTTTTTAACCACACGCTGGAGCTCATATCCCTCTTTGATAGACTTAGCGGGATAAAGAATGGAGTTGATGATGGTTTCAACAGGCGAGCTCGTGCCGAGGCTGCTCAGATCCGGGCCAATCAGGCCTCCGGCTCCTCCAATGGCATGGCACGCAGCACAATTGCTCTTCCGGAACACAGCTTCCCCAAGTTCGTGATCCGCTTTCCCGTTTATTTCTATGGCAAGGCTGTTGATCTCCCGGTTGCTCAGTTGCTGTGCCATCCGCTCGGTGGGCAGAAAACCTCCGGAGGCCTCCAGCGCCTGCCGCAGGAGCGCCACGTCCTCGTCTTTATGCCGCCCCCACGGTATCTGCCGCTCGAAGCTCGGTCTGACAGCCTTCGCTACATTTGCCGGTATTTTCCTGGCCAACAGTTCTTCTGAGAGCACGCGCGCGCCCTGCTTTTGTGACAGAAAAGCCCTGAACAGTTCCGAAGCGTCTTGCTGCGCGGGCAGACTCTGCAAAAGCCCTACTCCAAGACGGGCTGCTTCGGCCACATTCAAAGAGGCAATCTGGGCGGTAGCCAAAAGCCGTAATTCCATATCATTTTTCCCGCTGGCCATGCGCATCAACGCCTTTTCGGACTCGCCAGTATTCAATGCAGCCAATGCGCTCAGCGCCGCCCTCCTGATGTTCTTATCTTTCTTTTGAATGAGGCTGATCAATTGCCCGTTCATCTCTTCCATATCCCAGTAACCGATTAACCGCAGAGAATTTATGACTGTTGCTTCGTCCTTGCTTCCGGTAAAACTGGCAATTCGGGCGAGGTTCTTATCCGGCTTCACCTCTCTTTGGCGCGCCGCCTCCACCAGCGCCCCTAACTGTGCCGCTACATTTTTGCTCTGCGTTGCCTGGCCTTGCGCAGCCATATCAAGAAGAATATTCAGATCAGCAGTGCTTCCCCATTTGGCAATAGAGTTGAGCACGTCCTTCTGATACGCTTCCGGCACCAGGTTCTTCTGGTAAAGCCGGGCAAGCTGTGTTACAGCGTCCGGGTTACGCATCGACTTCAGCGCAAATGCGGTTTTCCTGGGATCCCTTAAAAAGTCAGGATCCGTCTTCAGGCGTTCCATCAAGGATGGCTCAAGTTCATGGATGGTTTGCCACAGGGCATAGTCCAGAAACTCATCCATCGGGTGCTCCAATACAGACAAAGCTGTGCTTGCAGCCTCAGCCGTCTGCACTTTCCGGAGGGCAATAACCGCCTCCAGGCGCACCTGAGGATGCTTGTCTTCCACCGCTCTGGCGAGCAGACCGGGAACATTCGCTATTTTGTTATGCCAGAACTGGAGGGAACGGAGACCGGCCGCCCGGGCATTGTGGCTTTTGGCATTCAAAAGGGTCAGCAGCAGTTGCTCGTTCACTACCCCAAGCGATTGATGCACCCAAAGGGCCTCCAGCAAATGGTGCTCGTAGTCCGGATCATTTTTATCAAGGCCGCTGACCCACTTTTGCAGTACCGGGATCACCTCGCTGGCCCCGCGCGCTTTCAGTACCTGCTTGGCCTGCGAGCGGGTCCAGTCCTCCGGTAGCTTTAAAGCATCCAGAAGCACAGCGACAGTGGCCCCCTCCAGTTTTGGAGCTTTCACCAGCGGCCGGTCTTTGGCCACAATGCGCCAGATGCGGCCATGCTCCTGATCCCGGCGCGGGTCATGGAAATCCACTTCTCCGTGCTGGATAATCGGGTTGTACCAATCGGCTATATATAGGGCACCATCCGGGCCCACCGAGATATCCACCGGTCGGAAAGCGACATCATCTGTCCACAGCAGATCCTCCGCCTGCTTTGAGACGTAGCCACTGCCCTGCTCCTGCAATTCAAAACGATTGATCCTGTTTGCCCGGAAGTCGTTGGTTACAACGCTCCCCTGCCAGGATGCTGGCAGATGCCGCCCTGAGATTACTTCCAGCCCGCTGTGCTTGGGTTGCCCCGGGTTTAAACCGCGTATGATTCTTTCGGCACCCGGAGAGGTCAGAAATGTTGCCCCCGGAAAAGCGTAGTTGATCCCTTCATTCCCTGCGCCATCTGTCAGGAAAGACTGTCCCCAACGGTCAAACTGAAGCCCCCAAGGATTTATCAGGCCTTTGGCATATATATCCAGATCAAGCGTTTGCGGGTTAAGTTGCCAGACACCGCCCCCTTCGAGGCGCTTAACACCCGACGGCGTTTCGATATGGCTGTAGATGTAGATGGACTGATTGAAGTAAAGTTGACCGGCCGGCCCCCAGCGGAAGGTATGAATAAGGTGGTGCGTATCACCCGTTCCGAAACCGCTCAGCACCCGGCGCTTTTTGTCGGCTTTACCATCGCCGTCTGTATCCATAAAATGTAAAATCTCTGTGGAGTTGGCCACATAAACGCCGCTGTCACCGGGCAGAATGCCGGTGGGTGTCAGCAGCCCCTCCGCAAAAACAGTGGCTTTGTCCGCCTTTCCGTCCCCGTCCGTATCCTCCAGCACGGATATTTTATCGTTTGCCTCCTCCCCTGTTTTCAGGTGGGGATAAGCCGTGCTGCTCACAACCCACAACCTGCCTTCTGTATCCCAGTTCATTTGGATAGGCTTTACCACCAGCGGCTCAGCGGCAAAAAGCGTGACCTCAAAACCATCCGCAATCTGAAACGACTCCAGTGCTACCTGTGGGTCAGTCGTATCATTTCTGTAATTCTGATTTACCATGGACGTCATCAGCAGGAAAACAGGCACAAGCACGATTCCACAAAGAATCCTTGAAGTAGAGGTGGAAAACCTGCGCCCTCTCCCAACTAACCTTTTTATCAAACCTGAAAGCCCGGACTTGTTCATATGCTTCTTATTTTGTCTTGCTGTCATGCTATCTTGTTCGGGTAAGTTGATACACTTTTGAAGCTGGCACGCGGTCCCGTGCAATCTGTCCTTCCAGCCAGGTAATGATAACACTCAGTTCCTCCAGGCCTTTCGCGTGCCTGCCTTGTTCATGGGACCGGAACCCGACGATATAAGTCCTGTTAAGCGGCCGGTACTGATGGAAAAACAGCTCGTTCTTCTTTACAATCTTCTCACGCAACTGGCTGGCCTGGCTGAAGGAAGCGCCTAACGGGATTTCTATCCCTTCATTCCACTCATTAGCCGAAGCGGTTATCATCTGGAAGTTATCTGTACTGAGTGTATACTTCCCCCTTTTAAGCCCTGAAATCCTGAATACCCGCGCATTATTTGCTGTTGCTCCCTCCTGCTCGGGTAGCGGGAGTGGCAGAAAAGCTTCGTCGATCGAGAACTTTATGATTCCACTATCTTTACCTGCATCCAAAACTTTAGCCGGCCCCGTTGCCTCTACAGCGTGTTTGGAAACGTTCAGCCTTACTGACTCGTTGGTGCGCGGTGCCAATCCCAGTCCCTGTTCGAGGGTAGCAGCCAGGTGATAATAACCGTTTTCATTCAGGTGATAGCCATTATCCGACAATGTTGCATGTTTTCTGCGCTCCAGAAGCGGTTTGAATACATCGATAAACCGCAGGCCCCGCTCTGAAGCCGTCTTGGCGATAGCAGCGGCATATAGCTCCAGCATCGCATTGCGCTCCTTCAGATTTTCGGTAGTTCCGGCTGCTATTACCGGAACAGGCGACAAAAGAATTGCTTTTGCACCAAGCTGGTCTACCTTGTCAAGCAACTGGTTTAACCCCTGCTTAAAATGGGGAAGGCCAGCCTCTCCCTCAAGCGCCTCGTTGGCGCCGTAGGCGATGAATACAATGGTGGGCTCGGCTTTCGTTAATTGCTCTATCAGCAAATCATAGGTGCTCGGCGAGGAGATATAACTGCGCGCTTCCCCCCAAACCGTATCGCCCGACCAGCCGATGTTCCGGTACGTGACATTACGGTGGGGCCACCTTGTGGTCAGGGCATATTCCAGGTAGCCGTAGGGTAGCTCGTTTTCGAACAGTGAGTTTCCGACAAAGACAACCCTGTCGCCATCCTGAAGCTCAAAAGCTGCGTCAGCCGCTTCCGCCACGACCTGCGGCGAACCCTGAGCAACCGTTGTTCCGACAGGTAAGGTAGTAGACAATAATAACACACAACCGAGGGCGGCCAGAAGCTTTCTCTTTCTCATGCATTTCTATTTAAAGTAATTGAAGCAGTTGCACGAGGCATGCCTGGTTCAGGATACTGCGCTTTTACAGGAAATTCAACCATTCCTTTAAACTTCAGGAACCAGGTGCTGCCCTTTCCTGCTATACCAATGTTCAGTTAATCAACTTAAGTTTCGAGATATAAAGCAGCTATAATTTTGCGAATTAAAATCCGTCCCTGACCCTCTGAGGAGTAACCCCCTTTTCGACGGTGGAAGTATGTAGCAAGCACCTTGAGCCATATATACCTGCGTGCACCAGCCATATATAGCGTAAACCCATGAGGATATATGGCTAACGAAGGGCACGACCATATATAACTTGCCTTTCTCCTCAGGAACTGTGCGAATAAGTACCCTTGCGAAAAGCAGGTTATTTCCTGCCCGTTTTGTTACCCGCAGTTAGTAGCGCACTCACGGCTTTGTCTCCTGTCACAGCATAGGCCGGCCGGGGATGCTGCGCATCGAAAACGCGGAGCACCGATGGGCTTTCGACTGTCACAAAGCTTTCGTCGACCTCTCCTTTCTCATTCGTCACCTTTTCCAAAGATAGATTGAGATGCTTCGCTAAAAAGGCATAGGCTCCTTTCCGTTTACTGATGCCATAGTCGTGGCCTTCGTCCGGGAGATGCAGGTTCTCTACCTGGTCCTCCCGGCCATATAGGCGGTAGATGTTTTTTATATAGGGATATTCCACCGCGGGGGTATTCTTCGTCCAGTCCTTGCCGTCAGAGATCAGCAGCATGGGGCGGGGGGCGGCTAAGGCAGCAATTTCCACGTTGCTGGTCTGGTGGTCTTTGCTTTTGTGAACGGGCATGCCGCTTTCGCAGGAGCAACCGCCAAAGAAGTACGACGAAACCATCACTACCGGCACGGATACCGCAATCCTGTCATCCAGGGCAGTGAGGAAAAAAGCCTGTGTCCCGCCTCCCGACTCGCCTGTCACGCCTATCCGCTTCGCATCCACCTCCGGGAAGGAGAGCAGGAAATCCACAGCCCGCCTGCTGTTGTGCGTTTGCAGGGCCAGGGCCTGCGGGTGCTTGTGGGAGCACTGGGTGGCGTCGGCGTAGCCGATCATGTCATAGGCAAAAACGATGGCCCCCATCCGTGCGAGCGCAGCGCAGCGCTTTTGCATATACTCCTGCACTCTGCCGTCCGGGCCATGCCCGTGGGTGGCGAGGATACCGGCATATGCAGACTGCTTTTGCGTAGGGCGGTACAGATTGCCCGTCACGAAAAAGCCGGGCAGGCTCTCGAAAGCCACGTTTTCCACGGTGTACCCGTCGTAAGTCCTTTTGCTGTGGATGACAGGGTTCAGAGGGGTGCTTTCAGGGATACGCGCCAGGCCCATCCCATCCACCATGCCTTTCCGGATGCGTGCAGCCCTTTCCTCCCAACCCTTCCGATCGTGGTAAGTGGCGGCAAATCTTTCCAGGGCGGCTTTCCCTTCTGCCTCTGTATAATAAGCCCCCTGGCAAAGCATGGTGGAGTCAACGGCTTGTGCTGACAGAGTAAGACTCAGCAGGCTGAAACCGGCCAAGCTTAGTAGCGCGAAGAAAGACTGTACCTTTATCATGATAAAAGATAATGAGTTGCTGACGAAAGAGCGTATCAAGCAGAAGCAGATCCTATCCCTCGTTGAAAAAGATGTAAAGCCCCTGTTTGCCTGCCACAATGATATCAGGCCGGCCGGTGCCCCGCAGGTCGGCAACACTGAAGTATATGCCTGTTCCCACGCCTTCCCCTAAAGGCCCGTAGCTGATGATGTTCTTCGTGAAGCTTTCGCCGTTCCACGTGTAATAGTACAAGCCAAGGTTATCGTCAGCGCCGGGGTCATTGCCGTTATGGGCGCGGTAACGCTTGCCCGTCACAAGTTCCGGTTGTCCGTCCTTGTTCAAATCCACCCACTGCATCTCGTGAAACTGGGAATGGTCTAAGTCGATGGGGTGCGCAACCCACGTTCGCTTGCCTTTGCGGTCTACCTGTTGCTCATGCCAGTACAGGCCATATCCGTGCGCGTTGCCTGCGATCAGATCCGCGAGGCCATCCTTGTTCACATCCGCCACAATCATCGGGACGCTGGCAGGCTCTATCGAGAAGCCGCCATGCAGTTTCCAGGAGCCGGTAAGTGGGTCTTTTGGCGCCTCAAGCCAGCCATCACTGATCACAAAGTCTCCCCTGCCATCGCCGTTTATATCCCCAAAGCCCAGGCCATGCTCGTGCGTTTTGGCTACTTCCACCCGTGTGAACGTTGGGTCGCTGTTCGCTCCGGCGTTCACTTTGTAAAATGCCAGCGGCTTGCCCGGTGTGTTCGGAACCAACTCCAGCGCCCCGTCCCCATCCACATCCCATGCGCGCACGGTTTCTATATTGCCGGTTTTGGCTATGGTGTGCGCTCTCCAGGGTTCATCCGATCCCGGGTTTTCGTGCCAGCGAAGCGCCTCAGCAAACCAGCCGCCCGACACAAAATCCATCCGCTTGTCGCCGTTAAGATCCATCGGGATAGTCGCGAAATCATCATAGTATTCGCCGTAGCGTTTGGAATCGGCCATAAAATGACGCTTCATATAGCCGGGGCCCTCGTACCAGAAGCTACCCGAAACCAAGTCCGGTACTTTGTCTCCGTTCACGTCGAACACGCCAACGGATTCAAAGCTCTCGGCAGCGATAAACTGCTTTCTGAACTTAACGGCTCCCGGTTGCGCTGTCTGAACGACAGGCTCTTGAAGAAGGGAAATCAGAAGCAGCAATAAAGCGGAGTGATAGAATACCATAGCCAAACAGGGTATATATGCTGGAAGAGACTGCTAAAAAGAAAAGCTGTTGATTTATGACTTATCCTCGCAGAATAATCCATATCTCAACAGCTTCATGACGATGGAGACACGTTACCTACGCTTCACCTAACACAGGCACTTTTCCATCCGCATGCTTTTCAACCCACTGTACATCTGTATTCTTCCAGCTTCTTGAGGCAGCGGAGTCAAGCACGGCCTCGCAGACCTTCTGCGTTTCCAGGGCCTCCCTGAATGTAGGGGAGCACGGCTCGCCGGTCTCCAGGCTCTTCAGGAAGTCGGCGACATGGTGCAGGAAGGTATGTTCGTAGCCAATGCTTGTGCCGGGAATCCACCACCTGTTCATATAGGGCTGATCACTGTCAGAGACATGGATGGAGCGCCAGCCGCGCACAATGGACTCATCTGAATGGTCAAAATACTCGAGGCGGTTCATGTCGTGCAGGTCCCAGCGGATGGAAGCGTGCTCACCGTTGATTTCAAAAGTGTACAAAGCCTTGTGGCCGCGGGCATAGCGCGTCGCCTCAAAGAGGCCCAAGGCCCCGTTATCAAAGTGGCAGTGGAAAATGCAGGCGTCGTCGATGCCTACTTTCTGCACCTTGCCTGTTTCCTGATGCACACGTTCCTTGATGAAAGTCTCGGTTACGGCCGACACATCCTTTATGCCCCCGTTCAGCCACATGGCGGTGTCGATGCAGTGGGCAAGCAGGTCGCCGGTCACACCGGAGCCTGCTGCGGCTGCATCCAAACGCCAGGTGGCCGTACCGCCCTGCGGCACATTGGCGTTGATCGTCCAGTCCTGCAGGAAGTTCGCCCGGTAGTGGAAGATACGCCCAAGTTTGCCCGAGTCAATGATCTGTTTCGCCAATGTTACAGCCGGCACGCGTCGGTAATTATACCATACTGTGTTGTTCACACCTGCCTTTTCGATGGCGGCCACCATCTGCTGCGCCTCCTCCAGTGTACGGGCGAGCGGCTTCTCGCAAAGAATCATTTTGCCGGCGGCGGCGGCGGCGATGGCAATCTCCGCGTGCATATTATTCGGGGTGCAAATGTCCACGGCGTCAATATCCTCCCGGGCGATCAGCGCTTTCCAATCCGTTTCTGTCGACTCGTACCCCCATTGCTCGGCAAACGCCTTCACTGTTTCCTCGCTGCGGGCGCAAACCGCCTTCAGCACCGGCCGGTACTCCAGCTCAGGAAAGAAGTCATTCGCGCGCTTATAGCCATTGGTATGAATGCGGCCCATCAGGCCACATCCAATCAACCCGATTCTCAGTTCCTTATTTTTTCTCATTTTTTTCTGCTGGTTAAGAAATTATTGAACAGTATCGCCTACAAGCTTTTTCTCAGGCTCGTACCAGCCATGCTGCTGGCGCACTTTTACCATGGTGGCCAGGATGTCGTTCCAGGTCTGCTGCTTCATCATCACCTCGTTAGCGAACATGCATCCGTCCCAGCATATATGCTTAAAGGCTTTTGTAAGCTCCCCGTTCTCATCGCGCAGCCAGTAACCGGCATCGTGGGCCACGTCCAGTTTACCGTTAGGGTCCGTTGCCAGGCAGTGGCGCCCTGTTTTATCGTGTGAGCCTGTTCCGTGCACGGTGCCATCGTTCTGCGCCACATGGAAATCTATGGTCCAGGGGCGAAGCGCGTTGGTTAACGTGATAAGCCCCTGATGCAGCGTTTCGCGGTCATTCCAGTCGAAGTCTTTGGGCAGGATGCGGTCTTCCGGTCTGTTATAGCCCAGCAGGTACAGCAAGGTATGCGACATATCGGCCTGGAACCCAATGTTAGGTCGATCGACAGCTTCTAACGTATCGAGCATGGTGCGCCAGCTGTGCATGCCGCCCCAGCAGATCTCGCCTTCTGCGGCCAGCTTCTCACCGTAGTCGGCCGCTACATCGCAGGCCTCCCGGAACGTCTGGGCGATCAGCTTTGTGTTGTTCACCGGGTCTTTTGCCCAGCTTTCAGGCGTACTGGCGGAGTCGATGCGGATAACGCCGTGGGGACGCACGCCAAGCTCGCGCAGCTTGCTGCCATATATGCAGGATTTGCGGACCTGTTCCACAAACTGGGCGCGCTCCTCTTTACTGCCCATGGCGGGGCCACCCCATATCGGCGCCACAAGCGAACCGATCTCCAGGTGAAGGGAAGACACTTTGTCCGCCAGCCGCTTGATTCCATCTCCGGTGTCATCAATGTTAATGTGCGGCTCTAAAAGGCCGATGTCGACCCCGTCGAATCTCACCCCGTCCACTTCTGCGGCAGCGGTCATCTCCAGCATCTTATCGAACGCAATTGTTGGCTCCGAATCAGGGCCTTTTCCCACGATACCGGGCCATGTTGCATTATGTAGTTTTGGAAAGTTGTTCTCGTTCATAAGCCAATAGATTTATTCAGGATTAAAAACAGGTTATACATCGGTTTATATACTTTCAACTGGCCGCCGGTGAAGCCATATGGTCAGCTAATTTATATATAGATCATCTATCACGACAGCTCCAGGTCAGGATTGCCGGGGCCAAAGTGCTTCAGCATCACGATCGGATCTGTGGTGGAATGATTGACGATCGTAACCCCTTCCATGGCGGCTTTCTCACTCACGAAGAATTCGTCGTTTGTTAACTGGCCGTAGCGTATCAAAGCAGGCGTTTCAACGGCCCACTCGCCCATTTTGCCATGTCCCTGCATCATGATCAGGCCATAGGCAGCGCTGTCTTTGATGGTTACGGTTGCACCCGGGAATATTGTGAGCTCTTTTGCGCTGAACGCGTCTGATTTATAGCACACCCAGTTTTCTATATATCCCTCGGCCTCCATTTCGGCTATAGCTTTTACAGGCCTGGGCGCCATAAACCTGTTTTCCATCATGTTCGGGTCCACGTTCAGGTCCCAGTCAAGCACCTCCAGCAACTGGTCATAGTCGCCCTTTCTGTCCTCGGGCGTGCCGTTCCAGAGCAGTTCCTCCGGTATGATGGCCTCGTTCACCAGCGACTGGTACATTGCGAAAACATCAGAGGCTTTCTGCGGCTCGTAGGTGCACATGCTTCCGGGGGCATGCAGCAGTCCCGGCGGCACGTCCCAGCCTGTGCCCGGCTCCAGGCGGAAAGCCTGTGAGTAGTTGGTGATTTTATTATCGCCTTTGGTGAAGTTCTCAAGGCACTCGCGGATCTTCTCCTTTGGTGTGCCCGGCGAAATACCGAAGAAGGTATAAGGGAAATCGCCCCCGTGGTTATTCAGCTGCGGCGGGAAGTAATAGGCCTCGGGCTTCCCCATCTGGCCAATCAGGGCAGCTTTCTCGTCGTTGTGATGCACGTGGTGAGGCAAAGGGCCCATGTTATCAAAAAACTTCGAGTACATCGGCCAGCTGCCGTGCTCGTTCCACAGGCGGTCGCCGATCAGCGCGCCCTTCAGTTCGTCCACGGCATCCTTCAGCAAGACTTTCTCCTCCTTATCGCCGTCTTTGAAAACGATAGCGCTCAGGCCCTCGTTTTCTCCGGTCAGCGGACCGTTTTTAGCAGGTGTGGTGGAAGAAAGCCAACGCTCATCAATGCCGCCGCGCTCCCCGCCCAACACATAGTAATCGTCGGGGTGTAACTTTATTCTTCTTCCCGGCACACAAAACGAGCGTGGTACCCAGGTTGGAGCCAAACGCAGGATGCCTTTCCCTTGCTCTAAAGCCTTTGCAGCTAAACTTACTTTTTCAACTGTTTCCATTCTTATTTTCTGTTTCTGTTAGCTTAATTTACTTTTAATAATTCTTTAATCCTTGCTTCATCGCTTAAAACTTCTATCTGCAGGTCAAATGCCCGGCTTTCTGCCGGCTGCAGGAAGATAAGCTCATCCTGCGCCCGCGCCCTCCCCTGCCCGATGGGTGGGTTCGTACCGGGTTCCAGCCCCATGACATATTCGCCTTTCCCCCAATGCTGCCAGTTGGTGAGCCAGGGCAGCTGATCTTTTTGGAACCGTACCGCTACGGCCACACCGATCTGTGCGTTATATACCCCACAGGTACACTGTCCCGAGCTATCCGGCGTTGGGTTAATGAAAGCAGCCTCTTCCCCTCCTCCGCTATGCTCGTCTAAAGGGGCGAGGCACTTGCGGTAGTTGTTGCCTTCCCGGAAAATCCTGTTGTGGGCCGCTCCATCCCGCGCTTGCCACGAACCACCCCAGATAATATCGGCACCTTCATCTACCAGCGGCCAGCCAAAATTCAGGTGATACAGCAGCATATGCGGAGCAGCAGTGTTGCCCCGGTTGATCACCTCATCCCGGATTCTGATGGCAGCCTGTCCGATGGTGCCGGAGATGGTGCGCCTCAGCTCCAGGTTAGGCCCGAAAACCTGTGTCTGCCTGATTCTCCCCGTGATGCTCATCTCCATTCTGCCGGACATGGGGTCTGGCTGAAGAATGGATTCGATCTCAGCGGGCGTGTTGCTGATCTGCCCGTGCAGGCCGCGCTCGCCGTGGGCATCCGCCTCGGGTCCGCCCACATGCGTTAAGCCGCAGGTGGTCAGCAGCCCGCCACCGAAGGTCCGGAGCCAACCGATGCCTCTGTCCGAAAATCGCTCGGGGGATGTAACGCCTGCGTGGCTCAGCCAGGCAAGGCTGTGCTGGTTATAAAAGGCATCCGCAATGTCCATGGCCCGGTCAATGACCACTTTGTAGCGCAGCCCCGTTCCGGTATTGATCCAGGCGATGCGGGTTCCGCGCCCAAGCCCATTATCTATTACTGCGGTTTCTATCCCTCCTAACTGTGCGGGATTGCAGATTTTGTTTTTCCAGGTTGGGTTATCCAAATCGTATATTTGGTTAGAGTTCAATTATTATAAATGGCCTCTCAGGCTAATAACACACCAACGAACAGAGCAGCCGCCCTTTCCGTTGGTGTGTTTAAGCAAGGCTTAACGCCTTTCCACTGCCTGAAAGCTTAAAAATGCGGGCTCAAAGCGGCCTCATCAGCCGGAAGTGCATAATGCAAGGTTATGTTGCTGAACACGTGACTCCGCGGGGCAGAGCCCTCAGGATAGTAATAAGCCTGTGGATTTGCTTTTATTCTTTCCCCATATGCCGTAATCACGTCCATGGCCCTGCCTGTTCTTACTAAATCGAACCAGCGTTTGTTCTCGAAGGCTAACTCCACTCTTCTCTCTCGGTAAATAGCCTCCAGGATATTCCCTCCTGCATAATCGTCCAGGCCGGCACGGTTGCGCACCATGTTCAGGTACTCGGCTGCCTCCCCTTCTTTGCCCTGCTCGGCCAATGCTTCTGCCAGAAATAACAGGACTTCGGAGTAGCGGTAGATAGGCCAGTTCATCCCGTGGTTGTTATGCAAGGCGTGGGTCCGGGCATACTTTTTAATATAGGGATATACGCCATCCTTCCAGGAACTTCCGCTCAGCGTGATATACCCAATGGAAGCCTCTTCTCTTTCGTCACCTTCTTCGTAGGCGGCAATAAGATCGGGCGTCGGAATATTATTTCCCTCTCCATTAAGCGGCTGCGGGTTGGAAGTGCCTGTGATAGTCATGAGTTCCTCTGGTCCAATAGGGCGGGGCATAAACTGGTACAGAAAGGTTCCGTTAAGTCCTGCGGAGCCTTCCATGAACTGCACTTCAAACACCGACTCAATGTTGTTCTTGTTTCCGGTAGAATTAGAGAAGGCGTCGGCATATTCGGGTACCAGGGCATATTCGCCGCTGTTCACCACTTCCTTCAGAAGCGTTTCGGCCTCTGCCCACTTTTCCTGAACGATATACACATTGGCCAGTAAGGTTCTTGCCGCACCCGATGTAACTCTTCCTTCTTCCTGTTCTGATTTGGGTGGCAACAAAGGAATGGCCTCGCTGGCATCTGCAACAATCTGGGCATAAAGCTCTTCTTCCGACGCCAGGGGCAAAGCGGCCTCTTCCCGGTTGGGTACAGGGGTCAGGTGCAGGGGCACGCTCCCAAAGTAACGCACCAGCTCGAAATAGGCATAGGCCCTGAGGAACTTTGCCTGTCCAATGATATTATTTTTCATCGCTTCATCACTGAATTCCACCTGCTCGATGGAGGCCAGGATCTGGTTGGTGCGGGCGATGATCTGATAATCCAGCCGGTACTGATTGAGCACATGCGTATTGGACGTAACGCCGTTGGCAGTCGGAATAGCAAAATCGGCTATATCCTCCTGTTGTTCCGTAGCCCCGAAAAGCGGGTTCCGGGCATAGTAGGTATTGTCAGAGTGCATCTCCCCTAAAAGCCAGGCGCGGTCGTTCACGATGCTTCGCAGCGGCACATACGCCGCATTGATAGCCTGTTGGAAATCGGCGGGCTTGGTGAAAAATGTTGCCGAACTCAGGGATGTTTCCGGCACAATCTCCAGAAAATCATCCTTACAGCCTGTCAGCGTGGCGCCCACAAGCAAGATGAATATGATTCCTTTTTTCATTATATATAGAAATAACGATGTCAGAATAAATTTTAAGTACAGGTTTGTATTAGAAGTTCAGATTAACCCCGAGGGTGTAGGTACGCGGAACCGGGTAGTTGGAAAGGTCAATTCCCTGGCTCAGGTTACCGCCGTCGCTATTTCCCGCCGAGTTACCACTTGTCTCCGGGTTAGGACCGCCCGTGTAGTTGGTAAATACATAAGCCTGCTGAATAGACGCGTACAGTCTGGCTGACTTGATAAACTTTGTGATCGCACCGACAGAGTACCCTAGTGTGATGTTTCTGATTGTAAAATAAGACGCATCCTCAATAAAGTGACTACTCATCCAGTCTCTTTCAATACCTGTCACGTTACCGCCTCCCACTGTTGTACCGAACTTGCCGTCGCCCGGGTTGTCCACTGATCTGAAGCGGTTCTTAACACCCTCCACCATATTGAAAACACCGTCCAGGTTGGCTGTGCTATACAGGTGGCGAACCAGGAGCTGGTTGCCATAAGAACCGGAGCCTACAATGCTCATATCAAACTTGCCGTACTGGAAGTTGTTGGTGATGCCGTAAATGAAATCAGGGAAGGGATTGCCGATGATGGTACGGTCGTCGTTGTCTCCGCCGTAGGTAATCACCCCATCGCCGTTAATATCCCGCAACTTGATACTTCCCACCGTTGAACGGCCAGGGACCTGCGGAGAATTGTTGAGGTCTTCCTCGTTCATATACAGACCTTCCTTTACCAGACCATAAAACTGGCCAAAGGGCTGCCCCACCTGGGTGATATGGAAAGTCCCGTACACCCTGTCAATTCCTTCGGCCAGGGCCACTACCTTGTTCCGGTTGAAGGAGATGTTGGCATTGGTTGTCCAGTTGAATTTGCCTTCGGTGTTCCGGGTAATGAGCGCAAATTCGTGTCCCCAGAAATCTATCTCCCCGATGTTGTCATTGAAGTTAGAAAAGCCAGACTCCTGCGGCACCTGCACACTGTAAAGCAAATTGGTGGTTGTCTTTTTATAGAAATCATATATGAACTGTACCCTGTCGTTGAACAGGCCCAGGTCCAGGCCAATGTCAAATTGCTTGGTGGTTTCCCAGCCCAGGTTGGGGTTAGACAGAGAGGTCACAACCGCCCCAGGGGCAACCGTATTGCCGAAAGCCGCATTCACCGTATTGTTCACAAGGGCATACTGGGTATAGTTACCTATGTTGTTATTGCCTGTCACACCATAGCTGGCCCGCACTTTTGCAAAGGAAACCTGGCTGACATCCTGCAGGAAGGGCTCTTTAGACATGATCCACCCAACGGAAGCAGAGGGGAAAGTACCCCACCGGTTCTCCTCCCCGAAGCGGGAAGAACCGTCGCTTCGGACAGCGGCACTAAATAAGTATTTTCCCTGATAGTTGTAGGTAAGCCTTGACAGAAAGGAGGTCAGGCTCCACTCTTCCACGCCGCTGAAGGTGCCGCCCCTGTTTATGTTGAGGCCCGCCTGCACAGTAGGCAGCCGGTCATCGGCATAAGTGTCGACCGCAATGCGGGTCCTGTCATACCGGAACCGCTGGTTCGTAAATCCACCCAACAGCTCGAAACTATGATCGTTGAAGCTCTTGCTATAGGTCGCCAGGTTCTCGTTCAGCCAGGTAATGGATTTGGAGTTATCCCTGATGGAAGCCGCTGTGGTCGGTATAGGGGTGTTAATGCTACTGGTTGCTGTGGAAGGGTTGAAAAAGAAGAATTCAGAGTTCGACGTCTCCACATTGAAGGTAGACTTCAGCACCAGCCCTTCCAGAGGCTCATACTGCACATATGCGTTCGAGAGCAGGCCAATCGTTTCGGTTTCGTTCACCAGTTCTTCCGCTGCCCTTACCCAGTTGGGATAGGCGAAAATATTGCCGGTTTCTGCAGGGAACCTGTTGAACAGGGTCAATTCCCCGTTTTCATCATAGATAGGCATGACTGGCCAGGTGTGCAATGCATTGAAAAGAATACCTGTCCCCCTGTCTCCGTCTGTTCTTGGCGTATTATCGAAAATATAGGAAGGGGCAATGTTCAATCCAATCCTCACTTTATCAGACACCTCGTAATCGGAATTGAGACGCGCGGAGTATCTTTTGTACTCGTTATTCAAAACAACCCCTTCCTGATCGAAGACGCCGAGTACCAAGGCTGTGTTTAACTTGTCTTTGTTGGAGGTGATGGATAAATCGTAACTCTGGATAGGAGCCGTCCGCAGCAAAGCACCGTACCAGTCGTTGTTTTTGCCTTCATACTGTGAAGGATCCTGGAAAACCTCCGGCACAGGCTGGCCTGCATCCTCGTAATACTCCTTCTTGAACTGGGCGAACTCGTCGGCCTCCAGCATATCTATCCTGCCCCGCTCGGGCACTTTCTGTATACCGCGGTAGGCGCTGAAACTGACGTTTGTCTGGCCTGCCGATCCCTTTTTAGTTGTGATAAGCACCACCCCGTTCGCTGCCCTCGAGCCATATAAGGAGGTGGAAGCCGCATCCTTCAGGATCGTGATGTCCTGTATCTCGTTCGGGTTGATCGCCCCTATACCGCCTGTGATCGGGAAACCGTCCACCACGTACAGCGGATCGCTTCCGCCGGTAACAGACAACTGCCCTCGTATCCTGACGGACATACCCTGGCCGGGCTTGCCCGTTGCCTGGTTTATCTGAACTCCAGCCAGTTTGCCCTGCAACTTCTGCGTTACCTGCGATACCGGTATGTCTTTTATCTCCTTGGTACTGATGGTCTGTACAGACCCTGTTACCTCCTCCTTTAGCTGGCTGCCGTAGCCCACTACCACTACTTCCTGCAGGGCTTCGGTGTCGTCGCCCAGTTGCACGTTAACAGTGGAGCGGTTGTTGATCGCCACTTCCTTGTTCTCGAAACCTATATAGGAAAAAACCAGCGTGCCGTTCCCATTGGGCACATTAATCGAGTAAGTACCATCCGCGCTGGTGGGAGCGGCTGTGGAGGTCCCCTTCAGAACAACCGTGACGCCGGGCAAGGCATTACCGCTTTCGTCCGTAACCTTACCCGTCACCGCGGTGCCCTGCCCAAGCACAGTGGTCATCGAAAAAAACAGAAGATAAAGCACCATCAAGTACCGCATCTTTTTTAGTAAATAGTTCTTCATTGCTTCTTAGTTTATAGTTAAACCTTCATTAGTAGAGATCACAAGCCCATCGCATGGCATCGGAATAGCAATTATATTTAAAACAATAATTATATAATTTTTCAGTAGTAAGCAGCCTACGGCCCGATCCGTGCGGCAGCGTTAACTGCCACAGAACCACAAAGGCATTATAGATAATTTTGAATATTATAAATAAGTAATATAAAGCTTGATTGCCCTGTCGCGGCTTTTCCTTGAATATCCCAAAGCCAGCCTATGCAGCAGTTTTGAATAAAGGCTCCCTTTCACAGCTCCTGGAGTAGCCTTGCTGCGTTGATTCTACTTAATGTTAAGTTAGGTTTTAATACTTATCCATCTGTCCTGAACTGTCCTGTAATTGGCTTGATTTTGTTTGGTTCTGATAGAAACCGATCAACTGCCTTAGCAAAGTTGGCCGATCATCCTGCTACAGTTGCTTTAGCCGCAGGTTCCGGTACTCTACCTTCATGGGCGGGCCAACGTGTACCTGCACCCCCAGTGCCCCTTTCATCTGGCGGTTTACGGTATCGTTATCTGTCACATCGCTCATCAGCACCCCATTGACGTAGTGTTGCAACCTGTTGCCCTTCACTACTAGATGGAAATCATTCCAGTCCTCGCTTTTGATCAAGGCCTGTAACGAATCCGGCTCCCCTAACGAACCGGTGATGTCCCTCCCGAGCCAGGCATTGTTCTTAATATTGTCCCGCAGCGTGCCCGCCGGTTTCTCCTGCGGATTTATTAAAACCTCCTCGCCGCGATAAGCCAGCGTAGTTCTCCCGCGCTCTTCATAGTTTTGCCCGGTGTAGCGTATTTTCCCATCTATATCGGCCTGGTAGCCCTTCAGGGCGAACGGAATACTGTCTAACTCAACGCTTCGGTAGTTAACTCCTGTGTTCCCATCTTCAGTGATCCGGAATTCTCCTTTCAGCTCAAAGTCTGCGGGTTGGCCGCCTTGCCAGATCAGAAAAGTATTCCGCTTCAGCGGCTTGTCGGGCGTCACCTCCCCTACCAGGTTCCCGTTTTCTACCCTCCAGTAGGCCGTGTCTCCCTTCCATCCCTCCAGGGTCTCCCCGTTGAGTAACTGCACGTAGCCAGGCTCCGCTTCTGCTGTGTTCTCTTCCAGTGCGGTCGCTCCCTCTTCCGGTTTATCCTTGCCAGGCGAATCGCAACCGCTTATCATGAAGGTGGCGAGCATTATTCCCACCTGAACTGGTTTGAAATGGAGTAGATTCTTTCTCATGCGTTTTATATATAGGATAGATCTTCGTTAGCAGGGCGTCAGGGCAGCTATAATAATTTGAGCTTTGCTCATATTCCCTTGTTTAGTTAAATCTAATGTGTTTCCCTCAGACAACTGTCATGTACTGTGCTGAGGACAGCTATTCTCTGTTGGTTTTGGCGTGAAGCCGGCTATATGTTCCCTGAGAAGGATGCTCCTTTTATGTTGCCGGGCCAAAGGTGGGCGCAGGGGCAGGAAGCGCAGCAGTGGCGCTGCTGCACGCGCGAAGCCTTGCAAGTGTGATAAGGGCATCTACAAATCACGGGTACCCGCCTGATAATAAACGATTTAACAAGATCAGACACCCCGGCTATCCCTTCAGGAACAAGGCTTCTCAACACTTTCACCGGCTTCGCTCAACTTCAGCGGAAAAGTGCACAACATCTGATGAAAGCTACCAGGCAGTGCCGCAGTTCCCAGTTGTGTGTCAAGTAATCAGTTATATATAAATACTTTTGATGGATTTTTATATATAACTGATTACCTACTACTACCCCTGTCACCTGCATACGGCGCACGAAGCTATTCTACAGCACCTGCCCCTACAGGGAGGGGAATCCGCAGGCAGGTTAGGTGCAGGGCGCATGAACCCACGGAGGTGCGTATAAGGCTGGGCGATTACTTCAGAAAAGGATAAAGTTCAGGAGCGGGTAAAATGGCAGCAGGCCCAGTAGTGCCTTTGGAATCAGCGGCTGATATATGGGCAGCAAATCGGGGATAGTATAAAACCTGCTCCCACAGAAAATAGCCTGCAATTCCCAACCCGGGATAAGTAAAAATCAACTACTGAACAGAACCGCACTACAACAGGCCGCACTTTTTATATACCCTCTTTCAACCAGAGCCTGAGCGAGCTCAGGTACAAAGTAAGGCACCGGTGAGGGAAAGATCTAGAGGGAGCCGCGCCGGATCACCTGGAAGGGATTCTTTACTTTCGCGTGCTTGCGCTCCAGCAGTAAAGTGGCTGCCATAAACCCCATCACCTCAAAATCAGTCGTGACCACGGTAATGTCCAGCAGTTCTTTCGAGGTAGTTTCGTTGAAAGATATAATCCCGATGTCCTGCCCTAACGTCAGGTCCAGCCCCCTGCTTTTCTTGATGATATCCGCCAGGTCCGTTTCCTCCACCACCAGATACGCCGTGCCCGGGGACGGGATTTCGTCGAAGGTATTCTCCAGGATGGCGAAATCCTTGTTATAGCAATTGCAGAACAGCCGGAACCCCTGCATGATCTCAATTGGGTAATGCTCGCAAAAGGGGAATATCAAAACGAGCTTCTGGTATTTAGCCAGTAAGTCCACAGCCGACTCAAGTGCTTTGAAAATATCCTTGCTGAAATCCTGGTACACGGCCAGGTATTTCCCTTCCAGCCCGGGCAGGTCTTTATCGAGGATAACCAGTTCTTCCTTCGGGATGCGCTTTATAGCGGGCATGTACTCCTTTTTATCAGCCCCGTGGAAGAAATGCGGCATAATCACGTAGTAGTTGTATTTGCCTAAGTTCTTATTGATGATTTCCTCGAACAGATGCGCGTCGTAGTGGTGAATTTGCAAATCGACGGTAGCTTTATCGCCCAGGCCTTTCAGGAAGGCATAGTAAATAATCTTCTTATAGGAGCTCAGCTTGTTGAACACCAGGAGGACTTTTATCTTTTTTATCTCATTAGAAGCAACGAAATACCCTTTCCCGTGCACTGATACAATATACCCCTGCTCTTTGAGTTCCCGATAGGCTCTTTCCACTGTGTCGCGCGCAAGCAGGTGCTCCTCACTCAGCTCATTGATTGAAGGCAGTTGCTCGTCTACTTTCAGAATCCCTCTTTCTATATCATTTATGATAGACTGAATTATCTGCTTGTATTTGGGCGTCTTACAGGAAAGGCTGAGCTTGGTCTGATACATTATCTTTTGCTTTTAGTTTGTAAGAAAGAATAAAAGTAACGCCCCCGGCATCAAGGGGTCTTAAGCGTTGAAGATCCCGGGTGTTCTTTCCACAGCTTATCAAAAAAGCTACAGAATATCGTTGGCCAGACAGGCAATCCCTTGCTGTCGCTACAAAAAGCGTAGCGGTTCAATGGAATCCGGCACTTTCCCTTCAGGCTGCACGCTTGCAAGTGCGAAGGATTGTGTTAACGAACACACAGCTTGCATTAAAAGATCCCTGCGTTTCTGAGAATTGCCTGTAGCCTTTACAATTGTAAAGATAATTTCATGAGTGACCAAACACTTTTGACTAAATTTTAGCAGCAGATACGATATATGGCACTGAAGGAAAGGAAGATGAGACAGGCCGGGGAGAAAATCGCAGGTTAAACATCAAGTTGCCTCGCCGTACCGGCAGAGACCAGCGCCGCATGAGCAGGCAGCATGTAGTTTCGCGTCGCAGCATGCGCCTGCCTGCTCCTCAGTACCCCATATATAGCTGAGGTTTTTTTCACGGGAATGCAGGCAGCATGTATTCACACTGCCCCTCCCGGTGATTCGGGAACGTTTCCTGATATAAATGAGGGGGTACGCAAGATCGGTTAAGTAGCTCCGGCCCCGGATGCTGCAGCAACTTCCACGAGGTAAAAGCACCCGTGGCAGGCAATCAGACGGCTCTTATACCCAGCCGCCTGAACCCTTTTCCATATATGGCTTCATCCTTTTGAATAAAAGGGCAGCGCCATTTTTACCTAGCTAGAATAGGAAGTATATAGGGAAAGGAAGTATATAGGTTCTGATCTTATTTTTGACTTACGGCAATGACTTTCACCGGCCCCAGCAACCCGGAGGGCAGTAAGGGTGAATCGGCCTGGTAGAAGGGCATGGTGGTGTAGGTTATTTTCTCCTTCACGTCCGGCTGCTGGTCGCCGATCAGCCTGTTCACCCACAGGTTGGTTACTTTCACCTCCAGCGTGTTCCTGCCCCTTTTCAGGGCATCGGTCACATCCACCTGGTAGGGTTTTTTCCAGACAACGCCCAAGGGTTTTCCATTCACGACAACCTCCGCCAGGTTCTCCACCTCGCCCAGGTCCAGCCATATATGGCCATCTTTATCTCGAAGCCAGCTTCGGGGAACCTGTATCGTATTGGTATAGGTTGCCGTCCCGGAAAAATACTTCACACCCGGGTCAGCGCTCTCCGTTAAGGATTTCAATTCATCGAAGGTGGCATTGGCCGGGGCGCCTCGATTCGGTTCGAATGCGACTTGCCAGGTGCCGTCCACTGTTGCCAGTTGCTGCTCTGTTGTTGGCGGCAAGGTGACAGTTGATTCGGTTGCCGGTGACGAGAACACCACAAACACGGCATCATGGGGCTGCAACGGGAGCGTTACCCTGGTGGTGCCATCGGCTATAGCGTAAGAGGCCGGTTCTTTCTTGCCTGTTTCAGGGTGCCATATATACGGAACCTTGCCCGTCACGCGGAAGGTGGCGGCTACGGTTTCTTTCCTGTCGTTCCGGTTATTCACCCAGTAGATATCACCGTCCTCTAATTTCCGGTGCACGTAGAGTAGCCTGGTGTCTTCCTGTGGCTTGGTATAGGCAAAGTCAGGGGCAATATCGAGTGCAGGAAGCACTTCGCTCAAGGCTTTGCCGGTATGCACGCGTGGGTTGTTTGATCCCCAGATTCCATCGACAATTTTGTTGAATTCTGTCTGATCATCCTTTAAGCTGGGGGTGCCTTCGGGCTTCACACCAGCAATCGTGGCCCCAGCCTTCACCAGGCCTCTTAGTTTGCGCAGCACGGGCAACGACATTTTTCGGGCATGATCACCCAATACCAGCACCTGGTAGCTCATGCCGCTTGGCGTCACGAGCCTCCCGTCTTTTACAGTCAGCAGATTGACAAGCGCATCCGCATTAATAAAATCATAGCCGTAGCCCTCCGGAACATCCGGCAGCTTTTTGCCATACAAGGCCGTGATGTTGCTGTCTTCCCCATAATAGTAAACCACATCGGCTACAAACTTGCCCTGCTGCAGCATATGGCTGCTGCGCGCGAGGTAATCGGTCCAGGCCTTCGCCTGATCTGCCCATGTTTCGTGGCGATTGAACCACTGGCCGAACGGCCCCAGGCCAAGGCCCGGGATTTTATCATCTACTGGCTGGTGTACGGAGGTATGAATCACGAACCTGTTCAAGCCGCTCGCCAGCTCCAGATCAGCAGTCGGTTTCAGTTTTCCCGGTGAATAGGCCCAGGCATTGCCTCCGGGGCCAAAAGCAGTGAGCGATTCCGCGGCAACCAGGTTCTGCCCATATATATGGGCCACCGATGCCGACTCCCGGATGTCCGCCTCGTGCATGGTTGATCCTCCTCCAATCCCACCGGGTGTCCACATCGCAGACATCGGCACGGCGGCGGTACGCTTTACCTCCATCCCATCCGCAATCAGCGCACGTCCGTTTTCGTGCGACTCGGAGTAGCGCTTCATGCCATATTGCTGCAATATGTTGGTCAGCCCATCGTAATGATACTCGGAAACCATATCGCTCAGCGTCTTGCGGTAGTCCCAGAGAAACTGCTCGCTTGCTTCCGCGCTCTTTACCACATGGCCCGTCAGCACAGGCATCCAGGGAATCATGCTGTAGCCACGCCGCTTCTCGAACTCCTGCAGCATATGGCCGGTCCAGTTCTGCGCACCCGCTTCCCAACTGTCCGTTATCATATATTGCAGGCCGCCTTTGTCCCCCATCAGGCCGCCGGTGGCGTTCTTGTATTGCTCCAGGTAATTTGTAAAATACCTGTTGATGGCCGCCGGGTCGAGCTTGTCCACTTCTAGGCCGGTGGCCTCCGGTGATGCCGGATGGTTGTTGATGCCGAGCAGCGAATAGCCAAAGCGCACGATGTTCCAGTTCCCTTTCGGAGCAGTCCAGTGAAGCGTGCCATCAGACTTCATCCTGTCTGTTACATCGATCACATCGCCTGTTGTAACCACATCGGCTGTGGCGGGGGTCGCTTTGGCATATAAATCGGTGGCGGGGGCAAAAGCGGCCTTTTCCTCGAACATGTTGATGCGGGAGGCTGTGTGCAACGCTAGCTCTGCAATGTCTGTCCCGGCGGGGGCTTTGGGCGCTTCCCCTCCCCCCATGATAGCGCCGAAGTTGAAAGGTGCCGGAGGATTTTTCACAGTCACCCTGAAATACTTTGCCGTGGTGGCCGGAATCGCGATCGTCTGCTGCAACACGTTCCCGGCAGGTATATAGGCTACCTGCTTAAAGTTTTTCCCGTCATCACTTACTTCCAGGCTGCGCGTGTCCTTAAATTCACCGAACAGGCCGAAAGGCCCCTTATCTCCACCGCCCACCATGGTGATGGCTTTGATGGTCTGGGGCTGCGCAAAGGCAAACTGTATCCAGCCATATCCTGCTGTCGTGTCGGCGGGCAACATGCGCGTTTCCCCCACATCGCCATCGGTCAGCTGGGCCAAGTTAAAACTCCCGCCGCTGGATGAGACAACCGGCTTCAACTCACGCAGCGCCTTGTCAGCCTCCGGCAGTTTATATGCGACTACGGCAATGTCTTTGTATATAGAAGGCAATTCCCCGTGCTCTGCTTCCCCACCTATGCCAGGTTGCTTGGGTATATGCTGAAACGGCCCGGTCACGGCAGGCGGCTTTGCCAGGCTGATGTTCGATGCACCGCCCTTCACACGCGTTTCGCTCCACACCAGCTTTTTCATGCCATCCTCGGGCTTCACCCAGGGGCCGCCGCTCTCACTCCAACCCGGCGAACCGGCAATGGCCATCTCCAGCCCCAGCGAATCGGCAAGCTTTGTTGTGAACAGAAAAGCTTCCTTCCAGGCGGGCGTCATATAGGTCAGGCGGTTCTCCACAATCTGCGGCGTCGCCAGGCTGGCATCAAAGTTCTGGAAGCCTCCAATGCCCGAACGGTGCATCCATGCAAGGTCTTTCCGGATACCCTCTTTGGTTACGTTGCCGTTCATCCAGTGCCACCATACCCTGGGCTTGGCCGCGTTGGCGGGCGTCACAAAGTCTGCATATAACTTATCTTCTTTTGCCCTGGCTGTCTGGGAAAAGGCTGCGGTAGAGGCAAACAGGGCCGCCGAAATAGCTATGATTATTTTCATCAGACAAGTTGGCTTAGTAACAGGAAACATGGTTTTCATCCTCAGGAATCAATGATCACCACACGGAATTTTATTCGTTCATTCTAACGTGGCCGCATTCAGTTCCTGTGCCGGCTCTTTAGCGAGCGTTAGAAACTAGAACCCGCAGGCCAACCTGCATGCTCTCCAAGCCGCCTGCTAGAAAGGTGCGGGCGCAGGAGCATAAGAAAACTAAAAATCATACTGAAACCGGCCTCTTGCATCAAAAACCTGCCTGGCTGAAGCAGGCGCCAGGCTATAGCTTCTCCATCAGAAAGACGCACAGTGTCCGGGGGCCGTGTGCGCCCAGCACCAGCGACTGCTCGATGTCGGCCGTCTTGGAAGGGCCGGCGATGAACGTGCCGAAACCATACTCCTGCGCCCCGATCACGTCATAGGCCTGGTGCATCAGGGGAACTAACCGCTCCTGCGGAACCACCAGGGCCAGGTGCTGGCAGATGAACGGCAGCACGCGCAGCGGGAGGTGGGTATCCGTCACCCAAAGGGCACTGTTCTCCGCCACCCCGAACTGCGCGGGCAATACAGCCAGGTCTACATCCGCGAAAGTGTGCGGGTCTGCGCCCGGTGCAACAGATGCTTCCGCCATATCTGCCAGTTCCGGAAAGGCAGCGACGATTCTTCTCGCGCCGCTGTACTCTTTCAAAAGGATCTGTTTCACCTCCTCCAGGTCTTTCACCCGGAACACCTTGCTGCCGATGCTCACCGCCACGCGCGCAAACTTCTCTGCCAGGTCCGCCTCCTCTGAAACAAAGGCAGGGACTTCCGGCAGGGGTTGGCGGGCGGGCTGGTTTCTGGCCACGGCGGCCAGGATGCTGTCTCTGCTATTCATTTTTTCCTTTCCTCTTTCTAAGGTACCACTCCCCAAACGACTCCTTCGGGGGCACGGGCATCTCGCGCTGCTTGTACCAGGGGTTGAGTTTGTTATTCACGGCGAAAGGCGCGTGGCGCATAAACCAACGCCCTGCCTTACCCGCCAGCTTAAAAGTGGTCGGCGAGGCAAAAACCTGCGTCATGGCCTGCATACCGATGGTTTTGGTGGTGTCTGCATAGCCTTCTTTCACGATCACCTGCCGCCATTTGTAGAGCTGGTCGTGGATATCGATCTTCACGGGGCACACGTTGGAGCAGGAACCGCAGAGCGTGGAGGCAAAAGGCAAATCGGCGTTCGCCTTCATGTCGAGGTTGGGCGCCAGGATCGCGCCGATCGGGCCGGCCACGGCCGTGTGGTAGCTGTGCCCGCCGCTCCGCCTATATACCGGGCAGGTGTTCATGCAGGCCCCACAGCGGATGCACTTCAGGGAGTTGCGGAAATCCTCTCTCCCCAGTTGCGTGCTCCGGCCGTTATCCACCAGCACCAGGTGCAGTTCATGCCCCTCCCGCGGTTTTTTGAAGTGGCTGGAGTACGTGGTGATGGGTTGCCCCGTGGCGCTCCGGGCCAGCAGCCGCAGGAACACGCCCAGGTGCTTCCGCTCCGGTATAATTTTCTCGATGCCCATGCAGGCGATGTGCACGTCGGCCAGGTGGGCGCCCATATCGGCGTTACCCTCGTTGGTGCAGATCACGAACTCGCCCGTCTCGGCCACGGCGAAGTTCACCCCCGTCAGCGCGGCGCGTCGGGTCAGGAAGGTCTCCCGCAAATGCTGGCGGGCGGCTTCCGTCAGCACCTGCGGGTCCGATATGCCGGCCGGGGTGCCGAGGTGCTCGTGGAAAAGCTCCCCGATCTCCTCCTTCTTCTTATGGATGCAGGGCAGCACGATATGGCTCGGCGGCTCCTTGGCTAGCTGCACGATGCGCTCCCCCAGGTCCGTGTCGATCACCTCAATGCCGTTCTCCGAAAGGTACTCGTTCAGGTGGCACTCCTCCGTGAGCATCGACTTGCTTTTCACCATGCGCCCCACCCCGTGCTTCTGGAGGATGGCGTGCACGATCTGGTTGTGCTCTGCGGCATCAGTTGCCCAGTGCACAATGATGCCGTTGGCTTTTGCGTTGGCTTCGAACTGCAGCAGGTACGCGTGCAGGTTGGACAGCACGTTGTGTTTGATCTGGGAGGCCGTCTCGCGCAGCAGTTCCCAATCCGGAATGGTATGGGCGGCCCTGTCCCGCTTCTGCCGGACAAACCACAGGGTCTCGTCGTGCCAGTTTACCCTGTCCTCGTCCGCATTAAAGGTGTCGGCCAGGGCGGCGTGGTCTTTTGTTTCTTTCATAGCTCCTGCGCGTTAAGGATTTCGGCGATGTGCAGCACCTTCACCTGGCTCTTCTGCCGGTGCAGGATGCCCTCCATGTGCATCAGGCAGCTCATATCCGAGGCGGTTATATAATCTGCTCCGTGCTGCACATGGTCCGCCACCCGGTCTTTCCCCATCTTCACGGACACGGCCTCCTCCGCGACACAAAACGTGCCCCCGAAGCCGCAGCACTCATCCTGGCGGGTAAGCTCCACCAACTCCAGCCCTTCAACCAAACGCAGCAACTGCTCCGGCTTGGAGAAAGCGGGCGCGACGAGTTCCGACATCTGGGCGAGTTTCAGGCCCCGCTGCCCGTGGCAGCTCTGGTGCAGGCCCACTTTGTGCGGAAAGCGCGCCTTCAGGCTGTCCACTTTCAGCACATCGGTCAGGAACTCGATCAGCTCATATACTTTCCCTCGCATGGCCTTCGCCTCAGCAGGGTACTTGTCTGAGTGCAGGTGGTCTTTCATGTGCAGCACACAGCTCCCGGATGGGGCCACGATATAGTCGAACTCCCTGAAATTCTTTATGAAGAGATCATTGCTCTCCTTCGTCAGGTGCTCGAAACCCGAGTTGGCCATGGGCTGGCCGCAGCAGGTTTGCTTCGGTGGGTACACCACCCGCACCCCCAGCTTCTCGAGCAGCTCCAGGGTGGCGATGGCGGCGTTGGGGTAAAACTGATCTACGTAACAAGGTATAAAGAGACCTACTGTCATAATTTGGCGTCGTGTGTGACGGCGTAGTATTTTAGTTCGATGATGTCGTTGGGCAGTGGCTTTGCGTTCCAGTGCCGGTGGATGGCCAGGGCGGTGCCAATGGCCGTTGCCTGTGCCATGGAGGCGGCAAAAACCTCTTTGTCGGGATAGGCGGCGGCCAGCAGGTTCATGTAGATGGCATTCTTGCTAAAGCCCCCGTCCACAAAGATCCGCTTCACGTCCGAGCCCTCCAGAACAAGCTGTGTGGAGGCGACCTGCTGCGTCACCAGGTCTAGGATAAACTGGTGATAGGCCTCGGTATCAGATGCAAAAGAGGCTAAGTCCCGCTGCGCAAACACCGACTCCTGCAAGCGGTTTTTAGAAGGCGTAGTACCCGATACCAGCGCTTGCTCCCGCTGTAGCTTGTTGATGATCTCAGGGTCGAAGGCCACCGTTTTGTAGTGGGCGGTATTCTGGTTGAAATGCGCCGCGATGCGTTTTACCTGCTGCTCGTGCTCGTATCCGCCGAAGAACCTGGCCGCCTTTACCGGCTTGCCCTTGTACTGCATAAACCGCAGGCAATCCCTCTGCAGCTCCTCCTTCGTGAGCGGTGTTGAATTGAACGGGTTCAGGCTGATGCACCAGGTTCCGGTGGAGAGCAGCACAAACGGCTCCTGGAAGTTGACCAGGTACGGAATCAGGGCCGCCGAGCTGTCGTGCAGGCCAACCCCGACCATATAATTGCTGCCCGGGAAAGTGGCGGGCACCACGCTGTCAGACGGAGCCAACGGCGCCATCTTCTCCAGCAGCCCCTCCTCCTTTACCCATGCATGGTAGGCTCCTTTCTGGAAATCCCACAGGTTGGTATGGCAGCCAATGCTCGTGATGTCGGAATACGCTTCCCCCGAGATGAGGTAGCTTAAATACTGGGGCAGGTGGAGGGCATACTTCATCTGCTTGAAAAGCTCTGGCTTCTCGTACTTCATGCGGTAAAGCTGCATGCCGGAGTTGAGGCTTCCCAACACAGGGGACGCTGTCACTTTCGTGAACTCCTCCTCGCCCCCGTAGGTATCGTAAAAATGCTTTTGCAGTTCCTCGGGGTAGGGCTTCAGATAGCTGTACAAAGGGCAAAGCGGCTTGCCCTCCTCGTCGATGCAGACAAAGCTGGCGCCGTAGGCGGAGAAGTTGATCGCTTTTACCTCGTACTCCTGTCTCCTGAACACTTCCCGCAGCGAGTTGTAAACCGAGAGCTGCAGGCTCTCCAGGTTTTCGCACGGGAAACCGTCCTCATCCACGATCTCAGTGAAGCGCGCCGATTTCTCATACACGATTTTATAGTTCTCGTCGAAGAGAAACAGCTTCTTGTTCGTTTTGCCTACATCGAAAATGGCGACTACAGGTATCTTTTGCATGGCTACAATCCGGTTGCAACGGTCTTCCGTCCGCGTTCCTTTATCAGGTTCTCTCTCACTTTCAGTTCCCGGAAAAATTGGAGCGGACGCAGCGCTGCTCCTGCGCGCAGGCGCGCCTCCGCCACCAGCGGGCGCACATCGGTGCGGTACGCCTCCTGCAGCACTTCCTGGCAGCGCGCCACGTCATTTTCCTGCTGCGCCGCAGCCAGCGCCTTGCGGTCCACCAGCAAGGCCTGCGCGTAGGCAATCATGATAGCCTCTACCGACTGCAGCAGGTCTTCGAGCGGGTCCTTCACGTTATGGGAGGCATCAATCATCCAGCCCAGGTCGGTGGCATGGTTCATCCCCCTGGCATCCATTCCCTCCAGCAGCTCGCTGAAAATCAGGAACAGCTGGTAGGGCTTGATGCTGCCCACCGTCAGGTCGTCGTCCCCGTACTTGGAGTCGTTGAAATGGAAACCGCCCAGCTTGCCCTCCATCAACAGCAGCGAAACGATCTGCTCAATATTGGCATTGGGCAGGTGATGGCCCAGGTCCACCAGGGTATAAGCCTTCGGCCCGAGCTTATTGGCATATAGCAGCGACTGCCCCCAATCACCCACCGTCATGGAGTAGAAATTCGGCTCAAACGCCTTGTACTCCACAAACATCTTCCAGTTTTCCGGGAGCGCGGCATACACTTCCTGCAGGCTTTCGAGGGTATTCTCAAAGGCTTTCCGGAAGTTGAGCTGCCCCGGGAAGCTGGAGCCGTCCGACAGCCACACCGTCAGCGAGTCAGAGCCCAGCGCGACACCGTGTTCGATCACCTCGATGTTGTGCTCCACGGCCTGCCGGCGCACCGCCTTGTCTACGTGTTGCATGGAGCCGAACTTGTAGCTCAATCCCTGGCCCGGCTGGTCCTGGAAGGTGTTGGAGTTCATGGCGTCGAAGCGCAGGCCATGCTGCGCGGCAAGCGCCTTTATATGAGAGGCATTCGTGGGAATATCCCAAGGGATGTGCAGGGAGATGGCGCCGCTGGCCCCATTCAGCCGGTGCAGCAGGCCAACGTCTTCTATCTTCTCCTCCAGGCTGCGCGGCTCGCCGCCACCCGGGAAGCGGCCGAAGCGCGTGCCTCCCGTACCCAGGGCCCAGGAGGGGATCGCCACCTGAAAGTCCATGAGCTTTTGGAGCACGCCCTCCACGTCCTTTACCGACGAGGCTGCAAAATCATACCTGCGGCTGTGCTCCTGCAGTTGTCCCTGGTTATACTCCTGTATGCTGTGTTTGTTAATCTGCATATACTGTGTGCTTTGGCTATATATGGGCATAAGGCTTCTGCCCATGCCCATCAAAATTCTCTACCTGACGAAGGCCATGGCCACCCCGCCGTCCACGTTCAGCACGTTCCCCGTCGACTTGCTCAGCAGGCCTCCGACAAAGGCGAAGCAGGCATTGGCGATGTCCTCCGGGAGGATGATCTCGTTGAGCAGCGTGCGCTTGGCATAGAAAGCAGGCAGTTCTTCCACCTTCACGCCGTAGGCCTTGGCGCGGCCCTCAGCCCAGCCGCCGGCCCATATGTTGCTGTCGCTGATCACGGCGTCCGGGTTCACCACGTTCACCCGTATCCTGTCACCGCCCAACTCAGCGGCGTTCAGCCTGCTCAGGTGCAGCTGCGCTGCCTTGGCCGAGCCGTAGCCGGCGTTGTTCGGGCCGGACACCAGGGCGTTTTTGCTCACGATGTTGAGCACGTCGCCGCCGATGTCCTGCTTGCGCAGCACCTCCGCCGCCGCCTGCGTTACTAAAAACTGCCCTTTCACCAGCACGTCGTACAGCAGGTCCCAGTCCTTCTCCGTGTGGTCCTCGATAGATTTGGAGATGGAGAGCCCCGCATTGTTTATGACTATGTCCACGCCCCCGAAGGCCAGGGCCGCTTCGTTGAATGCTTCCCTGATCTGGTCGTTCTTTGTCACGTCCAGCATGGCCGTGGCATAGGAATCCTTGCCATACTGGGCCTTGAACTCCTCGCCGGCGCCCTGCAGGCGTTCCTCGTTCATGTCATTCAGGACAACGACAGCGCCTTCCTCCACAAACTTTCGCGCGATGGCTTTGCCGATGCCGCCCGCGCTGCCAGTGATGAGGGCGATCTTGCCGGACAGGGCCTTGGGCTTCGGCATGCGCTGCAGCTTTGCCTCCTCCAGCAACCAGTACTCGATGTCAAAAGCCTCCTGCCGCGGCAGCGATGTATATTCCGATACCGCCTCGGCGCCTTTCATCACGTTGATGGCGTTGATGTAGAACTCAGAAGCCACCCGCGTGGTCTGCTTGTCCTTGGAGAAGGTGAACATCCCCACGCCCGGATACAGAATCACCACGGGGTTTTTATCGCGCACGGCCGGGCTGTTCGGGTGCCTGTGGTTCTCGTAGTAATCGGCGTACATCTGGCGGTAGGCCTCAAAGGCAGGCGCGAGCCTTTCCTTCAGCGCTTTTACGTCCGAGAGGTCCTCGTCCGGCTTCAGGTCCAGCACCAGCGGGCTGATCTTGGTGCGCAGGAAGTGGTCCGGGCAGCTGGTGCCCATCGGCGCGAGCCTGTCCAGGTCGTTGGAGTTGATGAACTCCAGCACCCGGGCATCGTCGGTGAAGTGGCCGACCATGTGGCGCTCACTGGAGCAGAAGCCGCGCAGCACGGGGGCCAGCGCGGCAGCCTGCTTTCTGCGGGCGCCCTCCTCCAGGCTCTGAATTTTTGCTCCTCCGAAAACCGGACCTTTCTTGCCGATGTGCTGCTCCAGGTACTCGGCGCAGCGCTCGATTACCTCTAATGTATTGATATAGCTTTCATAGGCCGTGTCACCCCAGGTAAACAGGCCGTGCGAGCCCAGCATGATGCCCCGGATGCCCGGGTTCTCATCGAGGCACTGGCGCAGCTGCAGCCCCAGGTCAAAGCCGGGGCGCTGCCAGCCTACCCAGCCGATGGTGCCCTCGAAAAGCTCCTGCGTGATCTGCTGCCCGTCTTTCGCGGCGGCGATGGCGATGGCCGCGTCCGGGTGCAGGTGGTCGATGTGCTTGAAGGGCAGGAAACCGTGCAGCGGCGTGTCAATGGAAGGGGCCTTGGAGCTCAGGTCGAAGATGCTGTGGTTAAAAAGCTCCACCATCTCGTCTTCGTGCTCAATACCCCGGTACACGTTCTTCAGGCTCCGCAGGCGATCCACATACAAGGCGGCCAGGCCGCTGCGCTTCAGGGTGCCCAGGTCGCCCCCGGACCCTTTCACCCACATCACTTCCGTTTCCTGGCCCGTCAGCGGGTCTTTGGCCATCGCCTTGCAGGAGGTGTTGCCCCCGCCGTAGTTGGTCAGCCGCAGGTCCGCCCCCAGCAGGTTAGACCTGTAGATAAGCAGGCCTACCTCATCGCCTGCAAGCCTGGCTGCTTCCTCTTCGTCCCACAGGTAGCTGACATGCTTGAATTCTGCCTTTGTTTTCGACTCTAACATATGCTTCGATTAATTTTATGTTGCGTTTCTATATTGCGTTTCCGTAGTTTACCATAGCTACGGAGAGTAAGATTACGGCTAACCCTTACTAAATGAAGGGCAGGAACTACTTCATACCTGCCAGGGCAGTAAAAAGGTCATCGCCTCCGAACGTTGCTCTCTTTTTAGCATAACCGCCGAATGCCCTGCCACTGTATCGTTAACAGCATGCACCACATTAAGTTAATGCGAAGCCTTTTCAGAAGCCTGGCCACTTATTTCACACCATTGTGACCACAAGGGTTGCCTCTTAAAACCCTTCTGAGCCCACGGATGAACTGGAAAATAACGCCTGCTACTGCCTGCGCAGACGTGCGAGAAAGTAGTTAAGCATAAATATAATCTTGAAATAGCTATTTACTGTCCTGCACTGTCATGCTTAACACTAATTTAAGATGGTGCAGCAATAGGCTACCCGCAAATCCAGCGGATATTTCCCCAGATGTTTTTGGATACGTTTACCAGCGCTGCCGCAGCCTCGCGCGTGCCACACAGCGTCTCCAAACAGTAAATTACTTCCCAGGCGCTGCCGGGGCTTAGGGCCATCTCCGCAGGCGGAGAGGTATTTTGACTGGAACTTAAGCATACCTTTTCAGCATGACCTGAAAACAGGCGCATATCTGAGATCTCTTTCACACGGCATTTACAGTTTTATGAAAATTTATTTCCCGCACCTTCTTTTGCAGAATTTGCACCTTCCTTTTCAGCACACATGGATTGCGGAGATTTCACATTTCCGATGTACACGGGCTTCGGCGGTCAGTGATGTCCCTCTCCGGAATTACGCATTTTGGAGAGCAGGGAGTAGGCTCCTTTGGTCACAAAGTTCGCGGCAGCGGTATCCACTCCGGCAGGCAGCGCCACCTGCACATAACCTCCTTCCTCTACGCCCCGCTGCACCGGCACCATGCGGAACTGCTTCATGACTGCCTGCCCTTCTTTCTCCTCCCCTATATATAAAAACAGGAAATCTTTGCCCTTATCATTCACCACGGCGGTCTCTGGCAGGGTCAGCACCTGCTGGCCGTCCAGCGCCACCTGCGCCTGCACATACATGCCGGGCACCAGGTCCTTGTCCTCTTCCTCCATATGGGCATGCACCTGCACAGTGCGGTCTTCGCTTATTTCCTTCCCGATCAGGTAGATGGTGGCCTCGTGATCGGCCACCGCCTCGTTCGGGAGGGAGTAGCGCACCAGTTGCCCCTTCTGAAGGGCTGCCACGTCTTTCTCGAACACGGTCAGTTCCACGTGCAGGTGCTCGGTGTCGGCAATCCGGAACAGCACATCAGTGGGATTCACGTATTGCCCGATGCTTGCGCTGATATAGGTGACGTAGCCTTCTATCGGGGAGTAGATCGGGAGGATACGGCTGATCTTGCCTTCCCGGAGCGTGGCAGGGTTTACACCGATGATACGCAGCCTTTCCGCCAGGCCCTCCACCTGTGCCCCGGCAGTTCTGTACTCGGCAGTCGTCCGCTGGAAAGTCTTGTCTGAAGTAACCTGCTCCTCAGCCAGCTCCTTTTGCCGTTGGTACTCCAGTTCCAGGTACTCGAGGCGGCTTCTGGCTTCCAGGTAATCCTGCTGCAGTGTCACAAAGTCGGCGTTCTCGATTTTTGCGATCAGCTGCCCTTTCTTAACGTGCATGCCCTCCAGCAGCTCGGTGCTTTTCACAAAGCCGCCCAGCGGGGCGCTCACCGAGGCCATGTTCTGCGGCGGCAGGTCCAGCTCCCCCGTCAGGGTAAGCGTGTTGCTTAAGTTCCGCATTTCCGGCTTTCCCAGGGCGATGCCCGCCACCCGGTACTGCTGCTCCGTCAGTTCTGCCATATCCTCCTGTTCTTCGCCGCTATGTTCCTCCGCTGCTCCGTGCGCCGGCTCCGCCTCCCTGCCGCAGGACGAGAAAAGCAGAAAGCCTAGGAGGTAAATCGCGTGTATATATAAAGTCCTTTTCATATCGGGTAATTCAGCGTTGATGGGTTAAGGTTGATTTTCAATAATGAAGTGAAGCTCGATCACGGCCTTGTCGTAGCCATATAGCGCCTCTATATAGTTTGCCTGGATAGTGAGTGCCCTGTCCAGGCTCAGGATATAATCCTGGTAGTCGATCTCCCCCGCGCGGTATGCCTTTGTCGCCTGGCTGATGATGAGTTGGGCCTGGGGCAGCGCGGTGCTTTCGTAGTAATCGAGGCTGCTCTGGAGCTTCAGCGCCTGCTGAAACGCCGCCTTCGCCTCTGCCTCCAACTCGTTTTCAACGTGCTGCAGGTTTTGCTGCGCGACCTGCGCCTGCAGTTTTGCCGCTGCGATGCGGTTTTTATAGGGCTTTACCCACAGCTGGATTGCCACGCCGAACGACACTTCGTGGGCCGGCTCAAACTCCTGGATGTTATCTCTCCCACCGCCTGCGGCGATGGTCCGGTTGGTATAGCCCAGCCGCAGGTCCGGCAGCAGCTTTGCCCGCTGCAGTTCCGTCTCCGCCTGCTGCACCGCCACCTGCTGCTGCGCCAACCGAAGCTGCGGGTTTTGCTCCAGCACCTCGGCGGACAGCACTGGCAAAGGCAGCCGGGAGAGCGCCGTGTCCGCTGTGATGACCGTTGTATCAGTCGCCAGCAGGGCCTGCAGGCGCTCCCGGAACACGGCCAGATCCGCCCCGGCCTGGAAGGCGCTGTTGCGCACCTCCGACAGCTGTGTTTCGGCGGTTACTTTCTCCAGCAGGTTCGTCTCCCCGGTTCTGAGCTTTACCGCTGCCGCCCTCAGAAACTGCCGGTATAAACTGTCCTGGTAGGTGAGCAGGCGGATGCGCGAGCGCGCATAGACCAAGCCAAGGTAGTTGAGCCTGACGTTCCGGACGATTTCCCGCTGGCGCTGCGTGAGCTTGATGCTGCTCACTGCCGTCAGCGCATCGGCCAGGTTCGCCTGCTTGGCATATACGGTCGGGAAAGCCAGCGTCTGCACTACTGTGGCTTCGTTGTCATAAACGCCTGATTCCAGCTTGCCCGTGGAGTACTGCAGCTGGGTTTTGTCGATGTCCCAGGCGGTGGCTTTCTGGGCCTCGCTCCGCTTCACGCTCAGCCGGGCCGCCTCCACCGACGGGTTCTGCTGCAGCGCTCTTTCAACGGCCTCGTCCAGGGTATATATAACCGTTGGTTGCGGGTGCTGTGCCCGTGCCTGCCCCACCGGAATCAGAGCCAAAACGGCGGTAGCGGCAAACAGCAGCAGGGCAATGGCAGCGAAACCACTGACGCGCAGCTGCTTTCTCTTCCTGCTCTGGTAGTAGCCTTCAATGAGGATATAGAGCACGGGCAGCACCACCAGCGTGAGCATCGTCGAGGTAACCAGCCCTCCGATCACCACGGTGGCCAGCGGTTTCTGCACCTCCGCCCCGGCAGTGCTGGAAAGCGCCATCGGCAGAAAACCCAGCGAGGCGACCGTGGCCGTCATGAGCACCGGCCGAAGCCTGACGGCTGTCCCGTTCAGCACCACCTCCCGCAAGTCCTCGATGCCGCCTTCTTTCCGCTGCCGGTTAAACTCCGCAATGAGCACGATGCCGTTCAGCACGGCCACGCCGAACAGGGCGATAAAACCGACACCCGCCGATATACTGAACGGCATATCCCTGAGCCACAAGGCCAGCACCCCGCCCACTGCCGCCAGCGGAATGGCCGTGAAGATGAGCAGCGAGTGCCGGACAGAGCCGAACGTGAAGAAGAGCAGCAGGAAGATAAGCGCCAGGGCCGCGGGCACCGCCACCGAAAGCCGCCTGTTGGCCTCCTGCAGGTTCTCGAACTGGCCGCCGTAGGTCACAAAGTAGCCGTCGGGCAGCTGCACCTGTTGGTCTATTTTCTCCTGCACCTCCTCCACCACGCTGGCAATGTCGCGGCCCCGCACGTTGAAGCCCACGATAATGCGGCGCTTGGCATCCTCGCGCTGGATCTGGTTCGGGCCCTGCCGGTACCGGATATCCGCCACCTGCTCCAGCGGCACCTGCTCCCCGCGGGGCGTGGTGACGTACAGCTGGCGCACATCCTGTATATCCTGGCGCTCCTGCTGCGTGAGCCGCACCACCAGGTCGAAGCGGCGGTCGCCTTCATATACCATCCCGGCGCTCTGCCCGGCAAAAGCGGCATTAATCGCCTGGTTTACCGTTTCCACATCCAGTCCGAACTTGGCGATCCGGCTCCGGTCGATGTCCACCACAATCTGCGGGAGCCCGGAAACCTGCTCCAGGTACAGGTCCTCTGCTCCCTCCACCGTCGCCACCAGCCCGCCTACTTCCTGCGAGAGCCGCGTGAGTTCCTCCAGTTCCTCCCCGAATATCTTGATGCCCACATCCTGGCGCACCCCCGAGATCAGCTCGTTGGAGCGCAACTGGATGGGCTGCGAAACACCGAACGTGACACCGGGAATCGCCTCCAGCGCCTCCGTCATTTTATGGGCCAGTTCCTCCCGTGTGTCTGCGCTGGTCCAATCCGCCTTATCCTTCAGCAAAATGGTGACGTCGGCAGACTCCATCGGCATCGGGTCAGTGGGAATCTCAGCGGCCCCGATCTTGCTGATCACCTCCTCGACTTCGGGAAACTGTTCTTCCAGCAGCTGCGAGGCAAGCGTCACTTTTTCAATAGTCTCAGACAAAGAGCTGCCTGTCAGCAGCCTCGTCTCCAGGGCAAAATCCCCCTCCTCCAGCGTCGGGATAAATTCGCTGCCCATGCGGGAAAAGAGCCACAGACTCAACCCAAACAATACAAGGGCGGAAACCAGCACCAACGTTTTGAATTTGAGGGCACCCCGGATCACGGGGCGATAGAGGCGCTGGAAAAAGTCCATCATCCTGTCTGAGATATTTCGCTTGTGGCTGGTGTTTTTGCTCAGCAGCAGCGCCGACATCATGGGCACATAAGTGAGCGACAGAATGAATGCGCCTAATATGGCAAAGGAAACTGTCAGGGCCATGGGGCGGAACATCTTGCCCTCGATGCCCACGAGCACCAGGATGGGCAGGTACACGATCAGGATGATGATCTCGCCAAAGGCGGCGGAAGTTCTGATCTTGCGCGCCGATTCATATACCTCCCGGTCCATCTGCCCCTGTGTCAGCCTGCCCCCGCCGCGCAGCACGAGGTGGTGCATGGTAGCCTCCACGATGATCACGGCGCCGTCCACGATCAAGCCGAAGTCTATGGCCCCGAGGCTCATCAGGTTACCGGACACCCCGAACAAATGCATCAGGATGATGGCAAACAGCATGGCCAGCGGAATAACCGAGGCCACCACCAACCCCGCCCGGAAGTTGCCGAGGAAGAGCACCAGCACGAAGATCACGATCAGGGCACCCTCCACGAGGTTCCGCGTCACGGTGCTCATGGCGCGGCCGATCAGCTCGCTCCTGTCCAGGAACGCCTCTATCTCCACGCCCTCCGGCAGCGATTTCCGCACCTGCTCCAGCCGCGCCTTCACGCGTTCCACTACCTGGCTGGTGTTCTCGCCTTTGAGCAGCATCACGATGCCGCCCACCGCCTCGCCGGAGGCATTGCGGGTGAGGGCGCCGTAGCGGTTGGCACTTCCGAACTGCACCTCCGCAATGTCGGCTATCAACACCGGGGTGCCGTTGGAGGTATTGCTGACCACTACCTTTTCGATCTCACCCAGGCTCCCGATCAGCCCCTCGCTGCGCACAAAGTAGGCGTTCGGCTTCTTGTCTATATAGGCGCCGCCGGTGTTTCCGTTGTTGCGCTCCAGGGCCGTCAGCACATCGCTGATGCTCAGGTGGTGGGCCTTCAGCCGGTCGGGGTCCACGGCGATCTCATACTGCTTTAGGAAACCACCGAAGCTGTTCACCTCCGCCACGCCGGGCGTGCCGAGCAACTGCCGCCGCACAATCCAGTCCTGGATAGTGCGCAGCTCCATGGCCGTGTATTTGTCCGCATATCCCGGTTTTGGGTGCACCACATACTGGTACACCTCCCCGAGCCCCGTGGAGATCGGGGCCATCTCCGGGCTCCCTACCCCGGGCGGTATCTTGTTGCTGGCCTCCACCAGCCGCTCGCTCACCTGCTGCCGCGCCCAGTAGATATCCACGCTCTCCTTGAACACAATGGTGACGACGGAGAGGCCGAAGCGGGAAATAGAGCGCACCTCCTCGATCCGGGGGATAGTGGACATGGTCTGTTCAACCGGGAAACTGATGAGCCGCTCCACTTCCTGCGCGGCCAACGAGGGACTGGTGGTGATCACCTGTACCTGGTTGTTGGTGATATCCGGCACGGCATCGATGGGCAACTGCGTGAGCGAATAGCTGCCCCAGGCGATGAGCCCGAGGACGAAAATGCCGATGATGAGCTTATTATAGATGGAGAAACGGATGATCCTGTCTAACACCTTTCTTATTTTTTTATATCAAACAACACACATATATAGGCTATATGCGCACGCCTCTTCAGCCGCATGCGTATGCGGGCCGCGCGTGTTTATAGATGGATTGGAAAAGGTTAGGCTTTCGGCGGGTGCCAGAAAGAAAAGGAAGGGGAAGCGGCGCCTTCGGGCGCGTAGGTGCTCAGCGGGGAGCTTTGCGGAACAGGATGAACCCCGGACAAGCTCGGTATATGGAACGAGAGCGTGATGCCCCCGCAACAGTTACACTCGCAAAGCGGAGAGCAAATATCGGCCTCCTGCCCTGCGCCGTGGTGGTTGTCAGCGAGCTGCGCTACCGTGGTGTTCGCTTCTGCCAAAGCGGTACTGCTGTCGGTGCACGGAAGGCACGCCAGAAGGAAAATAAGCATCCCCCATACGACAGTCAGGTTTTTCATTCTTTTAAAGATAGGGAAATTTTCTGTGAGATGCAGGCCTAGACCAAATCGAGTATAATTCTGAGGTTCTCTTTTATCTTCGCCCTGAGAAGTCCGTGTACCTGTCTGATCCTGTGCCTGGACTCTATATTATAATGTTTCAAATTCTGATAACACCGACAGCGAATCGGCTGAAACGAGTTTGGATTCTTTTTCCAGTTGCCTTGCCAGAAGCCTGCGCCTCTGAAGCTTGTTGTAGAATTCCAAAGCTTCGTTTATATACCTGTTCCTGCTCTTGTGGACTTTAGTCAGAATCTCCTCAGTTTCCTGAAAAATCTCGTCCTCCAACTTCAATGATAAGCTCTTCATGGTTAGGAGCATTACAAAGGTATAAACTATAGGTTTCTTTAGACTTTTATATACGATTCTCTTTTAACAACTTGGCTATCAACACCTTCATCCTTCTTTACCATCTAATGTATAGAGCACAACGTTTTTGCAGCAATCCGAAGAGCGGGACTTTTACCACAAAATTTGATTTGAAAAACTAATATTTGATTAACCATAAAACTGTCTTTGGAACACGAAACCCCGCCTTTTGAGTAGGTGTGTTATGCCTTCGTTGTTTTGTCATTCATTTCAAATTTTTTAAGAGTATTACCGTCCTTGTTTTTCCATTCTGTCAGTCCGTTTGCATTACGTCCCATTACCATAACTGCCGCTGTTGATGGACTACTAAAAATGTAGTCATCAGAAAATTCAAAATATTCTCCCTTGTCAACAAGCACTCCTTCGTCAATAAGCTTTTGTCTATATGTGATGAAGTTTTGAGTCATTGAATTTACAATTGTCGCTGCTGCTTTAGAGCTTTTAAAAACTACAAAACCGTCAGATGTTGGTTCGCCTTGTCCGTCCGCACCACGAGCCGATTTAATAAAAAATGTTTCTTGTTTTTGTTTTTGTTTAAATTCTCGTTTCTCGTCAAATACTTTATGGCCCAATGTATTTACAAGCATTTTTATATAATCAATAAATTCTTCCATTTCCGCTCTGTCTGATTCGGAAATTGATGATTGTGTCGGAATAATAAAATTGTCAACTTTATAACGATTAGCAGATTTTGCAATGTAGTGTAGTCGATTTTCTAAGTATTTGATGTGAGCTTTATTAAGGTTTTCGTCCTTGCTAATAAATACAATTGCTTCGTTCCAAAAGTCCTTTTGTGTCAATTGTTGGTTCAGTCGCTTTAAAATAGATTCCGCTTCTCCGATATAGACTTGGTCTTTGCCTTCATCGTCTTTGCCAAATAGCAGGTAAACTCCAGTGCTCGTCAAGTCGTCACGGTCGGTGCAGTCCTTAATTTTGATTCTCGGAATTTTATATGCCTTTCCCGACCAGTTAGAAAGTTCACAACTCATCCGTCCGTTTGGGTCTCCGTCTATAAGAAAAATTTTTATTGTCTTACCGAATTTCATTTTTAGTTGTCTGTCTTTTTACAATGAGGCATAATGTACTGGACTTTGCGGTGGCGCAGCTACCGTAAAGGTGTTGTCAGCTCCTGGCTTGATTATTTTCAATCACATAAATCACATTGTTTTCATTGTCATCGTCATTCCTGTCCTCAACCAAAACAAAGTTATTCTTTAACAATAACCTTCGTGAACTTTCATTATTACAATGGGTAAAAGCTTCTATTTTTTCTAAATTCAAGCTGTTAAAACCATAATGCAAAATACTTTTCAATGCCTCACTCATTATTCCGCATCCTTGGAAGTGAGGGTGTAAGTCATATCCCACTTCTGCTGATTTCCGGTCCTCTGAAATATTCCAAAGGCAAATACTTCCGATCATTTCATTATTGCCGAGCTGTGAAATGCACCAATAAAATGATTTGTGCAGGTCAACATTTTCATTAATTCTTTTTATAAAATTGTTTGCTTCCTCCTGTGACTCCGCTCTTGGCCTATCCACATATCTATTCACGGTCTCATCGGAGCGTAAAAAAGAAATCACTTTCCAATCTGAGTACCTTAATTTTCTCAAAAGCAACCGATCAGTTTTTATTTCCTGAAATTGACTATTAATCATTGTTCCTGAGCTTAGAAATAACTTGCTGATATACTTAGACTTAAAGTTATCTGCACTATGGATAAAGGTAGACTGGCCAGTTGTTAGGTCTGGTTTATATAAAATAATAGGAGCAGGCCATCAACAACCTGCTCCTATATATAAATCCTCAAACCTCAATGCAAATCACGCGTCACCTCTGAGCCGGAGCCGCCCTGTAGCACGTCCAGGTCGGCGCCGAGGTGGGCCTGCTGCACGTGGTCTATATAGAGCTTCACGTAGCCACGGGTAGCCATGGGCGCCGGCGGTATCCAGGCCGCTTTGCGGCGCTGCAGTTCCTCGTCGCTTATATCCAGGTGCAGTCGCCTTTTCTCCACGTCCAGCTCAATCATGTCGCCGTTCTGCACGATAGCCAGCGTGCCGCCCACCGCCGACTCCGGCGACACGTGCAGCACCACGGTGCCGGCCGCCGTGCCGCTCATCCGGCCGTCGGAGATGCGCACCATGTCCCGGATGCCTTTCCGCAGGATCTTCTCCGGCAGGTCCACGTTGCCGACCTCCGGCATGCCGGGGTAGCCTCTCGGCCCCACCCCTTTCAGCACGAGCACGCAGGTCTCGTCCACATCCAGGTCCGGGTCGTCGATGCGCTGGTGGTAGTCCTCGATGGTTTCGAACACCACCGCCCGCCCGCGGTGCTTCATCAGGGCCGGCGTGGCGGCGGAGGGCTTGATGATGGCCCCGTCCTCGCAGAGGTTCCCCTTGAGCACGGCGATGCCCGCCTCCTGCTGCAGCGGCTCCTGCACGGGGGCAATCACATCGGAGTTGTAGCAATTTATCTCCGCGTTGTTCTCCCCAATCGAGCGGCCGTTCACCGTGATCGCCTCGTTGTGCAGGTACTGCCGCATCTCCTTCAGCACCACCGGCAGGCCTCCGGCATAGTAGAAGTCCTCCATCAGGTACTTGCCGGAGGGCTTCAGGTTCAGCAGCAGCGGGATCTTGCTGCCGATGGCGTCAAATTCCTCCAGGCTCAGCTCCACGCCCAGCCGTCCGGCAATCGCCAGCAGGTGGATGATGAAGTTGGTGGAGCCGCCCACGGCCGCGTTCACCACGATGGCATTCTCGAAGGCTTGCCGGGTCAGGATCCTGGAGAGCTTCAGGTCCTCTCTCACCATCTCCACGATCCTTCGCCCGGACAGTTGGGCCATGACCTTCTTGCGGGAGTCCACGGCGGGGATAGCCGCCGCACCCGGCAGCGTAAGCCCCAGCGCCTCCACCATGCAGGCCATAGTAGAGGCCGTGCCCATCGTCATGCAGTGGCCCTGGCTGCGGGCCGCCCCGATCTCCATTTCATGGATCTCGGCATCAGAGTAGTTCTCCACTTTCTGCTTCTCCTTGTGCAGCCAGTTGAACGAGCCCGAGCCCACGCACTCGCCTTTGTAGCGGCCGCTCAGCATGGGCCCGCCCGGCACCACAATAGTCGGAAGGTCCACGCTGCAGGCGCCCATCAAAGTGGAAGGCGTTGTCTTGTCGCAGCCGGTCAGCAGTACCACCCCGTCCAGGGGGTTGGCCCGGATGGTCTCCTCGGTGTCCATGGCGGCCAGGTTCCGGAAGAGCATGGTGGTGGGCCGCATGATCGTCTCGCCCAGCGAGGTGACCGGGAACTCCAGCGGGAAGCCGCCGGCCTCCACCACGCCCCGCTTCACGATCTCGGCAAAGTCGCGCAGGTGCCCGTTGCAGGGCGTCAGCTCCGACCAGGTGTTGCAGATACCGATCACCGGCCGGCCCGTGAAGTAATCGTCGGGGTAGCCCTGGTTGCGCAGCCACGAGCGGTGCACGAACCCCATCTTGTCGGACTTGCCGAACCAGTCGTAACTTCTTAGCTTTTTATCTGATGTTATGTCTTTGTCTGATGCCATATGGGTAAAAAGTTTGAATGCTTTAAAATGCTTGTCCTGTAGATGCCCTGCTTGCCGCCGCTGTTGCGCTTGCACCGGCAGTTTATATATAAACCTGGTTAAGATTTACTTTCGTTTTTACACAAGCCCCACCCCTGCCCCTCCGAGGAGGGGAATGAAATTACTCTTGCTGAAATTCCCCTCCTCGGAGGGGCGGGGGTGGGTTATCGGCTGACAAGAAACCATTAGTTCTATATATAGCACAACTTGCGCTTAAGTCCGTATAGGCTTAGAATTCCGGAAATCAATCCTTCTTCAGTTCGCCGTTCACCAGCCGCCAGATACCCAGCGGGTTTCCGTCCTTCAGCTCGTCGGGCAGCAACGCCATCGGGAAGCCCTGGTAGCAAACGGGCCGGGCGAAGCGCATGATCGCCGCCGCCCCGACAGAGGTTGTCCGGCTGTCCGTGGTGGCCGGGTAGGGGCCGCCGTGTACCATGGCATAGCCTACCTCCACGCCCGTCGGGTAGCCGTTGATGATCAAACGCCCGGCCTTCTGCTCCAGTATGCTGATCAGGTCCCGGTTCTCCAGCAGGTCTTCCTCGGTGCCGTGCACAGTGACGGTGAGGTGGCCGCGCAGCCGTTCGGCAGCCTGCAGCAGTTCATCTTTGTGCTGCGCCGTCACGGCCAGCGTGGACGGCCCGAACACCTCCTCCTCCAGGGCCTCCTCCTCTAAAAAGGCCTGGACCGGGGCGTGCAGCAGGTAGGCCGTGCCATGGCAGGCGGTGGCGTTTTCCTTTCCTTTCGCCAGCACTTCCACCCCGTTTACACGGCGCAGCTTTTCGATGCCCTTCTCATAGTTGCCCCGGATGCCCGGCGTCAGCATCACGCCGCCGTCCATGTCGCCGATGCTTTGGGACAGCAGCCCCGTGAACTGCTTTTCCTCCTCCGAGCGCTGCAGGAAGATCAGCCCGGGGGATGTGCAGAACTGCCCGACACCCAGCGTTACGGAGGCGGCCATGTCTTTGGCAATGGCTTCCTTCCTTTCCCGCAGCGCGCGCGGAAGGATAAAGACCGGGTTGGTGCTGCCCATTTCGGCATACACCGGGATAGGCTCCTCCCGTTTGCTCGCCTCGTCAAACAGGGACTTGCCGCCCCGGAACGACCCCGTGAAGCCAATGGCCTTGATCATGGGGTGCCGCACGATGGCCTGCCCCACCTCGATGGAGGCGCCCTGCACCATGGAGAAGGTGCCTTCCGGCATGCCGCAGCGCCGCACGGCCCGCTGTATCGCCAGGCCCACCATTTCGGAGGTGCCGGGGTGCGCCTGGTGCGCCTTCACGACCACGGTGCAGCCGGCGGCCAGGGCAGAGGCCGTGTCGCCGCCCGCCACCGAGAAGGCCAGCGGGAAGTTGCTCGCCCCGAACACGCCCACAGGGCCCAGCGGCCGCAGCATGCTCCGGATGTCGGCCCTGGGCAGCGGCTTGCGCTCAGGGTCCGCCGGATCCACACGCGCATCCACCCAGGAGCCTTCGCGCAGCAGCTGGGCGAACAGTTTCAGCTGGCCCACGGTTCTGCCGCGCTCCCCTGTCAGGCGCGCCTCAGGCAAGCCGGTCTCCTCCATGCAGCGGGTGATCAGCCCGTCGCCAATCGCCACAATCTCCTCGGCGATCGCCTCCAGCAGTCCGGCTTTCTCTTTCCCGGATTTGTTTTTATATACCTGGAAGGCAATGCTGGCTTTGCGGATGGCATTGTTGATCTCTTCGGTGCTGGCCCCGGTGAATGCCGGCTCTATTTCGCTGCCGCTTGCCGGGTTCACCGCAAAGAAAGTTTCGTTTCCCTCTCCCGCCAGGGTATCTCCAATGATATTTTTACCTGTTAACTCCATCGTTTTTTCTGTATGATATAATCTAAATTAAGTAGCAGTCTATATACTGCTGTCATAGCATCTTTTTTGGCGCTCCGAAAACTGGACTGTTTCATCCATATATGGCACCCGTTCTCGCTTTCAACCCGACTTCATGCCAGGATACAAGTTTGAAAACCTGCACCATATACAGGATGACACGTTTTTGCAGATCCGCGCCAGCATGAGCCGACTAAAGCGCCTTCTATATTCCTTTCATTCCTCTTCGTCCTCCACATCAACACATATAAGGCTGCTGCTGCGTTTACTGCACGTAGTTGACCAGGGTGCCGATCGGACCGATCGTGATCCGGACCTCGTCGCCCTGCTGCAGGGTGAAATCGCTTTCTGGCACGATGCCGGTGCCGGTCATGAGCAGGCTGCCGTGGGGGAAGCTGCACTCCCGGTACAGGTAAGAGACGAGTTCTTCGGGCTTGCGTTTCATCTGCGCGATCTCGATCGCCCCCTCGAACACCTTTTCGCCCCGCCGGAGGATCTCCAACTGGATGAGCGTGTCCGATGGCAGCGGGTCTTTCGTCACGTAGATGCAGGGGCCCACCGCCGCGCTGCCGTCGTAGGTCTTGGCCTGCGGCAGGTACAGGGGGTTCTCGCCCTCGATGCTGCGCGAGCTCATGTCGTTGCCGATGGTGTAGCCCACGATCCTGCCCGAGGAGGTGATGACCAGGGTGAGCTCCGGCTCGGGCACGTCCCAGGTGGAGTCGCGGCGGATGCGCACGTTGCCGCCCGGCCCCACCGCCCGGTAGGCCGTGGACTTGAAGAACAGCTCCGGCCGCTCCGCCTCGTACACCATGGCGTAGAACTCCCCGCCGCCGCTGCCCTTCGACTCCTCCTGCCGGCCCTCCTTGCTGCGGAAATACGTCACGCCGCTCGCCCAGATCTCCTGGCTCTGCACCGGTGCCAGGAGATTTTGCAGCAGTACGCCCGCGTCCGGGTCCGGCGCCACGTTCTGCGTCACCTCCTGCATCTTCTCATAGAGCCGGTCATCGTTGAGGAACTCGTCCCATTGCTGGCCCCTGACCGGGTACAGGGCCTTGTCTTTTTCGATCAGGATGCCTTCTTGTGTTCTGTATAGTTTCATCTGTTGGTATATATAGTTCGAACCACTGTTTTATATATCAGGTGAGGAGCAGGTAGCCTATAAACAGGAAAATCGCGGCGGACAGGCCCAGCACCAGCGTCCCCAGGCTATAGAGCCTGTAGCCCGTCCGCACCTTCATGCCCGACATCTGCGTCACCACCCAGAAGAAGCTGTCGTTGGCGTGCGACACCACCGCGGAGCCCGCCCCGATGGCGACCACCACCATGGCTTTCTGCAGCTCCGTCTCAAAGCCGAGCGAGCCCATCATCGGCAGGATGATCGAGGCCGTCGTGATCAGGGCCACCGTGGAGGAGCCCTGCGCCGTCTTGATTGCCGCCGCCAGCAGGAAGGGCAGCCAGATGCTCAGGTTTATATCTGCCAGCGTTTCGCCCAGGGTGGCGGCGATGCCGGAGTTCTGCAGGATCTTCCCGAAAATGCCCCCCGCCCCGGTGATGAGGATGATAGAGGCTGCGTCTTTCAGGGCAATGCCCACCCAGCCCTGCGCGGAGAGCATATCCTTTTTCAACTTCTTCGGGAGCGTCAGGGACAGGAAGGCGCCGATGCAGAGGGCCACCACGGGCTCGCCCAGGAATGCAAGCAGGTTGTATACAGGCGGGCTCAGGGCAGTGTCGTAATTCAGCAGGAGCGACCGGACAACGATCAGCAGGATGGGCACCGCCACGGGCACAGAGGCCTTCAGGGCACCGGGCGCGGTTTTCAGCCGCTGGTTTACCTCTTCCTCCGTTACCTCCGGGTTCGGGTCGATGTAGGTTTTGGCGGCGTACCCGGTGGCGTACAGCAGCCCGACCGCCAGCGCCAGCGCACTGATGGGCAGCCCCACCAGCATCACCAGGCCCAGGTCGGCCCCCAGGATGCCCGCGGCGGCGATAGGCCCCGGCGTGGGCGGCACCATGGTGTGGGTGGCCGTCAGGCCGAGGCCGAGGGCGACGGCGGGGCCCGCCAGGGAGATGCCCGCCTTCTTGGACAGGCTCCTGTTGAGCGGCGAGACGAGCAGGAAACCGCTGTCAGCGAATACCGGGATGGAGACGAAGTACCCGATGATGCCCATCGCCGCCGTTACGCGCTTCTGCCCCACCATCCGCAGCACTTTCTCGGCCAAGGTGTAGGCGCCACCGGAGTTCTCCAGGAAGACCCCGATGATGACCCCGAAGATGATGATGAGGCCGATCTTGCCCAGCGTCTCGCCAAAGCCCTCGTTGATGGATTTTATAATGGCTGCCAGCGGCATGCCCGTCAGGAAACCGTAGAGCACGGCCACCAGGAACAGCGCCAGGAAGGGGTGCACCTGGAGCCGCGTCGTCAGGAGAATGATAAGTGCCACGCTGAGGAGCAGATAGAGTACTGCCATAGGGATCCCTGCTGGTTTTAGAGTGTTGCCCGGAGAAGGCCGGTTTGAGATTTATTTATTCGCTTTCACCTCGTAGGCCACCAGTTTGTTGGCGAAGAAGGTGGGCACCAGCAGCAGGTTGCGGGCGGGGATATAGGCGATATCGGCCGCGTTTACCTTGTCTGCTTTTGTGTCTAACAGTTTCTCCACCTGCCCGCCGGCCGACACGTAATTGATCGCCCCGTTCCAGTCGGAGATGATGAAACCCTCGCCGAGCGGCACGATGCCGTCGCCGCCGACAAGGCCCTCGGCGATGGTGCGCAGCTCCTTGCTTTTCTTGTCCACCTCGTAGAAGACGCCGGCGTTCATGTCCATCAGGTAAAACCTGCCCTGGTGCGCCAGCAGGCCGTTGGGCTTCTGAAAATGGGCCTTCTCCAGCCACACCTCCGCCTTGTTGCCGCGCAGCCGGTACACCCGCTTCTTGTCGGAGTCGGAGATATACACCACGCCCTGCGCGTCCACGGTGATGTCGTTGAGCATGCCAGCGTCTTCCACCTCAATGGTGCGCGCCACTTTGCCCGTTTTGGTGTCGATCACCACCACCCTGGTCAGGTCGGCCACGTACAGCAGGCCCTTCGACAGGCCCAGGCCTTTCGGGGAGTCCATGCCGCCCACGACCCATTCCACGTCCTGCACCTCGCCGGCCAGGGAAACCCGGCCGATGGAGCCGTTGCCGTCCTTGCCGCCGGCCGGGTTGTTGATGTTGGAGACGTAGAGCACCTCGTTGGCCTCATCGTACAGCACCGACTCCGGCTCTTTGAGGGTGGTGGGCGTCTCCCACTTCTGCTCCAGGCTTACCGTTTGGGCGGCAACCGGGGCACCGGCCTGCACCAACACGAAAAGCAGCAGCCCGGAAAAGCAGTTCCTGGAAATCTGTTTTACATTCATAGTTATATAGAGCTAATGGTAGTGGTATATATAAAATCAAGCGCCTGCCTGCGCTGCCGCGCCTGATAAAAAGGACAGCTCTACAAGCGCTTTGTCACTCAGAAATCCCCCCCTGCAGCACAAGAATGCCCGTATGCAAGCGGTAAAGAAACCGGGCACGCGGCACAGCATGGCCCCGCCTCTTCCAAGCCGGAGCATCTAAAGCCTGTAAAAGGCAATAATCAGCGTCGAAGCCGACGGCGCTTTAAAAGCGACATCCCAACTGCGCGCGGCGCAGGCTATATATAAAATAAGCATGCAGTGAACTGCCTTACCTGATGCCGGCTAGCAGTTTACGCCCTTCCAGCAACTGCGTTTAGAAAGTCGATTTCGCTGCCAATTGATTTTAAGGTATATATATTTTTATAAAAACGCTAACACTGCAAATCAGAACGCATCATATATACCTCACCTGCTAACGATGGCAGGGCAGGATGAAAGGAATAATCTTCTATATAAAATGCAGGCCCAGACTATCTTTCTACAACTGCGTTAACGTGCAAACACGCTGCGTGTTCGTAAACTCATATACTTTGGCCTTGCTTTTTCAGATTCTTATTTCTATTTTTATCAGGCCGGTCATCACAGCGAGCAGCCATGACCCTTAATCAGCACCAATTCTGTGGCGCGATCACATAGCCATATACAGCGCAGCTATTCCGCCCCGGTTTTCTTAACATAAAATCACGCAGTGTCCACACATGCAGAAGCAACCCACCTTACTTGTATTAGCGGCCGGCATGGCGACACGGTATGGGAGTTTGAAGCAACTGGATGGCTTTGGGCCGAACGGCGAAACGATCATCGACTACTCTGTGCACGATGCTTTCAGGGCTGGGTTCGGGAAAGTTGTTTTTGTTATCCGGAAGTCGATGGAGGAGGCGTTCAAAGCCGCCATGCGCCGCAGGTTTCCGGATGATTTGCCCATTGCCTACGTTGCCCAGGAACCGGAGATGGTGCCCGCTGGCTTCACGGTTCCCGAAAACAGGGTAAAGCCCTGGGGCACCGGACACGCGGTGTGGGTGGCGGCCTCCCAGCTTCACGAGCCGTTCGCGGTCATCAACGGGGACGATTTTTACGGGTACCAGTCGTTTAAGCTTGTGGCGGACTTCCTGAAGAGCAGCACCGAGGCGGCTGCATATGGCCTGGTGGGCTTTAAACTGGAGAACACGCTGTCGGAGCACGGAGCGGTTTCCAGAGGCCTGTGCGCGCTGGACGAAAACGGCTATTTGAAATCAGTAACCGAACTCACCCATATCGCCCGCACAGCTGACGGAATCGCGGTGCAGGATCCGGGCACGGAGGCACGCTTTTTAGAAGGCGATGCGCTTGTTTCGATGAACCTGATGGCGTTCAAGCCCTCTGTCTTCCCCCATTTTGAGCGGGAGTTCAAAGCGTTTCTGACCCGCAACAGCTCAAACCCAACCGCAGAATTCTACCTGCCGGCGGTGGTGGACCAGATGGTCAAATCCGGCGCAGCCAGAGTGAAAGTGCTGCAGACACCGGAGAGATGGTTTGGGGTTACATACCCGGAGGACAAGGCCGTGGCCGTGCGAAACATCCGCCGCCTGCTACGGGAGGGTGTGTATCCGGATAATATGTGGCAGACACTTTCATCGCACTAAAAGATTCCGGAAAAAACCATGAAGAACCTAGACGTCCCACAGGTAAACCAGCTCTCTATAGACAGCCCGCTTTCGCTTGTCTCTGAGACGCTGGATACGCTCCCGCAACACGCCCTTGCTGAAACGCCCTGGCCAACGGACTATAAAACACCGGAGGTGCGCTTCGCTGCGGCTTACAACCGCGACTGCCTCTTTCTCAAGTACTATGTGCGGGAAAACACCGTGCGCGCCCTGTACCTGAACACCAACGACCCGGTGTACAAAGACAGTTGCGTGGAGTTTTTCGTCGCTTTCGATGGCGAGCCGCAGTATTACAACCTGGAGTTCAACAGCCTGGGCACCTGCCTGGCGGGCTTTGGCCAAAGCAGGGAGGATCGGCAACTGCTCTCAGAAAGCGCCATCGCACAGATCAGGCACGCGGGCGATTTGCAGGAAGTCGCCCCGGATTCGCAGCAGGTGAGCTGGCAACTGACACTGGCCATACCCGCTGCCGTGTTCTCGGGGCATACGATCACGGATTTTAAAGGCACACAGGCCAGGGCCAATTTCTATAAGTGCGGGGATGAGCTGCCGGAGCCGCATTTCGTGGCCTGGAGCCCCATACAAGCCCCGCAACCCGACTTTCATTTGCCTGCTTTTTTTGGCGGGATGAGGTTTATATAGAAAATCAACACCCGCTACAGACAGGCTTTTTACCTATATCCGCTCACAGCACCTGACACGTCCCAACCGCATATAAATCATTAACAGCGCATACCCATGAACAATAACCGCAGAGATTTTTTGAAGATTACGGGCCTGGCCGGACTGGGCATCGCCGGTTCGGGCCTGCTCGGAGGCTGTGCCACGGCAGAGCAGCAGTCGAACATGGCCACCATTGCGCAGCAGGCCAAGCGCAAGCACACACAGCGCTTTAACATGAGCGGCTACCGCGCCCCGAAGCTTGAGAAAGTCCGCATCGGGTTTGTGGGGCTGGGCATGCGGGGGCCGGGGGCCGTGAACCGCATGAGCCGCATCGAGGGCGTAGAGATCATGGCGCTCTGCGACCTGCTGCCCGAGCGGGCCGAGGCGGTGAAAAAGAAACTGCAGGAAGCGGGCACCGCACACAACCCCACGCTCTACTCGGGCCGTGAAGACGCCTGGAAGGAAATGTGCCTGCGGACGGACATTGACCTGATCTATATCACCACGCCCTGGCACCTGCACACGCCCATCGCCGTGTACGCCATGGACCACGACAAGCACGCCGCCACGGAGGTGCCTGCGGCCGTAAGCATGGAGGAGTGCTGGCAGCTGGTGGAGACGTCGGAGCGCACCAAAAAGCACTGCATGATGCTGGAGAACTGCTGCTACGACTTCTTCGAGATCCTGACGCTGAACATGGCCCGCCAGGGGTATTTCGGGGAAATCATCCACGGCGAGGGCGCCTATATCCATCAGCTGGTGGACCTGAACTTCTCGAAGGAAGGCTACCAGGATATGTGGCGCCTGAAGGAGAACATGACCCGCAACGGCAACCTGTACCCCACCCACGGCCTGGGCCCGATCTGCCAGGTCATGAACATCAACCGCGGCGATGCGATGGATTACCTGACGGCGGTGCAAAGCGACGACTTCCAGATGTTTGAGGAGGCGAAGAAGCGCGCCGAGGGAGATCCTTTTTACAAGCCGTTTGTGCAGGACACGTACCGGGGCAACATGAACACCACCACCATCCGCACGAAGAAAGGCAAGACGATGATGATCCAGCATGACGTGACCTCGCCCCGCCCCTACTCCCGGATACACCTGGTGAGCGGCACAAAAGGCATGGCGCGCAAATGGCCGGAGCAGAAGATCGCCAGCAGCCACGAAGGGTGGCTTACCGAGGAAGAAGTAAAGGCCCTGGAGGCGCAGTACACACCCGAGATCGTGAAGCGGATCGGGGAGATGGCCAAAAAGATCGGCGGCCACGGCGGCATGGACTTCATGATGGACTGGCGCCTGATCGATTGCCTGCGCAACGGCCTGCCGCTCGACCAGGACGTATATGACGCGGCCTCCTGGACGGCAGTCGGCCTGCTGAGCGAGTGGTCGGTGGCGAACCGCTCCAACTCCATCGACATGCCCGATTTCACGGCCGGTGCCTGGCAAACGAACGCCCCGGTTAACCTCTCGTTGGCTGGCGGTGGCACCACCAACGTCATCGTGCAATAGCCTGTGCTGAGGGAGTTGCTCTAAAGCCGTTTTCCTTGGGCCTGATCCTGTTTAGAGGAATCTTCACGCAGGAGTTACGGATGCGTATTTAATTTACTATTTTGACCGTCGCGAGAACAGAAGCAGGCCAGCATCATATATAAAGGGCATTACAATACGTGGACAGAATTATCAGGATAAAGGATATTGCCGAAAAAGCGAACGTGTCGACAGGAACCGTGGACCGTGTGCTGCATGACCGCGGACGGGTGGCTGATGACGTGCGGCAGCGGGTGCTGCGCATTGCCAAAGAGCTGAAATACAAGCCTAACCTGCTGGCGCGTGCGCTGGTCAGCAACAAATCCTGCCGCATCGCCGCCCTTATCCCTGACCCTGCTGTTGACAGCTATTGGCAGGCACCGCAGGATGGCATAGAGAAGGCGGTGGAAGAGCTGCAGCAGTACGGCCTGCGGGTAACGCCCTTTATTTTTGACCCCTATGAGGCGAAGTCCTTTTCGGCGGCCGCGGATAAAATAGCCACAGCCGCTTTTGATGGCATCCTGGTAGCACCTATCTTTTACCGGCAGTCGCTGGCTTACTTCAATAACTGGAAGCGCCAGGGTATCCCTTTTGTGCTCTTCAACACGCAAATCCTTGATTACGCGCCGCTCATGTACATTGGCCAGGACTCGTACCAAAGCGGGCTGCTGGCAGGAAAGCTATTACATTACGGCTGCCGGGAAAAAGCTACTCTTGTGGTGGCCCATATCGAGGAAGATGTCCAGAACTCGTCTCACCTGCTGCATAAGGAGCAGGGCTTCAAGGATTACTTTGCGCAGCAAGGCCTCACGGACAGCCACCACATTGTGACCGTTGACCTTCAGAGCAATTCGGGCAAAACCATCGCCCAGCAACTGGACAGACTGTTTAAGAATGAGCCGACTATCAAGGGCGTTTTCGTGACGACTTCCCGGGTGAATGTCATTGCGGAGTACCTGCAGCAAAAAAAGAGAAAGCAGGTCAGCCTGGTCGGATATGACCTGATAGGCAAGAACATCCAGCACCTGGAAACCGGCCATATCGATTTCCTGATCAACCAGAACCCGAAAGGGCAAGGCTACTGGGGCATACAGGCGTTGGCGGATCACCTGATCTTCCGGAAGAAAAACAACCCCATCAAGTACCTGCCGCTGGACATCATCACGAAAGAGAACCTGCAGTATTACATCGATTCCGATAATTGATATATGCCGTGGTCTGGCTATGGCATATATGGCTCTTGCTTAACGTGGGTAACTTTGCCAAATAGTGGAGCGCACCATTCGATCAAATGACCTAATACCGTGTCCAACCACCCCTGCCCCTCCTTGTCTAAGGAGGGGAGTTTTATACTCCCTTAGTCATGATGCATTTATGTGCGTTTTTGCTTTCTCCAACAGAAGCCATAGCCACACCTACTATCTTCTGCTAATGTAGAAGAAGATTCCCCTCCTTAGACAAGGAGGGGGCAGGGGTGGTTGGACCCGGCCCAGCAGGCAGCCGCCCCGTATCCCCAAAACAAAGCGAGGGCCCCTTTTCAGGATGCCCTCGCTTTGTTATGGCGGTGCTGGCTCTATATACCCCGTGCTTTCGCCCTCAGATCAGGCCAGGATTCTGACGGGGCGGTCAGTCGCCTCCACTATCTTCTTCCGGATAACGAAATCGCCGAAATGCTCCTGTGGTTCCCGTTCCTGCGCATAAGCTGTCAGGATGGGCTCCAGCGCTTCGATAATGGCTTCTTCGGAAAGCATCTCTTTGTATAAAGTGTTCAGCCTGTCCCCGTTATGGCTTGCGCCGAGATAGAGATTGTAGCGTCCGACGGCGCGGCCTACGAAGCCGATCTCCCCCAGCGATGCCCGGGCACAGCCGTTCGGGCAGCCCGTCATCCGGATGTTGATCTCGTCCGTTTCAAGGCCGTTTTTCCGCATGATCACATCCAGCTTGTCGATGAGCGAAGGCAGGTAGCGCTCTGACTCCGCGAAGGCAAGGCCACAGGTGTTCAGAGCCACGCAGGCCATCGAGCTTAGCCGCAGGCCTGTGAGTTTAGGATGGTTGAGCACCCCGTGCTGCGTCAGGATATGCTCGATGAGCATTTTGTCCGCCTCCTCCACATTCCCGATGATCAGGTTCTGGTTTCCGGTAAGGCGGAAGTCGCCGTTGAGCACCAGGGCCACTTCCCGCAACGCTTTTTTCAGCTCATATCCCTCCTCGTCTTTCACGCGGCCGTGCTCCACAAACAGGGTGTAAAACCACTTGCCGTTCGTCCCCTTCAACCAGCCGTACCGGTCTCCGTTGGTATCGAACCGGAAGGCGCGCGGGCTTTCGATTTCCCAGCCGATGCGTGTGTTCAGCTCAGTCACGAACCACTCCAGCCCTCTCTTGTCGATGGTGTATTTCAGCCTGGAGTTTCTCCTGTCGGCCCGGTTACCGTAGTCCCGCTGGATGGCGATCACGGTTTCGGCCACCTCCATTATCCTGTCTTTCGGCACAAAACCGATCACATCGCCCAGGCGCGCATACGTGGCTTTCTCACCGAACGTGCTGCCCAGGCCCCCGCCCACACACACGTTAAAGCCGATCAACTCGTTGTTTTCCTCAATCGCAATCAGGCCCAGATCATTGGCGAACACATCGATGTCGTTTCGCGGCGGAATGGTGAGCGCGATCTTGAATTTGCGGGGCAGGTAGGTTTCATGGTAAAGCGGCTCAAAATCCGGGGTGCCGCTCACCTTCTCCTTGTCCAGCCATATCTCGTGGTAGGCGGTGGTTTTCGGCGTGAAGTACTCGCTCATGCGGGCGGCCATCTCATATACCTCCTCGTGTATCTGCGACTGGTGCGGATTGGGGTTGCACATCACGTTTCGGTTCACGTCGCCGCAGGTGGCGATGGTGCTCAGCAGCGCATCGTTTATCGCTTTGATCGTAGGCTTCAGGCCGCGCTTCAGAATGCCGTGAAACTGGAAGGACTGCCGGGTGGTCAGCTTCATCGTGCCATTACCGTACTTGTCAGAAAGCTCGTCCAGGATCAGCCATTGGTCCGGCCGCGTAATGCCCCCCGGCACGCGCACCCGCACCATGAACTGGTACAAAGGCTCCAGTTTCTGACGCTTCCGCTCGCTTTCCAGGTCCCGGTCGTGCTGCTGATAGGAGCCGTGGTATTTGATCAGTTTCACATCGTCAGGGTGCAACGCACCCGTCAGCGGATTCTTCAGGCTCTCTTTGATCGTGCCGCGGAGGAAATCACTTCGCTCCTTTATATATTCATCGTCAGATAATCTCTGCTTTTCCAGTTGCTCTTCCATTGTCATTGCTCTTATTGTGTAGACAGGCCACTCCTTTTCAACCCCTTCTCAGGTTGTGCCAGGGCCTGCCAGCTCCGGCGCTGCTAGTGATGCTGAGAGGCCGCAAGTAGGGACCGGGGCGGTGAGATTCCGGTTGCCCGATCCTATTAGGTTTTAATATATGTCGGTCTGGTAGCGGTTCGATCGCTGCAGGTATTTCACGTACTCCTCCGCCTTCTCTACCGTCACGCCACCGTGCTGCTGTATGATTTCGCGCAAAGCGCCGTCCACGTCTTTGGCCATTTGCTTCGCGTCGCCGCACACGTAAAAATGGGCGCCGCTTTCGAGCCAGTTATAGAGCTCTTTGCCGTTTTCGAGCATGCGGTGCTGCACGTAATGCTTCTGCTTCTGGTCGCGGGAGAAGGCCACATCCGCCTTCGTCAGAATCCCCTCTTTCAGGTACTGCTGCCACTCGGTCTGGTACAGGAAATCCGTGGTGAAATTGCGGTCGCCAAAGAAAAGCCAAGACTTGCCCTTGAAATCCGCCACCTCGCGGTGCTGCATAAACGCCCTGAAGGGCGCCACCCCGGTTCCGGGTCCGACCATGATAATCGGCGCCTCCGGGTCGGCGGGGAGTTTGAAGCGGCTGTTCCTGTCCACAAATACCTTCACTTTATCATCCACATGGAATCTGTCGGAAAGCGTGGCGGAGCACAGGCCTTCTTTGCATCTGCCGTAGGCCTCGTACCGCACCACTGACACCAGCAGGTGCACCTCGTCTTCCACGGCGGCCTGCGAGGAGGCGATGGAGTACATGCGCGGTGCGTTTTTCCGCAGCACCGACAGCAGCTCGTCTGCCTGAAAAGCATGCGGCACCTCCTGCAACAGGTCCAGCATATCACGCCCGGGCAGGTATTGCACCATCTTCTGGTTGTCAGCGGCGATGTCTTTCAGCTTGTCGCTTCCTGTAAGCTCGGCGTACTTCGCCAGGGTAACGCTCGAAATCGGGCTCAGCTCGTAGTCGTAGGTCAGCGCCTCGGCCAGCGGCTTTTCACCGTTGTGGCCCTGCACCAGCTCCTCTCCCGAAAGACCGGCAGCCTGCAGCACCCCTTCCACAAGAGATGCAGCGTTGGTGCCGTACACGCCCAGCGCGTCGCCGGGTTCGTAGGTCAGGCCGGAACCCTCGAGGCTCAGCTCCAGGTGGATCGTTTCCTTCGAGGACCCTTTCCCGTTCAGGTTGATCTTCTCGAGGATGGTTGCCTCAAACGGATTCTTGCGGGAGTATTTGGGAGCTTCAGCGGGCACGGTGTCCTTCACAGTTACCTCCGTCGTCGCGTTCGCGCCGGAGGCCTGGCTGATTGCCTGCACCAGCGCTTGCTGCCACGCTTCTGCTGCCTCCTCATAATCAACATCACAGTCCACGCGGGTGCTGATGCGCTGCGCGCCTAGCTTTTCGAGCACGGCATCAAAGTCTTTCCCCGTCTGGCAGAAATCCACGTAGCTGCTGTCGCCCAAGGCCAGCACCGAAAACTTAATGTGCGAGAGGTCAGGCGCCTTTTTGCCGTGCAGGAACTGGTGCAGCTCCTCGGCCTGCACCGGGGGCTCCCCGATGCCGTGCGTGCTCACCAGCACCGCCAGGTTAGAGACTTTCTTCAGGTCCCTGGTTTTAAAGGAAGCCATGTCGGCCACTTCCACCTCGATGCCCCGCGATCTGGCCAGCGTGGCCAGGTTTTTTGCCAACCCTTCACAGTTGCCGGTATGGCTGCCATATAGCACCGTAAGTTGCTGCGCCGTTACGGCTGCCGCAACGGCAGGCCCGGCCACAACAGCAGCCGCGCCGGTTGGCGAAGCAGCCACGCCGGCAAAGTAACCGGACAGCCATTGCAGCTGCCCGGTATCCAGCCCCGACAAAGCTTCGTGGAGTTGTGCCGCCTGCTTGTCAGAAAACGGGCCTCTCTCCAGACCTTTCTTAAAATCCATCAACAGTTTATTTGTTTGGTTGCGGTGTATACCTTAGATAAGGCTTGATAAGCTGGTGCCCCTTCGGAAACTTGGCCGCTACGTCTTCCTGCTTCACAGACGGCGAAATGATCACATCCTGGCCCTGCTGCCAGTCCACCGGGGTGGCCACGCTGTATTTGTCGGTCAGCTGCAGTGAGTCGATCACCCGCAGAATCTCGAAGAAGTTCCTTCCTGTGGAAGCCGGGTACGTGATGATCGCTTTGATTTTCTTATCAGGGCTGATGAAATAAACGGAGCGCACGGTGGTGCTGGTAGAGGCATTCGGGTGGATCATGTTGTAAAGCGTGGCCACATTCCGGTCCATATCCGCAATGATCGGGAAGTCAACATCGCAGTTTTGCGTTTCGTTGATGTCCTTGATCCACTCGTGGTGCGAGTCCAGCTCGTCCACGCTCACCGCGATCACCTTCGTGTCTCTTTTCGCGAACTCGTCCTTCAGCTGGGCGGTGCGGCCAAGCTCCGTGGTGCAAACAGGCGTGAAGTCCGCCGGGTGCGAGTAGAGGATCCCCCAGCTGTTTCCCAGCCACTGGTGAAAATCTATTTCGCCCTCTGTGGTTTGTGCCGTAAAATTTGGTGCGTCATCTCCGATTCTTAAACTCATAGTTTTTTAATTTTAGGTTATACATCTATATGCTTACTGCTTCTTTTCCTGCAGGGAACTACTTGCTCATAAAACCTGGGGTGAGCGGATAAGTTTGGGCTTTATATAGGGCCGGCTCCAGGATTTCCCATTTACCACTACATATATAATTCAGCCGCACTCTTCCTCTCAGCAAAGGTATCAGAACCAGCCAACAGCTGCCTTTCAGTGTTTGTTTATACAAATATACGGCTGATAAACAGGTCGTGCCAATCGTAAAAAATGATTTAGAATAACTTAAAGTTATACTGAAAGGAGCAGCGACGAAGGCAGCAGGTAGCAGGGGCACATCGCTTGTGCAACACACAGTGGGACTATAACCCTATCTTCCTGCTGCTCAACGTATTGAAATGCAAAAACGGTATACCAGCTTCTGCGACATGAAGAGCAATTACGGGAATAGCATGCAGGCTGCTGCAGCAGGATGGCGGGAACAGAAACATGATTCCGCTGCAGCCAGGCAGGGGAGCAAGCGGATAACTATATATAAACGGCAGCCGGATCAGGCGCTGTTATATAATCAAAAGCTATGGTTCCGGGTCAGGAAGCGGATGAGCAGGGAGGACAGGCCGCCTTCCGGGCCTTGCGGCGTGATGAAGTAAAAGTTGCGGTGGATCGGCAGCTTCCGGATCCCGATGATCTTGAGCGTCCCATTTTCCAGTTCCCGGGGGATGGCGTGCAGCGACAGGAAAGCCATGCAGTCGGAGTGCTGCAGGTACGACTTGATCGCCTCGGTGCTCCCGAGCTGCATCTCAACGGACAGGTCGGCCAGGCGGATGCCCTTTTGCTTCAGCGCATCGGCGATCACCTCCAGTGTTCCGGAGCCCGGCTCCCGCAGCAGGAGCGGGATCTTTTTCAGCTCCTCCGGCCTGATCTCCTCCTTTTTGGCCAGTGCGTTTTTACTGCTGCACACCAGCACAATCTCATCTTTCAGAAACGGGGTATACTGAATCTCCCTGCGCTTGGATTTCCCCTCGATCACGCCCATCTCGATCTTCTTGTGCAGCAGGGCCTGCTCGATCTGCTCGGTGTTGCCGCTGAGCAACTCCACCTTCACGTCCTGGTGGATGCTGTGGAAACGGGCGAGCAAAGGGGGCAGTATGTACTGCGTGATGGAGGTGCTGGACCCGACATGCAGTACGCCCTTGAAAGTCTGGTTCAGTTGGTTAAGGTCGAATTCTATCTGCCGGTATATCTCCTGGATGGCTTCCGTGTGCCTGAGAAGCACTTCCCCGGCAGGCGAGAGCAGCACTTTGTTGCCCCGCCGGTCGAAGAGGGCCAGGTTAAACTGGCTCTCCAGCTCTTTTATATGCTTCGTGACGGCAGGCTGGGAAATGAGCAGCTCTTCGGCCGCCTTGGTGAAGTTTAGCCGCCTGGCCACCGTGTAGAATACTTTGAGACGAAAGTCGAACATCTGCAATAATAACCATATTCCGGGAAGAGAAGCAAATACCGGCCGTTGAAGTGCCCGCTTGCCCAAAGCGCGTGCAGCGGTGAAGGATGGCCGCGGAGGGTTGGTTAGCGCACCACAGCGGGCTGTTGTTTACAGCGGCACATGTTCAACATCGTAGGAGGTCAGCCACGCGACGGCCTCTTCTCTGACGGTAAAGTTCTGCAGCAGGAATGGGAGCGCCTGCGTTTCCCTGATGTGTTGGATGTTGCCCTGCGCCGTGGTTTCTACCGCCGCGCTCGAAGATTGCAGCCGCGCCACCTTCTGCACCCGGGTCTTCATCAGCCCGGCAGCCAGGTAGGTGGCCACTTCCCTGCTTTCCGCCTCGCTCACCAGAATCAACGTCCTGGTCGAGTCGAGCAGCACCCGCTTCACATCGTAGTTCCTGACGTTATCAACCAGGATGTCGATGCTGTGCTTGATCTCGGGAATCAGAAAGCCGTGCAGGTCGGGATAGCCCACGTCCAAAATATCGGCAGCCGGGCTGTAGTCTAACTGTATAATGCTGTTCTTGAAAAGGATCATCTGCACAAAGTCATAGCTTTTGCAATATAGCTATATATGGCTTCTTAAAAAAGCAAACCGCCTGAAAGGTGCCGCGGGCCACGTGAGCAGTTTTACGCCCGTGGCTGGGGGGACGGGTTGGTGATTAGCAGGGCCGTTGATAGGTAGCGCAGACGTGGCGGGACCTCCGGACACCGCGAGGTCTGCGGACGGCCTATATGTGCCCCGTATATGCCGCCAGTTTAGCGCCAGCGCAAATGTGGCTTACTATGATGCCAGTTTGTAACTGGCGTTCCTCAAGTTCCGGTTTCGCCAGTTACAAACTGGCTACCCTATTCAACCACCAGTTCCCGCTTCGCTCAAACTGGCGGTGTGTTTCAAAAACAGCAGCCTGCGGCTGAGAGGGAGGCTATTTTTTTGAATTTGCCGCCTACCCGCGCGCCTGCCCCGAAGGGTTCAGTCAGAGAACAGCCACTCCATTGCTTCCTCCTTCGACACAAACTCCCTGGTTTCGCAGGGCATCGGCAAATTCGAGGCGAGGGCGTAGATATTTTCGATGGCTATTTGCTCGAAAACATCAAGGGACAGGATGTTGGCCACGCGCCTGAGCTTGCTGTGTTGCAGCAGTTGGGCTGAGCGGTTGGCGATCCATACCTGGTCCTCAAGGGAGGGGGCATGCATTTTGGAGAAATCAGCGAGGATGAGTTCCACGTCGTGGGCCAGGATATACTCACAGGCAAAGAGCATCGCCTCCCGGAGCTGCGGACTGGGAATAGTGTGCCGCCACTCGTTCCAAATAAATTTTTCGGGCGGGTTGTGCCGGATCGTCACGTACTCCTTCTGCAGGGCAACCGTAAACTCTAACGCGCTAAGTAACATATAACCAGGAACAGATACAAGCTAAAAGGGCGCTGTATATGGTACGCAGACAATAAAAAACGGCCAGCTTTTGCCACAAAATTTAGTAAATGCCAGGCAGCAGTCCGCCTATTTTCACCGGGAGGCAGCAGCATGCCGCGCTTTGGGAACGGAACCCCCTACCTCCTACAAAAAATGGCAAACGGGCTGGTGCCTGTTGGTATTGAGCAGCGTGGCAGAAGCAGGAACAGAAAAAACTCAGCCCTGCCACCTCCCAAGGTGCTCATCCTCACCCCCTTCATGCAAATATAGATCGAGGTTCGCATAAAAACCAAACGGCGCAGAAAAGGCAGCTTCTATATAACTCAAGTAGCGAGTTAACTTCACTGTTGAAACATGCCCCACCCCTACTCCTTCGTTGACAAGGGGCCCCAACCCCTGGAGGGGAATAAACTACTCTTGCGGAAAATTCCCCTCTTGGGAGGGGCAGGGGTGGGTTTCCCCCAAACATACCGCCAGTTTGAGCGCAGCGGTAACTGGTGGTTGGGCATGGCAGCCAGTTTAAACCGGTGCAGTATGGATTGTTAGTTCTAAAACCAACAATGGCTTTAGAACTAACAAGAGCTTCCTCTCAATTAGTACAACCGTCTTGTGTAATCGCTACCAGTACTTCCTGTTCTTTTTCTGGCCCGCCTTTAACTGATTCGGCCAGCAACATCCCGATGCCCTCAGCGTATGACTTTCTCTCAACCGCATCTGGCTCTAGCGCTGTAAAATCTTCGGTTGTGAGTGTTTGATGGTACATGCCATATGGCACTTTTACTGTTCTCTTGCTTGGCAGCACTTTTCCCTGGTCTTCAGCTTCACCCTCATAGTACTCCTGGTAGTATACCTCGCCAATGTGTTCCCACGGATCTGCCCACATGATGATGCCCGGTTTTGCGCCGTCTACACCGGCTTCCCAGGAGCCTTCTGTGCTCGGTATTCCATCTTCAAAAGCCGTGGTGGCCTCACCCATGTACCATACATTGCCCTCCATGTCCTGCGCATACCAGTCGTACGTCTCTTCCAGTACCTGGCCTTCTTCATCAGTTTCCACCACATGCACCACCCTGGCAGTTATACCCAACGCAGCAATTAGCTTTGTTTCACACAAAGTAGTTGAGGTGATATAAATTGTCTCTGTTTCATTGCGATCTTTGGTGGTGTTTACATAATGAAGCGTCTCACCGGGCCTCAGAGGAAAGTATGGGTTGTCAACATCAGCCGTAAAGTCAGCCGGATCAATCACAACATCCAGTATTTCATCCCCGGTTAAGTTACTTATTACAGCATCTGTGCTAAGGGGATCAGGAACAAGTGAATCATCTTTACTACAGCCAGTAAATAACAATACCATGCTTGTTAAAAAAGGTATCAAAACAGCACTTTTCATAGGTAGTAGATTTATAGTTAAACTTCAGGTATCAATTAAAGCCAATGAAAGTTATTGCGAATCAGGCAAGGGCAGGTTATAGTAGGTGAACTGGGAATGGAGTATCCATCTAAATACAAACGCATTAGCCTGGAATAGTGTTGTATTTTTAAGACTAAATATAACTTAAACTGATTTATATCAAGATTGCAGGTGCCCACACGCCGCCAGTTTGAGCGCAGCGGGAACCGGTGGTTGAATAGGGCAGCCAGTTTGTAAAGGCACTAGCCAGATCTTTACTTTCTCCGGTTACAAACTGGCCTCCTATATAGCCACATTTGCGCTGGCGCTAAACTTTCGCCATGAGTGGGCACGCTGCGGGGCCGATGAAAACAGTGTTTGAACAGCGTAAATATCGTAAAATTTTTATATAATGCATCTTTAATTCTACAGACGCCCCGGAAAACAAACCATGCCCCATACCCCTCCCCCCGCCATCGCGCCATTTATGTCCCGATGGAAAGCCTCCGGCGCTTCGGAACGCGCTAACTACCAGCTGTTTCTAACCGAGCTGTGCGAGCTGCTGGGCGTGGAGAAGCCGCGGCCGGCCTCCGACAAGGTGCACGAGGCGACCTATACCTTTGAGCGGCCGGTAGTGTTTGACGACGGCGAGGGCAAGACCAGCACCAACTTCATCGACCTGTACAAGAAAGACTGTTTTGTGCTGGAGGCCAAGCAGGGCTCCGACAAGGCAACGGCCACCGAGGCAGAGCTACTGGGCGCGGAACGGGCAAAAACAAAGACAGGCACCGCCACCCGCGACACCCGCACCTGGGACCGCGAGATGAAGAAGGCCAAGGAACAGGCCCTGCGCTATGCCCGATGCTTACCCGACAGTTGGCCGCCTTTCCTGGCGGTGGTGGATGTGGGCTACTGCATTGATCTGTATGCGGATTTTGCGCGGCAGGGAAAAACCTACGTACCCTTTCCGGACCCGCTGAACTACCGGGTAACGCTGGACGAGCTGCACCGCGAGGAGGTGCGTGAGCGCCTGCGCATGCTCTTTACTGACCCATTGGAGCTGGACCCCAGCCGACGTGCCGCCCGCGTAACCCGGGCGCTGGCCGAGCGGCTGGCGAAACTGGCGGCCTCGCTGGAAGCAGCGGGGCACACGCCGGAGCAGGTGTCGGGTTTTTTGATGCGCTGCCTCTTTACCATGTTTGCCGAAGACGTGCAGCTGCTGCCCGGCAACTCCTTCACTAAACTGCTGCAGGACTACCGCCGCAACATCGCCTACTTCCCGCACGCGCTGCAGGCGCTCTGGCAAAGTATGGACAAAGGCGGGTTCGATCCGGCCCTGCGCACGGTTATCCCGCAGTTTAACGGCTATTTGTTTAAAGATCCCGAGGCGCTGCCCATTACGGAGGCACAGCTCGATTTGCTGATACTGGCTGCCGAGGCCGACTGGGCTGATGTGGAGCCTGCCATTTTCGGTACGTTGCTGGAGCGGGCTTTGCAGCCGCGCGAGCGCCACAAACTGGGCGCCCACTACACGCCCCGCGCCTACGTGGAGCGCCTGGTAATGCCAACCGTTATTGAGCCGCTGCGCGAAGAGTGGGAAGCAGCCCGCACCGCCTCGGCCATATTGGAAGACAGCGGCGACGAAGCCGGAGCACGCAAAGAGATCGAAAACTTCCACCGCCGTTTGTGCTCGGTGCGCGTGCTGGACCCGGCTTGCGGCAGCGGCAACTTTCTGTACGTCACCCTGGAGCACCTCAAAAGGCTGGAGGGCGAGGTAACCGAGTACCTCGACCACTTCCCGGGGCAGAAAACCCTCGATATGACGGGCGGCTATACCGTAACACCGGCGCAGCTGCTGGGCCTGGAGGTAAACCCACGGGCAGCGGCCATCGCCGACGTGGTGCTCTGGATCGGCTACCTGCAGTGGCACTTCCGGGCGCACGGCTCGGCTACCCGCCTGAGCAACCCCATCCTGCGCGAGTACGGCAACATCAAACAACAGGACGCGGTGCTTAGCTACTCCGACCGTACACCGCGCCTCGACAGCAACGGCCAGCCCGTTACCCGCTGGGACGGCCACAGCACCAAGCCGCACCCGGTTACCGGCCAGGAAGTGCCCGACGAAACCGCCCGCACTATCACCTACGATTACCTCGACCCCAAACCCGCCACCTGGCCCGAAGCCGATTTTATAGTAGGCAACCCGCCGTTTATTGGTGCAAAGTATATGCGTGATGCTTTGGGAGACGGTTATGCAGAAGCCGTAAGAAAAGCATATAAAGGTGCTGTGCCGGAGAGTGCGGACTTCGTGATGTTCTGGTGGCACAAAGCTGCTGAGATTGTGCGATCTGATAAGGCAGAGCGATTCGGCTTTATCACCACCAATAGTATAAAACAGACTTTCAATCGCCGTGTGATTGAAGCGCAGATGCAGGCGAATCCGCCGCTTTCTATCACACTTGCCATACCTGACCATCCTTGGGTAGATAGTGCGGATGGTGCAGCAGTAGAAATTGCCATGACAGCAGCTGAAAAAGGAGAAGCAGTAGGAAGGCTTTTAACCGTAGTTTCAGAAACTAAGACTGATGGATTAGAAGTGCAGGTAACATTTATTGAAAAGGATGGACCAATCCAATCTGATTTAACTATAGGTGCAGCATTAGCTTCTGTAGAACCTTTAAAATCGAATTTACAACTATGTAGTAGAGGTGTGCAGCTGATTGGTTCAGGCTTTATCATTACCAAGAATGAAGCAGAAAAAATTGGTTTAGGTGAAACACCAGAATTAGAAAATTACATAAAAGAATATCGTAACGGTAAAGACTTGACAAGTTGTCCAAGAGGAGTTATGGTTTTAGATTTTTTTGGATTGAACTCTGAAGAAGTAAGGGCAAAATTTCCCGAAGCATACCAATGGATTTTAGAGCGAGTTAAACCTGAAAGAGTAGCAAAGGCACATTCTAAAGATGGAGCTGGGTATGCAAAAAAATGGTGGCTATTCGGCAAGACCAGAACGGAGTTAAGAAAAGCTCTAAAAGGTTTAGAAAGATATATTACAACTGTAGCAACTTCTAAACATCGATTTTTCCAGTTCTTAAACATAGATGTTTTACCTGATGATGCATTAATCAATTTTGCATTAGATGATGCGTTCCACTTCGGAGTTCTATCAAGTAACATTCATATTTCATGGACTTTAGCAACTGGCAGTAATTTAGGTGGAAATACTCCTCGGTATAATAACTCTGTTTGCTTCGACCCCTTTCCCTTCCCTGCCGCTACCGAAGCGCAGCAGGAGCAGATCCGAGGTATAGCCGAGCAACTGGACGCACACCGCAAGCAGCGGCAGGCGCAGCACCCCACGCTCACCATCACCGACCTATATAACGTGCTGGAGAAACTGCGGTCGGGCGAGGCGCTTACTCCCAAAGAGCAGAAAACCCACGAGCAGGGGCTGGTCAGCATCCTGCTGCAGCTGCACCAGGAGTTGGATGCCGCCGTAGCCGCCGCCTATGGCTGGCCCGCCCACCTGCCCGAAGATGAAATACTCGAGCGCCTCGTGGCCCTGAACAAGGAACGCGCCGCCGAAGAAGCACGCGGCCACATCCGCTGGCTCCGCCCTGCCTACCAGAACCCGCAAGGTACCCAGCAAACCGATATGGGCATCGAGACAACTGCCAAAGCCGTGAAATCCACCGCCAAAGAAGTGCTGGCCTGGCCGAAAACGCTCTCGGAGCAGGCGCAGGCCGTGCAGCGCGCCCTGCAACTGCACGAGCGCCCGGCCACCGCCCAGGAGTTGCTGCAGCAGTTCAGGCCCGTCGCCAAAGCCCAGCAGCCCCAGCGCCTCCAGCAGATCGACAGCCTGCTACAGACGTTGCATGGCCTGGGCTTGCTGCGCAAAACAGAGCAGGCGCAGTACGTGAAGTAGCATCAGGATGGACAGTTTTCCGGCACGATTCGGACAGGGGATTTTGAAACACTATTTTGGGGCGAGGAAGGTCGTGCACCCCTATGCCTCCCTCACATGCCGCAAGTTTTGCGTCAGCGCAAATGTGGCTATATAGGAGGCCGGTTTGTAACCGGCGTAAGTAAAGATCTGGATAACGCCTTTACAAACTGGCTGCCATGCTCACCACCAGTTCCCGCTTCGCTCAAACTGGCGGTATATGGGGGTATATGGGTATATATATAATTTTTTTTTGTGCTCCCTCTCCTGTTTTTAGGAGAGGGCTGGGGAGAGGTTAAATTCCCCTCGTCAGGCAAGGGCAGGGGTGGTTGGAGCACCTCGGCAAAGCCCGCCTCAGGAAGACACCTTGTCCTGCGGCGGGGCCTCGACCCGGCCTTTCTTTCTTTTCTCGAACCACCAGTACATCGGGATGCCGGTCAGCATCAGCACCATCCCGATGCCCGCCTCGCGCGGGCGCACCAGGATGGTGTTGAAGAACAGGGCCACGCAGAAGAGCACCATGATGGCGGGCACCACCGGGTAGCCCCACACCTTGTAGGGCCGGTGCGCGTCCGGCATCTTCCGCCGCAGCACAAATACCCCGAACGTGGTGGCCCCGTAGAAAATGAAGACCGCGAAAATCACCATGTCCGTCAGCTGGTCGAAGGTGCCGGAGAGCACCAGCAGGCAGGCCCAGATGCACTGGTACAGGAGCGAATGGGCCGGCACATGAGCCTGGTTCAGGTCCGCCGCTTTCCGGAAGAACATGCCTTCGCGGGCCATGGCAAAATAGGTGCGGCTGCTGGCCAGGATGGTGGCGTTGGTGCAGCCCAGGGTCGTGACCAGGATGAGCACCGATATAAACACGGCCCCTCCGTAGCCCCAGAACGTCCGGACCGCCTCCACGGCCGCAATCAGGTTGCGCGCCGCGTGCACCTCTTCCATGGCCGCGACCGGCAGCAGGGCCAGGTACGTCATGTTCACCAGCAGGTAGATGGCCACCACCGTCAGCACGCCGATGGTGATGCCCCGCGGGATGTTGCGGTGTGCGTCTTTGATCTCACCGCCCAGGTAGCCGATGGCCGCCCAGCCCTGGTAGGCCCAGAAGGCTGCCAGCATCGCCGCGAAAACAGCGCTGAAGGTGACGGGGACGGCACCGGCCGTGGTCGCCAGGGTAAAGCTGCTGCCTATATCCGCCTGCCTGCTGCCCAGCCCGAAAAACACAATAATGGAGATGCCCGCAAACACCAGCAGCAGGATGAGGGTGCTCAGCCCCGCCCCGAACTTCACGCCCTTCGCGTTCACCCACGTCAGCAGCACGATCAGGAGCATGGCCGTCAGCTTCACGCTGAGGCCGGCAAAGGGGAAGAACGTACCGGCGATGGAGAAATCGGCCAGCCCGCTCAGCAGCGGAGGCAGCGGCAGAATGCTGTTGAGCGACTGCGCAAACACGTAGGCCAGCGACGATATGGCCGCCGTCTGGATAACCGCGAACAGCGACCACCCGAAGATAAAGGCGAAGAAGCGGTTATATATCTTTTTGTAGTAGGCGTACTCCCCGCCCGTGTCTGCCAGCAGGCCCGCCACCTCGGCGTTGCTCAGGGCACCGAACAGGGTAATGATGCCCGCCAGCGCCCAGCAGAGGAGCACCCACCCCGGCGAGTGCAGTTCTGCGGCCATGGGGGCCACCTTCTTATATACCCCGGAGCCCAGGATGTTCCCGATGACAACCACAATAACAAGGCGTAAGCCCAATGACCGGTCGAGTTGGTCGTTCTTGCCCATATTGTCTACCCTTTGTTTGCGAATACTTTGCCTGTGCTGCTGAAATATGCTGCTTTGCAGGGAGGCATTTTACCTTGCCGCCGCAGCCGTTGGCACCGGAGCAGCGGCAGGCTTAAAACGAATATAGGCATTATAACGCACACCTGTTACGGCGCTGCGTGGGGTCAGGGTAATAGCAGCGCGCCGTGCCCGCTTTTTGTTCCCGTGCCGGCACCGCGCGGCGGCGCGCTTTGCTGCGTCTGGCTCCGGGCAGCCGTAACCCATGCCCCCTAAAACCGGTACGCTATATAAAACACTAAAAAATACAACTATGAGAAACTTACACCGCAAGTGGCTTTACAGCCTTTCCTTTTTGTTGCTAACTTTCACGATGAGCGGCTGCGACCTGATCGGCGACGTGCTGGAGTTCGGATTCTGGACTGCGATCATCATCATCGTTATCCTCGTGCTGATCGTCTACTTTATATTGAGAATGTTCCGGGGCAGGTAAGCTTGCCTGGCAGACGCATCCAAGGAACAAACCAGGGTATTTGAAAAGACAAGCAGGCAGCGGAACAAAACGCAACTGCCGGATGGGCCCCGCAGCTATATATAGGGCAGGCCCCATCTGCCTTTTTCCCCTGCTAAGCCCTATATAGGCTGTGCGGCGCGCGCAGCCGCTAAGCTGTGTCCGAAACCGGTTTGTGTGTCAGGATCACCTTGTCGACCTTCACCCCGTCCATGTCGATGATCTCCAGCTCAAAGTTGTTGTGCTCCAGCTTCTCCCCTGCCGTCGGGAACCTGCCCAGGTGCTGAATAATAAAGCCGGCTAAGGTGGAGTAATCATCGGAGTCTTTCCTGATAAACTCCTGCTTCAGTTCCTTGTTCAGCTCGCGGATGGGCACAGAGCCGTTCACCAGGTACGACCCATCCTCCCTCCGCACGATGGCAGGCTCACTTAGCTCATCCACGTCCGGCAGGTCCCCCACAATAGACTCCAGGATATCATGGAGGGTGATGATGCCCTCGATGGAACCGAACTCGTCCACCACGATGCCCATATACTGCTTCTGCTTCTTGAAGGTGTTCAGGACAGCATTGGCCAGCATGGACTCAGAGATATAAATCGGCTTCTGGATGATCTCCATCAGCGGCTTCTGCCGGTCCGACAACAGGTAGCCGTAAAAGTCCTTCACGTGCAGCACGCCCACCAGTTTATCAAAACTCCCGTCCGACACCACGAATTTGGTGTGGGCGCTGGCCTGCACCATGTCCTTTATCTTTTCGATGGGGTGGTTGATGTCGATCCACTCCACGTCCAGGCGGCGCGTCATCAGGTTCTTGGCCCGCTGGTCCGCGTAGGTGAAGATGTTCTGGTGCAGTTCGCTCTCTTCCTTGGCGAGAATCCCCTGCCTGCCCGCCGTCTTGATGATCTGCCGGATCTCCTCCTCCGACATCTTCTCCTCGGTCGGCTCCTGCACTCCGAGCAGCCTGACCGCCAGGTTCGTGGACCCAGAGAGCAGTTTGACCAGGGGCATGGTAACCGTGGTGAACATTTTGATGACAGGAGCCACGGCCAGCGCTATCTTTTCGGCGTTGCTCAGGGCGATGGACTTGGGGATCAGTTCCCCTACCACGATGGTGAAATACGTGATGAGCCCGATCACGAGCACAAGCGAGAGCGTGTCGGCGTACGGAGCCAGGAAACCGATGCCGAGCATCCAGGCCCGCACGTCATCCGACAGCGCGGCGCCACCGTAGGCACCCGACACAATGCCGATGAGCGTAATGCCCACCTGGATGGCGGAGAGAAAATCCTCAGGCGAATCGAGCAGCGCCAGGATAGTCTGCGCGTTCTGGTTGCCCTGCTTTGCCCGCTGCTTTACCCTGTTCTTGTTTACAGATATGATAGAGAGCTCGGAAAGGGCAAAGAAGCCGTTCAGCATCGTCAGGAGTATCAGGATGAGTATTTCCATTTTATGAATTAGGTCTGATAGTAGTAGTACGGTGCCGCAAAAAGAAAATTTACCGGCTTTTCAGCTTAGGCAAAGGGGCGGCGGGTTGTGCGGCGGGTATATATAAAATGGAAAGCTGAATCTCAAGGCTTTAGGGTTCGACACCACCCACGTTATCATCAGGAGAAAATCTGGCATAAACACCTGCCGCCTTTAAAAGCACCAAATATACGCCTCCCATTTCAGCCACCAAAGGCTATTGGCACATGCCCCGTTTCAGGTTTCGCTTAAAAGAAAAGCGTTTAGCCGGCTCAAACAGGATAGAGCCGGGTTTTAAAATGAATTCCTGCTCCCCGTTTTATTTCGCAGCCACAGCTTCCCGCCATCACACCACCTTCTCTTTCTCTTTGCAAAGCTTTTAACCTGAATTATCCTGATCGAATTGAAAAGACGATTGCGGTTAAATTAAAATAATATAAAATTTATATGGATAAATCCTACTTTGTTTCGTAGACAAAAAGGTCCTGCCGCTACTGTTACAGGTATTCCCCTAGGTTTACCTGCACATGGTTCCTGCATCTTATAAAGCATATGATCCAAGGGGCCGCTTTTGCCTCTACTGTTGGCAGAAGTGCGCATGTAATGCAACACTTACGCACGTTTCACCCCACGCTGTGTAAGACAAATTTCCCCAACCTGCTATTCGTCTGGATAGCTGCTGCCCCATCTTCTATCTGCAGAAGCGTGAGGTGCATCTGTTGGGAAGCGTAAGCCGCCTCGTACGATGTGGCCTGCGTTTTTTTGTTCCGCCTCCGTCCTTTTACATAAAACGACAGTTTCCTCCCTGCTGTCACCGCTGTCCAGCTGCGACAGCAGCTACCGCAATATCTCTCATTGTACCACCATATATACACACATGGAAGCATTAACCAATCACTTTAAAGCTACAGGCCGTACAGGCGAGCCTACGCAGCACGCACAGCATTTGTCCGTCAGGGCCATGGGGTTACAAGCTGTTAAAGAACCTGTGCTACAACTTGTAAAACATACACTCCCCCCAAGGCAGAAGGCGGGGCTATCAGGCATTACGACCTGCCTGATGGTAATCCTGCTGTTGTTTACCCAATGCGACGCCATGACGGAGGAGGAACCTCTGCCATCCGCTAAACAGGCCACCACAAAGGCGCCGGACGGTGTGACGACCACTTTACAGACGATCACAACGATGGACGGTGCGATCGCACAGGTGGAATGCAGCCAGGAAATACTGCCTTCCGGGGAGATCATCCTGATGTGCATGCCTGCCCAGTGGAACGGGGAGCTGATACTGTACGCCCACGGTTACGTTCCTGAGTTTGAGGAGCTGGCGCTTCCCGATGAAGCAGCTATCTATATGCCGCTTTTCACCAGCTTCGGTTATGCCTTTGCCACGACCAGTTACGGGGAGAACGGCATCGCCGTCCAAAGCGGGCTGGAAGACATGATTAACCTGCGCGAAAGGTTTATCCAGCGGTACAGTGCGCCGCGGCTGATCTACCTTACGGGCGGTTCACAGGGTGCCCTTATCACAACGCTCGCCATGGAGCGGCACCCCGAACTCTTTAGTGGCGGCTTGTCCTTGTGCGGGCCGTGTGGGTACTTCCAGGGGCAGCTGAATTACTATGGCAATTTCAGGGTCCTGTTTGATTACTTCTTCCCGGGCGTGCTCCCCGGAGATGCCGTGCATATTCCTACTGAGCTTAGTGCGGGCTGGGAAAGCTACTACGTGCCGCTTGTTCTGCAGGCGATCAGCCAGAACCCGGAAGCAACCTTAAAACTGCTCCGCACCGCGCAGGCTCCCTACGATGCAAATGTGCCGGGCTCCATCGAGACAACCGTGATAGGAGTGCTTACCTATGATGTGCGCTACATCGAGAACGCCAAAAGAGTATTCGGCGGCCAGCCGTTCGACAACGAGAAGCAGGTGTATTTCGGAACAGGGAGCTTTCGCGAGGATGTCAGGCTGAACCTAAAGGTACAACGTTTCTCGGCTGATAAAACGGCGCTCCGGGAGATAAGGAAGAACTACGAGACCAGTGGCGAGCTGAGCAAACCGCTGGTGAGCGGACACACCACGAAAGACCCTATCGTCCTGTACTGGAACATGCCGCTTTACCAGGCCAAGACCGTGCTGAAGGGAACAAGCCCCCTGTTTAGCGCACTTCCCGTCGACCGCTACGGCCATTGCACTTTCACGGAGCAGGAAATAATAACGGCCTTTGGTCTTTTGTCCCAAAAAGTAAAAGGACAGGAGCTGCTTGCCCGGGAGTGCGACGCAACAGGCAAAATCATTCGGGCGGTTACGGTGCTAAAACGCTGATCCCTTGTTTGTGTTCCCTTGCAATCCTACCAGGTCCTGATAAAACGGGATAAGGTTGTCCCTTTTTATCAGCAAGGTGTAAAGCCCTTCTAGTCCAGCTGGAGCTAAGAGAAATAAGCGTTTGCAGCCCTTGTGATGCTACCTGGTTTCAGGCGGGCCGGTACGCTTCCCGAAAGGGGCTCTCAAGCACCTGAAATCCTCCCGAAACACGGGCAGTACCCTAGGTGTTAGGGCGGTGGTGAAAGTTACAGTGACTGTGCTTATAGAGAGCTATTTCCAAGTATTCAATCGCACAGAGACGGGATATAATTTCCTCAGGTAGCGCTATATAAAACTGATTGGGTTTTAATGGCTGATACCCCACCCCCAACCTCTCAAGAGGGGAATTCTTTTCCTTGTAAGAGAGATTCCCCTCCAGGGATTTGGTATGGGTCTTATTCCAACAGCGAAAGTAAATCACCATTTGGGGTACTTAAAACCCGGGAGCACTAACCGGCACAAACGTGAACATCCACTTCACCGGGTTGTGCCAGTCCCTTCCCTTGAAGCTACCGATTGGAAGCTTCACCAACACCGTGTTCCAGCCTTTTTTTACAGGCGCAGTTAAGGGTGCTCTGAATTCATAGCTTTCATCAACAAGCGGAATCTCCGGGTTGCCCTGCTGCCCTGCCCGCTTCCATACGGGTGGCGCGATGGCCTCGCCGTTCAGGTATATGGCGCTGCCCTTGTTGTCCCAGGTTCCTTTGGCGGGCGTGTCGGAGTTCTGGGAGCGGGAAAGGTTCTGGAAGCCAATCCAGAAATGGCCTGTGGTATCCACATCGCTCCAGAATTGGGTAGTGGCATACCAGGTGGTGTTTTCCTCCGTTTTCTCCAGTACACCTGTCACCAGCGGATGCCAGAAATGGCGCAGCACCACGGTGCCACCCACTGCCTCAGCCGCAGACTTCTTCCCATTGAAGAATTTCTTCTCCGGGGCAAAGGAAGCCGAGAGTTTCCCTTTATTTTGATATGGCCCGTACAGCTTCCATTTCATCACTGCCTGCGCCGCATAGGGGAAAGGCTTGTCTTCAAAATATAATTCCTGGTGATCCAGCAGCCGGTTCTCAAACTCCAGGAACTCCTGCAGCCGGTCTGTCTGGTCAGCCTGGATGTTGGTGATCCAGCCCAGGTGGCCGCCGCCTTTCCAGCTGCGCTCGGCAAAGGCCAGCATCCCTGGGTAAACCGGGTTCATTTGCAGCACGTCCTCCTGCTTCAGTACGTTGCGGTCGTGCCACACGCAGAGGGTGCCGCCTAACACAGTATTGTCTCCTGCCTCTCTGTCGCCGATCTGGCGGCTGAAAATGGTGGTCACGGCCTCCAGCGGGTCCATGTGGTTGATGTACAGGTGGCGGGAATCTATATAGGTATAGTCGGGGTTGGTGGGGCCGTCCCGCATCCACAGCTGGCGTATGGTGGCTTTATCCAGGTTGCCGCCCGGCTCCCAACCGATGGTCTTTTTGCCCCTCTCGTGCAGCCACTGCGTGACCTGGGGCAGAAAATTATTGTTAGTGATCTCCACCTCATCGCCTCCTATATGCACGTAGGGCACGTCGTAGGTGTCGCTGAAATCATTCAGGATGTTCTTTAATATCGCCAGCCCCTGCTCGCTCTGCATATCCACGCCCATGACCCGCGTGAAAGCGGCGCTGTGGCCCGGCATGTCGATTTCAGGCACGAAGGTAATGTGGCGGTCTTTGCAGTACCGGATCAGCTCCTGCATCTCGGCCACGGTGTAGTAGGCGCCTTTGTTGCGCGTCATGTGCTCCGGTGCGGTCAGTTGCGGGTAGCGGGGCACCTCCAGCCGCCAGGCAATGTCCTCGGTCAGGTGGAAGTGGAAAATGTTGAGTTTATACCGCGCCATCACGTCTATCTGCTCCTTCAGCATCTCCATCGACTGATAATTCCTGCCCACATCCACCATATAGCCCCTCCAACTGAAGGCCGGCCAGTCGCGCACTTCGCAGCCGGGTATATAGGCCGCGTCGCGCATAAGCTGGCGGAGCGTCTGTATGCCATTGAAGATGCCGTGCGGCGTGTTGGCTTTGATCGCCACCCTGTCTTTGTTCACCGACAACGTATAGGCCTCTTCTGCAAGGCGGGGCGCCGCCGTTTTCTCCAGCGCTAAGGCTATATATAGTTCGTTTGGGGCGGCCCTGTCTTTTATTTGCAGCCGCAGCCCCTTTTCCGCGAGAATGGCATGTAACCGCTCTGCCTCCGCTTTCAGCGCCGGGTCCCGCACCACGATTGTTTTACTCCTATAAAGCGGGAATGCCGCTTCTTTCCATTGCAGTTGCTGGGGCGCAGGGATAACGGAGGGCTTTTGCTGCAGGTCATACACCTCGTCATAGATCAGGTGCTTCCAGAAAGCGTAGCCGTCGCCGTTCAGGTGGAGGCCATCGTTGGTGTACCGGGCATCGAGCCTGCCAGTGTTGTCTGAGAAAGGCGTATGAAGGTCGAGGTATATATAGCTATGTTTGGAGGCGTCTGCCTGAAGCTGCGCGTTTACTTTCCTGATGAGCTCCCTTTTGCTGGTATGGCCGCCAAATTTTTGAAAGCGCTCGTTCACCGGCAGAATGCTCTGTATATATAGCTGGGTGGCCGGCGTCTTCTCTTTCAGGTAATCTGCTATCCAACGCATGTTTTTCAGCAGGCTGTCTGCCGATACGTTCTGGGCCAGGTCGTTGGTGCCGATCAGCAGAAACACCTTGGCCGGCTTCCGCAGCGCCACTTCTTCGAGTCGATGCAGCACCCCGGCAGAGTTGTCGCCGCTGATGCCCCGGTTCTTCATCCTGCCGTCGGCAAACAGCTCGCTCCACTCCCCGCCGTCGCTGATGCTGTTGCCCAGGAAAATGATATCTCCCTGGGTCTGTGGCAGGCTCTCAAACAGGGTTGCCCGCTGGTGGTAGTAGGTGGAGAACAAACTGTCCGCCAGTTGCACAGGCTTTACCTGCGCTGCCGCGGTACTGATAAGGAAAAAAAGTAGAAGCGTGAGTCTTTTCATATGAGGCAAGGCCAATCAGATAAGGCCAATCATATATAGCCTGGTGAAATAGCGAGCTATATATCTGCTGTATATATCAGCTGTAATCACATTAAAAATAAATTTTCACATACTGCGGTCATCTCCAGGAAAACACCCCAGCTATTTCATCACTACTTCCACTTCACCACCTGGAATACGATCTGCTGGTAGCCGTCTTTCTCATATAGCACCCCTACCTCCTTGTTCCCTAATTTTACGAGGTCGGAGTAAGCGGCGTAGTCCTTCGCCTCGTTTTGGCTTTTGGCGATGACGTGCTGCTCCGGCCATGTTTTGCCCTCGTCGTAGCTGATGCGCAGGGTCAGGTTGTCGCGGCGCCGGGTGTCGGCGGCGTTGCTGAAAGCGAGGATAGCCTTGCCTTTCTTCTCGCCGATGGTGAGGATGCTTCCCTGGTTCACCGGGTCGGGCAGTTGCTGGTCGAAGTAGGTGGTGTCCCAGGTGGCGCCTCCGTCGCTGCTGAGGGCCACGATGCGGGCGCGCACATCGCCCTGTTGGTTGCGGATGTTCATCATCAATTTACCATCTGTCAGTTCGGTGGCCATCGACTCGTTGCCGCCGGATTCCGGCACCGTCTCGCTGATTTTGAATGTTTTCCCGTGGTCGTCGGTGTAGAAGCCGTGGGCAAAATAGTCCTCTGCCGTTTGCTTCGCTTCGCCCTCGGAATGGTTGGCGGCTATATATAGCCTGCCCTTGTACTTTCCTTTCGCAAACTGCATGGCGTGGCCGGGGGTGTTGGCATAGGCGCGCCAGTCTTCTTTGAAGGTGTAGGCAGGATTAGCTTTCGGCATGTTCGGGCGGTGTACCTGCGCTGTGATGTTTACCGGCTCCGACCAGGTTTGACCGTTATCGGTGGAGGTGATATACCACACTTCCCGAAGCCCTTTGCCGCTGCGCACCTCATGCTCGTGGGCGTTGCCCGTGTTGTAGAAAAGGAAAACTCTGCCCTTTGGATAAGCCGGGTCTGTCAAATCCACCACAGGGGCGGCGTTGCCCGCCTGGAGGGTATCGTAATCCACCACGGTCTGCAGTTCCGACCAGGTTTTGCCTTTGTCCGAGCTGCGCTTCATCACGATGTTCACATCCCCGAAGTCGGCCGCGCCGTGTACCCTGCCCTCTGCAAAGGCCAGCAGGTCGCCGCCGGGGAGGGCAATAATGGCGGGTATGCGGTAGGACTTGTGTCCCCCTTCCCCGGAAACAAAAACAGGAACATCCGTTGACTGCGCCTGCGTAAATAGCGCGGAAAGAATAAAAGTAAAAGCCAGAACTGCTCGAATCATCATGGTGGTAAGGTTATGGGTAATGCTTGGTTTATATATAGGTAATCGTGTTTCAAGTAAAAGGACACAAGTATCAGGTATCAAGACACAAGACTTTTTTTATCATATCTCTCTTGTTCCTAATAGCTTATTATATATAGTACTTTAATGGGTGGCGCAAATTAATTTCGTTGGGGTACTTATATCTGTCGGAAAGCCTCCAGCGCCTGCCAGCAGTACCACTCCTGGCGCGGCAAATGGAATGGCCCTTTGAACAGGTTGCCTTTGATGGTGGACGACAGGCGGCCATCGCGGTGGAGGTAGCCGAACCACTCGCCATTTTCCTTGTCGTGGAAGTTGCCGTAGGCGTAGTCGTGTACCTGCCGGTGCCAGTCGGCGTACTTCTGGTTGCCCGTCATCAGGTAGGCCAGCAGCGTGGCGATGATGGCCTCGTTCTGGGGCCACCAGAACTTCATGTCGTGCCAGTATTCCTGCACCGGCTTGCCATATACATCCCGGAAGTACAGGATGCCGCCGTGCTCTTTGTCCCAGCCGCGCTCCCACATATAGTCGAGCATCCGACAGCCAAGGTCAATCAGCTTAGGGTCGTTGTTGCGGTGTTTTGCCTCGTGCAGGATAAACCAGGCGCCTTCGATGGCGTGGCCGGGGTTCAGCGTCCGGCCGTCGAAATGGTCGATGATGCTCCCGTCGGGCGCTACCTGCTCCATCACACAACAAATGTCATTCTTCACAAAATCGCGTTCAATTTCGGCTATCCATTTTGCTATCCATTCTTCGCAGCGCTCATCACCAATGGTGTCGCGCAGCTGCTGGGCGGTGTTGAGCATAATCATCGGTACGCCGATGCCTTTGGCCGGACGCGTGCCGGAGAATTTGGGTTCGAGCAGGCCGGGCGTGGTGGCGTATTCGATGCACTTGCCAAACAGCCGCCTCGCTTCATTCGCTATTTCCTCGTCGCCGCTGGCTTTGGCGTAGGCGGCAAAGGCAATCACGGCAAAGGTTTCGGAGAAGAAGTAGCGGCGCTTGCGGATGGGTTTTCCACTGCGCGTCATGTGGAAAAACATGCGTCCGTCTTCGTCAAAGCAATGCTTGCGCAGGAAGTCGATGCCTGTTTTGGCCCCTTCCAGCCACTCCGGCTTTTGCTCCACGGTGTTATATAGGGTGGAGAGCAGCCAGGCAAAACGGCCCTGTATCCATACGGCTTTGTCATCGTCCAGCAGGCTGCCGTCGGCATCGCGCATCAGCAGGTAACCGCCATATTCCCTGTCGATGGAGCGTGGAAACCAGAAGGGAATGGTGTCTTCCAGCAGCTGCTTTTTGTAGAAGGCTTTGTAGTGGTTTACCGTAGAAGTATATATGGATGCCATATCAGGAGGTAAGGTTATTTAGCTGTGATGGTAAAGCTTGTAAAGGTAGAGGCCGGGAAACCGGCTTTGTTTACCAGATTGGCAGTTGTATAGGGTTGCCAGCCGTAACGCACATATTTCGGCTCGGGCACCTTGTCCGAAGAGACAATCACTTTACCGCCCCGAATTTCAGCCTTTGCTTTTTTAAAGACCAGGTCGTTACCTGCCACTTCGAAGCCGCGCAAAGACTTTCCGTCGCTGGTATGCAGCCCCTTATCGAACCGAAAAGTGCAGATGGCCTTGTTGCCTGAAAATTCCACGTCCTGAAACAAAGGGCTGCTGTAAGGCACGCGCATATGGTAAGTTTTGGCCAGCGCCCAGGCCGCCAGCCGCTCGCCCACCTGCTTTTTCTGCGTCGGGTGCACGTTGGTAGAATCCCCAACATCACTGCTGACGGCCATACCTATATTGCTTATCTGTGATAGCATCCGACGCTGACTATCGCGGAAGTGCGGCCAGCTGGGGCGGTTTATACTGGAGAGCTGCACGTAGTAAAACGGAAAATCGTAGCCCCACTTTTCGCGCCAGCTGCTCACCAGCGTTTTGAACAGCGTTTCGTGCAGCTCAATGTTGTGGGCGTTGCTTTCGCCCTGGTACCAGATAACGCCCTTAATGGGAAAATCCGTGAGCGGCGCAATTCCGGCGTCGTAGTTATAGGCGGGTTGGTAGGGATGGCGTTGTTTGGCAGATGCCGCGTTTTCGAGGTTCTTGTCGGTTCGCTCCCGCACCCAGGGCATTAGGAAATCGGAGGTGCGCCAGTTGGGCAGCATGGTCACCAGTTGCGGGTGGTGCTCCAGGGTATAGCGGTCAATCCACGACTCGGTGCCGGAGCCGCCCACAGCCACTTCAATCAGCCCGATGGGCACGCCGAGTTGCTCCTGCTGCTCGTTCCCAAAATAGTAGGCTACCGCTGAAAAATCTTTCGCTGCCACCGAATCGCTGCGCTGCCAGGCGCCTGAGAAATAATTAAGTTGGTTTACTTTCTTTAAGGTGATGGAATCCCAGGCGAAATTTCCGGTTTCGACGAGCGGCTTCATGTGCAGCAAACGGATGGAGGCAGCCTGCTGCGCTTCCCGCATCTCCGCGCTGGTATGCACCGCATCCCGCAACGGAAACGCCATGTTCGACTGCCCCGCGCACAGCCACACTTCGCCCACCAGCACATCGCTGATGCTTATACTTGTATCCGCCGTCGCTATGTTCAACTCATATGGGCCGCCCGCTTTCTGCGCCGGAAGCATTGCTTTCCATTTCCCGTCCGCACCGGCGGTTGCTTTTTGCTTTTCGTTTCCGAACATAACCGTTACCTCTTCCCCGGCATTGGCCAGGCCATATATGGGAACGGGCATTTTCTGTTGCAGCACCATATGGTCGGCAAACACGGGGGCCGGTTGCAGGCCGCCGTAATCGCCTGTAATAGCGGAATAAACCGTGGAGGCGATTATGGACGCGCCTATTCTGGTAGGGTGCAGCTCATCCGGAAACAAATCAGGGCGGCGGGAAAGCGGCGTGTGTAAATCAATCAGACCGGTATCTTTGGTTTCGGCGATAAGCGGAATGAGCGCTTGTATCTGCCAGAACCACTCCCGCGTGCCGGACTGAAACCGCGGGTGGCCGGAGAAGATGGGCGTCAGGCGGCATATATAAATGCGAACGTCAGGATTAGCGGTGCGCAGCGTATCAATCAGGCTGTAGTAGTCGCCTACGAACTCGTCGCGGTAATTGGGCCAGTTGCGCGGGTCGGTGTCGTTCAGACCGAGGTGGATGACGGCGATATCGGGCGCATAAGCAAGCGCGTCTTTGTATTGCTGCGTCTGGGTATATGGCCTGTGCCCTTTTTCCAGCAGCGTCGCGCCGCTCAGGCCAAAATTAGCGACGTCATACCTGTCACCCAGCAACTCCTGCAGCTGGGCCGGGTAAGCATATTTTTCCCGGTCCGCGATACCGGAGCCATAAGTGACGGAGTTGCCGATAGCGGCCACCTTCAGCTTCGCCGGATGCTGGCTTGAGAAACCAGGCATGGAAAGCAAACAGGTAATCAGAATCAGTAAAACTCTTGTCATGCTAAGTAAATAGACACAAGTATCGCGTATCAAGACACAAGATTTTTCATATTACACTTTACTTATTTTCAATAGCTTGTGAAATAAATCGCTCTAATGGATAAGTCAATTAAATTTTTCCGGGTACTTAAGATAACTTTAAACACGCTCCTGAAAGACAGCTGTCATTTGCCGCTGTAGATGGATTGTGTGCCCACAATGACACTTGCGTGGCAGGGCCATTTGATTCCCGTTTCATCAGCGAAAGCAATGTATATATAGTGCGAGCGTCTTCGCTCGTATCTACTATTGCTGGGCCTCTGGCCCAGTGGAGTCGGAGACTCCACTGCATCCCAAGTCACGAATCTAAAGATTCGCGCCAGCACAGGTAGAAGGAAACGGCCATGCCTTGCGTGGGGCGTTCGGAAAATCTACCGGCTTACCTTTACACTGCCCGCACTTTCACGCTTCAAATCTTCTTCCCTGTATATGGTCAGATCATCTATCACTTTTTTCTGCCCCCCCGTCAGCAGGCTGAACAGGTAGCCGAACACCACGCAGGAAACCAGCCCGGTGAAGGCATATAGCAATAGGTTGATGTTGGTGTACTGGCTGATGTAGAACTGCACCAGGCCACTCAGCACAAGCCCCGTGATGGCCCCTTTCGCGTTGGCCTTTCGGGTGAAAATGCCTAGCACAAACAGGCCACCCAGGCCGCCGGTAAAAAGCCCCAGTATGGTGTTGAACTGGTCCCAGAGTGAGGAAATGCCCCACTGCGCCATCACCAGCGCCAGCGAGGTGCCCACCACGCCTATCACCAGGGTAAGGGCTTTGGCCGCGGTCAGATAGGTCCGCTCCCGCTTCGCCGGATAGAACCGCCTGTAGAAGTCCGTGATAAGGGCCGTGGTCACGGAGTTCATGCTGCTGCTAAGCGTGGACATGGCCGCCGCGAAGACAGCCGCAATCAGGAGGCCGGTGACACCTGCGGGCAGCTCCGTCACGATATACCACGGGAAAATCGCATCCTGACTCTGCAGCTGGAAATTTACTTTTTCGGGGTGCTCCTTAAAGAAAAGGTAGAGCAAGGTGCCGATCGTGAAGAAGATAAGCGCGGACGGCACGGCCATCCAGGCACCCAGGCGCATGCTCCTTTTCGCGGCGGCTTCATCTTTTGTGGTGATGTACCGCTGCACCACCGACTGATCGGCGCCGTAGGAAATCACGTTAATGGCCACGCCGCCCAGCAGCACTACCCACAGCGTGGGCTCGCTAAAGCTGAACGCGGTGTTGAGGATGTCCAGCTTGCCTTTTTCCTGAATCGTCTGCCAGATGGTACTTGCGTCGCCCTCCAACTGCAGCGGAATCAGGATGAGGCAGGCCAGCGCTCCGCCCAGCAGTATCACCACCTGCACCACGTCTGTCCAGATAACGGCCTCAATACCGCCCTTCATGGTATAAAAGATCGTGATTGCGCCCATCAGCACAATGCATAGGCTCACGTTGATGCCTGTTACAAGCGTCAGCGCCAGGCTTGGCAGCAGCAGCACAATCGCCACCCGCCCCAGTTGCAGCATGATATATAAAAGCGAGGCCATGGCCCGGGCTGTGTAGTTAAAGCGCTGCTCCAGGTACTCGTAGGCGGAGGTAATCTGCAGCCTGCGGTAAAAGGGTATAAAATAATTGGTGATGATCGGGATGACCATGACAATGGTGATTTGCAGAATGAAATAGTTCCAGTTGGTGGCGTAGGTCTTGGCCGGGATCGACATAAAGGTGATGGCGCTCAATTGCGTGCCATATATGCTCAGGCCCGCCGCCCAACTCGGGATGCGCTGCCCTCCCCGGAAGTAATCATCAGTGGTGTCCTGGTGCCGGGACGCCCACAGACCGATGCCGATCATCAGCCCCAGGTACAGCGCCACCACCAGGTAATCCAGCCAGGCAAAATAGTGTTTGGGTACCATGCTTCCCTTCAGCACCTCCACCGTGCGCACGCCGGGTTTTACCTCGCCGGAAGGTATCAGGATGTCATCTCCCCACCTGGCAACAAACGTGGTGACGTGCGAAGCAGGAAGCGTGCCTGCCTTCGACCAGGAATCGGTGACGGTGTTATAAAGGTAGATGTCTTTGCTGAAGCCCGTGTGCTCCGTCAACAGTTTCCGTTTCTCCGCCTGCAGTCGCTGCTTCTCGTCTTCGTCGGTGGCTTTGGCAATGGAGGCGTTCAATTGCTCTATCTGAGTGAAAACGTCGCCCTTGTCGCCGCCGAACACCAGGATGGAGTTGGCCCCTGTTGCCACGCCGGTCGCGGCAGAGAGCGACGTTTTGTTCCCCTCGCTGTCCGAAATGTCACTGAGTCGCCGCCAGGCGTTCTGCTTCGGGTCGAAGGCAAACGTGGAGCCATATAGCTGGCTGACGCCTGAAGTAGTTTGGGCCCGGCCGCCGATTATATATAAAGCAGGGTACTCGCCGTTAGATTGCACCACCGCCACCGCATGCGACAGCGCCACGGGCAGGCCCGGCAGTTTTTCCCAGCCCCTGGCAGGTGCCGAGATATCCAGGCGGTAAAGGCCATCGGTGACTTTGCCCGTGCTTTCGCCGCCCGCCACATAAACATGGTTACCGATGGCGGCGGCCGCGGCGTTGGTTAGCGGCAGCGGCAACTGAGGCAGTTGTTCCACGGTTACTTCTTTATTAACCGGGTCCCAGCGCAGCAGTTGCACCGTGCGCTGGATGCCCTGCTCATTCTCGCCCCCAATGGTTACAATGCCCTTGTCTGTGGGCACGCTGGCGCTGTACGCCAGCGGCTGCGGCAGCCGAAAGGTTTTGTCGTGCCAGCTATATGTCCCCTCATCGTCTTTCAGCAAAACAAAAATATCCTGCCAGTACTGCTTTCTCCCTCCCTCCCAAGGCATACCGTCCGGGAAGTTAGCGCCGCCGGCAACCAGCAGCGCGCCGTTGTGTACCCCGCCCAGCGCACCGGCCAGGCCTGGTTGCACCGCCTGACCGGGGGCGGCAGGCAGCGTGGCCACCACAGACCAATCGATGCTGTTCGGCTTTAGCTCCTGGGCCTTGCCAGTGGCCACGGCGCAGAGAAAAAGGAATATGGACAGGATATGTTTCATTGGACTACTGTGTTAAGCGGGTTTTAATTCAGACGAGCGGGAACAGAAGTCACGAAAGCCCAGGGCGGCAACCTCTTCTTTAAAGGATTGGAAAAGCGCCGGGCTCATGTTACGGACCGGCAAGCGGAACTCGCCACAGTCTACCCCGACCAGTTTCATATAGGCTTTGCCAGTGGCGATGCCGCCATATTCCCCTAACAGGCGAATCATATCGATGGCCTTTTGCTGCAGGTTGCGCGCCTTCTCCATATCGCCTTGTTGGTAGGCCTGTATGAGGGCCGTGTACAGCGGCGCGGCGTAGTTGTAGGTGCTGCCCACCCCGCCTTTTGCGCCGAGCACCAGCGCCGACAGCAGATTTTCGTCCCGTCCCCACAGCATATCGTACCTGCCCTCCCCAAAATGGAGGCACGACAGGAAGTCCATGAAGTCTTCGTGCGTGTACTTGACACCGGCGAAGTTGGGAATTTTGCCGTCCACCTCCGCCAGCAGGTCTAGCATCGGAAAGCCGACACCCGTCAGCACCGGGATGTGGTAGTAGTAAAAAGGCATCTCCGGCACGGCGTCCGCCACGGCCTTGCAGCACGCGGCCAGCACCTGCACGCTGGCAGGCTTGAAGTACGACGGGGCCGTAAAGGAAACCGCGTGCAGGTTGATGCTTTGCGCGTGCTGCGCCAGTTCGATGGCATCCTGCAGGCAGGTGCCGCCCACCAGCAGCATCACCGCAAAATCGTTATCGTGCGCGGTGGCCGCCGCCCAGGCCTCCGCCACTTTCTTCTTCTCGGCAGTCGTCAGCGACACCCCTTCCCCGGTGGAGCCGCATATAAAGGCGCCTGTGTTGCCGTTGGCCTTCAGCAGGCTGTAGTAAGCCGGTATCACCTCCAGGTGCAGCGTGCCGTCCGGGTGCATGGGGGTAAAGGGAGCCGCGATAAGCCCCTGCAAGTGTTCAAATCTCATGTGAAGTATTGAAAATGAATCTTAAGTTAACTTATATCTGGAAAAGAACGGGCGGAGCAAGCACCTATATGGCCCGCTCCTGCCCGTTGCCTATATAGTAGCGTTAGAACTTCTGGTAGCCCGGATTCTGCTCCAGGGCCCTGTTGTCGGTCAGGGAGCCCCTGTCGATGGGCCAGAGAAGTTTATAGGCTTCGTCCTCCGTAAGGGTGGTGTGCTCATATACGAAGTTGTCGCCCATCCTCCTCAAATCATACCACCGCTTCCCTTCAAAGATGAACTCCAGGAAGCGCTCGCGCAAAATTGCCTCCTTCGGGTCAGCGTCAATTGGCTGGTTCGGGAAGCCGTGCACCGCGGCGTCATAGTTCTCCCCGAAGGCTCTTTGCCTGACGGCGTTGTTCTCAGCGGAGGGGTCTTCACCCAATATAAGCTTGGCCTCAGCCAGCAGCAGAAGTAAATCGGCGTAGCGGTAGATGGGGTAATCGTTGGTGTACTGCCTGGAGCCGGCACTCTGCTCCCCTTCAAACTTTTTCACGAAAGCCCCGGCTATCTGGTAGGTGTCGCCCACCTTTTCGTATGCCGGCTGGATAGTAGCCCACTTGCGGCTGTCCAGGTCATTAAACTCCCGGAAGGTGGACACTTGCACCGGCGCGCGCAGCAAACCGCCCCAGTTTTCTGTCGCTACCGTAAACTGCCTGTTCTCCAGCGAGTCGTAGAAGTTCGTGATGAGGCCAGTCTGGGGCACAAAAGATATGATGCTTTGGGTGGCTTCGTTTAGCCCATACCGGCTGGCGAAGATGATTTCGTTATTCCCCTTGTTGCCTGCCGCAAACACATCCGCGTAATCGGGGAGCAATGCCAAAGCAGGCACATTGGCCTGAATGTCTGTCAGGGCGTTTTTAGCGACAAGCGCATCTGCCGCGCCGCCCCCTCTGTAGCTGGTCCATAAATACACCTCTGCCTTCAGCATCTGGGTGGCCGCCTTCGACCAGAAGGACTTACTCTGTCTGAAAGAGTAGTCTTCGCCGAAACTTGTATTGGAGCTGTCAATATCCGCCTTTATCAGGTTCATCACCTCTTCCTGGCTGGAAGCAGGCTTGGCCAGGTTGGCAATGTCCACGCCGGTAGTAGGCTCCGTCTGGATGACCACATCACCCCAGGTCCGAAGCATATGAAAATAATAGTACGCCCGCATGCCGTGGGCGATGCCCAGATAATAGTCCTCGGTGGCGGGGGCCACGACATCGGTTGTCTTTAATTTGCTTATCAGCAGGTTGAGCTGCGCGATGTTCCCATAAAACCCGCCGAACCCGCTGATGCCGGGGTTATTGGGGTCGAGCGACTGCAGCCACAGGCGCTCGAGGCCCTGGGTGGCCTCGCCAGTGAACGAGGCACTGGAGCCGGGCTCCAACCCGAATATATCGGCGCGCAGCTCCCCGAGCGTCCGGAAGGCGGCATTGTGCTCCCGGAACCTGGCGTGGATGCCCGTTACAAAGGCGTCCACCTGGTCGGGGCTTTTCCAGAAGTTGGCGTCGCTGATAGAGCTTACCGGCGCAACATCGAGCTTATCGGAACAGGAGCTGATCAGCAGCATCATGGCTCCAATGAAAGTTATGCAGTATGTTATCTTATTTTTCATGGTAATCAGCAGTTATATAGCCTTAAAAAGTAACCTGAACTCCTAACACAGCCGAGCGTGGCGTCGGGTAAGTGCCCAGATAGACACCCGAGATGCTGCCGCCACCGCCAACGGGAGGCTCCGGAGTTGGGCCGGAGAACTCAGTGATATAAAACAGGTTGCCGAAGGTGGTGTAAATCCTGGCCTGCGACAGCACCTTTGTTTTGGAAACCAGGCTGGCCGGCACATCATACGACAGGGTGATCTCGCGCAGGGCCAGGTAGTCGCCTTTCTCATAAAAGCGCGAGTTGTTGCCGTTTAGCACAGCACCGGCGTTATTCACTCGGGTGTAGTTCTGCTTAGAGCCCCGCACCTGGTCGGCAAAGTACACCTTCGGGATGTCCGTATCGATGTTATCCGGCGACCAGGCCTCTTCTATCAGGTCGATGTAATTGAAGGTTCCCTGGTAATTGCCGAGGGTTCTGGCCACCAGGTCGTTATATATGGTGTGGCCCAGCGCAAACTCGAAACGGCTGTAGAGCGAGAAGCCTTTGAAGGACATGTTGGCAGAGAAACCGCCTGTCCACTTCGGGGTGGTGTTGCCTATATATACCTGGTCCCTGGTGTCGATGGTGTCGTTCTGATCCACGTCCAGCCAGTTCACGTCGCCGGGCGTGATGCGTCCGTCAGGTCCGGCCGGAAGGCCCGGACCTGTGATCCGGGCGATGGCGTCGTAGCGGTTGCTGGCAACTTGCTCCACTTCGGCCTCGTCTTTGAAAACAGAAACTTGTTTGAAGGCATAAATCTCGCCCAGCGTGCGGCCCTCCTGCAGGCCGCCTACCCACACCACCTGCCCGGAAGCCGGGTCATATACCTGAAAACCGCCCTGCCGGTTGTTCTCGTTGCCGTTGAAAGGCAGCTTCAGGATCTTGTTCTCGACAAAGGAGGCATTGGCCCCCAGCGACAGGTTCAAACCTTCATCTGAACTGAGCACTACCGCGTTGGCCGTGAATTCGTAGCCTTTGTTCTGGAAAGTGCCAAGGTTGGTCCTGAACGTGCCATACCCTATATAGCCCGGCAAGTCCAGATTGGTCAGCAAATCGCTGGTTCTCCGGTCGAAGTAATCGAACAGGAGTGAGATTCTGTTGTCAAGGAAGCCCAGGTCAAGGCCTATATCGGTTGTTTTGCTCTTCTCCCACCGCAGCCCCGGATTCGTGAACGCCGTGTTGAGGAAGCCCGCGTTGCCGTTGTAGTTTGTCTGAAGCCCGTACACGCCCTGCACCTCATAACGGCCCAGGCCCGCCACGTTGCCGTTTACACCGTAGCTGATGCGCGGCTTAAAAGTGGATATATACTTGTCCAGCCCAGCGTCCTGGAAGAAGGCCTCCCGGTGTATGTTCCATCCGGCAGACATACCGGGGAAAACACCTACCCTGTTCTCTTCCGCCAGACTGGAAACGGCATCCTGGCGCAGCACCGCCGTAAAGAGGTAGCGCTGGTCGTAGTCGTAGCTCAGCCTTCCGAAGGCGGATAGGATGCGGTAATCTGACGCATTGCTGGTATTGCCACCCGGAGAAAAGGTAGTGGAGGCGTTTGCAGTAGGGATATCATCTGTCGGCGCGTTCTGACCGAGCACCCGCATAAAGTACGAGTTGGTACCGAAGTACTCGGCCCCGACCATGGCATCCAGGTTGTGGTTTTGTCCGAACGTTTTCGTGTAGTTCAGGATACCGTTGTACTGCTGCTGGAAAGCTCTGTCGAAACTGCTGGAAGAGGTCCGGCTGGTGTTACTGGTTGGGTTTTCGGCAAATATATTAGCATATGTCTGGGTGGCCCGCTGAAAAGACCGGTTCATGTTCTCGAACAGGTATGCGTTGCCCGTGCCCTTAAAATACAGGCCCGGCAGCAAATCCCATCTCACGGACGCGTTCGCCACGATCCGGTTCACTTCGTCGTTTACGTCCCGCTTCCCCAGCCAGTACAGTGGGTTGCCGTCGCTGGCCCCGTTGCCGGGGTTGGGCAGTGTTCTGGCCTCATCCAGCCAGGGATTAAACGTGGGCCAGATGGCCAGGTTCCTATAGAGAGTGTTCACCTCGCCCCCTACCGTGCCAATCTGAGACGAGGTGGAGAGGGTAACGCCGGTGCCGACCTCCAGATTCGGCTTCACTTTATAAGACCCGTTCATATCCAGACTATACCGTTTATAGCCCGAGCCCACAATCACGCCGTCCTCATCGTAGTAGTCGAAGCTGGCAAAGTACTTCCCTTTGTCGTTGCCGCCCATCACATTCACATAGTGCTCCTTTGTATAGGTGTCCCTGAACACGATGTCCTCGATCTCCCCGCCATGGTCTTTGAAGAGGATGGAGTCGGCGGTGGGGTTGTAGGGGTCGGCTACCGCCTCCCAGCCCTGCGCCAGCAGGCCCCGGCTTTCGGCGTCCAGTTTGCGGATGTCGAAGCTGGCCAGGTTAGCCGGATCCGTCAGCAAGCCAAGTCCTCTGGAGGAATTTACCTGGGCCGGGGTTCTGCCGGCATTCAGGTAGCCCAGCCTGGTATAATGGATATAATCCCTTGCGCCCAGGGAGTTGTACCCTTCCCTTCGCTGGTTATATCCGCCGGTAAACTTATAGGATACCTGCGCCTTGCCTGCCTTCCCCTGCTTGGTAGTAACCAGTATGACGCCGTTGTTAGCCCGCGCGCCATATATGGCCGTAGAGGCGGCGTCTTTCAGGATCTCCACGGAGGCAATATTGTCTGCCGGCACGTCATTCAGCGACCGGATGACGCCATCCACAATCACAAGCGGCGCCCCGGGACTGTTTATAGAAGCCCCGCCCCGCAGGAGGATAGACGGTGCCGCCCCCGGCTGGCCGCTGCTGTTCACCACCCGCACGCCGGGCACGGTGCCCTGCAAGGCGGTAGCCACGTTTGCGCGGGGGGCGCTGGCCAGCACCTCTTCATCCAGTTTTGCGACTGAGTTTGTCAGCGTTTCGCGGCTCTGTGTGCCGTAGCCCACCACCACCACCTCTTCCAGCTTTGCCGTGGCGGGCTGCAGGGATATGATAAGCTCCTCCCCGGCTGCCGGCACTGGCACCTCCTGCGGCTGAAAGCCCAGGTAACGGGCCACCAGCACATCGCCTGGCGCTGCGGCCACGGTGAATTTCCCCTCCACATCCGTCTGGGCTCCCCGGCTGGTCCCCTTCACGTTGATGCTGACGCCAATCAGGGCTTGGCCATCCCCGGAGGAGACGACACGCCCGCTGATGGTTGGCGCCTGTGCGGCGAGAGAAGAACTGGCGAGCAGGCTCAGGCTCATGAATAATAGCGTGAGTAAACGTTTGAGTCCCATGAGTTTAATATTTAGTTGTATTAAGTATGACATAATAAAAGTAGAAGCTTCTTTTCTTAATTCAAAGTCTTTTTTAATTTATTTAAACAGTAAGTTTCAGCAGGAATGAATTATATTTAGCTGGAAAGTGTATTTTTACCGTGATTTAAATCATACATAATAATATGAAAGACTTGGTTAACACGATAAAGATGGTTGACACCACCTCGCTGGTGGACAAGGTTGAGATGAACCTGATAGACCTGTTGATACAGCGTAACCTGAAGGTGGGCGACGTCATTCCCAAAGAAGTGGAGTTGGCGGCTCATCTCGGCGTGAGCCGCACAGTGGTACGGGAGGCCTTGCAACGGCTGAAGATGATTGGCCTGATTGACTCCAAGAAACACAGGGGGTCTGTTATCACGAATCCTGACCTACTGGCATTACTGGAGAAAAGGCTGATTCCGCAGGTACTGGACAATGCCACGCTTCGGGAGGTGTTTGAACTGCGCCTTGTGCTGGAGGTGGGGATGGCGGACTTTATCATGGAGAAAGTCACGCAGCAGGATATAGAGGAGCTAAAGGAGATTGTAGCCAGCGAACCTGACCTGTCAGCAACCCACACTTTCCAGATAGAGCACGAGATAAAGTTTCACGGAAAGCTGTACGAGATCACCGGCAACGACACCCTGAAGAAATTCCAGCGGATGCTGCTACCGGTTTTTGATTACGTGCACAGCAGCGGCATCCTTAAGAAGGAAGTGGTGCTCAAGAAGTATGTCTCCCACAAAGGCCTGGTGGATATCATTGAGAACGGCTCGCCTGAGATGCTGCGGAACGGGATGCGCAATCACCTGGAAAACCACTTCGCAAGGATCTTTAACTGATTGAACCGACGTTATATTCCTCACGGGCACAGTGAGTCACTGTGCCCGGAGCTACGTGCTTTAAACAACTGAGGCAGAGCACAGACTATATACTTTCAGACGAACCGGCTCAAGCGCCCTGCTGAGTGTGTTTCAACAGCCGCCTCGCCGTGCTTGGTTACAAAGCCGCGAAAGCCTTGCTCTAACGCGGGCTGAATTATCATCACCTGAAGGGATGTAAGTAAGTGTTCGGTATTGCGGCCGGCAAAAGAGAGGGAATCTATGTTGCTTCGCTTCTTTAGGGCTCAGTATACCAAGTCGCCTGAAACCTCTTCCATATATGTATATGGGCTCATCCTTTTGAATTAAAGAGGCGACCAATTTTACTGTATCTATGGAAGGGGTATGTAGGATCTGGTATCATACCGCTATTAACTTCATGCTGCGCACGAAACAGTTCAACAGAACCTGCCACTCGGCCACCCTTTGGTACGGACAGTTTGAACGAGGTTACAGGAGGCAGATGCTATTTGGAAGAGATCCCCCGCACATCCCTTTAGCTTCTAAAACTTAACTTTCGGATAGAAAAAGGTGTCAGGATCAACTATAAGCCTGTGTGCTTCTCCCTCTTTATTTTCTGAGAACCTGGCTTTCACAATCGCGGTCTTCCTTGGCCCCACCGTCGCGTCTGACTGATGCGTGTGGAATACATAAAACATATCTCCTTTTCCATCCCTCACAAAGTCGCCGTGCCCCGTGCCACTTACCCCTATCATCTTTGAGTTGATGATCGGGTTAGACTTTTGTTTTACCCATGGCCCCAGCGGGCTTCGGCTGAGGGCGTATCCCACGGCATAGTCCGGGTTGCGGAAATCGTTTGCTGAGTAGGTCATGTAGTACAGGCCGTTGTGCTTGAGCACGGTGGGGCCTTCTGCCACCGGCCATTCTGCATTTGCGGTATTCTCCCAAGGCGCTTCGGCAGCAATAACTTCCCGAAGTGTTTCTTCCTTTATCCCGGAGAAGTCATCTTTCATCTCCGCCACATATATCCTGTTCCCGTCCTTCAAACGCACATGATATAAATACTTCTTCCCGTCCTCATCCACAAAAACAAAGGGATCGATTTGCTTTACAGGGGCAGCCAAAGGCTCTTTCACCTGCTGTGTGAACGGCCCGAGCGGGCTGTTGCTCTCCGCTATCGCAATGTTTTCGTTGGCCGTGTAGGCCATATAAAACTTTCCCTGATGATAGAATACCTGCGGCGCCCAAAAACCTTTTGTCCCGTAAACATCCCCTTTCCTCAAAGCAAAGCCACCGTTTGCACCTTTGCGTCCTTCCCAGGATTTCAGGTTTTTTGATATATAAACCTCAAACCCCTGATCGGCATTGCCTTCCACGGTACCATACAGGTAGTAAGTGCCCTCGTGGTAAAACACGGTCGGGTCAGCCAGATTGATCATGCTTTCCGTTGTTGCATTCTGCGCCTGCAAAGTAGAGGTGCAGCAGCATATCCACAGCGCTAACAGGGTATAACAGATACTGACTTTCCTAAACTTCAGGATACGGTTTTCTAATGACATGATTTCTTAGAGATTAAAACAGGCCTGGTTACAGGAAAAGCCGTCATACAAGACGCCCGCTGGCAAGGTTTCTGTTTTGCAATGCCTCGCTTACGAGCTCATATATACATGGCAGGAGAAAACGGACACAGCCGCTGGCTTTAGTTCTGGCTGCCGGTCAGGTCTTTTATCAGTTCTACTTCCTCCCGGCTGTAAGGTGTTCCGTCTGCTCTGAAGATATCGTGGAACCATACCTGAAGCAGGCGTCTCTGCACTATACTATTTAATGGAGAGACGCCTGCTTGAAGCTACCGCTACCGGCCGCTGGTTTTTCCCTTCTCGTTTAGCTTGTATTCCAGCAGCTTGATAAAGTAGCCGCCGACCACCGAGCGCGCCCTGAAGTTCATCACCTCTGCATCGGTTGTCTCGTGCCAGTCGCTGATGGGCACCCTGTCCGGGGTTTCGTTGGCGTATTTCCACATGGGCTGCACCAGGGCTTTGAAATCAGCTTCGTTGTCAGCCAGGGTCGCCGTCCAGAGCACCCAGTCTGATTTGGTGTAGGTCTTCCGGCTGTCCAGAGGCAAACCATATCTCTCCTGCTTGGTCAGGTAGAACCTGATTTCCTTTTCCCGGACAGAATTCGGGAAAATGTTGTAGCCTAATATCTTATCCCAGACCAGGTTATACTTCTGGCTCCAGGTGCCTTCGTTCTCAAAGGCCAGGGTATAATGGTCGCCGTCATCTGCCAACTGCATCCACTTTTGTGCCATGTCTTTTGCCAGCGTTATATATTCCCGTTCCACATCTTTCTTGCCCAGCATGCCGGCCAGCTTGCCATAGGAGGCGAGGCCGAGTATAGCCTTCACGGAAAGGTTCGCATTTCTGGCCAGGTGGCCTGCAAAGTCGTCGGTAGATAATTGGTTGGCCGGGTCAAAGCCGCTCTCCCGCAGGTACTCGGCCCAGGTGGTGAGTGTTTGCCAATGCTCTTTTGCGTAATTGGCGTTCCCTTCCACTTTCGCAATAGCCCCGGTCAATATCAGCATGTTGCCCGACTCCTCCACCGGCATGTCCTCGCCGTAGGTCTGCCCGTTGGCGATGGGGTACGTGCCCAGGTCATGCGCGGCAAAAGGCTTCTTCCAATTGCCGCTTTCGCTGTAGTGGAAAATACCATTCAGCATCCCTTTCAGCAAGTCTGGGTTATATATCAGAAACAAGGGTGCTGACGGGTAAGTCACGTCCACGGTATTGATGGAGCCGTTGCTGAAGTTCTCCTTTGAGAGGAAGAGGATCTCTCCCTGCGGGCTTTTTACTAAGGTATGCGCGGCTATGGCCTGGCGGTAGGCGAGTTCGCATAACTCTGCATAGGCCTTGCCGCCGGCAGCCAGGGCATCCTGGTACAGTTGCTTGTCAAAAGCCTGACATTGCGCTATTACCTTCGCATAGTCCGAAGCAGCCGCTGCCAATGCTTGCTCCATCGTTTGACCGGCTTCCTGTTTCCACCAGGGCTTCAGGTTTTGGTTGAAATACTGCACGGAATTCAACTCGTCGTACCCCAACATCACGTACTGCTCTTTTGCCTTGCTGCCTACTTTGCCGAGGGGCACAATGGTATTCAGCACCAGGCTGTTCCCCTGCATTGCCTCGTTTGCGGGTGGGCTAACGTTCGTTGCGAACGGCACCAGGGCATCGGCGGTAGTGGACATATACTGCGTTGGCTTGGCCGACTGTGGAGCGGCCACATACATATATCCCCAGTCGATGCGTACGTTGTCGCCTTTCTTCTGCAGCACGGGCTGCTCTTTAGTACCCGCTTTCAGGACAGACAGCTTACCGGAAGTGTATTCCTCAGCAACGACCGGTTGCTCGGGAGCGTTAACCGCAATATCGGTGGAAGTGCCGAGGTAAAACAGCACCTCATGTGTGGCCTTGTCGTTAGCTTCTGCCTTCACAGCAATATAGGAAACCGGCCTTGCCAGCAGGTCCAGGTTTTGCATCAGCAGCGGAGAGGTAAACGTAGCAGTAACATCTACGGGGCCGCATTTGAGCTTATATATCGTCTGTGTGGCATTCAGTTCTACACTTACCTGCTCTGCCGGATATATGGCTGCCTTATTTTCAGGTGCCTCCTCCGCTACCAGCCCAACGTCCAGCCACGAGCCGCCAGCCGTGTTTGCCACATGGATCGCCAGCACATTCTCTCCCTTTCTTAGCTTCCGTGAGGCGCCATTAAGCGGGATGTACTGAAACCTTTCTGTCCAGCCCTGGTGCTGGTAAATCTCCTCCCCGTTCAGGTAAACCTCCACATTATCGTCGTGGTTAAGCTTCAGGTACAGGTTGTCAAAACCTGCCTCGCCTACCGTAAAGGTTCTCCTTGCCCATATATCGTCACTGCGCCACGTTGTCTTCACAGGCCCCTTGTCGTGCCCGATGGGCGCAGCGCCGGATTTCCAGTTGCTGTCGTTAAACTGCGGGGTCATCCAGCCTGCCGCCGGTGCGGTCTCGGTATAGCTAAATTTATATGCCTCTTCATCAGACGCTGCCACCACCGTTTTGTAGGACTTTGTTTCGTCGCCCAGAATGCGGTAGACCTTGCCGTCGACCTTTACCATGCCTATCAGCGAATGGTCGGTGCCGGTCCAGTGCTTGGTGTTGGAGGCGCTTAAGGTATCCCCGAACGACCAGATACTCAGATAGGGATTATGCGTAATGAGCGGGTAAGCGGGAGCCCGCAGGTCCTGTGCCACCAGCACGGAAACATGGAGCACCCACAGTAAAAGCAGGATAAACTTCTTTTTCATCTATTGTAAAATCAACCTTTTGTAAAATCAAACTTTATAATTTGCACTTACGGATTGCTGGGTAAGGTGAGGGATTTGAATTGCCTGGTCAGATCAGTCAGGGATTTTTCCACGCCCATGCGCTCCAGCGATGAGGCACCCACAAAGCCCTGGGCTCCCGTACTATCCAGAATCACCCGCACATCATCCGGCGTGTTGATGGGTCCGCCATGGGCCAGGAAGAAGATGTCTGAGTTCACTTCCCTGCCAGCCGCGATGATATTGTTGGTACGCTCAATGGCTTCGTCCATGGAGCAGGTGGCACCCACCACGCCGATGGAACCGCCCACGGTTGTGCCGACGTGTGCAATAATAGCGTCGGCCCCCACCTCGGCCATCTGCCGGGCCTCCTCCGGTGTGGCCACATACACGATGGTGAACAGATCCATCCTGCTGGCCAGCCCGATCATCTCCACCTCCTTGGCAAAGCCCATCCCCGTCTCTTCCAGGACCGCCCGGAAATGGCCATCCACAATGGAATGCGTGGGAAAGTTGTTGACGCCCGAGAAGCCCATTTCCTTCACCTTCAGCAAATGGTGCCACATCCGGCGACGCGGGTCAGAGCCGTGTACGCCGCAGATAACAGGCACTTCTTCCACCACCGGCAGCACCTCGAACTCGCCGATCTCCATGGCCACCGCGTTGGCATCTCCATATGCCATCAGGCCCGCCGTAGAGCCATGCCCCGCCATCCGGAAACGGCCTGAGTTATATATGATAATCAGGTCAGCGCCGCCCTTCTCGATAAACTTGGCGCTGATACCGGTACCGGCGCCGGCTGCGATAATGGCTTTCTGCTGGTCTATGGTAAGCTGTAAACGGTCTCTGACTTCCTGTTTGGTATAGGGGTTTCCTTTACCGGTCCATGGATTTGGCATAGCTATGCTTTTTGAGTTATGAATGATATAAAGTCAAACTTACTAAATTCAGTAAACAGATGTTTCTCATTGCTGCTGCCTGGCTTTGCTCTTTGCTACCAGGTCTAACAACACCTTCACCGCTGTCCCGGCAAATGCCTTGTCGTTGATATGGGCATCCACCTCCATCACCGGCACCTGCTCGTCGGTGTGTTCTTTTATGGCATCGAATAAAACCTGGTCGATATCGGGACGGTGAAACACCCCGCCAACTGCATCAACCTGTGATATTCCTCTTAATGGCAGCAAGACGGCGGCGGCAGTGGATCGGCTTACCTTCCGGGCCAGTTCTTCGCCCAAGAGGCGGTTTTCGGCTTCATTAGTCCGCATCAGTGTAACATCCGGTGCCCAGCTATAGAGCTGGCGCGACTTGTACTGCTCCGGCACTGTATCCGGCTGGGCAAAGTTGACCATGTCCAGGCACCCCGGCACCACGACCTGTGGGATGCCCATCTCCGCCGCCGCACTGAGCCGGTCGGGGCCGGCGCTGCAAATGCCGCCACACAGTTCATCAGCCAGTTCGGTCGTGGTGATATCCAAAACAGCATCAAAGCATCCTTCGCGGATCAAGGCCTCCATGGTGCGGCCTCCCACGCCGGTGGCATGGAAAGCAAGCACCTCATATCCCTGTTTTTCCAATAACGCAGTGCAATGCTTGACGCAGGACGTGGTGTTGCCAAACATGCTGATGGCAATACTGCCGGCACGGACCGCATCTTCGGTCGGTTGCACGTTAGCCATCGCACATATAGCCGCTGCCGCCTGTGCTATCAAAAGTCTGCTGATGCTGTTGAGGCCCGCCACATCCACTACCGAGGGCATGAGGGTAATGTCCTTGTTGCCCACCTGCCGGGACAGATCTTTGGCGGCGATGGTGGACAGACAAAGTTTGGGGATTCCCAACGGAATGGATTGCATCGCCGAAAGCGCAATATAGGTACCTCCGCCCCCGCCCATGCCAATAGCCCCCTTTATCCGCCCTTCCGCCACCAGTCGGGCAACAACCAGGGCGGCCCCCTTCCCCATTACTTGCACCGCATGCCCCCGGTCTGCCGCTTCTCTTAAACCGCTGATGGAAAAGCCTGCTTCCTTTGCCAACAGGTCCGCTTCTATATCTACCGGGTAATTTTCCGTCGTACCCATCACACCGGTATTGACCGCTAACACCGCTTCTCCCTGCGCAAGCAGGCACTGGCGGAGAAAAGAAAAGACCTCTCCCTTTGTGTCGAAACAGCCGAGCATTAGGATGGATTTGTGAGTGGCGGACATTTGATTAGGCGTTTAGTGGTGAATCGGCTCAGCCTGCCGTTAGTAAGCTGGTGACGAGCAGTCTTGGATAGGGGTTCTCCGTTATTCAAGCTTTTGTAAAGCCATTTTTTTAATTTAAAAATTCCTTCCACAATCCGGTAGGTTCTTTAAAATCCGGCCCCTGCTGGAGTATATGAAACAATGCCTGGCTACTCCTCTTCCTTCTGCCACATCGGCACAGGTGCTCTGCATTGTTTACCGGGCTGAGGAGCATGCCGCATGCTCCCCTTATAAACCCCTGCAGCGCCTATTTCTCATCAGGTGCTGTAGTTTTTTTCAGTAACGCTGTATTAATCATACTTAACATATCTGCACCGGCAGGCGGCGCAGTGTCCGCTCAGACAGAAGGGAACTGCCATATGAAGTCCTGACTTGAGTACTATTTCCCTCAGCAGATAAATGAGGTGATATATGAAGGCACAGTTAAACAAGTGCCTCGCCCTGAAATCAATGGAGAGCGCCCATTACCTGAGCCCAAGCATACTTCACATCATCGGGTTTCGGAGAGCCAGGTTTTTCCCGTTAAGGCATGTTCTTTTTCTCAACGCTCCAATTGGGATTCTTTGAAAGACCTGCAGGTTCGCCTGTAAATAGCTTGCCTGCCGCTTTCTCGCCTTTCAGTTGCCATTTGTACCAGGCGGTGGCCACTTTTGCAAATTCGCCGCCATGCGGCTGGCTGTAAGTCTTGCCATGCCCCACGTCCATATTGGCCATGAAAACCGGCACATGGTTTATTCGCTCGTAATCATCCATGCCATTGGCGTAGGCTATGTCCTTTTCGCCTCCCAGCATATATAGGGTTGGCGAATGGATTTCCTTAAGGTTTTCTTTCGTCAGGTTCGGCATGCCACTTCTGCCGTTTCCGGGGGTAATAAAAATGCCACTGTTGCAAACCACCAAGGTGCTTACACGTGGGTCGGAGGCCACCTCAAGCGTTTGCAGGCCCCCGCAGGACATGCCGCTCACGGCTACTTTGGTTACATCGATTTTATTGTAATAAGGGCTTTTCTTGTCTTTATTCTGAGCAACGGCCCAGTTGATGGCATCCAGTAGCTGGGAAGAGGTTGATTTCCCGTTTCCCTTTTCTCCTTCCTGTGGCATGGGGCCGATAGCGACCACTAAAAAACCATGAGAAGAAACCTCAGATAAAAAGTTCACATGTTCCCAGGGAGAATTGGCACAAGCACCGTTACCCCAGGCAATAATGGGCAGTTTGTTCTTTTTACCAAAAGCACCCAGGTCTTCCGGGCGGAAGACGGTATGCGTGGGTAATGTGCTTTCGGTGAGCATAATGGCGCTATAGGGGCCGGTCCCGCCGTCTTCCACCACTCTTGTCTCAGTTTGAACGGAGGTAGATGGCCGCTGTGCATAGCCAGGGCTAAAAGCGCTTAGCAGAGTGAGGGATAGGAAAGCAGAGAGTAAAATTCTATTCGTCATATATAGTTTGATTATGTGTTTACTGTTTAGATCAAGGTAAGATAAATAAACCTTCCGAGAAACGTTTTCCGTTTAAACCCGTCCACAAAATGAAGGGTTTGTTTTGTTTTTACTAAATCCTTCTGTTATGCAAAGAGTACTTTTACTTATAACTGCATGCTTTATCAGCACATTCTGCTATGCGCAATACCCCGAAGAGAAGGCCGAGGAGAAGCCCACCTTGAGAATAGGGGGAGCCTTGCGGTTCAACTACAACCTCTCTACCTGGAAGGAAGACCAACTGGAGCGCGGGGGTGACTTTGGGTTTGACTTGTTCCGTATTAACGTGGAATCAGCATATAAGGGCATCAAACTAAATGCGGAGTACCGGTACTACTCCCAGGCCTTCGGCGGGGGCTTCCTCAAGCAGGGCTGGTTCCAGCACGACTTCTCCGAAACATCACAGATCCAGGTTGGCCTCCACCAGGTGCCCTTCGGCATTCAGCAGTACAACTCCAATAACTGGTTCTTCAACATGACCTATTATATAGGCTTTGAGGATGACCATGACATGGGGGTGAAATATATACACGACACGGGCCGGTGGCAATGGCAGGCCGCCTACTATAAAAGCGCTGAGGATTTTGTATTCAGCTCGGCGGAAGCCAGCCCCAACCGCTACTCCTACGACGTGACCGGGCGTAACAAAGAGAACAACCAACTGGACTTTAAACTGGTCCGGCGCCTGGGCGACAGCCTTGCACACCAGTTGGGTGCCTCTGTGCAGGGAGGCCTGCTCTATAACCTGGACACGGAGCGCAATGGCACCCGCTATGCCGCCGCCGTGCATTATGAACACCAGGCGGAACATAGCCCCTGGAATCTAAAGATACAGGCCATGCTCTACCGATTCAATCCGGAATACTCCGCCGGTGCAGACTTGAATTTTTTAGAGATGGGGGCTTACGGTGCGAACTACAATGTAGCCACCAAGGGCGAAATATACACGGCCAGTGTAGCCTATCACCTTCCCCTCGACACGCGCCTGCTGCAGGGCATCACCTTCTACGACAACTACGGCTACTACAACAAGCGCGCGGGTGGGTTTGAAAATGCGCACATGAACGTGCTGGGCGCCTTGCTCACAGCCGGCCCCATGTACATTTACACGGACGCGGCATTTGGCTACAACCACCCCTGGCTTGGCCCTGAATGGACAGACGCCCTTGCCGCGGGCACTCCCGGAGAAACGGACTGGCACCTGCGCTTTAACATCAACATGGGATACTATTTCTAAAATAAAAACACGGTGCATGAGTAAAGTAAGAAGTGATACAAAAAAATCTTTCGGTTTAGACGTGAACGGGCCGGTGTTCTGGCCATCAATCGTGATACTTGTTCTCAGTATCGCGCTGGTGCTCGTTTTCAGGAAAGACGCAGAGGTGTTTTTCTCGGACATACAGGCTTCGGTAACCTCCAATATGGGGTGGCTGTTCATTCTGAGCGTGAACATTTTTGTGGTGTATTGCCTGTTCATGGCCTTTGGCAGGTTCGGTAGTATCCGGCTGGGCGGCAAGAATGCCAAGCCGGAGTTCAGCACAGGTTCCTGGTTTGCCATGCTCTTCAGCGCGGGTATGGGCATTGGCTTGCTGTTCTGGAGCGTGGCAGAGCCGATCAACCATTTCCAGACGCCCCCGCTCGGGGAACCAGGCACACCGGCGGCGGCCCGGCAGGCCATGAACTTCACTTTCCTGCACTGGGGCTTGCATGCCTGGGCCATCTACGCGCTGGTAGCGCTTGCCCTTGCTTTCTTTACCTATAACCGCCAGTTGCCTTTAACCGTCCGCTCGGCCTTTTACCCTTTCCTAGGGGAGCGCATCCATGGCATCATCGGCGATATTATTGACATACTGGCTGTTATCGCAACGCTCTTCGGCCTTGCCACCTCGCTTGGGCTGGGTGTAAAGCAGGTGGCGGCCGGGCTGCACCACGTTTTCCCGGCCATCGTCAACGACGTCACCACCCAGATCATCCTGATAGCGATCATAACAGGCATTGCTACGGTATCAGTGGTGACAGGAGTGGACAAAGGCGTTCGCATACTCAGTGAGTGGAACATCCGCATTGCGCTAATTGTCTTGGTGGCTGTCCTGCTCCTGGGGCCTACCGTTTTTATCCTCGGCTCTTACGTGCAGAACACCGGCTACTACATCGGTAGCTTCATGCAGCTCTCCTTCTGGAACGAAGCCTACAGCAACAATAACTGGCAGGGTGCCTGGACGGTGTTCTACTGGGCCTGGTGGATCTCCTGGGCACCATTTGTGGGCATCTTCATCGCGCGCGTTTCCAAGGGCCGCACCATAAAAGAATTCGTGCTTGGCGTACTCATCGCCCCTTCCCTGCTCTCGTTCCTTTGGATGACGGTGTTCGGGAGCACGGCGCTGCGCGAGGTATTGGCCGGCAACACGGCGGTTGCAGAGGCCGTGGCGGCCGACGTGTCCACGGCGCTGTTCGTCTTTTTCGAGCAGCTCCCTTTCTCCACCGCACTGTCCGTGATAGGCATTGTACTCATCGCGGGGTTTTTCGTCACCTCCTCAGACTCGGGGTCACTGGTGGTGGTAAGCCTTACATCCGGTGGCAGGCCAAACCCTTCGGTCGGCACCCGGGTCTTCTGGGCAGTGTCTGGCGGGGCTATTGCTGCTGTGCTGCTGTTGGGCGGCGGCCTGCAGGCGTTACAGACGGCTGTCATCATCACGGGGCTTCCCTTTGCCATCATACTGCTGTTGATGTGCTATAGCCTCTTTAAGGGACTGAGCGAAGAACTGGAAGAAGAGACGAAACTGGGAAGTGCCCAGCAACGGAAAGACTACCAGCAGCTGGTGGCGGAAATGCTGGCCAAGCGGGCACAGAAACAGGATGCGAAAGCGCATCAGGCAAAAACCGATATTTCCCTGCCACCAAATACAGAGAAACTATGATAGCAATCGACTCCATGATGGTCTGCCTGGACCTGAGCGACATTGATGAGAAACTGGTCGCCTTTACCCGCTCTATCTGCGGACGCCTGCAGGTGGGCAAGGTATACTTTGTGCACAACATCAAAGTATATGAACTGAGCGAAGACTTCAGGGAATGGTTTGGCGACGTGGACCTTGCCGGCGAGGTGGAAGGCAACATACACGATATCGTGTCTGAGCAGTTCGGCAACGCGGCAGATTACGAAGTGCTGGTAAGCGAAGAGCCGAACACGGAAGTTATACTGGCTGACTTGGTAAAGCGCTACAAGGTAAAACTGACACTGCTTGGCAAAAAAACGAGCATTAAAAGCACCGGGGCGCTCGGAACAAAACTGCTCCACATATTGCCGTGCAGCGTGCTTGTTTTCCCTGAGACGGCCACTTTTAAAATAGAAAAGGTGCTGGTACCGATAGATTTCTCCGATACCTCGGTTCACGCGCTCAGGCTAAGCAAAAACCTATCTGACCAGTTGGGGCTTCAGCTGGAGATACTGCATGTTTACAGGCTACCCACCCAATACTTCCCGCTGATCTCTGAAGAGAAGGCGGTCAGGAAAGCGGAAGAAATCGTGAAAGGGCGATTTGCTGCGCTGCAGAAAAAACACCTTGAGATAAGCGGAGTTCCTTATACGCTGGTGCGCGCCGCAGGCAAAAGCACGGCAGAACGTATTCGCCTGCACCTGGACAAGGGGAAGTATGACCTGCTTGTGCTCGGACTGAAGGGGAACAACCCCCTGCCTTCCCTGAGCTTTGGGGGCGTGCCGAAAGAGATCTATAACATGGACATGCACATTCCGCTGTGGCTGGTTTACTCAGAGGAAGTGATAAGGTAAACGTTACTGCTGGGTTTGCCCTGCTGCCAGCATCAGGTTACTGACACCGGTTACGACCATGTCGACGCCAATAGCACCCAGGAAAAAGCCGTTGATGCGCAGGAGAAGCTCCATTATCTTATCGAAAGCCGTCTGAAACTTTTGGGACCGCATGGCACGGCGCACCTGCTTCAGGCCCATAATGGTCAGGTAGTTGAGAAGCATGATCAGGGCGAGCGCCACTGCCCCCTGCCACAACTGCAGCTGCTCTGACATCAGGACCGTGAGTGAGATAGTACCCGCCCCGACCATAAAAGGCAGGGCGATCTCGGAGGCAAGATCGTGGAGATCTCCCTTAATCTGGATGAACGCTTTTTTCCCTTGCACAATAAACATGTAGGAAAAAGAAAAGAGCACTATGCCTCCGAATATCCGAAATGATTCGAAATTAATGCGGAACACTTTCTGAAAGACCAGGTCGCCGAACAGCAGGAAAACCATGTAAATACAAAATGAGATGGTGCTCGCCTTTAAAAACACCGACCTGAAGTCAGCATCCGAAAGATCCTTCATGATAGGCTTCAGGTACAGGAAAAGGGCAAACGGGTTCAGCATCACTAGGAAACTAACTATAGCTGCAATCATGGGCTCAGGCTTGGTTCCCTATTTGGTACGGGACACCGGGCAGATAGATTTTCTGCTCCACCTGACGGTGGTGCGCGCGTTACAGCGGCACCCTCGGGTAATTTCTCACCTCTGTCTCTTTGCCCCCCTTGCTGCTCAGCAGGCGGCTGGGGCGGTTGCGCTGCGCCACTTCGTGTGCTTTTGCGAGCGCTTGCGCCTCATCCGCAAAGGCCTCGACAAGCGCTCTGTTGTGGTCCAGCACGCACCATTGCTTTTCTTCCTGGTTCCACTGCACGCGATAGATCTTCTCCGCTGCCTGCGCTTTATTGCGGGCTAAATCAAGTATGACTTTCCCGTCGCTGTAGTTGCCGTCCGGGTAGGGCATGGGCAGCAGCGCGAAAAAGATGTAGTACAGGGAGAAATAGGTGAACTGGTAGGTGAGCATGCTTGGCTCCAGCTTGTTGTTCTCAATAAGGTAAACCACTGCTACCGCTGCCATGGCGTTGAAGAACGCTCCTCCGGAGAAGATAAGGATATTAGCAAGGCGATGGTTGCGCCTCAGGTTGTCGAAGGTGCAGAGGCCGTACCAAAAATAGTATTTGCGCACTTCCAGTATCCCCATCCGGAAGAGCACGGCACCGGAGCCGATGGTCACTTTGATGTTTTTGCCTCCCATCAACCAGGCAAAAAAAACATGCCCCGCCTCGTGCAGCAAAGAGATAACCGGGAGCACCAGGAAAAAGGCCAGGAAGAACTTTGGGATGTCATTTACGCCAAACATTGCTCTGTATGTACGGATACAGGGAAAGGAGTTTCAGGCTTAATTAGCTACTTATGACTTAAATTTCAGGGTGCAGTGGCTGAGAGGAAGATTCGAGATAGCAAAGAGGACGTAAGTGGGTCTGGTCTTAATTTTACAGGCATTATTGAACTGTTCAAACCACCGCTTTATTACCCGCTAAGGGTGAAGAACCCGAATGGCTTAAGCGAACATGGCCTGCTGGGCTTAAGCGTATTTTACAGCCCCAGTTTCCGTCTTGTTCCCTTGGGAAGTTCATGATGCCGCCTTCTGGGCTTAATGTACAGTCTGTATATGAGGTAGAAAATGCCTGCCAGCGCCGCCATCAGCACGATAATCAGTATCTCCGTGTATTCCATAATTCTTTTGTGAAGAGAGCGGGCTTGCCTCGGGGAGGAATTCCTCTCTTCTCCCGTATACGAGATACCGTATGGTCCGGGCAACGGATTCCCCACCCACACAGCCTCCTCGCCAGCCGCAGGCTTTACTTGATGATATCGTAACGCTTTCTTCCTGATGCGGTAACATGCCGGCGGTAGCTTTGCTATACATCATCCCACAAAAGAAAAATGCTGGAATACACCAAGCAGATCCTCGCGAAGGTGAGCTTCGATAAGATGCTCTTTGAGAAAGAACTGAAGAAAGGCCTAAGAGTCCTCGAGCAGGAAGACCTCCTGCTGTTGGAGCAATGGTGCTACGAGGAGTTCTCCGACAGGCACCTGCCGGCCCTGGGCCGTGTTTTCCCAGAAGTTCAGGAATGTCTCCTTTGAGGCGGCAAGCAGCACCCTGCAGCCGTTTGGCTACAGAGCGCTGCTCTTGTTACCTATAGCACTTGTAGGTGCCTTCTTTTTAGCAGCTCATAAAGCTGTTTTGAAGGTTGCGTATCAGATTTCTGAGATTATCTGCTGTCTTCTTAGAAGCAGGCCGTAGATCCCCGGCGAATCCTACAGTCCCCAAAAGAGCGACCTGTTTAGGTGCCAGCCTTTCTCGTCCGTGCCCGTCTTGCCTTGACCTCCAGCCCCGCTGCCGTGAAGCGCTTCACGGCGGTTATAAATTAATCAGGCTTAGGACCCACAGAAGCTTATTTCTGCAAGTGCTAAGCCTGGCATCGCGCCAGTAGTCGCCTTATGAGACGCTATATCCCCTCCTTAACTGCTTTTGGCGCCTCTAAGCGATAACTGCCTTTCTGCGTGAACTGCCTGCCGAACATGTCGGTGGCTTTCACCTCTATCGTGTGCTCCCCAAGCTCCAAATCAGTCGGGATATTCCCCCGCCACAGGTGCGTGGACCGGGCGGCATTGGACGGCCTTCTGCCAGGTACCAGTGCTTCTGCAAAGTCCCACGCATGCAGCCTGTTTAAAAAAGCAGGGTCATAGTCCTGCTGGTAAGCCATCTCCTTCCATTCCCCGCCGTCGATGCGGTACATCACTGTGTCCTGCCCGCTTCCCATAAAGAAGTTGGCATAAATGCCCGCCGACGTTCTCCTGCCCTGGGGCACCACCTTAGGGGCAAACAGCTCCAGTTGGTATTCCTTTGGATGGCCGGCCGCCTTGTAGTCGATCACGTACCGGTTCCCGTCGAAACGAAGAAAGGCGTAGCCTTTGGGGGTGCCGTCGCGCATGGTAGACTCCGGAATGCCGTCTTTGTCAAGCCTGCCCGAGTACCAGTCGCCGGAGGTGGTGCCCGCGTTGTAGTGGTGGTGCGGTTTGTCCTGCTTCCAACCTGCCTCGCGGGAGAAGAAGTCCTGCTTCTGCAGGTGGGTGTGCGCCGAGAGGGAGAGGGTGTGCGGAAAGTCTGCGAGCAGGTCGAATAGCCGCTGCCTGTCCTTGTCTCGGAAGGCATCTCCCTCTTCGGATTCACTCAAGGGGATGTGGAAGGCCAGCACCACCAGATGGTCTTTGGGTACAAACTTCAGGTCATTCTCAACGAAGTCGAGCTGATCCTCGCGGAAGCCCCCCCAGTAGCTTTTGCCGTCCCTCGGGTCGGGGTAGAGCACGTCGTCGAGCACGATGAAGTGCACCTTGCCGTAGTTGAAGGCGTAGTTAGCCGGCCCGAAATGCGCCTCGTATGTCTCGTCGGAGAGGGAGTCGGACTGGGCATCAAAATTAATGTCGTGATTCCCCAACAGGTTGTACCACGGGATCCCCACATTCCTCACGGCCTTGATATAAGGATTGAACAGGCTCAGGTCATTGCCCACCAGGTCCCCCAGGCTCAGGCCAAACTGCACGTTCCGCACCCCTTTCACCTCAGACACAATGCCGCGGGCAAAGTAATCCACCTCTTCCTTTGTATAGGGCTGGGGATCGCCGAACAGGAGCGCCGTGAACTCTTCCTTCTCCTCGTAAGGCACCACCGCAAAATCCACTGATTTAGGAAGCTTGCCAGTAGCCGTCACTCCTTTAAATTCAAGATCAGGGGAACCTTGTGGCTTGTGGATGTAGTAGAACTGCGGCAGGTTCTCCTTGTTCAAGGCAACTTTGTATCCCCTCGGCTTGATCACGGAAATGATGTTTTCCCGGCCGACAGGCAGTTCATACTTTCCCTGCCTGTCCGTCAGGGCTACCTCCCGGCCGTTGGTAACGGCAACGCCGGCGACGCCCTTTTCGCGCCGCTCCTTTTTCCCGTTACTGTTGGCGTCCCCGTACACGTAACCGCTGACGGTGGTCTGTGCCTGCACCGCCAAGGAAAATAGCATGGCGGACAGCAATACCAGTGGTTTTTTCATTTTGCTTGCATTTAGATTTTACACGTTGACTGAAAGCAGAATTGCGGACAGCCCTGCAATTCCAATGGGCTTTATGTTGATACGCTTACAAGTTGCCAGGGGACGCTTTGAGAGGTTCCACCCTGGGCTTTAAAACAGATTCGGCAATATTGCCTCTACTTCTCCCACCAGACTTTGGTGTTGATGTCGTCGCCTCCCATATGCTCCACGGCCTTGCTGTAGTTGGCGCTGTTGCTGAGTTGCACCGCCGTAGGATACCGGAAGCGGACGGGCACCCGCTGGTTGTTCACCATAGACTCTGTCTTGGGAAGAGCGGGCAGGCCCGTGCGACGGTACTCGAACCACTGCTGGTAGTCGTTAAAATACAGAGCCAGGTACTTCTGCAGCATAATCCGCTCCAGCGTGCCGTTATAAGCAGCGGCAGGGTTCTCGAAATACCCGGCAGGCACCTCGGCTCCCCATTGTTCAATGGCCGCCTTCACCCCATTTTGGTAGTGCACTTGCGCATCACCGCTAATTGTCCCCTGCCGGGCTAGCTCCGCCTTAATGAACTCCACCTCCGCGTAGGTCATGATCACAGCGATCATGGGAGCCGTCACCAGGGCGATGTTCAGGTTAGAGGGGACAAAGTCGAACTGGGAGTCATTGCCGGCGTAGCCGCTCGGGATCCCCTTGTAGCCTATCTGCGTCTTGCCGTCTTTCAGGGCTGCCTGCCCAAAAAACCTCTCCCGCCGCGGGTCGTTCAACGCGTTCAGGTTGTCGATAAAGAACGCGGAGGCGGCGCGGCCCGTTCTGAAGTCCACGGCACGGCCCCAAGGCGATAAAAGCGGCGCCACTCCCGATATTTCCAGAATAGCGGCCTCCTCGTTACCTGTAAACGCCGGGTTGTCGGTTGGATTATCGAGGATCCCGGCCATTTTAGAGTAAGAATCCATCTCCGGCCTTTTCGACACCCTTAGCAGCAGCCTCAGGCGCAGCGAGTTACAAAAGCGCCGCCATTTGCCTACATCATTGCCATAAAGAATGTCGTTGCCATAGATCATCTCCTGCTCCGGGTCAAACAGGATGTTCGCCCGCTCCAGGTCGCTGAGTATGCTGGTGTAGATCTCCTGCTGCGTGTTGAAAGCCGGGTAGAGTATGCCCTCATCCCCTCGTGCTGCCTCCTCCATCGGCACGTCCCCGAAAGAGTCGGTGAGCAGGGAATACACCCAGGCGTTGAGCGTCAGGGCCACTGCCTCATAATTGGGGGCCTGCGCCTCCACTGCCGCCGCCTGCATCTCCTTGATGTTGGTGAGCCAGCGGTAATAGGTGTTCCAGGTGGAACTGCCGGCGTTTTCGCCAATATCGTAGCGGTGCTCCCCCCCTGATGCGCTCGGGAAAGGAAGCGCCACCTGCATGATCTCGAACGTGAAGGCATTGCTCCGGGACGTGTTGAAGCTGGCCATCTCGTAGAGGATGGGATTCAATAGGGTGCCGGGGCTGATCCTCTCAATCCTGTTCGGGTCAAGGTTGACCTCTTCGAAATCGTCGGTGCACGAAACGCCGGTGAAACTCAGTGCCGCAAATAAAACAAGAACCTTCTTTCTCTTTATCATGATCTCTGAATCTTTGGAAGAACCGCCAGAAAGCAGGTGATAACATGCTCCTGGCGGTTCCGGAACTTTATAATTGGTGCCTGCGGATATTTTTCGATTAGAATTCCAAGGTGACATTCATCCCGTATGTTCTGGTGGAGGGCATCTGTCCTATCTCCACGCCCGGCAGAATGGTGGACCCGTTCAGGGCCGCGGTCTCCGGATCAAACATCGGGAAGTCGGTGAACATGGCCAGGTCACGACCGAACAGGGCGATGCTCGCGCCGTTCAAGGCCCTGGTTCTGGAAAGCAGCGCTTTGGGCAGGCTGAACGCCAGCCGCATCTCCCTTAGTTTCAGGAAGGAGGCACCGAACGAGTTGGACTCCACGTTGGCGCGGCGGTAGTACCTTGTATAGTAGTCTGCCGGGTTCACCGGCTTCATGTTCGGGGAGTACGTGCCGTCGCCATTGTCCACCACGCCGTCCCCCACGATGTAGCCTTCCTCGCGGCCCATGAGGGTGTGCTCCAGTTTCCCCTGCTCCGACATTTTATGGTGCGTCTGCGAATAGACGATGCCGCCGTACTGGCCGTCGAGCAGGAAACTGAACCGAATATTCTTATAGGAAAACTCGTTCAGGAAGCCGCCCTTCCAGTCAGCGTAGGCGTTGCCGATGTACTGCGTCTCATCCGGGTAGGCAGGCAAGCCTGATTCGTCATACACTATCTGCCCGTCAGGGCTCCTCACAAAGCCATAGCCGTATATGTCGCCGGTGGTGCCGCCCACCTTCGCTATGATCGTCGCTTGGCCGCCCGAGCCGATGATCTGCCGGTCCTCCATCCCGTCTGCAAGCTCCAGCACCTCGTTGTCATTCTTAGACCAGGTGACGGTCGAGTTCCATTTAAAGTTGGCGTTGTCGATTGGCTGGGTGTTCAGCACCAGCTCTATGCCCTGGTTACGCACCTCTCCCGCGTTCAGGACCGCTCTGCTGTAGCCTGTGGTGGGATCAACAGGGACGTCCAGAATCTGATTTTTTGTAAAGCTTCTGTACAGGGTCAGGTCCATGCCGATGCGGCCGTCGAAGAGGATATACTCCAGCCCCGCCTCGTAGCTGGTGGTGATTTCCGGCTTGAAATCGGCGTTGTGCAAGGTGGTGGGCACGGAGCCGGAACCGGCAAAATCGCTTTGCCCGTAGTACTTGCGGGTCTTGTATGGGTCGGTGTCGTTCCCCACCTGCGCCGCCGACAGCCTTAGCTTGGCAAAGGAGATCTGCCGCGGCAGGGCAAGCAGGTCGCTCAGGATGAAGCTCGAGCTGACGGAGGGGTAAAAGAAGGCGTTGTTCTGCACAGGCAGCGTGCTTGACCAGTCGTTGCGCCCAGTCAGGTCAATGAAGATCTTGTCCTGGTAGGAAAAGGATGCCAGCGCATACAGGCTGTTCACCTTCTTGTTGCGGTGCAGGGTGGTCATCAATGGGCTGCTGATGCCGTTCGAGAGCTTATATACCCCCGGTATCACCAGCCCGTCCACCACGCCGTTCGTCCCCCGGTACTTTCTGCTCATGGTGTTTCCGCCCACAGAGGCTCGTACGTCTATCTTGCTCCCGATTTTGTCACGGTAAGTCAGCAGGGCGTCTGTGTTCACCTCGTAGTCAAAAATACCCTGCTCTTTGTAGTAGCCGTACTGGAAGTTGGCCGTGCTGAAAGGCCTGCGCTGCTCCCGGTCTTCGTTGCCCATATCCATACCGGAGCGCACCATCAGGTCAAGCTTTGGCGAGAACCCGTAGGTGGCCGAGATGTTGCCGACGGTGGAGTAGCTGTTCAGCGCGTTTGTCATTTCATAGGCGATCACGTAGGGGTTGTCGATATAGGAGCTGAAGGGGTGAATCTGTTCTAGTTGCTCTTGCCCTGCCTTCCACCTGGGCTCGTACCATGCCAGGTCCACGTTCGGGTTCTGGAAGATCATGAAATAAGAGATCGACTGGTTGCTGTACCCGGTTCCTGGGAGGTTGTCACTTTTCTTGTGCGTGAAGTTTACCTTCGAGTTAAGCCTTAGCTTGTCCGAGGCTTTGTAATTCAGGCTCAGCGCTGCCGTCATCCGCTCAAAGCCGGTATTGGGCATGATCCACTCGTTTTTAGCATGCGTGATGGACGCGCGGGCCGATCCTTTTTCGTCTCCGCCCGCCACGGCCACGCTGTTGGTGACGGTGGAGCCGTTCCTGAAGAAGCCTTTGACGTTGTCCTTATACGGCCTCCAGGGCTGACGCTGCGCCGACTGCCCTTCCAGTGTCGGGTCATACTGATAGTATTCCTGCCCGTCGAACCTGGGGCCGTACGCACTGCTGGTGCTGCCGGTATTGCCCCCGTCTTCAGACGCGCCGTACGAGTAGTAGGGCTCACCTGCCGCATTGAAGTATTTGCCTGTCCCCTGGCCATACTCATGTTGGAACGCAGGCCATTTCAGCACATCGCTGAAGCTGACGCTGGAGTTCACCGTCACGCCGACACCCTTGTGCTGGCCTGCCCCTGTTTTGGTGGTGATGATCAAGGCGCCGTTGGCTGCCCGGCTGCCGTAGAGGGCGGCGGCACTGGGGCCTTTCAAGACGGTGATGCTTTCAATGTCGTCGGGGTTGATGTCTGCGATGCCGTTCCCGAAGTCTACCGGTATGTCATTCCCTGACCCGGCCCCGTAGGCGGCGCCTGCCCCTGAGCCTGTCATCTCACTGCTCATCGGCACGCCGTCCAGCACAATCAGGGCGTTGTTGCCACTGGGGTTGAGGGAATTGTCGCCGCGCAGGGAGACTCTAGTGGAGTTGATCGGGCCGGAGCCGGGCGAGATGAGGTTCAGGCCGGCGACCTTGCCCGAGAGTGCCTGCACGAAGTTGTTGGAGCGGGCCCCGGTCAGGCTCTCGCCGCTAACCGTCTGGGTGGCGTACCCCAGCGCTTTCTGCTCCCGCTCAATCCCTAGGGCCGTCACCACTACCTCCTGCAGCATCCTGTCATCTTGCTGCAACTGCACGTTGATGGTAGGGTCTCCCTTATATGGCACTTCAGCCACCTTGAAACCAACAAACCTGAATATGAGCACATCCTGTGCTGTAAGTGCCTGGGGCGCTGTAAGGCTGAAGGAGCCGTCGACGTCAGTAGAGGTGCCGGTGGAACTCCCTTTCAACAGCACCGTAACACCCGGCAGCGGCGCGCCTTCGCTGTCTGATACCACCCCCCGGACTGTCTGCGCCTGTGCAATAGCACTGCAGCAGCATAGCAGCAGCAGCATGAAGGCTGCAATGTGTTGACCTGTAGCTTTAGTAAATATTAGACTCATCGCCTTGCGTTATTAGTTTGCTGCAAAGCTACCGCCGCTACGTTAAACCCGGGTTAAGGCCACTTTATGTAAAGGTTAAGAGTTCAGAGCGCTCGTTTCATCTTGATCGGCAGCCTTTCCTGATAATCCTGCTGGGCTTACAGGGCCTTTCCGCTGCCCCCTTCTTCCTGTTGCAAATGGTCTTCGCAGCACACACCCACTTTTACTAGCACAGATAACATGACCAAAAGAGACGCTAATTCATTGCAATATTATTGATAGTCAGTGAATTATAATTACTCGTTAAATAAGCTTGTGTTACAGTTAAACTTGTAAATATCCTGTTCAAAATTTTTGAAAGGAGTCAATCCGCATGAGCTATGGATATGTTTAAGCCAGCTTCTGATCCGCTCTCTCTCACTGAACCTTAGCCAGCAAGTCCTAAGCAAGCCCAAGCCCAAGCAGCAGATTGACAGCTGTTCCCTTTCCACATTTTGAGCAATAGTGTAACTACGCTTGATTCAAGCCTGTAGAGAGAGGTGGCGGTAAAGCACTTCTTACGTTTAGCAAGAGGCTTTTCTTATATATCAGAAATCCGGAGAATCCTCAGACAAAGCCAAGGCGTCCGGCAACGCAACGATTTGCAGAAAACCTGCCTCTTCCTTAAATAATTTAATACGTATCGATCAATAAGAAAGCAAAAGGATTAAGGCAATGTGGCGTTGCGGCTGCCTCTCTCCCATCTCAACCTCGGCAAATGAGGGGCAAATGATGTGTATGGTGTAAACCCGTGGAAGGATTTAGCATCAAAAACTGTAAACCTATCCCGAGAAAGACAACTCTTAAAATTTTCAGCTTTGGGTTTGAAAAGCAGGTGTTGGGGATTCTGGTGCTGGTTTGATATTCTGGTTGAGGCGGAAGAAGTTGGTGGGGTCATACTTGTTCTTAAGCTTTACAAGCCGTTCGTAGTTGATACCGTAGGCGGCCCTGGCCCTCGCCTCGCCCTCATCGCCCAAATAGTTGACATACACCCCCTCTTCCAGAAAGGGCGCTGCGGCGCGGTAACACCTCCGTCCCCAATCAATATTCTCTTCAGTTTCCACCGGATCCTGCCACATCCGTAGAACAAGGACGCTGTGCTGGGCGCCCCTGTGGCTGAAGGCTGTATCCTGTGGCCCCACACGGCTCACTGCCCCACCCAGGTGCTCGATTGCGACCGCGGCGAAAGGTGCGGGAACAGCGCCTGCAAAGAAGTCCACAATCGTTTCGATCGCCTCATCGCTGAACGAGTGGAATAAACCAGCCTTCCAGTAATGCAGCAAGCCGGGACGGAACACCTCCGTGAGCAGGTTCTGGACCGTCGCGTACGGGACTGGGGCGACGGTATCGACCATAGGCGATCCGAACGACCGCAGGGGCTGTAACACGCGCTCACCCTCTCCGATTGCACCGCAATAGCAAACCATGATCGCCAGTGCTGGTCCATGGGGTCCTGACAGCAACGTTGCATCCGCCCTGACCTCGTCGGGAGCTGTGGTAGACCAGTCACGGTAAAAGCGTAGCACCTCTTTCGCTTGGTCCAGCGGATAAACGATCTCGCCGCCAAGCACGGGCCCCACAGGGTGAACCCGGTATTCCAAAGAAGTGACCACACCAAAGTTCCCACCTCCGCCGCGGATACCCCAGAAGAGGTCTTCGTTCTCGTCGGCGCTGGCCTTTAAGAACCGTCCATCCGCCGTCACCACATCGGCAGAGAGCAGGTTGTCGCAGGACAACCCATACTTGCGGTTGAGAAAGCCGAATCCGCCTCCAAGTGTGAGCCCCGCGATTCCGGTAGTAGGGACAATGCCGCCGGTGGTGGCCAGGCCAAAGGCCTGGGTTTCATGGTCGAAGTCACCCCATGTCGCTCCGCCCCCGCCGCGCGCCGTCCGATTCTCCGGATCGACGCGAACGCTCTTCATCTCCGATAAATCAATCACCAGACCATCGTCGCATACGGCATTGCCCGCCACATTATGGCCACCACCGCGTACGGCCACCCGCATGTCTGTTTCACGGGCGAAACGGACGGCCGTGATCACGTCCGCGACGCCCGCGCAGCGCACGATCAAAGCGGGTTTTTTATTGATCATTCCATTGAAGACCTGGCGAGCGCCATCGTAATCCTCTTCGCCGGGAAGGAAGAGCCGCCCACGCAGGCTCTCCCGCAATTCCTGAATTCTCTTGTTGCCAATTATCATCCCTACCTCCTTTCAGTGGCTATTAACTACCTTTCAGACTCCACAAGGTGCCACTCAGCTTTTTCCAGGTCACAGGTAAGTATAAACTGAAACCAGCAGAATGGTGATGCATTCACCAAGTTCGTCAATCAGCCAATAAACTCTCTCAAATACTCCTGTCCTTTTTGGGGTTAGCTTGCCTGCAGCCATGCATGAGCCGAAAATTTCCGATACTGCAAAGGAGCTTACATAAACCGCCTTTAGTCTCCTCTTTTGTTATGTCGTTCCTGTCGCTGAAAGTCTTATTTCGAAGCAGCCAAACATAGTATGCTACTGCTAATTTCAGCATAAATATAAGTTATACATTTTAGTGGTTATATGCAATCTTTAATAGCGAACAGCAAAAGTATGATAGTGAAGGGTGCTACAGTTCAGGGTATCGGGCGCCCTGCCAATTGGAAAAATTTCGATAACAAACAGCAGCAAAACAAAAGCCTCCTCAACAATGGAGAGGCTTTTGTTTTGCTGCTGGTATATAGCCTTTAAGTAGTTGACCTATAGTTGTGTAGCATTGAAGGTGTCGCCCTGTGACACATCCCCTGTCTCGAAGCCTTTCCTAAACCAGCGGACTCTTTGGGCAGAGGTGCCGTGGGTGAAGGAGTCCGGCACCACGTTTCCTGTGGATTGCCTTTGAAGACGGTCGTCGCCGATGGCACTTGCTGCATTCAGGGCTTCTTCCAGGTCGCCGGGCTCCAAAAACCCTGTTGCTCTTTGGGTATGATGCGCCCACAAACCGGCATAAAAATCAGCCTGCAGTTCTACCCTCACCATGAGTTGGTTGAATTCCACTTCGGATAGTTGGCCCCGCATGGCGTTTACCTGCTCCATGGTCCCCGTGAGCTTTTGCACATGGTGCCCCACCTCGTGGCCAACCACATAGGCCTGCGCAAAGTCCCCCGCAGCACCCAACTTGCGTTCCATCTCGCCGAAAAAACTCAGGTCGATGTACAGTTTCTCATCGCCGGGGCAGTAAAAAGGGCCTGAGGCTGAAGAAGCAAGCCCACAGGCTGAGTTTACCTGCCCCGAGAACAGCACCAGGGTGGGTTCTCTGTATCCATCTATTATCTTGTTCCACACATCCTCGGTGTCTGCCAGCACCACGGCCGTCTGATCGGCCAGCGCCTGCTCCTCCGGCGTTGGCTGGTAGTCGGTTGACTGTGCATACTGCGGTTCCCCGCCCAAGAACTGCTGCAGGAGCGCGATGGGGTTGGTTCCTGTCAGGAACATCAGCGCCACGAGCACCGCCACAATAACCAGCCCCATTTTCGAGAAAAGGAGCCGGAACAAAGGGACAAGGAGCATCGGGCTGATGCCCCTGCCACCACCCCCGAAGCCGCCTGCTGACTGCCCCCTGCGGTCTTCTATATTGCCGCTTTTTCTTCTGCCCTGCCATTTCATAAATATCGTTTTAAAGAAGTGATTGTTCGTATGGCTGCATGTTCTCCGCCCCGCCAGACCGAAAGACTTTCCCCATATCCCGGCACTATAACGGCAGGCAGCTGCAATTGGATGCACATATATACGGAATACCCAAGCCGATGTGTGGACGAGCTGTCTATACCTTTACTTACCCTGTTTCCCATGCCGTGCCGCTATCATCACAGAGTACTGACCAGACGGAAATTCAGCGTTGTAGCTGTCGGTCAGGGTGCCGTGGCCAAAGCGGTGCAGGAAGCAGATCAGCGCCGCAACCAGTTGGTGCTTACTGAGAAGGTAGAGGTCTTATATGAGGTAATCGCCAGACACCCCTGCGCCATTCATGATTACTAACCGCTAATAGGGCTGGTAAAGAAGATACTGTACGAGGCAAGGTGCGCGTGGCTACGCAGGGACTGGACAACACCTGGAGGCTGCGGAGCGACTACCAGCCCCCCTGCTACATCGCCCACATCAGCGAGCAGCAAACGGTGTATGTAGTTCTGGTGTTGTTTCAAAAGCAAAAAGCCTGCAAACTCATCGTTTGCAGGCTTTTACCTAGGTTTGGTATCGCTACCGGCAGAGAGTGAGGGATTCGAACCCCCGGACCTGTTACAGTCAACGGTTTTCAAGACCGCCGCGATCGACCACTCCGCCAACTCTCTTTCTTAATTCGTGTACAAAAGTATGGGCTTGCGCCGAATTATCAAAGCTATACGGCAAAATTTTTAAGCAGTTTGGCGACGCGCCTCTATAAGCATCTGAGAGTGAAGCTTCTTTTTTCCAGCCGCTGCCACAACCCCGCCGCATCGCTTTGCAGACGGTATATATGGCAGGCAGCCTGACAGTACGTTCAGGCTGGTGTTTATATCTCTCAGGCTTTGGCCGTGCGCACTTCGCGGGGCGTTTTATTGCGCACCAGCCGCTTCGTAACGGAATCGATGCTCACGTTGATCTCGAAACCCAGGATCAGGATCATGGAGACAAAGTCGAGCCAGATCATCAGTCCGATCAGAGCACCGATGGAGCCGTAAAACTTGTTGTAGCTGTCAAACGCGCTGATGTAAAATGAGAAGACCATCGACACCAGGAAAATGAGCACTGTCGCCACTACCGCCCCGGCCGAGAAGAAGGGCCATTTGTCCTCAATGGCCGGCACAAAGTAATAGATCATGGAGGTGGCCAGCAGAAACAGCAGTATCACGGAGATATATTTCAGGATCACGAGAAGAGAGTACGTATAGGTCTCCGTCACCACCTCATAGAAAACCAGCACGTCCAGGATCCACTGCCCGAAGAATATAATGCCCACCGCCAGGAAAAGTATGAGCGCCAGCACCACCGTCAGCACGGTGGCGATCAGGCGCTTCTTCATATACCTGCGCCGGTAAAAAGTATGGTACTTTTTATCGAAGGCATCCATCAGCGACATAATGCCATTGGTGGAGAGCACCAGCGCAAACAGGAAACCAAAGGAAAGCAGCCCCCCGCGCGGCTTGTTCACAATGTCCTCGATGGTGGTGTAGGCCACGGCGTACATCTCCTCCGGCATAAAATCGGCGATATAGTTGAGGATGCTCTCGCTCAGGTCGAGTGACAGCACACTGGGTATATAGGGGATGAGCGTGAAAAGGAAAATGATGCTCGGAAATATAGCCAGCGTAAAGTTGAACGCCATATAGGAGGCACGCTTCGTGATGGAGTCGAGGCGGAGTTCCCCCAGCAGCACATCGGCCACGTCATATACCGATGACCGGCCGTCGTTGAACCGCCACCGCTTCAGGAAAACGATGAACTTGCGGTACGATCTGCGGCGCTTCAGATATTGGTGGTTTAGCCTCATTCCCTAAAGTAAGAATCCATTTTCTGGTGGATAAGCTCCGGAACGGCAGTTGGCCGGCCCGTCTTCATATCCACAAACACCATGGTGGTTTCACCCACATTCAGCAGGGTGCCCTCTTCGTTGTACACCTCATACTCAAATAGTATACGCGAACCGGATGGTTTTTTCTTCAGCAGCAGTTTAACGGTCAGCATGTCGTCGTACTTGGCGGCGCGTATATACTTGCATTTTAACTCCAGCACCGGCATCATGGTGCCCGTAGCCTCCATCTCCTTGTAATGAATGCCCAGCCGCCGGAACACCTCTGTACGCGCCACCTCATAATAAGCCGCATAATTGCCATAATACACGTAGCCCATCTGGTCGGTTTCGGCGTACCGCACGCGCAGCTTCACTTCTGATTCGAACACTTTATTGGTTGTTGGTTGCTGGTTGATGATTGCTGGTGGTCGATTGTTGGTTGTTGATTGCTGATGGTTGAATGGTTGTGGGAAAATACAATATGGCTTCATCTTCAATCTGCCCTTCCCTATATATGCACTCATTCAGGTGAATCAGCAACCGGCAATCAACAGTCAAACTTACTTCATGATGTTGCGGGCGCTGAGGGCGCGCTGGTATCGGCGGGCGTTTGCCAGGTGCTCCGACTGCGTGACGGCAAAACTGTGGTAGCCGGAAAAATCCTCTTTGGCGCAGAAGTATATATACTGGTGCTGCTCGGGGTTCAGCACGGCATCGATGCTGGAGATGTTGGGCACGTTAATCGGCCCCGGCGGCAGGCCTTTGTACATGTAGGTGTTGTAGGGCGAGTCGTGGCGCAGGTGCGTGTTCAGCACGCGTCGGATGGTGAAGTCTCCCACCCCGAATACTACCGTCGGGTCGGCCTGCAACAGCATGCCCTTCTCCAGCCGGTTCAGGTACACGCCTGCCACGCGCGGCTTCTCATCGTTTTTGATCGTCTCGGCCTGCACGATGGAGGCCAGCGTGGACACCTGCTGCTGCGACAGTCCCAGCTTCTCGGCTTTGGCCTTGCGCTCCGCGGTCCAGAACCTGTCGTACTCCGTTTTCATGCGCTCCAGCAGCTCGGGGGCGGAGGTGGTCCAGTACACTTCGTAGGTGTTCGGGATAAACAGGCTCACAATGTTAGTGGTGTCGAAGCCGAGGGAACTGAGGTACGCCTCATCGTTCAGCAGGCTGTCCAGCTCCTCCTCGCTCGCCTCCACGTTCGCGGCCAGTTTCTCGGCGAGCTGGCTGCGCAGCCGGATGTTGTTGAAGGTCAAGTTGACAGGCGTTTGCTTGCCGAGGCGCAGGGCCCCGATCAGTTGCCGGTTGTTCCAGCCATGCTGAATCTGGTAGCGGCCCGGCTTTACCAGCTCGTCATAGTCCATCAGCTTTGACATAAAGCGCAGCGACAACCGGTCGATCACCACGCCGGTGGCCTCCACCGAGTCCATCGCCTCCTCGTACGTGGCCCCGGTCGGGATCAGCACGAACGTGTCCTGCTCCTTGGTGTCCACGTTTGCCGTGTACACGATCTGGTACGCGTAGTAAGAGAAGCTCACAAAAAGGAACAGGAAAAGCACAGCCAGGCCAGGCACCAGCATGCTCTTCTCCTTTTTCTTTCTTCTCGGTCTGGGGGTATTCACTTCGTTTGCCATATGATGATAAAAGACCAGGAACAAGTTATTAGGTTCCGCATCTGTTGATTTTCAGGGTTCAAAATTAATACTAATCTTGTTTATCTGTACCATGTCGGCCTACTGAATTCGTGAAGGCTGCCCGACAGCCAGCAGGAGCGGCGGCAAAACCTGCAACGCTCGCCCTTCTAAACAAGTATGACTTACTTGTACAACCGCCGGAAAAACCGACCATATATATATAACTATGAGTAACGCATCCCTCCTGAAGATCCATCCCGAAACTCCACAGCAGCGAAAGATTTTAGAAGCGGTGGAGATACTGCGCAACGGCGGCGTCATCATCTACCCCACCGACACCATCTACGGCATTGGCTGCGACATCCACAATGCCCGTGCCGTGGAGCGCGTGTGCCAGATAAAGGGCGTAAAACCTGACAAGGTGAACCTGTCCTTTATATGCTCCGACCTCACCCATATATCAGATTACGCCAGGATTGATACTCCCACCTACAAAGTGATGAAAAAGGCGCTGCCCGGCCCGTTTACGTTTGTGTTGCTTGCCAGCAGCCGCGTCCCGAAATATGCGGGAAACAAAAAAACAGTGGGTATCCGGGTGCCGGACAACAACATCGCGCTGCAACTGGTGAAGGAACTGGGCAACCCCATTCTCTCCACCTCCATCCGCGACGACGACGAAGTACTGGAGTACAGCACAGACCCGGAGCTGATCTACGAGAAGTTCAAGAACCTGGTGGATGCCGTGATAGACGGCGGCCCGGGCAACAACATTGCCTCTACCGTGGTGGATGTTACCAATAACTTTGAGGTGCTGCGCGAAGGGGCAGGCGATATAGAGCAGTATCTGTAAGTTAAAGAGTTAGAAAGTTTAGGAGTTTAGGAATTAGAAAATGATCTATATATAGCTATAGCTACTGCCAATGGTTTGGTGGCTGCATGCGTACATCCTCCAACACTTCGATAACTCTCAACTTTCTAACTCTTCAACTCTCTAACTTTTTAACTCCCACACTTTCTAACTCGCGTCTACGGCCGCTTATGTTTCCAGCGCTTGTGGGTCCAGAGGTAATCGGCGGGGCTTCGGCGGATGGTCGCTTCCAGCTTTCTGGCAAACAATGCTGTAACAGGAAACTCCTCGTCGCCGGCCGGGGCGGGCTTCGTTCCGTCCGTGAGCACCTCGAAGGTAAGCGTGTAGTGCCCGCGGCTGGTGCGTATGACGTCCAGATAAAGCACCGGGTACTTAAACATGTTGGAGAGCTTCTCAGCGCCCACATAAAAAGGGGTGTCCTGGTGCAGGAAGGTAGTCCAGTACTCAATCTCGCTTCTCATGGGGGTCTGGTCTGAGAGCATGGCCACCACGCGCGGCACTTTCCTGTTCCGGACGAAGTCGCGGCTGGTGTCTTTCATCTCAATAAGCCGCGCACCCAGCTGCCCGCGCACCTGCAGCATATATACTTCGAAGAAGGGGTTGTGCAACGACTTGTAGATGCCATTGGTCGGGAAATTGAACTGCACTGCGCCCGCCGGGAGCACCCACTCCCAGTTGGCCGCATGCGACCCCATGGTGATGACAGGGGTGCCCTGCTTTACCAGGTCGTCCAGCAGGTACTGGTTTGTAAAGGTAATGCGGCGCCTCATCTCCTCCGGGCGCATCGAGGAGAGCCTGATCGTCTCCACGATGATATCCGCCAGTTGCCTGTAAAAGTCCTTTGCGATTTGTTGTATCTCCGGCTCGCTTTTTTCCGGAAAGGAGTTGCGCAGGTTTTGCAGCACCACTTTCTTCCGGTAGCCCACCAGGTAGTATGCCACGAAGTACAAGAAATCCGCCAGTATATAGAGCACAGACAGCGGCAGCAACGAGAGGGCTTTCAGCAAGAGCCAGAGCGGGTAGTACAGCGGCGGTATCTTTCTATCGTCTTTCATTGGTTAGTCGGCTGCCCCAAAGGTACAACCTGCGCCCGCATATATGAAATTCCATTTTTCGTGCTTATTTAGTGGCACGGCTGCCGCCCACCTTCAATTCTCAGTTTGCTTTCCCCATATTTCCATTCGTAATTCGTGACTCATAACTCGTAATTCCAAGATTTGATCCTGCTTACCGAAACCCTGTATAACCCGCCTGTATCGTATTTCTGGCAAGCCGTTCGTGCCGACAGCCTGCTGGTGGAGCGGCATGAAAATTATATAAAACAAAGTTACCGCAACCGCTGCCATGTGCTGACGGCACAGGGTGTGCAACCCTTGAGCGTCCCGGTGCTTCGGGGCAGCAGCAAAGACAAGACGCTGATCACAGAGATCGAGATTGACTACACCCAGAAATGGCACAAGGTGCACTGGCGCACCATCCAAACGGCATATGGCCGCGCGCCCTACTTTGAATTCTACAGCGACTACCTGAGAGCGGTGTATGAGCGGCGGCCAAAATATTTGTTTCAGCTCAACGTGGATTTGTTGCGGCTTTATCTTAAATTACTAAAACTGAACAAACCACTAAGTTTTACGGAGGCTTACCAGCCTACGGGTGCCGCTGATGTACTGGACCTGAGAAATAGGATTCACCCAAAAATCTATCCTGACATTTTGCACGTAAAACCATATACGCAAGTATTTGGCAAACAATTTGCACCAGAGCTTAGTATAATTGACTTGTTGTTTACACAGGGGCCTGCATCTCATTTGTACCTACAATAAAAAGGCCGACGAACTGAACATTTACTTTACCAGGCTTGTTTAAAATTAGGTTTACCCTGTTATTCTCAACCAATTACAATTAATCAGATTTTTTTAAGATTACACGGAATATAGTATACATGGAAGCAAAATTCTCAAACCGAGTGAAAGAGGTTATCTCGCTCAGCCGTGAGGAGGCAATTCGGCTCGGTCATGACTACATTGGTACGGAACACCTCGTACTGGGCATGATTCGGGAGGGAGAAGGTACTGCCATTGCCCTGCTGAAGAAGCTGGGGGTTTCGATAGATGAGTTAAAGTACGCTTTAGAGCAGGCTACACGAAATACAGCAACACAGAGCAGCAACATTACCGGAAGTATCCCGCTCACGAAGCAAACAGAGAAGGTGCTCAAGATTACGTACCTGGAGGCGAAGATCTTCAAGAGCGATATCATTGGCACGGAGCACCTCTTATTATCCATCCTGCGGGATGAAGACAATATATCTTCTCAAATTTTAGCGAAATTCAACGTGAACTACGAAGCAATAAGAGACTCCCTGGATTATCATAGCAATAATCCCCTCGCATCGTCAGACACTGACGATTCTGATGATTCTGACAAGTTATTCGGCAGCTCGTCTTCCCGCGCAGGCAGCGCCAGTAAAAAGGCAGGCGAGAAATCGCGCACTCCCGTGCTCGATAACTTTGGCCGCGACCTGACAAAGCTGGCAGAGGACGACAAGCTGGACCCGATCGTTGGCCGTGAAAAAGAAATCGAGCGGGTGGCCCAGGTACTGAGCCGTCGCAAGAAGAACAACCCGATTCTGATCGGGGAGCCAGGCGTTGGTAAAACCGCTATCGCGGAAGGCCTGGCGCTGCGCATCATCCAGAAAAAGGTAAGCCGCGTGCTCTTCAACAAGCGCGTGGTAACCCTTGACCTTGCCTCGCTGGTGGCTGGTACCAAATACCGTGGCCAGTTCGAGGAGCGCATGAAGGCCGTGATGAACGAGCTGGAGAAGTCCCCGGATGTGATCCTGTTCATCGATGAGCTGCACACGATCGTGGGTGCCGGTGGCGCCTCCGGCTCGCTGGATGCCTCCAACATGTTCAAGCCTGCGCTCGCCCGCGGCGAGATCCAGTGCATCGGGGCCACTACCCTGGATGAGTACCGCCAGTATATCGAGAAAGACGGTGCGCTGGCCCGTCGTTTCCAGATTGTGATGGTAGACCCTACCACGCCGGAGGAAACCATCGAGATCCTGAACAACATCAAAGACAAGTACCAGGATCACCACCACGTGAACTATACCGACAAGGCGATTGAGGCTTGTGTGAAGTTCAGCGACCGCTATATGAGCGACCGCTTCCTGCCAGACAAGGCCATTGACGTGCTTGATGAGGCGGGTGCACGCGTGCACATCAACAACATCATCGTGCCGGAGGATATCCTGAAGCTGGAAGAGCAGATCGAGAATATCAAGGTGGAGAAAAACCGCGTGGTGAAGAGTCAGAAATATGAAGAGGCTGCCCAACTGCGGGACAAGGAGAAGAAGCTGATCGATCAGCTGGATGCTGCCAAGAAAAGTTGGGAAGAGGAGACGAAGAAGAAGCGCTATACTGTGAAAGAGGAAAATGTGGCAGAAGTAATTGCCATGATGACAGGTATTCCGGTGAAGCGTATCGCTCAGAAAGAAGGCGTGAAACTCCTGAACATGGGCGACGAGCTCAAAGGCAGGGTAATCGGCCAGGACAAGGCTATTGGCCAGCTGGTGAAAGCCATACAGCGTACACGTGTAGGTCTGAAGGACCCGAAAAAGCCAATAGGCTCGTTCGTGTTCCTCGGCCCGACGGGTGTTGGTAAAACAGAGCTTGCGAAAGTGCTGGCAACCTACCTTTTTGATAAGGAAGATTCGCTGGTTCGCATCGATATGAGTGAGTACATGGAGAAATTCAGCGTATCGCGCTTAGTCGGAGCGCCTCCGGGATACGTGGGTTATGAAGAAGGTGGGCAGCTGACGGAGAAGATCCGCCGCAAGCCATACTCTGTGGTGCTGCTGGACGAGATCGAGAAAGCGCACCCCGATGTATATAACCTGCTGTTGCAGGTGCTGGACGATGGTATCCTGACGGACGGACTGGGCCGCAAGGTCGACTTCCGTAACACGATCATCATCATGACCTCGAACATCGGGGCACGCGACCTGCAGGACTTCGGTGCCGGTATCGGCTTCATGTCGAAGACGAAGCAGGAGAACGTGGACGACATCATGAAAGGCACGATTGCCAGCGCGTTGAAGAAAACGTTCTCTCCGGAATTCCTGAACCGCCTGGACGATGTGATCGTGTTCAACTCGCTTAGCCGTGAGGATATGCACAAGATCATCGAGCTGTCGCTGAGCAAGCTGTTCACGCGTGTGGAGGCGCTCGGGTATACCATCGAACTCACCAAAGAGGCAAAAGACTTTGTGGCTGAGAAAGGATATGATCCGAAGTACGGTGCCCGCCCGCTCAACCGCGCGATCCAGAAGTACATCGAGGACCCGATTGCGGAGGAGATTCTGAAGGCAGAGGTAAACCAGGGCGATGTTATCCAGGTGACCTACAAAGAGGGTGACGAGAAGCTGACGTTCATGTCTAAGAAGAGCAACGGCAAAAAAGCTAAAGGCGCTTCCGATGAGGCTGAGACGGAGCCTACCAAATCCACAGACTCCGACACAACGAAAGAGTAAGAACCTGTAAGTAAATTGATAAGGGCTGCCCATATAGGCAGCCCTTATTTTTTGCCTCTACCCCTATATAATTCTTCGCCTCTGTTACCCGCCTCTTAAAAAAGACATAACCGGACCGGAATTCGCAGCAGAGTTTTTATATTTGAAAATTAATGATTTAGTAACACAAGCTTCACTATACCACACACACTACATGGCAGGAGAAACCAGACAGAGCCAACTACAGACACTGGAGCGGAAAAACGCTGAGGCGCTGTTAGGCGGCGGGCAGGACCGCATTGAGGCACAGCACCAAAAAGGGAAACTGACAGCAAGGGAGCGCATCCACCTGCTGATGGACGAAGGCTCGTTTGAGGAGATCGGGAAGTTTGTGATGCACCGCTCCAAAGACTTCGGCCTGGACAAGCAGTATTATTTAGGGGATGGCGTGGTGACCGGCTACGGCACCATCAACGGGCGCCTTGTCTATGTTTTCTCCCAGGACTTTACCGTACTGGGCGGCTCGCTCTCCGAGACGCACGCCGAGAAGATTGTGAAGATCATGGAGTTGGCCATGAAAAACGGCGCACCCGTTGTAGGCCTGAACGACTCCGGTGGTGCCCGCATCCAGGAGGGTGTGGTATCGCTGGGCGGCTACGCCGATATCTTCTACCGCAACACGCTGGCCTCCGGGGTCATTCCGCAGATATCGGCCATTATGGGCCCCTGCGCCGGTGGCGCGGTGTATTCCCCGGCTATCACTGACTTTGTGCTGATGGTGGAAGACACTTCCTATATGTTTGTGACCGGACCGAACGTGGTGAAAACGGTGACGCACGAGGAGGTGACCTCCGAGGAACTGGGCGGCGCCAGCACGCACAGCACCAAGAGCGGCGTAACCCACTTCTCCTGCGCCAACGAGGTAGCGTGCATCACCAGCATCAAAACCCTGCTGAGCTATATACCCCAGAACTGCGAGGACCTGCCTCCTGCCCTGCCCTACGAGACCTCCAGCGACGAGACCCGCGCCGTGCTTGACACCATCATCCCCGAGAACCCGAACCAGCCCTACGACATCCGCGAGGTGATCGAAGGGATCATCGACGCCGATACGTTCTTTGAGGTGCACAAGAATTTCGGGGATAACATTGTAGTGGGCTTTGCGCGGCTTGGTGGGCGCAGCATCGGCATAGTGGGCAACCAGCCGGCCGTGCTGGCGGGCGTGCTGGATATAAACGCCAGCACCAAGGCCGCCCGCTTCGTGCGTTTCTGCGACTGCTTTAATGTGCCGCTGCTGGTGCTCGAGGACGTACCGGGATTTTTGCCGGGCACCGACCAGGAGTGGCGCGGCATCATCACGAACGGGGCCAAGCTGCTATATGCCTTCTGTGAGGCCACCGTTCCGCGCATCACGGTTATTACCCGCAAAGCATACGGCGGCGCTTACGATGTGATGAACTCCAAGCACATTGGCGCCGACATGAACTTTGCCTGGCCAACGGCCGAGATTGCCGTAATGGGCGCCCAAGGAGCCGCCGAGATCATCTTCAAGCGCGAGATCGCCGCAGCCGAAGACCCGGAGGCGAAGCTGGCTGAGAAAGTGGAGGAATATAAAAAGAAGTTCGCCACGCCGTACCGCGCGGCCCACCGTGGATTTATCGACGAGGTAATCCTCCCTTCTGAAACCAGAAGCAAATTAATCAAGGCGTTTAAGATGCTTGAAAATAAAGCGGTTACACTCCCCAGAAAGAAGCATGGAAATATTCCACTTTAAGAAAATTTGGATTAATTTTAGGAATCTAAAAAAATGTACGTACACTAATTACTATTTCACGTTCCTGATACCCTAACACCGCTAACCCACGCATATGAGACAAGAATCGTTTGATTTCTTACAGAAATACCTGAACAACTCCTCCCCCACCGGCTTCGAGGCAGAGGGGCAGAAACTGTGGCTCGCCTATATAAAGCCCTATATAGACTCCTATTTCACCGACACCTACGGCACCGTGGTCGGCGTTATCAACCCGGAAGCCGAATACAAAGTAGTGATTGAGGCGCATGCCGACGAGATCTCCTGGTTTGTGAACTATATCACACCAGAGGGCTATATATACCTGAAACGCAACGGCGGCTCTGATGCCCTGATCGCACCTTCCAAGCGCGTGAACATCTACACTTCAAAAGGTATCGTAAAAGCGGTGTTCGGGTGGCCGGCCATCCATGTGCGCAAGGTGGAGCAGGACAAGGCACCTACCATCGAAACCGTGTTTCTGGACTGTGGTGCCAAGAACCGCGAGGAAGTAGAGGAAATGGGCGTGCATGTGGGCTGCGTGGCAACCTTCGAGGACGAGTTTACGGTGATGAACGACCGCTATTACGTGGGGCGTGCCCTCGACAACCGCATCGGTGGCTTTATGATTGCCGAGGTGGCGCGTATGCTGAAGGAGAACAATAACCAACTGCCTTTCGGGTTATATATCGTGAACGCCGTGCAGGAGGAGATTGGCCTGCGGGGGGCCGAGATGATCGCGCACCGCATCAAGCCGGACGTGGCCATTATCACCGACGTGACCCACGACACGCAGTCGCCGATGTACGAGAAGAAAACCAGCGGCGACATCCACTGCGGCAAAGGCCCGGTGATTGCTTACGGCCCGGCCGTGCAGAACAACGTGCGCGACCTGATCATTAACACGGCCAGGGAAAAGGAGATCCCGTTTCAGCGCTCGGCCGTATCACGGGCCACCGGCACCGACACCGACGCATTCGCCTATTCTAACGCGGGTGTGGCGGCGGCCCTGATCTCGCTTCCGCTCAAGTATATGCACACCACCGTGGAAACCGTGCACAAAGATGATGTGGACAACGTGATCAAGATGATTTACGAAACCGTGCTCAAGATACAGGACAAGCAGGACTTCCGCTACCTGAGCTAAAATCGAAAATTACCGTATAAAACCTCCGGCGCTAAAACCCCGGAGGTTTTTGGTTTTAGCGCCTTCATCCTTTCCTGTAACCCATTGATATGCACCGCTACCTGTTCTGGGCGCTGATGATTCTGCCGTGGCTTGTGCTGGCGCTGTACCTTGCCCGCCCCAAAGACGATCCGCGTGTCACGGCGTTCGTATTGGTATCCCTGGTTATCCACCTGGGCATCATTATCAACATCCGCAGGAAGTCAGTGGGCATGACCGTCGCTGAAACGTTCAAGGCCTTCGTACCTTTCTGGGGCAGGAAAGAGTACAAGCGCCTGTATTTTCATGAGGTGTAGCCGCGGTATATATAACTACACCCAAGCGCTCTATCTGCAAGAAGATATCAGAAGCTGCCATTCTTCGTAACTTGGAATTCGTAACTCGAAATTTGTACTTCGGACCTATATATGCTTTTCACCGATCAGATGGGCCACCAGTTAACACTGCCTGCGCTGCCGCAGCGCATCGTCTCGCTGGTGCCCTCGCAAACCGAGCTGCTGTTTTCCTTAGGCTTGGAAGACCGCATCGTAGGGCTCACCAAGTTTTGTATCCATCCGGAGCCACACGTAAAGCAGAAAACGATTATCGGCGGCACCAAGAACTTCCGCATGGATGTGATTGATAAACTACAGCCGGATTTAGTCATCGGCAACAAGGAGGAGAACTACAAAGAAGGCATAGAGGCGCTGCAGCAAAAGTACCCGGTCTGGATGAGCGACATTTACACGCTGGAGGATGCGCTGCGGATGATGCAGGAGGTTGGCCGGCTAACGGGCACAGCGGCGAGGGCAGCAGAACTGGCGGGGGAAATCAGCAGGGGCTTTGCGGCATTACAGCCGGCGCAGCCGCCCATCAGCACCGCCTACTTTATCTGGCGCGCACCTTATATGGCCGTGGGCAGCCACAACATCATTGCTCATATACTGCAGCGCTGCGGCTTCCGGAATGTCTTTTTAGACCTGGCCCGCTACCCGGAAATAACGCCTGAACTGCTGCAGCAGGCTGCGCCGCAACTGGTCCTGTTGTCGTCGGAGCCTTACCCGTTCCAGGAGAAGCACATAGCGGAGTTTCAGGCGCTGTGCCCGCAGGCGCTGGTAAAGGTAGTGGACGGAGAGATGTTCAGCTGGTACGGCAGCAGGTTGTTGCATGCACCCGCTTACCTGCAGGGGCTAATCAGGGACGTAAGAGAGGGTTTGAATAGCTAATGCTGCAGCTTCTCCAGCAAAACATTTGCTTTAGCGGCCACAGCTTTGAAATAGACAGCATCCTGCTCTATCTGCGCGTTGCTCTTGTGCAAAACCTCACGCCTGTTTGTGGGGTCATCCAAGCCAGCTAGTTTTATAATTTGCAGGAGCCGTTGTCTCTGCTCCCTGCTGTCCGGCTGTTGCTGACCGAGCTTTTCGACCAACTGCAGCCTGAAGTCTTTTTTCTCAATCGCTTCCTCATCCAGTAGCCGAAGCACAGCCGCCACTGCCTCGTCCACAAAAGGGGAGCCGATCGCTAGCTGGACTACCTCCTCTGTTGTTGGAGCTGGTAGCCGCAGCAAGGTCAGGTAACCGCCCCCCTCCCTGGCCGCCGTGGCATAGTATTTCAACCAGAAGGCGCCAGTGGCCGGGTCTTTATAAACGGCGGCATAACCGCCCGCTGCTGTTTCCATGAGCTGCATGTTCGCCAGCTTCTGCTCTATTAACCCGGCATCACCGTACAGGCGCCTCTCTTCCATGAGATCACTCGTTCTCCACAATCTCAAATCCCACTTTCTGAAGATCCTCCCAGAACCTCGGGTATGATTTGCGCACCACGCCTGGCTCCTGTATCTCAACAGGCGCCAGCAGCGCCAGCGGGGCAAAGGCCATGGCCATGCGGTGGTCCTGGTACGTGCGGAACGACAGCTTCTCTTTGTGCAGGAGACCCGGCGTTAGGCGGAACACTCCCGGGGTGATTTCTTCCAGGGAAGAGTTGATGCTCAGCACCTCAATCTGCAGCGCCTGGATGCGGTCGGTCTCCTTAATACGCAGGCTCTCCAGCCCCGTCATGTCCACGCGGATGCCGATGCCGGCGCAAAGCGCCACCACCGTCTGCGCCAGGTCCGGGCAGTCGGAGAAGTCGAAGGAGACGTTGCGCTCCTGCTCTTTCTTGGTCAGCTTCACGCCCTCTTCCGTGAAAGTGGTATATACCCCCAGCCGGTTCATGATCTCAACAATGGCACGGTCGCCCTGGAAAGACTTCTCCTTCAGGCCCAGCAGCGTAATGTCAGCCTCCTGCGCCAGTGCCACCAGGCTGTACCAGTAGCTGGCCGCCGACCAGTCTGACTCCACGCTAAAGGTGGCTGCCTTGTAGGGCTGGTGCGGCACCGTAATCGTGTTCCCCTGAAACGTGGCGGACACACCGAAGTGCGCCATCAGCGAGAGCGTCATCTCTATATAGGGGCGGGATCCGATCTTACCCTCCAATTCCAGTTCCAAGCCGTCCGGCAGCAGCGGCCCCACCATCAGCAGCGCCGATATATACTGGCTGCTGATGTCGCTGCGCACTTTCAGCTTCCGGTTGCCGTTGCCGCTGAAACCGTTCATTTTCATGGGCGGATACCCCTCCTCGCCCATATATGCTATATCCGCGCCCAGCTCACGCAGGGCCTCCACCAGCACCTTGATAGGCCGCTGGCACATGCGCTCCGTTCCGGTCAGAATTTTGTGCTGCCCCGTTACAGCGTAATAGGCTGTCAGAAAGCGCATGACCGTACCGGCATCTTCGGCGTCAATGGTTTCGGCGTCGCTTTTGAGTAGGCGTTGCAGCAACTGAGTGTCGTTTGCCTCCGAAAGGTTGTGCAGCTCCGACTCCTGCCCCGACAGCGCCGCAATGATCAGGGCACGGTTGGCCTCACTTTTAGAGGCGGGCAGTTTGATTTCTCCTTTGATTTTACCGGTTGGGTGGGTCAGGGTAACGGAGCTTAGTTTTTTTGATGATATCATAATGATTGATAATAGCGTAAAGACTCCCGGATATCGTGGAGCGTGATGGGCTGGTTGTAAATGGCGTGCCCGATACCGGCCAGGAGGGTGCAGTTAATGGCCGAGTTGGAGTTCTTCTTGTCCTGCAGCGCTAACTCCGCTATCGGGTCAATGTCGTCCTTCTTGATCACCACCTTCTCGTACACCGTCTCCACGAACACCTCTATTTTGTCCAGGGCTTCCCTGGCCAGCACTTCCTTCTTCTCCGACAGGAAAGCCTCGCAGACCATGCCCACGGCGATGGCCTCGCCGTGCAGCAGTTCCCGGCCCGGCTGGCTCATCATGTAAGTTTCCAAGGCGTGCCCCACCGTGTGCCCAAAGTTCAGCACCTTGCGGTAGCCGCCTTCCAGCGGGTCGGCCTCCACCACCTTCGCCTTGATGGCCACGGAATGGCGAATCAGCTCTTCCCAGTCCTCGGTCATCAGGCCAATGTTCCGCTGCTCCTCAAACTTGGCGGCATCGGCTATCAGCCAGTGCTTGATCAGCTCGGCATAACCGGACTTCAGCTGCCGCTGCGGCAGCGTCTTCAGGAATTCAGGGTTGATGAACACGGCCTGCGGCTCCTGGTACACGCCTATATGGTTCTTTAGCCCATGGAAATCGATGCCGGTTTTGCCGCCCACGCTGGCATCCACCTGCGCGAGCAGCGTGGTGGGCACCTGCACGAAGTAGACCCCGCGCTTGAACACGGCCGCACAGAAGCCGCCCATGTCCCCGATCACGCCGCCGCCCAGGTTCACCAGCACCGACCAGCGGTCCAGGTGCAGCTCGGTCATGCGCTGCCATATATACTCGCAGGTTTGCAGCGTCTTGTGCTCCTCCCCGCTCCTGATCTCGATGAGGTCGTGGGGGGGCAGGTGCGGTTTCAGGAGGGGGTAGCAATGTGCAAGCGTATGCTCGTCCACCAGCACCGCCACCTTGCTGAACGCCTTGTTCTGCAGCAGCACCGGAAGTTCCTGCAGCACATGCTGCCCGATGTATATCGTCTCTGTCACGGTAAAGTATGTTTTAGATCGCCAATGTTGAGATGCGGCCGGTTACACAGGCTGCAACCGCAATATAGTAGCTACATCCGTACTTTCCCCTACCAAGCGCCAGAAAAGAGACGCAGCAGGCAACGGGATTTCAAAATATTTATTCAGATCCATGAGGCGTGCGTTTGCGAATTCCCTAACAGGCAGTCCAGAAAAATCAAAACTTGGCAAGCTTCAAAACTGAATGAAAGCAACCTGATACAGGCGCCGGTTCCGGCGAAAAGCAGCACAGTTTTTGTCCGGTAACCTGCCTGAAAGATAGTCGTTAACAAGGCCCGAACCGCTATCTTTACGGCGCTAATGACAACTTGCATGAATATCGGTACCAAAGTGTCTTTCGACGACACAGCCATTGCGTTTGAATCGAAATCAGACGCAGAATTATACAAAATGTACCTGCTGTTTAAAATGATGAACAGCAACGCCCTCGTGAAGATAGGCGGAACCCTGCTCAACACTGCCCTTAACCTGCACCTGCCGGTGAAATTCATCATCAAGCAGACGGTTTTCAACCACTTCTGCGGCGGCGAGACGATCGAGGAGTCCGAGCGCGCCATCCGGGAACTGAGCCGGTACCACATCGGCGCCATCCTGGATTACTCCGTGGAGGGCGAGGGCGACGAGAAAAGCTTTGATGCCACCCGCGACGAGTTGCTGCGCACCGTCGAGAAAGCCCGCGGCCATGCCCTTATCCCGTTTTCTGTTTTTAAGGTGACAGGCCTGATCGATATAAACCTGCTGGAGAAAGTGCAGGCGCGGCAGGAACTCACGGCCGATGAGCGCGCCGCCTTCGAGCGCGGCCGCGGCCGCGTGAACGCCATCTGCCGGCGCTGCCACGAAGCCGGGGTGCCGGTGTTTGTGGATGCCGAGGAAAGCTGGATACAGGAGACGATCGATCACCTGGCGTACGAGATGATGGCCCTCTACAACAGAGAAAGAGCCATCGTCTACAACACCTATCAGATGTACCGCCACGACCGCCTCGATGTGATAAAGCGCGACTACGCCACCGCTGTGCAGGAAGGCTATTATCTGGGGGCCAAACTGGTGCGGGGCGCCTATATGGAGAAGGAGCGCAAGCGCGCGCAGGCCATGGGCTACCCCGACCCGATCAACCCGACCAAGGAAGCCTCTGACAAGCTGTTTGATGATGCGCTGCGCTTCTGCATCGGGCATATCAACCATATATATTTCTGCGCCGGCACGCACAACGAGCAAAGCTCCTACCTGCTGCTGGACCTGATGACGGAGCACAACATCGCCCCCAACGACAGGCGCGTGTACTTCTCGCAGCTATATGGCATGAGCGATAACCTGTCTTACAACCTCGCCAAGGCCGGGTACAACGTGGCGAAATACGTGCCTTACGGGCCTGTGGAGGCCGTGATGCCTTACCTGCTGCGCCGCGCCAACGAGAACACCGCCATCGCCGGGCAAAGCAGCCGCGAGTTCAACCTCATCAAAAGCGAAATGGACCGCCGCAGAGCCGTAAGGCATCGCTAAAGCAAAAGGCCGGCACTACATGCCGGCCTTTTGCTTTAGCGATGCCTGTTCCGGTAAGCTATATATGGCGTTGACAGCTATATATAACAAAGCGGCCCCGCGCTGATGCACGGGGCCGCTTTGTGTGTTTAGAACTATAAGCGAAATGCTGTAGTCCTGCTATAACTACTCAACTACAGTAGCAGAGTCAGTGATAACAGCAGTAGTGTCTTCTACTACGGTCTCGTCTGTGATTACTTCTTCTTCAGTAACTACTTCTTCCGTCTCGATTACTTCACCTTCTGTTGTAGCGGCTTCTTCAGAGTTACAAGCAGTGAAAGCAGTAAGAGCGAATGCTACGAAAGCGAATTTAAATAAATTTTTCATCTTGTGTTTGTGATTAAGTGTTTTGGTTTCGATTTTGATCTTCATACCGGAACCCGCCATAGGTAACCCGGTATTTGAAAAAAAATTAAAAATAATTTCTGAGCGGGTTACATTGCGTGCCCAAACGTATTAAAATTGACTGGAATGAAGAAAGGTTTGTATGAGACGGACGAGGCGGTGATGGAGGGGATCCGGCAAGACGACGAGCGCGCGCTGGCCTACCTGTACAAACTTTACTTCCCGATGATCTCTCATTTTATTCTGAACAACAGCGGAACCCACGACGAGGCTAAAGACATTTACCAGGAGGGGGTCATCGTTTTTTACGAGAAGATCAAGGGCAACACCCTGGAACTGAGCTGCCAGATAAAGACGTACCTGTACTCTGTGTGCCGCAGGTTGTGGCTGAAGCGGCTGGCGGAAAAAGGGCGTTACGCCGTGAAGATGGAAGAATCGGAGGCGTTCATTCCCGTGGAAGAGGACGCACAGCAGCATGAGGAGCAGGAAAGGCAGTTCGGCATTATGGGCGACTCGTTGGAGCAGTTGGGGGAGCCCTGCCGCAGCCTGTTGCAAGACTACTATATAAACACGCAGAACATGCAGGTGATAACGGAGAAGTATGGCTATACCAACTCCGACACGGCCAAAAACCAGAAGTACAAGTGCCTGCAGCGACTGAAGAAATTATTCTTTGCCACCTATAAACCCGAGGTGTGACCGGGTTAGCGAGTAACCGGCCTGTTGAAGGCCAGACAGAAGAAGACGATGTTAGAGTACCGCGCTTACGAGCAAATTGAAAGCTATCTGAAAGGAGAAATGCCTGCCGAAGAAAGGGCGGCGTTTGAGGCCCTGCTGCATACCGATGCGCGCCTGGCAGAGCAGGTGCGTGAACACAGGCAGTTGCTGCAAACTATGCGCAGCTTCGGCCAGCGCCAGGCCCTGAAACAGCAACTGAACCGCATACACAATGACCTGGAGGCGGAATCCATTCCCGCCTCGCCTGCAGGCTGGCGCGTGTTCCGGAACCGCCATTTCCAGACAATTGCCATCGCGGCCAGCGTCTCCCTTATCTCTGTGTTCGGCACCCTTTGGAGCGTGCAGCAGCTTAAGACACCGGTGCGCCAGCAAACCGCACGCTACGTGGAGCTGCGCCGCGAGGTGGAGCGCCTGAAAAAAGCCCAGACCGCCATCATCAACGGCATCAACGATGCCTCTAAGCCAGCGCCGCGCCCGGCTACTTTCAGCGGAACCGGCTTCGCCATCAGCTCCGACGGTTTCCTTGTTACCAGTTCGCACGTGGTGGAGGGAGCTGACTCTGTTCTCATCGAAAATGAGGCAGGAGAGAAATTTAAAGTGACGGAGGTATACCGCGACGAAATCCACGACTTGTCTATTCTGCAGGTAACGGATACCACCTTCCAGACCTTCGGCAACCTGCCCTATACTTTCAAAACCGAGGAGTCTGATTTGGGTGAGGAAGTATATACCCTCGGCTTCCCGCGCGAGGACATGGTATTCGGGGAGGGTTCCCTGAGTTCGTCCACAGGTTTTGAGGGGGACACCACGGCGTATCAGATCTCTATTCCGCTTAACCCGGGCAACAGTGGCGGCCCGCTTCTGGACGATAAAGGCAACCTGATTGGCATCATCAGCGGGAAACAGGCTGGCCAGGAAGGTGCCTCTTTTGCTATTAAATCTGCGTATTTGTTACAAATAATCTCGGAATTACCGCCTGCACTGGCTCCTATTAACACAGATATACCTAAAAATAATACTATTTCAGGACAAAGCAGGCCTCAGCAGCTAAAAAAACTGAGAAACTATATATTTGTAGTGAAGGTGTACAATTAATTGGCAGGAACCCCTTTATTTTTAGTGCAATTATCAAATCACCCTATTTAAGTGTTTTTTTCACCCTCTATAGCTTAACATTTTTCGGAAAAATTCAGTTAAAATACATAGAACTAAGAGATTACATATTTTTAGAACTTTAAATTAAACTGAAAGCTATGAAAAAGAGAACAATAATTCCGGTTGCATTTGCCGCAGTAATGCTGTTTGGCTGTGCAAGCTCAAACGATACGATGGATGATACTACTGCCATGGATGAAACGACCATGAGCGAAACCCAGTCGATGGCAGGAGATGCTGTTGAGGAACAGCCGGCGGCAGCAACCACTGCGCCAATGGACGCTGCCCCTCTGCGCAGCTTAATAATTGAAAGGGAGATAGTGGTTCCGGTTGCGACTGTGGCGATCACAGCCCTCCCGATGGAAAACACGGTGGAGATTGATGAGATGTTTGAGGATGTAGGGGACACAGAGCAGTTTAAAGTGATGGACTTGGCGAGGAAAAGTCCTAACCTTACCACATTTGTAAAGCTGATTGAGCAAGCGAACTTAGTACAGGATATCGAGCGCCTGAACGAGGCGACTCTTTTCGCCCCTACGAATGAAGCCTTTGCCAAAATGGATAAACAGAAGCTGGAGATGCTGCTGATGCCTGATAACCAAGCACAACTGATGCAGTTGATTCAGGCACACGTGCTGCCTAGTAAAGTGAGTTCGCTGCAGTTTAATACCACACAGCGCATTGAATTGACAGAAGACAGCTACCTTCCGGTTGATGTAACCTTAGGTGGCACGAACGTAGTGGTGGGCGGCGCGACCATCGTTAAAAATAACATAGAAGCCTCTAACGGATTTATTCATGTTGTTGACACCGTGATCCAACCAGATGAGGTTGCCGTTGAGGACGCCGTAGGAAACTAATTCCGGTCAATCCTTATGCAATAAAAAGCGAAAGCCTTTCCGTCACAGGAAAGGCTTTCGCTTTTTACGGCCACACATCGGGTACAGCAAAGGAAGACCCCGTAGCAGCATATAAACAGTTACCCCCTCTTACCCGTTCATATAGGTTCATCAACACAAACCAGCATTATGAGAAAAACAATATATAGACAAGCTCTCGCCGCAGTTGTGGCAATGACTTTATGCTACGGCTGCGCCAGTTCAGACAGCACCATGGATAATGCCGGCGTCGCCACGGAGTCTCCGGTTACCGACGGGAATGAGACAGGCGCGCAGGCTCCCATGGACCCGGATACAGACATGTCTTCGGAACGCACGGCTGATGCCAACGTGTCGGCCGGTAACGATCTGGGAAGCAACCTGAACATTGTAGCGCTTGTGCAGCAAAACCCGGATCTTTCCACTTTTTTAGAACTGATCCGGGCAGCTGACCTGCTTGTGACGTTAGAAAGCCCTGCTCCCTACACCGTTTTCGCCCCTACCAACGAGGCTTTTGCGGCCCTCCCCAACGGCGCCCTCGAAAACCTGAAAGACCCTGCCAACAAGCTGGAGCTAACGCGCATTCTGCAGGCCCACGTGCTCCCAAACCGCATTAGTACTGAAGAGATGCAGGGCAACATGCCCATGAAAACAGCACAAGGCGAGGAACTGGTGGTAATGCGAAACGGTACCGAGCTAACGGTGGGCGGAGCCAGTATCATCACGCCTGATGTGAGGGCTTCCAATGGCGTGGTGCACGTGATCGACAAGGTGCTGATTCCGCCTAAAAGCAACGAGAACTAGCACCTGCCTGAAATACCAAAACGTAACTATAGTTTCCTGTTGCCGTTAAATTAAGCAGGCAGGGAAATCAAAAATCGCCCTGCCTTTTTACGAACTTAATAAACCTAAAATTAAACAAAAAGCTATGATGGATAGAACAGATAGAACAGACAATGCGGGCATGATGACAGCTATGTTTCCTGACAGGGAAAGCGCTGAGCGTGCCTATGAAGAGTTAAGAGCACGTGGCTATGACAAAGACGATATAAACGTAGTGATGTCTGATGACGCCCGCAAGCGCCATTTCGGAGACGATGACAGAGACGACACCACTGAACTCGGCAATAAGTCGCTGGAAGGCACAGGCGCCGGCTCGGCCATTGGCGGTACTCTCGGTGCAATTATTGGTGCGGTGGCTGCCATCGGTACTTCGGTAGCGATTCCGGGTCTTGGGCTGGTAGTGGCTGGTCCTTTAGCGGCTGGTCTTGCAGGCGCAGGTGCCGGTGGATTAACCGGCGGTTTGATTGGTGCTCTGGTGGGTGCCGGCATACCGGAGGAGCGCGCTAAAGTATATGAGTCAGGCGTGAAAGAGGGCAACATCGTGTTGGGCTTCAGACCGCATAACGCACAGGATGCGCAGTACTTCGAAACCCATTTCAACAAGAACCGAGGAGAGCATATCTATTATTAACGAGAAAGTAGTAGATCATATATAAACAGGAAAGCCTGTTCCTTTAGTTAGGGGCAGGCTTTCCTGTTTGTTTACAGCGCGCTGCCAAATCCGGCCGGTGCTGCTTCTGCTTTACCGCCTAGGCCATATGGCTGTATATGCCAGCCATATGGCCTAGGCAACGCACCTCCAGACGCCGGAGGCGAATCGGCAGTAAACAATTCCCGCTGGTTTCGTATGCAACGGTATATGATTGTTTTTACTTAACGCACACATACTATGAAAAAGATGACGATTGCCGCCGCCTGCCTTGTGGGGATGTTGGGCTTCACCTCCTGCGACTCTGGCACGGGCGAGCAGCAAGCTACAGAGGCCAACGGGACACCGACAGTAGCCGGAGTGGACTCCACCCTGACGGAGGACAAGCAGGAGTTGCTGGCTTTTGCGGCCCGCAACAACATGCTGCAGATAGAGCTTGGCAAAATAGCCGCCCAGAAAGCAGGTGTTGACACTTTAAAGCAATATGGCCAGCAACTGGTGGACTGGTACTCAGACAAACAGCAGGAGCTGCAGGAACTGGCACAGCAGTATAGCGTGACCCTTCCGCAGCAGATGGAAGAGGAGCAACTGGAGCACGTTGAGGAAGTGAGGAATACCAAAGCAGAGGAGTTCGATGCTGAATACCTGGAGAGCCTGGCAAATGCACAGCAGGAGGCCATAAAAGAGTACGACGAAAACCTGAAAGACCTGGAGGAGGCTGATGCCTCCGCGTTCAGCCTGTGGGCACGCAACACGCAGAAAGAACTTCAGGCGCAGATGGAGCAGGCTAAAGCCTTAGAACTGCGACTCAAGTCGGAAGACGGGGGTATCAGCAATAGTCTCTAGACTCCTTGAGCCATATATAGATAAGTTATATATAAATTAACCCCGTTGGCTGTGCATCAGCCAACGGGGTTTTCTATAGCAGTTCTTTCAGCACGTTCCAGGTGTGCTGTGCCATCACCTTCTGTCCCTCTGCGTTCGGGTGCAGGCCATCCGGCAGGTTGAGGTACCGGTTTCCGACCACCCCCTCCAGCAGGAACGGGATAAAAGAGGCGTTCTCTTTCAGGGCCAGTTCCCGGAACACTTTCCTGAACTCAGCCGCGTAGCGGCCGGGCACGATGTCAGGTATCTCCATGCCGGATATGATCACCTTCACCTCAGGATACTTCTGGCGCACCTTGCGGATAATCTCGTGCAGGTTCTTTGTAGTTTCAAGGGCTGGTATGCCACGCAGGCCGTCGTTGGCGCCAAGCGCCAGCACCAGTATATCTATCGGCTCGCGCAGCCAGCGGTCTATCCGGTACACGCCCCCGGAGGTGGTGTCGCCGCTCAGCCCCGCGTTAATCACCTTATAGTCGTCATACCCCTCCTGCTGTAGCCTCACCTGGAGCAGGCTCGGGTAAGCCTGCGCAGCGGGCAAGCCGTAGCCGGCCGTCAGGCTATCCCCAAAAAACAGAATATTTTTCATTTCTTTCTTTCTTCTGTTGTTCCTTTAACACGGCATTGCAACACGGGGCACCGCCTTTCCCAAAAAAAGGGTTACCACGAAGTATGGTAACCCTTTTCAGATTTATTTAAACAGCAGTCTAGTCTACCGATTCTTTCATCTGCTTTAGCTGCTCGCAGGTGGCCTCAGAAGCATGCTTCTGCTTCTCTACCATGCTGATCACGCTCTGTGGCAGCTCAGCTTTATGGTCTAAGGCATCATTGTAGGCTTTCTGTGCCCACTCTTCGCCATATATGTTCGATTCGATGATAGACTCTTCGTCGCTTCCGGTCACGGTAGACTTCACGTCCATCCAGCCGCGGAAAATCTTTCCTTTTGCCGTGGTGCCGTCTTGCCTTTCGCCACCGAAGCTGCCGATGGTCCTGTTGATCTCATTGGAGAAATCATTGCTTTCCTGGATCAACTTATTGTAAAAGGAGCGGTGTGCGGGGTTCTTTGTCAGATCGGCCGCATGTTTGTACCCTTCTATCCTGTCGTTCACGAACTGGTTCAGCTCCTGAAGAACATTTACTGCATTTTCATTTTTGTTTTGCATAGCTTTAAGTATTATGGTTCTTGTGTTAAGGGAAACGAAAATTTACGCATAAGAGTTATATAGAGAAGGCTAAGATGCCGTATAGCCGTAAAGCGGCGCAGTCCGCACGCGGTACTTGTGGCGCTCCTATGAATTAAGGAGTTTTCATATTACATTACAACAGCGTTGCGCCTTTCACACAGTAAGCTGCAATATGCGGCATTACTTTTGCGTATTAGATATTTAAGTCCAATCCATTAAATAGATGCTATCATTGACAACCCGTTTCAAAATCATATTGTCGGTTTTCGCAGTAATCCTGCTGACAGGCTCGTTTATACTCTACAGCCGCGATACCTCGCCTGAAGAGAAAAACCAGATTCTGATTAAGGTCCTGATGCAGGGCCTGAACTCCGGCCACTACCAGCCTGAAAAAATAGACGACGCTTTCTCCCAGAAGGTATTCGACCTGTATTTAGACCGCCTCGACTTCAACAAGAAGTTTTTACTGGCTTCTGACGTGCAGAACCTGCGCAGGCACAGGACATCCATCGACGACCAGCTCCGCGAGGGCTCACTGGAGTTTTTTGATGTGTCGTCCGAGCTAATCGCGCAGCGCATGAAGGAGTCTGCGGCCTATTACAAGGAAATCCTCAGCAAGCCGTTCGATTTCTCCAAGCAGGAGACGATAGAGACTGACGGCGAAAAACTGGCCTATGCCAAGGACAAGGCCGAACTGAAAGAGGCCTGGCGCAAGCAGCTGAAGTACCAGACGCTTATCCGCCTGGCGGATATGAAAGAAGAGCAGGAGAAAAAGCTTGAGAAGGGCGAGGTTAAGGAAAAGAAGACGCCGGAGCAAATGGAGAAAGAGGCCCGCGAGAAGGTTATGAAAACCTACGACGACCTCTACGACCGTTTGGCCAAGATCAACAGCGAAGACCGCCGAACCACCTACATCAACGCCATTGCGAATGTGTATGACCCGCATACCGGTTACTTCCCGCCAAAGGACAAGGATAACTTCGATATAGAGTTTACTGGTCGTTTGGAAGGAATCGGCGCCTCCCTGCAGGAGAAAGACGGACAGATAAAAGTAATGGAAATTGTGCCGGGAAGCCCGTCGTACCTGCAGGGCGACCTGAAGCCGGGCGACGCCATCCAGAAAGTGGCGCAGGGCAACGGGGAGCCGGTGATTGTGGAAGGCATGCGCCTTGACGACGCCATTCAGCTGATCCGTGGCAAGAAAGGCACGGAGGTGCGCCTGACGGTGGAGAAGCCGGACGGCTCGAGCAAGGTCATCCCGATCGTGCGTGACGTGATTGTGCTGGAAGAAGGTTATGCCCAGTCGGCTATCATTAACGACAAAGACAAAATTGGCTATATAAAACTGCCCGGTTTCTATGCCGACTTCCAGAACAAAGACGGCCGCTTCAGCGGGGCCGACGTGAAGAAGGAGATAGAGAAACTGAAGGCAGCCGGCATGGAAGGGCTTATCCTTGACCTGCGCAACAATGGCGGCGGCTCCCTTTCTGATGCGGTTGAGATGGCCGGTCTCTTTATCGAGGACGGCCCGATCGTACAGGTGAAGACTGCCTCCGGCAAAGCCGTGGTCCTGGACGACCGCGATTCGCAGGTGCAGTACGGCGGGCCTTTGGTTATACTGGTTAACTCGAACAGCGCTTCGGCTTCCGAGATTCTGGCAGCCGCCATGCAGGATTACAAGCGCGCCGTGATTGTGGGCAGCCCAACCTATGGCAAAGGCACCGTGCAGCAGTTCTTTGAACTGGATGACGCGCTGCCGGCACAGTTTGATGCCTACAAACCGTTCGGAGCCCTGAAACTGACCACGCAGAAATTCTACCGCATCAACGGTGGCACCACCCAGCTACGGGGCGTTACGCCGGATGTCATTCTGCCGGATGCTTATCGCTACCTGGAGTTCGGGGAGAAAGAGCAGGAGTACCCGCTGCCATTTGATGAGATTGCCCCGGCTAGGTACAGCAGTTGGAAAGACGGCAAATTAAATCTGCAGCAGGTGAAGGTTAACAGCAAAAACAGAGTTGCCCAGGACAAGAACTTCACTTTGATTGAGGAGAGCGCGAAGCGGCTGAAAGAGCAGTCTGACAAAACAGAGCGCTCGCTGCAGTTAGACACCTATATGGCAGAAGAGGCAAAAGCGGAGGCAATAGCCAAGCGCTTCGAAGCAGCCCAGAAAGAGATACCCGTGCTGGATGTGACCCGACTGAAGCAGGACCTGCAGGAAATCGGCAGCGACACCTCAAAGGTAGCCCGCAGCAAAGAGTTTGTGAAGAGCCTGAAGCAGGATGTATATGTGGAGGAGGCTGTGGCTATCATCGAGAACGACCTGAACGGACTGTCCCTCACTAAGAAACAACCGAAATAAGCATACAGAATATCATCTTTGAAAACGGCGGCTATGAATCATAGCCGCCGTTTTTTATATTAGCCCCATCAGCGTTAACGATCACATGCCGAGCCCTCCTCACCTTTTCCGAACGACAGCAGCCCGCACAGTTTGCAGGCTTTGCCTATTCCTCTTCCTGCCGGTATATATAAGCAGCTGTGCCGCTACTCCCGGCGCTGAGGAGGCAGCGCAGCAAAGAGGGTTGGTGACAGAGAAAGCCATGGTGGTTTCGGCGCACCCCGAGGCGTCACGCGTGGGCATGGAGGTCCTGAAGAAAGGCGGCAATGCCTACGATGCCGCCATCGCCACGCAGTTCGCCCTGGCCGTCGTGCTGCCGGCGGCAGGCAACATCGGCGGCGGCGGCTTCCTGGTTTACCGGCAGCACAATGGGGAAGCAGGTTCCCTCGACTATCGGGAAACAGCCCCTGCGGCTGCCACAGCATCCATGTACTTGGACTCTGCTGGCAATGTTGTGGAATCCCTGAGCACGGCCGGCCATCTGGCGGCAGGCGTACCCGGCACGGTAGACGGCATGGTGAAGGTGCATGAAAAGTTTGGCTCCCAGCCCTGGGCGGAGCTGGTACAGCCCGCCATCGATCTGGCAGCCAACGGCGTTGTGCTGACGGAGAAGGAGGCTAACGGCCTGAACAGCGGCAAAGCGTCCTTCCTGGAAAACAACAGGCATATCCCGTACCTGGTGCGGGAGGCCATATGGCAGACAGGCGATACGCTGCGCCACCCCGACCTGGCCCGCACCTTAGTCCGCATCCGTGACGAAGGCCGCGCCGGCTTTTATGCGGGCGAGACAGCAGACCTGCTGGTGCAGGAGATGCAACGCGGCAAAGGCATCATCTCGCACCAGGACCTGCAGAACTACGCGGCTGTCTGGCGCGCCCCGGTTACGGGCCGGTATAAAGATTACCGTGTCATATCCATGGCCCCGCCCTCCAGCGGCGGCGTGGCGCTGCTGCAGCTTCTGCAGATGATAGAGCCCTACGACCTGAACAAATACGGCTGGCAAAGCGTCCCGACGGTGCAGCTGATGACTGAGGCCGAGCGCCGGGTATATGCCGACCGGGCCACTTACCTGGGTGATCCCGACTTTGTGCAGGTACCCGTGCAGGAGCTGCTGGATGCCGATTACCTGAAGCAGCGCATGGCCAGTGTCGATTTAGCCAGGGCTACGCCTTCCGCGGCTGTAAAAGCTGGGGAGGTGCCGGTATATGAGTCAGAACAAACGACGCACTTCAGCATTGTGGATGCGCAGGGTAACGCCGTGTCCGCAACCACCACGCTTAACGGCGGATATGGCTCTAAGGTGGTGGTAGAAGGCGCCGGCTTTCTGCTGAACAACGAGATGGATGATTTCAGCGTGAAACCGGGCGTGCCCAATATGTTCGGCCTGGTGGGAGGCAAAGCTAATGCCATTGCTCCCGGCAAGCGCATGCTCAGCTCTATGACGCCCACAATCCTCGAAAAGGACGGCAAACTATATATGGTGGTGGGGACTCCGGGAGGCTCCACCATCATCACCTCGGTGTACCAGGCTATCCTGAATGTGGTGGAGTACAACATGACGATGCAGGAAGCTGTGGCCGCGCCGCGCTTCCACCACCAGTGGCTGCCCGATGCAATCATGCACGAACCAGGGGCGATACCACAGAAAGTACGTGAGATACTGCGCAGCAAGGGATATGAGCTGGAGGAGCGAGGCCCATACGGCCGTGTAGACGCGATCCTGGTGCTGCCCGATGGCAGGTTAGAGGCCGGTGCCGATCCGCGCGGAGACGACACCGCAGCGGGCTTCTAAGCGAAGCTTTACCCCCGCTGTTGCCGTTTCTGGATAAAGCCTGCTATATAAATACCCACTGCCGCGATACCCGTTGTCGTTATCAACCCAAAAACGGTGGCCCTGCGGTTACGGACGGCTGGCGTAAATTTTTGCTTCGCTTCTGCGGAGGGAGCTATCGCCTTGGCAAACATGTTTCCGGTCATGGCTGTGAGCGCCGTGGTAAGGCCTACCGTGGCATGCGCTACGTTTCGGTTGCCTGCCTTTACGCCTGAGCTCAGCAACAGCAACGCACCGCCAACTGCCGGTGGTATCAGGGCTGTTTTCGGGCGGCTCTCGTTCAGGAAATAACTTGCCAGTCCGGCCCCGATAAGAGTGGCGGCATGCGTGTTATTGGCGATATCTGGTCGGTCAACTATGTTCATGTCTGTTCTATTTTTTATTATCCTTTTTACCAGACGCGGCACGCCTGGGTTATATATAATTTCAAGAGATCAAAGGAGAAAAACTGATCTGCATCATATATAAATTTCAGTTAGAACTTACATCTTAGCCAGCGCCTGCGCCAGGTCCCGGATCAGATAGTCCGGGTCCTCCAGCCCAATATAAAACCGGACAAGGTTATAAGGCAAACTTGACTTCATCCCTTCAGAAGCGTATGTCGCCGAGATTGGGAAGATCAGCGACTCGTGACCTCCCCAGGAGGCAGCCATCAGGAAGTGCTTCAGACTGTCGCAGAAACGGTCTGCCTGCTCCAGTTTTTTTGCTTTAAGCAGGATGGAAAACTGGCCTGCGTTATTACGCATCTGGCGGTTCGCCAGCTCATGCTGTGGGTGCGAGGGCAGGAACGGAAACAGCACCTCCTCCACCTTTGGGTGCTGCACCAGGTAGTCCACCACTTTGCGCGTGGACGCCGCCACCCGCTCCATTCGCACCGGCAGCGTGCGCAGCCCCCGGATAAAAAGCCAGGCATCATGCGGCGACATCACGGCCCCCAGGGTCATGAACTCGGATTTAAAAATGGCATTCACCATCTCCCGCGTTCCGCACACCATCCCGCCCATCACATCGGAGTGGCCGCCTATATACTTGGTACAGGAGTGCACGACTAAATCTATCCCGAAGGCGATGGGGTTCTGGTACAAAGGGCTTGCGAAGCTGTTGTCGATGATGGTGCGACAGCCGTGCTCTTTAGCAATGGCAGCCACGGCGGCCAAGTCCTGCAGCTCAAATGTAAAGGAAGTGGGGCTTTCGAGGTAAATCAGCCTGGTGTTCGGCCGGATGGCCGCTTTGAAGTCTTCCATGTCACTGCCATCCACCATGGTCACCTTCACTCCGAAACGGGGCAGGAATTTTCGCATCAGGTTCTTCGTCCAGCTGTAGGGGCGCTTCACGCACACCACATGGTCGCCGGTATTTACCTGAGAGAGCACCGCCGCCGCCACTGCCCCCATGCCACTCCCGAATGCCACCGCATGCTCCGCCCCTTCCAGGGCCGCTATCTTCTTCTCTAGTATGGTTACCGTGGGGTTATTGCCACGGGTGTACATATATTCTTCCTCCTCATGCCGCATTTTATAGCGCATCTCCGCCACCGTTCTGCTCGCAAAATTACTGCTCTGTATTATCGGTGGCGCCACAGCGCCGAAGTACTGCTCCCGCTCCTCCCCCAGCTCGTTAATGATGTATGACAAGTCCATATAGCTTCTGTTTTTACTCCTTTTACTCTTTCCGCCGGCGTTGCGTTCGGTTACTTTCCTGAAGGCTTTTCAGCTGTATTGATCTTCAATAGCAGGTTGCTAATTTAGTTAGTGCAAAACGTTTGCAATCGACAAAAACATTATTCAAATACCTATATAATGAACTATAAATCAGTTGATTAAATTTACTAATTTACTACATATATTAGTATTTTATGCAACTGATAGGGTATTCCATTTGTTAGGTATATATGAAAGAGAAAGAAGAAGAGAACGTTGTTTCGCTGTATCCGGAGGAGCAGAAAGAAACGGATAAAGAGTGGCAGAAATCCATTCCGGCGCAGGTGTTTCTGAACTACTTTTTTGCGATAAACTACCACATCCAACACTTCAGCGATAACGGGTTGCAGCATCTTGCTTTTTTCAAAGAGGCGAAGCCGGAGATGAGTGAGCAGGATATAGAGGCGGTGAAGCGCCTGCTCCTGAACTGCTGGAGCACAGAGTACGCATTGCGCGCCACCGCTGAGCTCGGTGACGAGGCCTATATGCGAAACGCGCTGCACTGGACATTTCCGCAAGCGTACTATACCGTGTTTTCCGGGCTGCAGGCTTTCCTGCGCACGCGCGGCCTGAATACCAACAACGAGGCGCTGGTATTGCGGGAGGCAGGTCGCCTGGTGGTGAAAAACGCTTACCCCAGGGCAATGGCCTTTTACGCCTCCGGCCACCACGACGACTATAACATAAACCGACTGCCGCTGGCGCACTACAAGCCGGGTTTGCAAATAGCGGGCAAAGAACTGGAGGCACAGGCCCAGATCGGGCAGTTTCTGCGCACCACGCGCCGACAGAAAGCGAAAGCAGTGAGGCAGCAGGTGCAGGCAAATCCGGCGACGGCCATCCGCAGCAACCGCACCGGCGAGGTGCTGCAGAAGTTCGGGCCGCAGCACTGGCAGCAGCTGACCTGGCGCGTAGGTTATACCACTTTGTTTGATTTGATGGCGCGCCTTCGCATCTCGTCCACGCACCGCGAGATAGAGCGCTTCGTGCAGGCTGACATCGACTTTAAGCTGTTCCACGAGTCGCTGCTGCAGATTGTGAGCTACCTGAACGGCGTACACGAGAGCTATGTGGCGCAGGCCCTGGGCATACAGCGGTACGAGGCGTTTGTGCAGGAACTTCCGAAGCACCTGCAAGGCTCTTTTGTGGTGGCCAGGCTGCAGCAGCAGATCAGGCCGCTCTTCGGCGAAGGCGAGTACCAGCTGGGCCAGGCCGCTTAGGCTTCCCTATTATATATCGTTATATATACTTTGGCTCCCGCGGGTTTTCCTGCGGGAGCTTTTGTGTTTATATATACTTCAGCTTTATATATGATCAACACGCCCACGCCCGTTTTCGGGCCTGTTGAGCACGTTTTGGCTATTTCCTGACGCTCACAGCAGCGCTGCCCCCGTAGAGCCCTCTCCTCCTTCCGCTATTTAACAGTGCAACAATCAGCAATTAACTTTTAAAAGCTGCCGAATATTTACGAATTTCGCAGATTACTCAAATCAACCACCATTAGCATAGAACGCATGCAACTGAGCGAACAGGAACTACGCAGGCGCCACGAGCGCGAGGAGCTGGAGAAAATGGGCATCAACCCCTACCCCTCCGAGACATTTGAAGTTACTGCCACTGCCAAGGAGATAAAACAACATTTCGATAAGGAACAGCACAACTACCAGGAAGTAAGCCTGGCGGGCCGCCTGATGAGCCGCCGCATCATGGGCAAAGCCTCTTTTGCGGAACTTATGGACAGCACGGGCCGCATCCAGATCTACGTGTCGCGCGACGACATTGCCCCCGGCGAGAACAAGGACCTGTACAACACGGTGTTCAAGAAAATGCTGGACATCGGTGACTTTATCGGCATCAAAGGCTATGCCTTCGTGACGCAGGTGGGGGAGATTTCGGTGCACGTAACGGAGCTGAAGATCCTGACCAAATCGCTGAAACCACTGCCGATTGTGAAGCGCGAGGTGGATGAGAACGGCGTGGAGCACGTACACGATGCCTTCAGCGACCCGGAACTGCGTTACCGCCAGCGCTACGTGGACATGGTGGTGAACCCGCAGGTGCGCGAGACCTTCCGGAAGCGGACGCAGTTGGTGAACTCCATGCGCAGCTTCCTGACCGACAAAGGCTACCTGGAGGTGGAAACCCCGATCCTGCAGCCATTATATGGCGGCGCGGCGGCGCGTCCGTTCAAGACGCACCACAACACCTTGGATATGACGCTGTACCTGCGCATCGCCAACGAACTGTATTTGAAGCGCCTGATCGTGGGAGGTTTCGATGGGGTGTTTGAGTTTGCCAAGGATTTCCGCAACGAGGGCATGAGCCGCTTCCATAACCCGGAATTTACGCAGGTAGAGCTGTATGTGGCCTACAAAGACTATAACTGGATGATGGACCTGGTGGAGGCGATGGTGGAGAAAGTTGCGCTGGACCTGCACGGCACTACAGAGGTACAAGTGGGCGAGAATATCATTAACTTCCAGCGCCCCTGGAAGCGCTTCACGATGTTTGAGGCAATCGAGCATTTCACCAAGATCGACATCTCGGAGATGGACGAGCCGGCGCTGCGCCAGACGGCGGAGGGCCTGGGCATCAAGATTGACCCGACGCTGGGCAAGGGCAAGATCATCGATGAGATTTTCGGTGAGACCTGCGAGCCGTACCTCATCCAGCCGACGTTTATCACCGATTACCCGGTGGAGATGAGCCCGCTGGCGAAGAAGCACCGCAGCAAGCCCGGCCTGGTGGAACGCTTTGAGGCGATCTGCAACGGCAAGGAGATCTGCAACGCCTTCTCCGAACTAAACGACCCGATTGATCAGCGCGCCCGCTTTGAGGAGCAGCTGGAATTGGGCAAGCGCGGCGATACGGAGGCGATGGTGCTGGACGAGGACTTCCTGCGTGCCCTGGAGTACGGCATGCCGCCCACCGCCGGCCTCGGCATCGGCATCGACCGCCTGAGCATGATCATGACCAACTCCCACTCAATACAGGATGTGCTGTTCTTCCCGCAGATGAAGCCGGAGAAACAGGAGAAAAAAGAAGAAGAGCAACAGTAGCCATCTCTATAAAAGAAGAACGCCAGCTATACAGGATATAGCTGGCGTTCTTCTTTTATAGAGACTGCTGTCAGTTCCTATTTGATCGGCGAAGTGCCTTTCGGACCGCTTGGGTTCCTTGGGTCGTTTATCATGTTCTTCACTTCCTGATCGCTGCGCTTGTTTGTGTCCGTGTAGGGGCTGTTTTGCACCTTGCCACCCAGGGAGGTAGCCATTCTTCCGGAGCTGTCTGTAGCCGGAAGATCGGGCGCTTTGTTTACATGCGCATTTGTCATGCCGCCTTTCTTTGTCAGCTTATCCGTCCAAGAGCTTGCTTTCTCCTTGCCTGTGCTGTAGCCTTTGCTTACCTGGTCCCCGAGTTTAGTGGCCGAATCAGCTACTTTTCTGCGCGTCACGGCGCCTTTTTCCGGGGCAAGTAAAACACCCGCTAAAGCACCAACAGCTGCACCTGCTAGCAGTCCTACTGTCAGTCCGCCAGCGGCACCGCTGCTCTTCTTATGAGAGGTATCCTTCTGCTTCATCTGCCGCACCGCCGAGGATGAGTTGGTGGTATAGTTTGATCTGCTTTCTCCGAGTGATCTGCATTCCATGTCAGTTTTCATAGTATGTCTTTGGTTTAAGTGATTTCATTTACTTTTCTGCTGCAGTCTGTCGTCAAACCGCTGTTCTGTTAAACGAGAGAGGGGGCATTAGGTTAGCGGCAGGTGCAAAAACGAACGTGCCTGCTCCTCTGATAGAGCAGGCACGTATGTAAGTAAAAAGTGAGGCATCGGCTTTTGTAGCCTTCATCAATCAGGGCCGCAGCAAACCGGATGCCCTTATTTTACCTGCAATTTATCGTATTGCCTGGTTAAGCGTTGCCGCCAGTGGTTCTGGCACCGCCAGTAGAGCCTGCGCCGCCGCCGGTCGAGCCGGTTCCGCCAGTGCTGGCAGAGCCAGTAGAACCGCCTGTTGTGCCGGTAGAGGTGCTTCCTGTGCTTGCACTGCCACCCTGGTTACCGCCAGCAGACTTGCCGAAAGTGTCACCGCTCATGTTCTTGATTTCCTCTAAACCTGCCTGCAGGTTTTTCTCCAGATCCTTGCTTACTTTACCAGCCCATTTCTTTACGCTCGTACGAGTAGCCTCTCCAGTGTCCGGAGCCATCATCAGACCTGCAATTACACCTGCACTGGCACCAGCCAGCATTGCCAGCAATATCTTTCCGCTGTTATCTTTCATAGTTTTAATAGTTATAAATTTACTTTTGTTTAAGGCGATGTTTATCGTGTGTCTCTAATAACGTTCAAGTATAGCATTAAGTTATACCTATACTGATGAATACTATTATTATGAGATATAAGGCTGGTATTGTCACACACAATACCTGTTTTGTTATGCTGTGCCCTGCCAAAGGAGGTGCGCTATCTCATTTCCGGATTAATTAGGCCGTTCAGCCCTGCGCTAAAAGGGGGTTACTTTCCTTTCTCCGCTTCCATATCTTCGGTTATATCCTCGTAGTTATTGCGGAGCTGCCTTCTCACGTCATCCCAGGAGCCTTGCATCACGATCTCATCCTCCTCCTGTCCCCGCCCCGCTCTCGCTTTCAGGTTGGCTGTCCAGCGCTTCAAAGTCCTGTTTATTTCGTCACCAGCTTCTGTCAGGCTCTGGCGTACATTATCGCGCGAAGAGCGTCCGTCTTCCGGGGCCAACAGTAACCCGGCTAACACGCCCGCACCTAACCCTGCCAGCGAGGCCAGCAGTATTTTCCCATTGTCTTTGTTCATGTTGTTCATTTCCTTGAGATTTAGTTATATATGTTCTATTGTTTTGAGACGTGCCGGCGCAATTATGAAGACATCCACATAAAAACACATGACTCAGATTATATTTCTATAGTTTTGCGCTCCCGAAATACATACGGTTAATGCCATGCGAGGTTAATTATATGCCCATCAAGCAAAACGAAAGCGTATAAAGCATATTCATTCCAAAGACTCTATATGAAAACACTCACCACTGCTGCGCTTGCGCTTATGCTCGGCACCCTGCTCTCCTGCGCCGGCCAGGAAAGCGCGCAACAAACAGCCTGTATCGACCCTGCCAAAATCAATCCCAATGGCATCTGCACCATGCAGTACGACCCTGTTTGCGGCTGCGACGGCAAAACGTACAGCAATGCCTGCATGGCCGATAACGCCGGCGTTACGTCTTATACCCAGGGCGCCTGCAGCAGCAATCAATAGGGCTACTGCTAATCGTATTTTATATATAAACTACTAAGCCATGAGCGAGAAAAAATACTTTAAGCAGACCATGCCGTTCCGGGTGCAAACCCACGATGGCAAGCTCATAGAAGAGCATTTTGGCCATGCCTCTACCCGCACCGGCGGCTTCAGCGTCGCCCATATGGTGGCCCCTCCGCACTGGGGCGAGCCGCATCAGAAGCCGGAATTCGACGAGATCACGATTGTGACCCGCGGCCGCAAACTGATAGAGGTAGACGGAGAGGAGGTAGAAGTGAAGGCCGGCGAGTCGTTGCTGATCAAGGCCGGGGCCCGCATCCGCTATGCCAACCCGTTCGATGAGGAAGCGGAGTACTGGTCTATTTGTATTCCGGCTTTTGATATCAACACCGTGCACCGGGAAGAGGAGTAGCACAGGCCTAGGCAGGAAATAATCCGCCAGCTTAGCGCTAGCGTAACTTCCGGCTGTAGATGAGGCAAGTTTATAAATGCGTTACCCATTTCAGATTCACCACCAGTTGCCGCTTCGCTCAAACTGGTGGTATATAACAGGAAGGCCTTTGCTACGTTAGCAAAGGCCTTCCTGTTATAGATGGAATAGGCATATCATATCCCCGTCGTCAACCCCTGAAACCGGTTACTTCTGAATCATGTTCACGATGTCCTCTGAAATACCCATGCTGCTGAAGCCGCCGTCGTGCATCAGGTTTTGCATCGTCACCATCTTGGTCAGGTCAGAGAAAAGAGAAACTGTGTAATCGGCGCAGGCCTCGGCAGAGGCATTGCCTAGCGGCGACATCTTGTCGGCATAGTCATAGAACACATCGAAGCCGCCCACGCCCGTGCCGGCCGTGGTTTTGGTCGGAGACTGTGAGATGGTGTTCACGCGCACCTTCTTCAGTTTGCCTAAGCGGTAACCGTAGTTGCGGGCAATAGACTCCAGCACCGCCTTCGCCTGCGACATATCAGTATAATCCGGGAATACGCGCTGCGCGGCTATATAGGACAGGGCCACAATAGAGGCCCACTCGTTCAAAGCGTCCTGCTTCTCAGCCACCTGCATCACCTTGTGAAAAGAAAGGGCAGACACATCCAGGGTTTTGAGGAACCAGTCGTAGTTCATGTCGCCATAGGATTTGCCTTTACGGATGTTCGGGCTCATGCCGATAGAATGCAGCACGAAATCTATTTTGCCGCCCAGGATTTCCTGCGATTTGGTGAACAGGTTCTCAAGTTCTTCCACGGAAGTGGCATCCGCAGGAACGATCTCCGCCTTGCACTCCTCCGCCAATTTCTTGATCTCACCCATACGCATCGCCATCGGGGCGTTCGTCAGCACAAACTCAGCACCTTCCTCGTGGGCGCGCTTCGCAACTTTCCAGGCAATAGATTTCTCATCCAGGGCTCCGAAAATAATTCCTTTCTTTCCTTTTAGCAGATTATAGGACATGTTTCTTTATGTTGTTGTGATTGAATAACCGCGTTTAAGGCAGCAATATAGCAATATCTGCTCAGAGTGAAAGCAACTCTTTCGCACTTTGATAGGCGTTGGCGCTCGGGTTTGCCCCCGCGATCATATGGGCGATTTCATTCACGCGCTCCTCCTCATCCAGTTTCCGCACGCGGCTGATGGTGCGCTCTGCCGTGTCCTCTTTATAGACAAAGTAATGGGAGTTGCCCTGCGCCGCGATCTGCGGCAAATGCGAGATGGCGATGATCTGGTGCTTCTGCGCCATCTGCTGCATCATCTTGCCCACTTTCACAGCCACCTCCCCGGATATACCGGTATCGATCTCGTCGAACACGATGGTGGGCAGGGCGGTTTTATCGGCCAGCATGTACTTGATGCTGAGCATCAGGCGCGAGAATTCCCCGCCGGAGGCCGCTTTAATCAGTGTCTGCGGCTGTGCGCCTTTGTTGGCGCTGAACAGGATGTTGATGTCATCGGTGCCTGTGGCCGTTGGTGCCACCTCGCTGTGCTGAATCACGATGCGGGCATTTGGCATACCGAGGTCCGCGACCAGCACATACAGCTCCTGCTGGAAAGTCTCAAAGGAGGCCCTGCGGCGCTCTGACAGGGTAGCGGCTTTTTCGAGCACATCTTTCTCAGCCTGCTTCATGGCTTTCTCGGTGCTGGCGATGGCGTTGTCGAGGTTCAGGACGCTGCCTACCTTGTCTTCCAACTCCCGCTGTATCTCCAGCAGCTCCGCGATAGTGAGCACCTGGTGCTTGCGTTGCAGGGTGTAGATCAGGTTCAGGCGCTCCTGTACTTCCTCCGTCCGCTGGGGGTCGGCCTCCGTGCTGCGCTCGGCGTCTTCCAGCTCTGCGGAAACATCGTTCAACTCAATCATACAGCTCTCGGTGCGGGTGCGCAACTCCTCATACTTAGAGGAAAACTGCGCCAGTTGCCCGATCAGGTGCACCGTGTCTTTCAGAGCCGAGGTGATGTTGAACTCCGACTCGGTCAGGCTCTGCACGGCCTGCGTCAGCTTCAGTTTGATGTCCTCGGCATTCTCCAGCTGCTTCAACTCCTCCTCCAGCTCCTCCTGCTCCTTTGCCTGCAAGCCGGCTTCCACCAGTTCGTTCAAAAGAAAAGCGTGGTAGTCGTGCTCTTTCTGGGCCTGCGCCAGCTGGTCAGTCAGTTTTCTGTAATCACTCTCCAGCTTTTTAAACTGCCGATAGCTCTCGTTGTAGTTGCGCAGGTACGACAGGTTGCCCGCATATATGTCGAAGGTGGTATTTCCCATGGACGCCGTGTTGCCGGCATATATATCCAGGATGTTGAGCTGATAGCTGGTGTCGCCGAGCTGCAGCGTGTCGTGCTGCGAGTGGATGTCCATCAGGTTCTCCCCGATTTTCCGGATCACGTCGAGTGTCACGGGCGTGTCGTTCACAAAGGCGCGGCTCTTCCCGCTTGGGCTGATCTCGCGGCGCAGGATGCACTGGTCATCGAAGTCCAGGTCCTCCTTCGCAAAAAGCTCCTGCAGGTTGTAGCTCGATATGTCAAACACCCCCTCGATCACGCACTTCTCGTCCTGCTTAAAAAGCAGCTTGGTATCGGCGCGGTTGCCCAGCAGCAGCCCGATGGCGCCCAGCATGATGGACTTACCGGCGCCTGTCTCGCCCGTAATGATGTTGAGCACCGGCGACGGACGCATTTCCAGCTTCTCGATCAGGGCGTAATTCTTTATTTTAAGATCTATCAGCATATAGGAGCACTCAAGACTACAGACATAAGGTATAAGACTTTTTGCCTAAGCTAAAGTTCGTAAATTCTGTTGAAATGTATGGTTAAAAATATGAAGTCCGGATACTGGCTGCGGCATCACCTCTAAAAGCTTTGTACTTAGTATGCAGCCTCCATGTCATATATGATTTCCTCGATCTGGTCGATGGGGAAGAGGTGCTTTCCGAACCGGCGGTCCTGCAGTTCGAGTTCCTCGGCTGTCAGCCGGAGGATGTCGCCGTGCAGCACCACTTTAGAGCGCAGCACGACCTGCACCGATCTGCGCTGCAGCAGTTCCTGCAGATGCTGCTGTATGTCTTTTCTGAAGATGCGTGTCTGCCGCTTGCCCATGGGGTACAGGTGTAGGTGAGGCAGTAGCTGCCAATGCCGTGAAGGTACGCGGATTTCGTGAGATTCTAAAAAAATTAGCGTTTTAGCAATGTCTCGTACTTGGTGTTGTTGGTGGGGTCTACCTGCGACAGGATGGTGAAGGCCTGCTGCTTCTGGGCGGGTGCAGCCGTCTGGAACATATTCACCAGTTCGTCCGATTTGGCATCGAAGAAAGAGCGGATAATCGCAGAACCGGGCTTTTGCCGCTGCAGCTTCTGCAGGTTCTCTAAAAAGGTCAGCACTGTTCCGCGGCCTTTCTCGGGGTTCTCGGCCATAATGTCCAGCCCCAGGCGGTGCATGTTGTAAATGCCTTCGCGGTACGGCAGAAACTGCGGGTCCTGCAGGTTGTCGATCAGCCAGTAGCGGTTGCGGTTGCTATCGAAGGCTTTCCAGCCCGGATAGTTGGCGCCCTGCGAGGCGGCCAGGTTCAGGATGCCCCGCGCCTTGTCGAAGGCGGGCGCGCCGCCCAAACGGCCAAAGCTGTCGTTGTCCATCCCCACAATCATGTAGGCGTAAAAAGCCAGCATGGAAGAGAGGTTGGAGGTATAGCTGTTCTCAGCGAAATCAAGTGGCTGGGCCGTGCTGAACTGGAAGGTCCAGTCTTTATCGATAAAAGAGAAAAGCGTGGATTCGTAAGCGGTGCCATATGCCGGCCGCACTGAAACAACCTGTACATCGGCTTGAAAGGTCCCGATCTCAGGCATCGCCGTCAGGTTGATGAGCATGCGGCACTTGATGCGCTCGTCCGGGGCATAGGGCTGGTCGGTCCAGCGGCGGTTGTTCATAAACTCGAAAATGCTGCTTTGCATGTCCGCGAACAGCTGCCGGTCGGTGTACTGTACCTGCTCGCTGTTTACCACCACATCGCACTGCAGTTCCTGCGCCCTGGCCACCCAGGCCATGCAAAGCAGCAGCAGCAATACAAATCCCCTCTTAGCCATGTAGTCTGTCCCAGATTAAGTTTATAATGTCCTGCGCCACTTCAGACTTTTGCTTTAGCTCAAAGGCCGTGGTGGCTTCTTGTTCCAGTATGGTCACCTTGTTGGTGTCGTGGCTGAAACCGGCGCCGGGGTCGTTCAGGGAGTTCAGCACGATCATATCCAGGTTCTTCTTCCGCAGCTTCTCCCGGGCGTTCGTGCTCTCGTCGTGCGTTTCGAGGGCGAAGCCCACCGAAAACTGCCCCGGCTTTTTGCGCTGGCCCAGTACCGCCGCTATATCAACGTTCTTAACCAGTTCAATCGTCAGCTCGTTCCCTGTTTTTTTGATTTTTTTGTCTGCCGCCGTTCTCGGCCTGTAATCGGACACGGCGGCGGCGAACACCCACACGTCGGCAGCATCGGCCAGTTGCAGCGCAGCGGCATGCATCTCGTCGGCGGTTGTCACCTTGGTAAGCTTTATGTTTTCGTGTCGGGCCTGAAGGTTGGTAGGCCCTGCCACCAGTTGCACGAGGGCGCCGCGCTCGGCGAAACCCTCTGCCAGGGCATAGCCCATTTTGCCGGTGGAGTGGTTGCTGATAAAGCGCACCGGGTCGATGGGCTCCTGTGTTGGGCCAGCTGTAAGCAGCACGGTCTTGCCCCTAAACGAGTTTTGTGTCACCCCCAAAGAAGTTCTGAAGTACCTGTACAATTTCCTCCGGCTCGGCCATGCGCCCTTGCCCCACCAGCCCACTGGCCAGTTCGCCGTAGCCGGCCTCTATGATGCGGTTGCCATAGCCCTGCAGCTTTATGAAGTTGTTCTGCACCGCCGGGTGCCGGTACATATCCACGTCCATGGCAGGCGCCACGAACACGGGGCAGCGTGCTGAGAGGTAGGTGGCGCTCAGGAGGTTGTCGCAGAAGCCGTTGGCGAGCTTGGCGACGGTGTTGGCGCTTGCCGGGGCCACGACCAGGGCATCGGCCCACAGCCCGAGGTCCACGTGGTTGTTCCAGGTGCCCGCCTCGTCCCGCACAAACTGGCTGAGCACGGGCCTTTTGGAAAGCGTGGCCAGCGTGAGGGGGGTTATAAAAGCAGAAGCAGAAGCCGTCATGATGACCTGCACTTCTGCTTCTGCCTTTATGAGCTGGCGCACCAGCAGCGCCGCCTTGTAGGCCGCGATGCTTCCGCAAACTCCCAATATGATTTTTCTGCCCTGCAGCATTCGCCGGCCTTACAGACTGGTTTCCTCCTGCGTCTCTTCCTCGCTCGGGTTTCTTACATAGATCTTTTTCTCCAGGAACTCCTCGATAGCCAGGTTAGTAGGCTTCGGCAGGCGCTCGTAGTATTTAGAGATCTCGATCTGCTCACGGTTTTCGAACACTTCCTCCAGGTTGTCAACCGTTGTGGCGAATTCTGCCAGCTTGGAGCTCAGCTCCTCTTTCAGCTTCACGGAAATCTGGTTGGCTCTTTTGGAGATCACTGCCACAGACATATATACGTTGCCGGTTTGCTCTGCAAAATCGGCCATGTTGCGGGTAACGATAGATGATGAAACTGCTGCCATTTTATATATACTTTATGAATTCTGGTTTGTGTTCTTTCTTATTTTCTCGAGCTCCGACCTCGTCTGGTCATACACCTGCTCTGCCTGGCGCTTGAACCTGCTGTCGGGGTACTGGTCTACAAAGCTCTGGAAATAATCGATGGCTTCGCTGAAACGCTCTTCCTGCTTGCTCAGCACGCTTTCCAGGGCAAAACGGTACTGCGACTCCAGTTTCAGGAAAGCGGCCTCCTCGCTGTAGGGGGAAGAAGCGTGCTCGCGCTGGAAGTTGTTGAAGGCCACCACCGCCGAGCGCCAGTGGCGCAGCTGGTAATACAGACGCGCTTGGTTAAATTCTTTCTTGTCGAGTTTTATATATAACTCCTCGATGGCTTGGTTCGCCTGCGGCACATACTCGCTGCCGGGGTAGCGGATCACAAACTCCTCAAAGGCCTGGATCGCGGTAATTGTCGGCGTCTGGTCCTCCTGGTAGCCCGGCGACTGCTGGTACAGCGACTGCGCCTGCAAAAAAGTGGCCTGCTCTGCCAGCGGGCTGCGCGGGTACGTGGTGTAGAACGTTCGGAAATACGCATCGCTCAGGATGTAGTTGCCCTGCATGTAGTGCGCCTGCGCCTGGTAGAACTGGGCATTCTCCGCCTTATCGGTACCGGCCAGCAGCGGGGTTATCTGGTCCAGCAGCTGCGAGGCCCGGTAAAACTCCTCTTCCTCGTAATACTTGAGTGCTGCCTCGTACTTCCTGGTAACGTCGTTACTCTTCAGGAGCTTCTGAAAGTTGCTACAGCCACTAACGAGCAGTAACAGGCAGAAAAGCGCAGCGGTGTGTAAAAAGCCTTTATTCATGAACAGGCAAAATTATAGAATATCCGAATGATTTACAAGAATGAACTGACAATGGCCGTTTTATCTTTCAAACAGCTTAGTTTTTCTTTTTGAAGAGCCCCCTTTTCTTCTTTTGGGGAGCCTCGGCCGGAGGCGTTTCCTTCTTCTGGCTAGTGGCCGCGGCGGTAGCTGCCCCCTTTGGTTTCGGCGCGCCGGCGGCCCCGGCAGCAGTGCCAGAGCCGGGCTTGAGATTGTCAGCAATCTCAGCAGTGTCACCAGGCTTTGGTTTCGGCTGCCCGGCATTTGCAATGGTGCGCCTGGCCAGCACCTGCTGCTTGGTAGGCCGCAGCTCCGACATCCAGGTAAACCCCTCCAACTGCTTTTCTTCCTCCTTCAGCTCGTGCGGGGGTATAAAGCTGGCATCGGGCTGCACCAGGAACGAGATATTCTTCAGTTTGTCGTCCCCGAACCGCAGCACCAGGTCGCTGCAGATGGCTTTGTTCATCCCTGTCAGCAAGGTATCGCCTTGCAGGGCATAGTACAGGCTCTCGCCGTTCCCGTTCACATTCACGCGCCGCAGGTCGCCTTCCTGGAAAAAGGCGGTCATGTCGCGTCCCTTCACCTGGTTGTAGTTTTTCAGGGTGTCTTCGGAGGCGATAAAGGCGTTGCTGTAGAGGTACATCCGGTCGATGGTCTTGTTGCGCAGCTGCACATGGATGGTATCGGAGGCCATCTGGCTCCCCTCGCTCCAGAGCACCGGCTTCACGTTCAGGTGCATCACCGAGTCGGTGCGATTGTAGCTCAGCGAGTCGGCCTTCCCCTGCAGGTCCGATTTATATATCTTCACATTGGGGTAGGCAAACACCATGCTCGCGGAGTCCGGTGCCTTTGCCTCCCGGGAGTACAGGGTGTCCGCCGCCAGAAACAGCGTATCGTTGTCGAGCACGGTTTCCATGATGGCGCCGCCGCCATATACCTTCGCCTCGCCCCTCCCGCGCCAGTAGCGCCCGATCTGGCCGCGTATGGTCACATCATCCTTCAGGGAGCGCAGCGTTACGTTCTTCTCAGCGTAGCCGTAGCCCGTGTTCTGGTCATAAAACAGCTTGTCACCTCCCAGCCGGTACTCGTCGGTGAGGATATAGGCGTTGCGCCCGAAGTTCGAGATTTTGGTTAGCGTGTTGTAATTGCCCTCTTCGGCATATAGATCCCCCTGCTGTCCTTTTATAATGGTAGGGCCCTGGAAGTACACGATCTTGCTCAGCGTGTTGTATTTCAGGTTCTCGGAGGTGATGTTGTAGTCTTTGGTGGTCACCCGCACGTCCTTCTGGAAGGAGTACATCTTGGAGGTAACGTCGTAGGAGCCGATCTTGCTCTGCAGGCGGTTCTCCGGGTCCACAATCACGCCGCCCTCGGTATATACCGCCGTCTTGGCGTTCAGGTCGTAGTCGAGGCTGGGGGTGGTCAGGGTCATGCGCGGGTCCTTCATCACCACGTTGCCGGTCATTTTGGCGGTGCGTTTGTTGCCATCGTATAGGGCATGGTTGCCCGTAATGGTCACGGTGTCGGCCTGGTTGATGCGCACATTCCCGAAGGCTTCCAGCAGGTCGGTTTCCTTGTAGCGGTACACTGAGTCGGCGGACATGATGGTTTCCTTCTGCTTGAACTTTACCTTGCCGTAGAGCTTGTCAATCCGCTGCCCGTTAAAAACGCCGCCCACCAGGGAGTCGGTGCCCGGCAGGAGCTGCACTTTATCTGTCTCTCCCTGCGGCAGCTGGGGTACCGGCGGCCGCTGTTGCTGCAGCTTTGGTGCCGGGGCTTGCTGTTGCCCTTGCTGCACCTTCGGCTGGGGCGGCCGCTGCTGTGCGAAAACCGCCAGGCCAAGCAGGGTAAAGACAAGAGAAAACAGTATTTTTGTAAACTTCATTTAGAATCAGGATTCAAGACACAGGGCACCAGAGGCCGGACTTTCTGTTTATATATAGCCCGAAGCTTTTTTTCAGAACAGCAGAGAGCCCATTGCCTCAGAGTTGATTTCCGGTGTCTTATAACAACTTCAAAATTAGGAAAAAATTACCAGCCGCTGCTTTATGCTACAGAAAGTTTCAGGTTTCATACAATCTCACCGCCTCTGCCAACCGGAGAGCAGAATACTGGCGGCGGTAAGCGGCGGCATCGACTCCACGGTGCTCTGCGAAGTGCTGCACCAGTTAAAGTACGACTTCGCGATCGCTCACTGCAACTTCGGCTTGCGGGCCGAGGAGGCCGAGGCCGATCAGGTATTCGTCAAAAAGCTGGCCAAAAAGTACGGTGTACCTTATTTCACGGAGAATTTCAGCACCCGCGCCTTTGCCGAGCAGGAGAAGCTCTCGATCCAGATGGCCGCCCGCACGCTGCGCTACCAGTGGTTCGAGCAGGTGCGCCGGCAGGAGGGATATGACTATATCGCCACCGCGCACCATAGCAACGACACAACCGAGACCATATTGCTGCACCTCACCAAGGGAACCGGCATTGCGGGCCTGCACGGCATCCCGCCCCAAAACGGCCACATCATCCGCCCGCTGCTATCGGTCACCAAAGACGACATATATGATTTCGTGACGTCCGAGAAAATTATCTGGCGCGAGGACAGCTCCAACGACACCACCAAGTACCAGCGCAACAAGATCCGGCACGAGGTGATCCCGGTGCTGAAGGAAATCAACCCGAGCCTGGAGGAGACGATGCGGCACACGGCCGAGCGCGTGAGCCACGCCGAAGCCATTGTGGAAGCCTATATAGGAAACCTGCGGGAGCAAACCGTGAAAGAGGCCGACAACGCCGTTTATATCTCGCTGGTGCCGCTGCGCAACGCCACCGGTCTGCCCGTGGTGCTGCACGAACTGCTGCGCCCCTACAACTTCAGCTACACTGTGGTGCTGGAGCTGGTGGAGGCGCTGGATGGCTTGTCCGGCAAGCAGTTCGACTCCCCCACCCACAAGCTGGTGAAGGACCGCGACCAGTTGGTGCTCACGCCCCGCAACCTCAGCAGCTTCGGCAGCACGGCTATACAGGAAGGTGACACAGCGGTGGAGGCAGGGAATCTGAGCTTTAGCATCCGTTACGTGGATGCGGCCCTCTATAAACTGAACACCAAACCGCACGTGGCTGCGCTCGACGCGGACCAGCTGAAGTTCCCGCTCAAGCTGCGCCCGTGGCAGGAAGGCGACTGGTTTGTGCCGTTGGGCATGAACGGCAAAAAAAAGATCAGCGATTTCCTGATCGACAAAAAGGTGCCGGCTAACCTTAAGCCGCAAACACTGGTACTAGTGTCTGAACAGTCCATTGCCTGGGTGGCGGGCCATCGCCCCGACAACCGCTTTAAGGTGACGGACAAGACAGCGCGGGTGATGGAGATCACGATGCAGCGGAAGCCTGCGTGATACTTAATGCGAAAAGAGCAATTAATGGAATAACTTTCTAAATTTACTGCTTAACAGAATCTCAAACCAAAATAAAGCATATCCGAAATGAAAGTAACTGTAGTAGGAGCAGGTAACGTTGGGGCAACATGCGCCGATGTGCTGGCTTACCGCGAAATCGCGAACGAAGTAGTTTTAGTGGATATTAAAGAAGGTTTTGCTGAGGGCAAAGCGCTTGATATCTGGCAAAAAGCGCCCATCAACTTATATGACACCCGCACCGTGGGTGTAACCAACGACTATTCCCGCACCGCTGATTCTGACGTGGTGGTGATCACCTCCGGCCTGCCGCGCAAGCCGGGCATGACGCGCGACGACCTGATCTCAACCAACGCGGGCATCGTGAAGTCGGTGACGGAGAACATCGTGAAATACTCGCCCAACGCCATCATCATCGTGGTGTCTAACCCGCTGGACGTAATGACGTACGCGGCGCACATGACGTCGAAATTCCCGCGCAACCGCGTGATGGGGATGGCCGGCATCCTGGATACCGCCCGTTACCGCGCATTCCTTGCCGAGGAGCTGAACGTGTCTCCGAAGGATATACAGGCCGTGCTGATGGGCGGCCACGGCGATACGATGGTGCCGCTTCCGCGCTACACCACCGTAGGCGGCATCCCGGTGACGGAACTGATCGCAGAAGACAAGCTGAACGCCATTATCGAGCGCACCAAGTCTGGCGGCGGCGAGCTGGTGAAACTGATGGGTACTTCCGCCTGGTATGCGCCGGGTTCGGCGGCGGCTCAAATGGTGGAGGCCATCGTGCGCGACCAGCGCCGTGTGTTCCCGGTTTGCGTGAAGTTGGAGGGCGAGTACGGCATCGACGGCGTGTATCTAGGCGTGCCGGTGATCCTGGGCAAGAACGGCATCGAGAAAGTGATCGAGCTGCAACTCAACGACGAGGAGAAGCAACTGCTGGAGACATCCCGCGGCCACGTGAAGGAAGTGATGGACGCCCTGGACAAAATGTCTGCCAGCGCCTAAGCATTCCCTTCCTAATTCCCTTCCTATATATAAACAGCGGCGGCGCTCCTGATCGGGGGCGCCGCCGCTGTTTATATATATAGCACCATTATGTTGCCTTTAAATATCTCGCGGTGAGTGCAGCTCTCGCAAGCGTCTGGCTTATTGTCTGAATCAGGAATTAAGGGATGCAGGGGATTCAAAGGATAAAGCCTCCATAAAAATCATCAGGCTCCACAACCCAATATATACCAGCATGCGCTGCTCAGTACGGCGACGCTGGATTGCTCATAGCAACTACCCCGGCAAACCAAGCCACTCGTGCGGGTTCCAGAGCACGGGCCTCGCCCCTACCGGTTCATAAGCGGTGTCAGGGTTATCGACCTGCAGCAGCGTCAGCAGGCGCTCGCCCATTAACAGGTGCCACTGCGAGGCGCGGGCCAGGATGTCGAGCAGGATCTGGGCAGTTTCCTTGTCAACTGAATCGAAGTGGTGGAGCAGTAGCACGGTGCCTTTGCCGGTTATGTCTATTTCCCTGAGGCTTTCTTTCAGAGAGGCAAAATCGCTTTTGTACGTATCCCTGAAGCGGAGCTTCTGCTTCAGCTCATCGTGCATCGCCGCGTCATTGGCCCATTTCGCGCAGTCGAACTCGATGACGCGGTAGCGCTCTTTCCGGAACCACATCACGTCGATGAGCAGGAATTCCTGGCGTGAGTAGAGGCAGGCGTAGCCGTTCTGCAGGATCGCCCAATCCAGCCGTTGCCACTCCTCGGGTTCGTTTCGGAACACTGCCATATATAGCTTAGTCTTTCTGGCTCGCCTGGAAAAGTTTCTGCTTTTCTTCCTTGGAAAGACTCTCATACCCGGAGCTGGATATTTTGTCGAGGATGCGGTCGATCTCGTTCTGACTGGGCTTGCCGCTGGTGCCAAACGCGCTCCCGCCGCCCCTGGATGCGGTAGTGGGTGCGCCTGTATTCCGGTGGGTCACTTTCAGCTTGGGCCTGCGGCTGAAAAGCCTGCTGAAAAACCCGATCACGGCATGCACGGGGCGGCCCATATCATTGCCGCGCTGCAGTTGCTTTACAAAGACCCAACCGATGACAGCGCCGCCAATGTGGGCGATGTTGCCGCCCGCATTATCGCCCACGGCCCCCGAAATAGACAGCAGCACCAGGAACGCCGCGATGTACTTGATCTTGATCGGACCGATGAGGATGAGGTTGAAGGAAAAGTTGGGCAGCAGCGTGGCCGCGCCCACCACAATGGCCAGCACGCTCGCAGAGGCCCCGATCATCATGGAGTAGGCGGCCCGGTCGGCAAAGTACGGGATAAAGTTATAGCTCAGCAGGTACAGCACCCCACCCGCTATCCCCCCCAGTATATAGAGGCTCAGCAGTTTTTTCTCGCCCAGGTACTCGCGCACCAGTTGCCCGAACCAGTACAGGTTGAGCATGTTGAAGATGATGTGCAGGAAGCCCTCGTGGGTGAAAAAGTAGGTGATCAGCGTCCAGGGGCGGGTGATGAAGGTGAGCGGAAACGAGTTGAGCGCCAGGTACTGCATGATCAGGCCATATATACCCGAGGCGCTTGTCAGGTACAGGATGGTGCGCGTCACGATCAGCACCACAAACACGATGATGTTGATCAGGATAAGCTGCTTCAACGTGTTGTTCGGCTGCCGGAAGGCGTACTTGATGTCTTCGATGATGCTCATTATGCTTTAAAAGTTATCCTGATAGTCGTTTCGCTGCCACATTCTCACCAGTATATACGCGAACAGCATGCCTCCGAGGTGCGCAAAATGTGCTACGTTATCGCCCGGTGTCCGGTTGAAGCCCGCGTATAATTCGTAGGCTCCGTAGAACAGCACAAAGTACTTCGCCTTGATCGGGACGGGCAGGAAAAGCAGCATGAGCTCCAGGTTCGGGAACAGCAGCCCAAAGGCCATGAGTATAGCAAAAATTGCACCAGAGGCACCCACAAGCGGGCTGTTGAAGACGGCGTTATATACCTGGCCTACCATCTCGCGGCTAGCCTCTATGTATTCCGGGTTGTCGGGGTTGCGCAGGTAAGCCACGGCAAGCTCCCTTCCGGCGCCGGGCCGTATATGCTCGTCCATGTAGTTGTCGAAAGCCACCGGGCTGGGGTTCTCCATATAGATGGCGGTCTCCTCCTCCAGGTTGTTGAGCTCAAAGGCGCGCACGCCGGTGTACAGCAGGCTGGCGCCCAGTCCCGTGATCAGGTAAAAGACCAGGAAGCGCTGCGGCCCCCAGAAACGCTCCAGCATGGGCCCGAAGATGAACAGACTGAACATGTTGCTGAAGAGGTGCCCCCAGCTGCCGTGCATGAACATGTGCGTAAACAGCTGCACCGGCCTGAAGTAATCGGAGCCAAAGTAATGCAGCGCAAAAGTCTCCATCGTTACAATGCCACCATTCTGCAATAAAAACACAACCACGTTGATGATCAGGAGATTCCGGACCATGGGGGTGATATTGAACATGCGATTTTGCCTTTTAAAGTATAAGCCCCGCCCCGGTCATGGGCTACAGCGGGTGCTTGTTCTAATTATAAATAGGTTCAGGGTGATCACGGCGATCCGCCGCAATCAAATCAACAGTAAAAAAATCAGCCGGTCAGCCTTAGCCTTTCTGGAACAGCTCATGCAGCTGGCCAAGCTCCATGATCACGAGTGTCTTCTGCCCGCCGGGCGCATAATGCGGCACCTGGCACGCAAAAAGCTTGTCCACGAGCGAGTTCATCTCCAGGTCCGACATGCGCGCCACCGACCGCGAGGCGATGCGACGGGCCATGGCACGGGCCAGATTCTCCCGTTTATCAAGCTTTAACGTGGCCGAATTGTTTTTGTACTGCTCTATTAACTCCTCCAGCAGTTCCTTCTCGTTGGCCGCATGCACATCGGCCGGTATGCCGTTCAGGATGATGGTGTTGCCGCCAAAGTCCTCAAACAGGAAGCCTATATCCTTGAACTCCCCCGCCAGCTCGTGCACCAGCGCCGCATCGGCTGGCGAGAGCTGCAGCGTCTGCGGGAAAAGCAGCGCCTGCGAGGCCCCTGTTTTCTTCTGCAGCAGCACACTGTACTTCTCATACAGGATGCGCTCCTGCGCCGCCTGCTGGTCGATGATCAGCACCCCCGACTTCACCTGCACCAGCAGGTACTTCTGGTGTATCTGGATGGCCTTGTTTGCATACGTGGCGGGCACCTCCGGTGCGGCAAAGGCACTGTCGAGCAGCCCCATGCCCGATGTGGCCGAGGTGGTGGTGCCCTCCTGCGCCGGCTGCTCCCGCAGGGGCTCATACAGCTGCTCCCATCCTTTAGAGGTTGCCCTACGGGAAGAGGCGGGCGGCGTAAAACCCGGGAAGGCCGTGCTGCCCCCGCTTCCGGGCCTGTTGTTGCCGGGGTCAAACTCGTTGTAACCGCCCTGCACCCGGATCGGCTGCAGCGGGGCAAAGTTCACATCCCCTTCAAAGTCCAGCGAGGGCGCGATGTTGTAGGCGCCAAGGGCTTTCTTCACGGCGGCGTGCACAATGGCATACACCGTTTTTTCGTCCTCAAACTTGATCTCGGTTTTGGTCGGGTGCACGTTGATGTCGATCTTCTCCGGATCCAGCTCGATGAACAGCACATAAAAGGGGTGGTTCTCCTTGGATACCAGCCCTTCGAAGGCCGTCATCACCGCGTGGTTCAGGTAGCCGCTCTTCACAAAACGGTTGTTCACGAAAAAGAACTGCTCCCCGCGCGTTTTTCTGGCATGCTCCGGTTTGCCTATATAGCCCTTTACCGTCAGGAAGGTGGTGTCTTCCTCGCAGTAGGCCATCTGCTCTTTGTAGTTGCTGCCAAAGATGCTCACGATGCGCTGGCTTAGCTTCCCCGCCGGCAGGTTGAACACCTCGGTGTCGTTGTGGTGGAGGGTAAAGGCCACCTCCGGGTAAGCCAGCGCCACCCGCTGAAACTCGTCCAGGACATGGCGCATCTCCACGGCATTGGTCTTGAGGAAGTTACGCCGGGCGGGCACGTTGAAAAACAGGTTTTTCACGGCGATGGAGGTGCCCGCCGCCGCTACCGCAGGTTCCTGCAGCACGATGGCAGAGCCTTCCACCACCAGCTTTGTGCCGGCTTCAGCACCATGCGTCCTGGTCTTGAGTTCTACCTGCGCCACAGCGCCGATGGAGGCCATGGCCTCGCCCCGGAACCCCATCGTCCGGATGCGGAACAGGTCTTCTGTGGTGCTGATCTTGGAGGTGGCGTGGCGCTCGAAGCACATGCGGGCATCCGTCTCAGACATGCCGATGCCATTGTCCACCACCTGCACCAACTGCTTGCCCGCCTCCTTCACGATGACCTGGATGCTGGTGGCACGCGCATCCACGGCGTTCTCCAGCAGCTCCTTCACCACCGAGGCGGGGCGTTGCACTACCTCGCCGGCGGCAATCTGGTTGGCCAGGAAGTCAGGCAATAAGTGTATGATGTCGGGCATCCGGTTCTTTAGCTCCTTGTTAATATTTTTTTTATCTCAACCAGCCCCTGAAGGCAATCCCGGCCAAATATTTGTTTTTACTATTATAATATGTAAAAACAGAACTTATTCAGAATTAAATTTATTATTAATTTACAGACCGATTGTTAAACAGAGGTTGGAAAACATCTAACGATTTGCATATAATCCACGTCTTAAATATAGGCGAGGGTGCAGGTGCCGGTACAGGAGCTGGTGGCGTTAGCACTACGAAGGCTACCTTTTTGCCATATGCGCTCGCGGGCAGGCTTCAGGCTCTTCGCCTCCCTTTTACATGCGATGAAAGGCAAATCCGGTGTCACTGCTGAAATTTAGTCTGTTTTCTGAACCGCCTATTGCAAAATTAGGCTTAATTTTGACTTGTTCCAATTATAAAAAAGTACTAAAGGATGTTGAAGAGTTTTAGTTTAGGGTTGTTGATACTTGTTTTTCTTGCCATGGGACCACTGATGTCATTAAAGTCATCGGAAGAGGTGGTCGTTAATCCAAAAGAGAAACAATGGGTCGACAGCCTGATGACGACGCTCTCTCCTGATCAGCGCATCGGCCAGCTTTTTATGGTGGCCGCCTACTCGAACAAAGACAAAAAGCATTTCCGTGAGATCGACACCCTCGTGAGCCGCTATGGCGTGGGGGGCATCATGTTTATGCAGGGCGGCCCGGTGCGCCAGGCGGTGCTCACCAACCGCTTTCAGCGCCTGGCGCGGGTGCCCCTGCTCATCGCTATGGATGCCGAGTGGGGCCTGAACATGCGCCTGGACAGCAGCATGCACTTTGCCCGCCAGATGACCCTGGGGGCCCTTGACGACGAGAAGTACATCTACCTGATGGGCCGTGAGATCGCCCTGAAGATGAAGCGACTGGGCGTGAACGTGAGTTTCTCGCCGGTGATGGACGTGAACGTGAACCCCGCCAACCCCGTGATCGGCAGCCGCTCCTTCGGCGAGTCGAAAGAGGAGGTAACGCGCCGCGGCATCGCCTACATCAAAGGGCTGCAGGACCACGGCGTGATGGCGGTGGCCAAGCATTTCCCTGGCCACGGCGACACCGACACGGATTCGCACCACTCGCTGCCTGTCATCCCCCACGACATGAAGCGCCTGACCGAGGTGGAGCTTTACCCGTTCAACAAGGCTTTTGAGGCCGGTGTGATGGGCGTGATGGTGGCGCATTTATATATGCCCAGCATCGACTCCACCCGCAACCTGGCCACTACCCTCTCCCCCGCCCTGGTTACCGGGCTCCTAAAGGGAAAAATGAAATACAAAGGGCTTGTTTTCACGGATGCCTTGAACATGAAAGGCGTGAGCAGCTACTACAAACCGGGTGAAGTGGACCTGAAAGCCCTGCTTGCCGGCAACGACGTGCTGCTTTTCCCGGAGGACGTGCCCATGGCAGTCAGAAAAATAAAAGGAGCCATCACCGCAGGGCAGCTAACACAGGAGGAAGTGGACCTGCACGTGCGCAAGATCCTGCACGCCAAGTACTGGGCCGGCCTGAATAACCTGAAGCCGGTGGTGCTGGAGAACCTGCAGGCTGAAATGGACAGGCCCATCAGCACGGTGGTACAGGAGCAGCTGTTCGAGCACTCAGTCACGGTGGCCCGGAACAAAGGCGGGCTGCTGCCGTTCCGCAACCTCGACACCCTGAGCATCGCCTCCGTGGCAATCGGTGCACCGGCAGACAATGTGTTCCAGCAAACACTCGGCAACTATGCCCCCATCAACCGCTTCACCATCCCCAACCGCTTTGCACCGGACTCGGCCTTCACCAAGGTGATCCCGAAGCTGAAGGACAGCGACCTGGTGGTAGTGAGCATCCACAACATGAACATTACCCCGGCCAAGGATTTTGGCGTGGGGGTGGGCACGCGAGCCTTTATCCAGTACCTGCAGGAGCGTACCAACAAGAAAGTAGTGGTGGTGGTGATGGGCAACGCCTATAGCCTCAAGTTCTTTGAGGGATCGGACTGGCTGGTATGCGGCTACGAGGACAACCCAATGGCCCAGGCGCTGGTGCCGCAAATGCTGTTCGGGGCACGGCCGGCCAAAGGCAGGCTGCCGGTCACCGCGTCGGCAAAGCTGAAAGCAGGCACCGGGGTACCCACACAGGCCATTGGCCGCCTGAAGTACGGCCCCCCCGAAAGCGTGGGCATGAATTCAGAGGTACTGCAGCAGATCGATAACATTGCGCTGGAAGCCGTTGCCTATGCCGCCACCCCTGGCGCGCAGGTGCTGGTGGTGAAGGACGGCACCGTGATATATGACAAGGCTTACGGCTACAACACCTATGAGAAGGTGAAGCCGGTTACCAAAAACACGGTATACGATGTGGCCTCTATCACCAAGGTGGCGGCGACGCTGCAGGCGATCATGTTCCTGAAGGACCGGGGCAAAATCAGCCTCGATGCGCGCGTCTCCACGTACCTGCCGGAGTTGAAAGGGACTAACAAGGAGGCCATGGTGATGCGCGACGTGCTGACGCACCAAGCCGGGCTGCTGCCGGTACTGCCGCACTGGCAGAAAACGCTCGCCTCGATGGAGACCAAGCAGATGTTCTATGCCAGCATCCAGACCGATACTTACCCCAACGAGGTGACACCGGGCTTTTACTCCATCAAAACAATGGAGGACTCGCTGTGGGCCTGGACGGTGACCTCCAGAATGCTGCCGCGGAGCAAAACCGGCAAAGGCTATGACTACCGGTACAGCGACCTTGACTTTTACGTGCTGAAGCGCGTGGCCGAGAAGCTGCTGAACCAGCCGCTCGACGAGTTCATGGACCAGAACTTCTACGCACCGCTTGGCCTGAGCACCATGACCTACAAGCCCCTGCTGAAACACTCGCGCGATGTGATTGCGCCCACCGAGGACGACCGCTATTTCCGCAACAACCTGATCTGGGGCAGCGTGCACGACCAGGGAGCGGCCATGCTGGGCGGCGTGGCAGGCCATGCCGGCTTGTTCTCCAACGCCAACGACCTGGCCATTTTGCTGCAGATGAACCTGCAGAACGGCAAATACGGCGGGCAGGATTACTTCAACACCAACGTGGTGCCGGAGTTCTCGAAAAAGCAGACCAACGACAGCCGCCGCGGCCTTGGCTGGGACAAGCCCGAGCCGGAGGGCAACGGCCCCACCTCAGATATGGCCCCAATGAGCACCTTCGGACACACCGGTTTTACCGGCACAGGCGCCTGGGTGGATCCTGAAAACAAGCTGATCTATGTGTTCCTGTCCAACAGGGTGTTCCCGGACGCCGGCAACAACAAGCTGGTGAAGTATAACATCCGCACCAGGATACACGATGTTATCTATAAAGCCATCATACCTAAAACATAATTTATAATTGGTAGTTTAGCAGGTGCAGCGAACGATGATTCGCTGCACTTTTGTTTTTATATATAAAGCATAATGAGAATCGGTATTGTTTGTTACCCGACCTTTGGGGGTAGCGGCGTAGTAGCCACAGAACTAGGCAAGGCACTGGCGCTGAAGGGCCACCAGGTGCACTTTATAACCTATAGCCAACCCGCCCGCCTCGACCTTTTTAACGAGAACCTTTTTTACCACGAAGTCTATATACCGTCTTACCCGCTCTTCCAGTACCCGCCCTACGAGCTGGCGCTGGCAAGCAAGATGGTGGACATCGTGCGCTTTGAGAAACTGGATGTGCTGCACGTGCATTACGCCATCCCGCACGCCTCGGCGGCCTATATGGCCAAGCAGATTCTCCGCACCAAGGGTATCAGCATTCCCGTGATCACCACCCTGCACGGCACCGACATTACGCTGGTGGGCAAGGACGCCTCCTTTGAGCCGGTGGTTACCTTCAGCATCAACCAGTCGGATGGGGTGACGGCGGTTTCCGACAGCCTCCGCGCCGAAACCTACGACTACTTCCAGATAGAGAAAGACATCCAGGTGATCCCGAACTTCATCAACCTCGAAAAGTTCAAGCGCCAGAAGAAAGAGCACTTTCGGTTGGCCATCGGCCCAAACAACGAGAAACTGCTGGTGCACACCTCCAACTTCAGAGCGGTGAAGCGTGTGGATGACGTGATCCGGATTTTCGCGAAGGTGCGTCAGCAGATCCCAAGCAAGCTGCTGCTGGTGGGCGACGGGCCAGACCGGCCGAAGATGGAGAAGCTTTGCCGCGAACTGGGCATCTGCAACGATGTGCGCTTTTTAGGGAAACTTGATGCCGTGGAGGAAGTGCTCTCCATTGCCGACCTGTTCCTGATGCCCTCTGAGAAGGAAAGCTTCGGGTTGGCGGCGTTGGAGGCGATGGCCTGTGAGGTGCCGGTGGTGTCTTCCAATGCAGGCGGCATACCGGAACTCAATATTGATGGCGTAACAGGGTTTACGTGCCCGGTGGGTGCCGTAGACGAGATGGTGGAGAAGGCGCTCTATATCCTCGACGATGAGAACCTGCCACGCTTCAAAGCCAACGCCCTGCAGCGCGCCACCGATTTCGATGTTGACAAAATCGTGCCCATTTACGAGGATTTTTATCAAAAAACGATTAATGCTCAATTGGCATTGCTATAATTTTATTTGATTTTATAATAGCTTCTATCCAAAAAGAACCGGTGCACTATATGTTTCCGGTTCTTTTGTTTATTTTTGGGCCTTCATTCCCATGGTTGTGCTTTTGCGAGAAGTGCGGCCCAATTTCATAAACAGTCATGAGCAAAGACAAGTACTTCATTATTGATTTTGATAGCACTTTCACCAAAGTAGAGGCCCTCGACGAACTGGGCGAGCTGTCGTTAGAAGGACATCCCGAGAAAGAGCGTGTGCTGCAGCAGGTAAAACAACTGACGGACAGCGCCATGGCCGGGGAAAGCTCGTTTGCCGACGGCCTTCGCAAGCGGCTGGCCCTGCTGAAAGCACATGAGCGCCACCTGCCCCATCTCATAAACAGGCTGCAGGACAAAGTATCGGAGTCTATCCGCCGGAACAAGGAATTCCTGACAGAGTACTCAGACCAGATTTTTATTGTGTCAAGCGGGTTTAAGGAGTTCATCACGCCCATCGTGACGGAGTACGGCATCAAAGAAGAAAATATCTACGCCAACACGTTTAAGCTGGACGAAAACGGCAACATCACCGGGTTTGATGAGGACAACGTGCTCAGCTTTGACAAGGGGAAAATAAAACTGCTGGAACAGCTGGCCCTCTCGGGGGATGTATATGTGATCGGCGACGGTTACACCGACTATGAGATCAAAGAGGCTGGCCTGGCAAACAAATTCTACGCCTTTACCGAGAACGTGACGCGCGACAGTGTGGTGGCGAAAGCAGAGCATATAGCCCCGAGCCTCGACGAGTTCCTGTACCAGAACAAGCTTCCGATGGCCATCTCCTACCCCAAAAACAGGATCAGTGTGCTGTTGCTGGAGAACATCCACCCGAAGGCGGTAGAGTTGTTCCGGCGCGAAGGCTATCAGGTGGAGACGATATCCGGCGCCCTGAGCGAAGAAGAGCTTTGCGAGAAGATCCAGAACGTGTCGATACTGGGCATCCGAAGCAAGACGCACGTGACGCGCAAGGTGCTGGAGCACGCCAACCGCCTGATGAGCGTTGGCGCCTTCTGCATCGGCACCAACCAGATAGACCTGAACGCCTGCCTCGAGGCCGGGATCACGGTATTCAACGCCCCCTACAGCAACACCCGCAGCGTGGTGGAAATGGCTATAGGCCAGATCATCATGCTGAGCCGTGGCATTGTGGACAAGAGCAATAAAATGCACCAGGGCATCTGGGACAAGTCGGCCGCCGGCAGCTTTGAGGTACGCGACAAAAAACTGGGCATCGTGGGCTACGGCAACATCGGCGCACAGCTGTCGGTGCTCGCAGAGGCCATGGGCATGGTGGTGTATTATTATGACGTGGTGGAGAAGCTGCAACTGGGCAACGCCCGCAAGTGCGACACGCTACAGGAGCTGCTGGAGAAAGCTGATTTTGTATCGCTGCACGTAGACGGTCGGCCGGACAATAAGAACATGTTCGGGGCAGCGGAGTTTGCCGCCATGAAACCCGGGTCCATCTTCCTGAACCTGAGCCGCGGGCATGTTGTGGACATTGCCGCGCTCGTGGAGAACCTTATATCCGGAAAGCTGCGCGGTGCCGCTGTAGACGTGTTCCCGCAGGAGCCTGCCACGAACAGCGAGCCGTTCGTGAGTGAGCTGCGCGGGCTGCCCAACGTGATCCTGACGCCGCACATCGGCGGCAGCACCTCGGAGGCGCAGGTGAACATCGCCAACTTCGTACCCAACCGCATCATGGATTATATCAACTCAGGAAACACGTACCAGAGCGTGAATTTCCCGAACATCCAACTGCCGGAACTGAAGAACGCGCACCGCCTCATCCATATCCACGAAAACGTACCGGGCGTGCTTGCCGACATCAACAACGTGCTGGCGAAGAACCAGGTGAACATCCTGGGCCAGTACCTCAAGACAAACGAGCGCGTGGGCTACGTGATCACCGATATCAACAAAAAATACGACAAGCAGCTGGTAAACGATATGCGCCACATCCAGCACACGATTAAGTTCAGGATGCTGTATTAATTGCTGATTGTTAAACCGTTTCCTCAAACAGCGTATTTTTTGCATTCAAATGCGCCTTTGCCGAATGGATATAACCGGCTTTAAGCAACTGCTGTAGAAAGAACCAAACATGAATAACAAAATATACTTCACCCCGGGCCCCTCGGAGTTGTACCCTACGGTGCCGCAGCACATGCAGACGGCACTGCAGGAGAAGATCGGCAGCATCTCGCACCGCAGCAAGCAGTTTCAGGAGATTTTCGCCCATGCCGTTGCAGGGCTGCGCCAGTTGCTGCAGCTGCCCGACACATATGAGGTACTGTTTTTAGCCTCGGCGACCGAGGTATGGGAACGGGCGATCCAGAACAATGTGCGGCAGGAGAGTTTTCACCTGGTGAACGGCTCTTTTTCGGACAGGTTTTTCGAGACGGCGCTGGAGTTGGGCATGAAGGCGCAGAAGCATGAGGTGCCGTTCGGCGAAGGCTTTAGATTGCAAGACATCGCTGTGCCTGAAACCGCCGAGTTGGTGGCGCTTATCCAGAACGAGACCAGTTCGGGGGCGTGCATCCCTGTGGAGGATATAAACCGTTTCCGTGAAAAGGCCGGCGCCGATGCGCTTTTATATGTGGATGCCGTTTCTTCGCTGCCTTATCCTGCGTTCGATTTTGAGAAAGTGGATGCCGTGTACTTTTCGGTGCAAAAATGCTTTGGGCTGCCAGCCGGACTAGGCGTGTGGCTCCTGAATAAACGCTGTATCGCCAGGGCCGAAGCTTTGGCCGAAAGCGGCCATGTGATTGGCTCGTACCACAGCCTGCCTTCGTTGTTAAGCAAGGCGAAGGTAAACCAAACAGTGGAAACGCCGAATGTGCTGGGGATATACCTGCTGGGCAAAGTGCTGGAGGATATGAACAGCAAAGGCGTGGAGCAGATCAGGAGAGAGACAAAAGCGAAGGCTGATCTGCTATATGCCTACCTGGAGCAGAGCAGAACCTTCTCTCCGGCGGTGAAAAACCCGGCACATCGCTCCCCTACCACGCTTGTGGCCAACACCACAGTTCCAGCCTCCGAAGTAAACAAGCAGCTGGCTGCGTTCGATATGGCCATCGGCAGCGGCTACGGCAAATACAAAGAAAGCCAGATCCGGATCGCAAACTTCCCTGCGCACAGCCCACAACAGGTAGAGGCGCTGGTCGCAAAACTGAGAGAGTTGTTTGGATAACCGCTGAGTTAGAAAGTTAGAGAGTTAAAAAGGTAAGAGTTAAAAAGTTAGGGGTATAAGGATATCCGACTTTTTAACTCTTACCTTTTTAACTCCTAAACTCCTTAGCTTAAAACACCTGCGCTATCTCCTGCTTCACATAACTCAGGGCGCGCGTGGTCGGGTCCTGCTCCGTACTCAGCACTGTTTCCAGAATGCGCTTTGCTAAATCGGTGCCGCGGGCATTCTCCGGCAGCTCCTTGTAGGTTTTGTTGATCAGGTTCACCACATCCTCCCGGGCATGCTTTACCTGCTGCCAGGCCTGCTCCGTCATATACACCTGCTGCGACATGTTGTGGTTGAACTCGTTGCGGATTTCATTGAGCAGCACGCGGTGATAATCAGCAGCCGTGTGGCCGGTGCCGCCCACGCGCAGCAGCAGGTTGCTTGGCGTGATGCGTTCCAGCAGCAACGCTACGCGCTCGTAAGCCTGTAGCCGGATCGGCAACACCACCTCCGAGTTCTTCTGCCGAAGTTCCAGCAGCCGCACCTTATAGTCCCGCTCGTAGTGCTTCTTCACAAGGAAATACATCGCCACCGCCACAATAATAGCCGGCAGCGCAATCTTCAGGAGGTCTATGATAAAAATAAGAAACTCGTTCATGTCGCTAGGTGTTGAAAGCCTAAATATCGCAAAAAATTAACGTAAGCCGCATGAATCATTCAGGCCATTTGGCTGTTTAATAAGTACAACCGGGCTCAGGACGCGCATAATTCGGGAGAATTGTGTAAGTTTGTGGCTACAAATAAAAGCGCATACACTATGGCAACAGAAACCAAAACTGCACCTATCACGCTGACTGAAAAAGCTTTAGCGGAGGCGAGAAATATAATGCAAGAGAAAAATGTTCCGGCTGAATACGGCTTGCGCGTAGGCGTGCAGGGCGGCGGCTGCTCCGGCATGTCGTACCTGCTGGGCTTTGACAAGCCGAAGGACTCGGACGAGACCTACGATATCGACGGTCTGACGCTGATCATGGACAAGAAGCACGGCATGTACGTAATGGGCATGCAGGTTGATTTCCAGGACGGCCTGAACGCCCGCGGCTTTACGTTCAGCAACCCACAGGCGAAGAGCACCTGCGGCTGCGGCAGCTCCTTCTCTGCCTAATTTCACCAGATACCTTCTTTCTTTTTGATAAGCGAAGCCCGTCTATGCAGCCGGGCTTCGCTGTTTCTATATATATGACAGCCCGCCTCAGACGCGCGCGGGTGCTACGCAGATTTTGCTTGCGCATTCTATATTGTGCAACACCATCATCAGCCGGTAGACTTCGCGGTGTACGGAGGTCCCGCGAGCGTCTGAAAGATGAAGCGACAGCCTTTGCTGCCGGAGAATCGCAGGAGCTGCTCACGCTGCGAAGCCATTATAATTTATGGCTTTAGGTCAAAACGTTCGGGTCATGCCGGTAGGTACTACGATAATATAATCGGCCTTGCCACAGTGGTCCTGTGCCAGCTTCTCCAGGTCATCCTGCAGCACGGTAGTGATGGTGCGGGTCCTGATGGTGGGCTTGCCTTGCCTGAGGTACCAGCCGATGCCTTCGAAATTGTCGGAATGGTAGGCGCCGTTTAGGTGCAATACCTGCTTGCCCTGCGCCACCTGCTGCAGGATAAAGTGCGCCATGGTGGCGTCTTTCAGGGCCTGCGCCTGCACAACATGCTCGCTTTTGGTGTTGCCGTGTGTGCTGCTGCCGAACATGCTGAGCATGCCTTTGTAACCCGGCAGTTCCATATCCACCTGTATCGGGAGCGGCGCTATATAGTGCTTCGCATCCTCTGACACGGTATCTAAAGCCTTCAAGCCTCCCCCCGACACCATCGCGGCGTACCGGCGCGGCACGTTGGTGGCCACAACCGGTATCTTCTTTTCCCTGGCATAGCGTAGCACCGGCCTGTAGTCTGTTTTGTAATTGGGCCACGGCCGCGACTCCTGCTCAAAGTTTGCCTCTGGCACCTGGCCCGCCATATACTCATTCAGCACCAGTTGCACGTCGGCTTCAAACATCTCCGCTCCGATCACAAAACGTCCTGGGCTTGCCTGGTTTAAATCCTTTGCCACCTCCAGTTGCAGCCAGTGGGCAATCGGGTCGTTGTGCTGCTCCCCAAACAACACCACATCCGCTTCCCGCAGCTCCTTCAGCATTTTGCTGTAGCCGATGTGCCTGCCTTTCTTGTTGAAGAGCCTGTAGGCAGGCTTGTCTTTGTCTTGCGCCGAAGCTGCTGTCATAATCACCTGGAGTAACAGAAGAAGGAAAGCTATTCTTTTCATGTATGGGTACTTCATCAAACCAATTTACAAAAAATAGCCGGCCTATGGAGGGGCCGGCTATATATGATTTCGTGCCTCAGCTCGTCTACACCCGGTAAAACAGCCACTTCGACAATTCTTTGTAATTGATCTTTTTGCCGTACATCAGGATACCGACGCGGTAGATGCGGCTCGCAATCCAAGTGGTGAACACAAAGCCGGCCACCAGCAGCCCCATCGACAGGAGCAGTTCCCAGGCCGGGACGCCGAATGGCACGCGCACCATCATCACGATCGGTGAGGTGAACGGGATGATCGACATCCAGAAGGCTACCGGCCCGTCCGGGTTTTTCAGCACCACGGAGTAGGACATGATAAACGAGATGATGAGCGGGATGGTGATCGGCATCATGAACTGCTGCGTATCGGTCTCGTTGTCTACGGCGGCGCCGATGGCCCCGAACAGCGAGCCATATAGCAGGTAGCCGCCCAGAAAGTAGAACAGGAAACAGCCGAAGATCAGGGCGATGTTGAGGTTGGCAAAACTCTGCTTCACATCGGTGATGGTGTTGGCCACTTCGTTCTCGGCGGCGGCATTGGCCACTGTTGCGGACTCCTCCTCTTCTGTCACCTGCCCGCCCTGCGCGGCGGCCTGCCCGGCGGCAAACTGCGCTGCCGGCGATGGGGCGGCATCGATTCCAAATGCCGCAGAGACAGCCGTAACCGCTATAAACGACAGCACGATCCAAAGCAGGAACTGCGTCAGGCCCACTGCGGCGATGCCTATTATTTTGCCCATCATCAGCTGGAAAGGCTTCACCGACGATATCATTACCTCCACGATGCGGCTCGTTTTCTCCTCTATCACGCCGCGCATGATCTGCACGCCATATAAGAAGATGAAGAAATATATGATCACGGCGCCCGCCACCCCCGCAATCGAGGTGACGATGGCGTTATTATCTTTCTCCCCGCCGTCGCTCAGGTTAATGGTGTTCAAGCTTACCTCCGCCTCTATTTTGTCGAGTGTGGCGCGGTCCAGGCCTGAGGCCAGGAAACGCTGGTTCTCAATCTCTTTCTCCAGCACGTTCTCCAGGCGCACCTGTGTCTGCAGGCTGGTGTTTTTCTTGCCATATACCGTAATGCCCTTCGGATCGTCTATGGACATCTTCGGTATATATAACAGGGCCGTGTTGTCCGTTTCCTGGTATACGGTTTTGGCCAGCTCCAGCGAGCCCGACAGCGGGATAAACTTCAGGTCCTTCTCGTCCTTCAGTTTCCCTTCGAAGAGGCTGCTTTCGTCCAGCACCATCACCGTTTCCGTCTCGCCCGACATCGTGATCAGCAGGCCCGGCAGAACCATAAAGGCGGCCAGCAGCAACGGCGTCAGCAGCGTCATGATGATAAAGCTCTTCTTACGCACGCGTGTCAGGTATTCGCGTTGTATGATCAGCCAGATTTTAGACATGGTGTTTTTCAGTTACTTTTTGGATGAAGATATCGTTTATGCTGGGCACCAGTTCGACAAAAGAGTGCACTTCCACGCGCTGGATGAGGTAGCGCAGCAGGTCGTTTGGCGAAGTGTTGTTCAGTAACCTGATATGCGCCCGGAAAATGCCGTGGTTGTCGTGCTGTTCCACCACATGGAAATCCGGTGAGGTAATCAGTAATTTGCCGTTGCCGATTACCTGGTAGGTATCGGTTTTGTAGGCGTCCTTCACCTCCTTCACAGGCCCATCCAGCACCTTCTGCGCCCGGTTGATGAGGGCTATGTTGTCGCAGAGCTCCTCCACCGACTCCATGCGGTGCGTTGAGAAGATGATTGTGGCCCCGTTGTCGCGCAGCCGAAGTATCTCGTCTTTGATCAGGTTGGCGTTGATCGGGTCGAAGCCTGAGAAAGGCTCATCCAGGATAATAAGCGCCGGCTCGTGCAGCACCGTGGCCACAAACTGCACCTTCTGCTGCATTCCTTTCGAAAGGTCTTCGATGTTCTTGCCCAGCCAGTCGCGTATCTCAAACCGGTCTACCCAGGTTTTGATGCGCGCCTTGGCGTCCTCTTTGCTCAGGCCCTTGAGCTGCGTCAGGTACAGCAGCTGCTCGCCCACCTTCATTTTCTTGTACAGGCCGCGCTCCTCGGGCAGATAGCCAATGTCTTTGGTATGCGCAGGCTTCAGGCGCTCGCCCTTGAAATATATATGGCCGCTGTCGGCACCCGTAATCTGGGTAATAATGCGGATAAGGGACGTTTTTCCGGCGCCGTTTGGGCCCAGCAAGCCGAAGATACAGCCCTTCGGAATCTCAAAGCTCACGTTGTCCAGGGCGGTGTGGTTGGCGTACGTTTTGGTAACACCGTCAATTTTAAGAATGCTCAAAGCCAGTCTTGTTTTGATTTAATCAAAAATACCTTTATTAATGGTATGCAGCAACAGTATATGCGCCCGCCCTTATATAAATCGACAAAGGCAGTGAATAACCAGATCAAACCATGGCTTCGGTTTGCCAGGAGACAGGGGATAGATGCTAAGGCGCCGCTTATATATACTACGCATATACACTAGCAGCTCCTGCGATTCTCCGGCAGCAAAGGCTATCGCTTCGTCTATCAGACGCTCGCGGGACCTCTGTACACTGCGAGGTCTACCGGCTGATGGTGTTGCAGTATTTGGATCGCACAGGCAAAAGTTCTTGGTACGCTTTACTATATGGCTGCCTGGCACTTGCTCATACACCAGCCGAGACGGATTAGACGCTGCAGGCAGCGACTGTGAAGTTCCTGTGCGCGGCTAAGGCAGTCTGCGGAAATCCATATATAGCAAAGGCCCTGTTTCTCATTCAGAAAAACAGGGCCTGCAGAAACCATACAGCGCAGCTACTTATTGAAAGTAGTCTTTCACCTTATCAAAGAATCCTTTCTCGTTCTTGCCCGGGTGCGGTGCAAAGTTACTGGAGGCACGCAGGCCTTCCAGCACGGCACGCTCCTCGCTGCTCAGCGATTTCGGCGTCCAGACGTTGATGTGGATCAGCTGATCGCCTTTGCCATAGCCGTTTATATCCTGCACCCCCTTGCCACGCAGCCGGAAGATCTCTCCGCTTTGCGTACCTGGCTTGATGGTGATTTTAACCTTTCCCGAGATCGTCGGCACTTCAATCTCAGCGCCCAGGGCGGCATCCACAAAGCTGATGTACTGGTCGAAGATCACGTTGTTGCCATCGCGCTTCAGCGTCGGGTGTGCTTCCTCCTCAATCTGGATCAGCAGGTCGCCGGGCACGCCGCCGCGCTCCGGCACGTTGCCTTTGCCGCTCATCGACAGCTGCATGCCATCCATTACACCGGCCGGAACGTTGATCGTAATCACCTCCTCCTGCAACTCCCGGCCGCTTCCGTGGCAGGTCTCACAGTTATGCGTCACGATGCGGCCTTCGCCGTTACAGGTGGGGCACGTCGCTGTAGACACCATCTGGCCGAGCATGGTATTCACCACCTTGCGCACCTGGCCGGATCCCTGGCAGGAGTTACAGGTCTGCATATCGGTGCCGTTCTTCGCGCCGTTGCCGCCGCAGGTGGCGCAGGCCACGTAGCGCTTCACCTTTATCTTCTTCTCCACGCCGTTGGCGATCTCCTCCAGGTTCAGCTTCAGCTTGATGCGCAGGTTGCTGCCTTTGCGCGTGCGCCGGCCGCCCCTGGTTTGCCCGCCGCCGCCGAAGAAGCTCTCGAACGGGCTGCCGCCGCCGCCACCGAAGATATCCCCGAACTGCGAGAAGATATCCTCCATGTTCATGCCGCCGCCAAAGCCGCCGTTCATGCCCTGGTGGCCGAACTGGTCATAGCGCTGGCGTTTTTGCTGGTCGCTGAGCACCTCATACGCCTCCGCAGCCTCTTTAAACTTATCCTCTGCCGTCGGGTCGTCTGGGTTTTTATCGGGGTGGAATTTGATGGCGATCTTGCGGTAAGCTTTTTTGATTTCCTCCGGAGCGGCTCCTTTGCTTAACCCCAAAACCTCATAATAATCTCTCTTAGCCATACCTTACGCTCCTATTATTACTTTCGCAAAGCGAATCACCTTGTCATTCAAAGTATATCCCTTCTCAATTACATCTACAATCTTGCCCTTCAGCTCCTCCGACGGGGCAGGTATCTGGGTCACGGCTTCGTGCATGTCGCTGTCGAAATCGTCACCGGCGTGTATCGCCATTGGCTTCAGGCCTTTTTGCTGCGTTACGTGCTTCAGTTTGTGAAACACCAGCTCCAGCCCCTGCAGCATGGCATCCACGTCTTTGGTGGCCTCCATCGACTGGCGCGCGCGCTCCATATCGTCAATCACCGGAATGAGCTCCACCATCAGGTCCTGGGTGGCTGTCTTGGAAAGGTCAATGCGTTCTTTGGCTGTTCTGCGCCTGAAATTCTCAAACTCAGCCATCAAGCGGATATATTTATCTTTCATCTCTGCCAATTCTGCAGCCGGAGCAATCTCTGTTTGGGCTTCCGCCTCGTTTGCATCCGCTTCCTGCGCTTCTGCTTCAGCACTGGCAGTGGTGTCGTTTATTTCTTCGTTCTCCTGCTCTCGCTTTGTATTTTTATCTGACATAATGCCTTTAAAAATTAGGTTGATAAGTCTTCTTTGACTTGGCAATTAACTTGCCAAACGCACCCGTGTGACAATCTGGCACCGTTTTTAGTTCTGGCTTCATGCATCCTGTATTCACACAACGATCCTGCCTGCGGTCTTCAGGATTCCATTCCACCACCCTGTGCCTTTAAATTTCCTACAGTAGGAATAAAAAATCGGTAGACAGCTTCGCAGGCTGCTACCGATCTTTGCCATATGTGCAATCAGTCTAAGGCCGGCTGTTGAGCGCCTCCCAGATCATATCCTTCAGTTGCATGATGTTCTTGCCCGAGATGCTCGAGATGAACACGGCAGGCAGATCAGACGGAAGCGTTTTACGCATCTCCTCCTCCAGTTCCTCATCCAGCATATCAGACTTGGTGACGGCGAGGATGCGCTTCTTGTCCAGCAGCTCCGGGTTGAATTTCTCCAGCTCGTTCAGCAGCACCCGGTATTCTTCCGCAATGTCGGCGCTCTCGCAGGAAACCATGAAGAGCAGCATCGAGTTCCGCTCGATGTGGCGCAGGAAGCGAAGCCCCAGGCCTTTGCCCTCAGAGGCCCCCTCGATAATGCCCGGGATGTCGGCTATTACAAAGGATTTGAAGTCGCGGTAGGCCACCACGCCCAGGTTAGGCTCCAGCGTGGTGAATGGGTAATTGGCGATCTTCGGCTTGGCCGCCGACACCACCGAAAGCAGCGTGGATTTACCCGCGTTCGGGAAGCCCACCAGGCCCACATCGGCCAGCAGTTTCAGCTCCAGGATCACCCATTCCTCAATACCGGGCTCCCCGGGCTGCGAATACCGCGGCGTCTGGTTCGTCGGGGATTTAAAGTGCGCGTTGCCGAGGCCACCGCGCCCGCCCGGTGTCAGAATGATTTCCTGCCCGTCCTCGGTGATCTCACATTTGACCTCCCCGGTTTCGGAGTCGCGGGCAATGGTGCCCAAAGGCACCTCCAGCACGTCGTCTTTGCCCTGTGCCCCGAAGGAGTGGTTCGGGCCGCCATTATGGCCGTTCTCGGCAATAATGTGCTTACGGTACTGCAGGTGCAGCAGCGTCCAGAGCTGGGCGTTGCCGCGCAGGATGATATGCCCGCCGCGGCCACCGTCTCCCCCGTCCGGCCCGCCTTTCGAGGTGAGCTTATCACGGTGCAAATGAGACGAGCCGGCACCGCCGTGGCCGGAGCGCGAACAAATCTTAACGTAGTCAATAAAGTTGCTTGATGCCAAATTGGGTAGGCCTAGGTATGCTTATTTCTTATTTTCCTGTCTGTCTTTTATCGCATCTATCTGCTGGCACAGGTCGTTGAAGATGTCTTCGATCTCGCCGATGCCATCCACGGCCCTGAATTTGCCCTGCCCGGCGTAATAGTCTGCCACGGGCGCTGTCTTGGTGTTGTATTCCATAACGCGCTTGCGGATCAGTGCCTCGTTCTGGTCATCGGGGCGCCCGGAGGTCTGGCCCCGCAACAGCAGGCGCGTGGTCAGTTCCTCATCATCCACGCGCAGGGCGATCATGCACGAAATCTCGGTGCCGTTTTCCTGCAGCAGCTTGTCGAGGCTCTGGGCCTGCGGCACGGTGCGCGGGAAACCGTCGAATATAAAGCCGGCCGCATGGCGGTGCTCCTTCACTTTGTTATCGATCATGCCAATCACCACCTCGTCTGGAACCAGCAGGCCGTTGTCCATCTGTTTTTTTGCCTCCAGCCCCAATCTAGTGCCGGCGGCAATCTCTGAGCGAAGCAGATCACCGGTAGAGAGGTGAATCAGGTTGTATTTTTCTATCAGTTTCTGGCTTTGAGTACCTTTACCGGCACCCGGAGGTCCGAACAAAACGATGTTGAGCATATCTTAGCTAAATAACGGGGGCAAATGTATGGTTTATATATGTTCTTTCTAATTCATGGGCGGGGCAGGCCATTGCAGGCGCCTCAAAAGCCTGCTAACGCGGCAACCGGCCTGCAGGGTTACGGAACGATCTTATATATGTCGCGCAGGTTGCGGCCCAGCCCATTGTAATCCAGGCCATAGCCCACCACGAAGTCATTTGGGATCGGCTTGGCCACGTATTTTATATCCAGGGGGTGCTGCAGGCAGTCTGGCTTCAGCAGCAGCGTGGCCACCTCCACCGAGGCCGGGTGGCGCTCCCGCAGCTGCTGCAGCAGGCCGTGCACCGTATGCCCGGTGTCCACGATGTCTTCCAGCACGATCACATGCCGGTTCTGTATGTCCTCGTTCAGCCCCAGCACCTCTTTCACCCTGCCCGTGCTTTTGGTATCCTGGTAGCTCGAGAGGCGGATAAAGGAGACTTCGCAGGGAATGGTGACGCGCTTCAGCAGATCCGCGGTAAACATGAACGAACCGTTGAGCACCGCCAGGAACAGGGGTTGCTTGCCGGCATACTCCTTGTCCAGCTGCTCGGCCAGCATTACGATGCGGGCAATGATTTCTTCCTCGAAAATATAGGTTTTAAACTCGCAATCGTGTAGTTGAATGGTACGCGGATCCATGTGCTGTTTGTTAGGTGCCTGTACAAAGATAAGTATAATTAAAAAATAAGCCCAACACAATGGTTGGGCTTATGCAAACTATGCGCTCTGCAGCTCTGTATTCTCGCGCTGCGAAACATCCGGGGGATATATAAATATTGCCCCCGGTGCGGTATGGCGCTATAATTTCACTGGCAAGGACGTCAGCACCACAGTGTTTTCGGCGTTGGCCCCCACCTTTGCTGTTTCCGGGTAAAGCTCTTTCACATCCAGGTTAATCGGCTCCAGTTCGATGGGCGCCTCCGGGATGGCCGGCTCCTGCTCCAGGGCGATATGCGGCGCGATCACCAGCGACACGATCGACATCAGCTTGATGAGGATGTTCATGGATGGGCCGGAAGTGTCTTTGAAAGGATCCCCGACGGTATCGCCGGTAACGGAGGCTTTGTGCGCGTCCGAGCCTTTGTACTCGATCACGCCGTTGATCTCCACGCCTTTCTCAAACGATTTCTTAGCGTTGTCCCAGGCACCGCCGGCATTCGACTGGAACATGGCCATCAACACGCCCGACACCGTTACGCCGGCCAGCAAGCCGCCCAGCACCTCAGCCGAGGATGTGTCCGGAAACACGCCTTTAAAACCAAAGCCCACGATAAGCGGAACCGTCAGGGCGATGGCGCCCGGCAGCATCATCTCGCGGATAGCCGCCTGTGTTGAGATGGCCACGCATTTCTCGTACTCCGGCTTGCCCGTTCCTTCCATGATGCCCGGGATCTCGCGGAACTGCCGGCGCACTTCGTGCACCATCGCCATGGCCGCCCGGCCCACGGCGGCTATCGCCAGCGCCGAGAATACAAACGGAATCATAGCCCCAATGAAAAGGCCCGCCAATACCGGCGCTTTGTACAGGTCGATGCTCGAAATGCCGGCAATGCCCACGAAAGCGGCAAACAGGGCAAGCGAGGTCAGGGCAGCCGAGGCAATGGCAAAGCCTTTGCCCGTGGCCGCCGTGGTGTTGCCCACCGCATCCAGTATATCGGTGCGTCCGCGCACCTCACTCGGCAGTTCGCTCATTTCGGCAATACCGCCGGCGTTGTCGGCAATAGGCCCGAAAGCGTCGATGGCAAGCTGCATGGCCGTGGTGGCCATCATCCCCGCCGCCGCGATGGCTACGCCATATAAACCTGCCGCTGCATATGAAAACACGATGCCGGCCGCCAGCACGATGATTGGAAGCACCGTAGAGTGCATGCCCACGGCCAAACCAGCGATGATATTGGTGGCGTGTCCGGTGGAGGACTGCTGCACGATAGAATTAACCGGCTTCTTCCCCATTGCAGTATAGTACTCCGTGATGATACTCATCAGGGAACCCACCACCAGGCCCACCAGCACCGCCATATACACGCCGTTTGCGGTAAAGTCGAAGTTGCGCAGATTCAGGTTTTCGGGCAGCAGCCACTGGATAACAAAATAGGAGACGACGGCCGTCAGCGCCACCGAGATCCAGTTGCCGCGGTTCAGGGCCGCCTGCACATCGCCGCCTTCCTTTACACGCACAAACAGCATCCCGATCAGGGAGAAGATAATGCCCAGGCCGGCGATCAGCATGGGGAGTATCACCGGCGAGATGCCGCTGAAGTTGTCCTGCACCTCTACCTCGCGGCCCAGCACCATGGTAGCCAGGATGGTGGCCACATACGAGCCGAAGAGGTCAGCGCCCATACCGGCCACATCACCCACGTTGTCGCCCACGTTGTCGGCGATGGTGGCGGGGTTGCGGGGGTCATCCTCCGGGATGCCAGCCTCTACTTTACCCACCAAGTCAGCGCCAACGTCGGCGGCCTTGGTGTATATACCACCGCCCACGCGGGCAAAAAGCGCTATACTCTCCGCACCGAGCGAAAAACCGGTCAGCACTTCCAGCGCACGCTCCATCTCTATTCCGTTCACATCGGCGCCGGTGCTGTACACGAACATATAGTAGAAGGTGATAAACAACGAGCCCAGGCCTAGCACGGCCAGGCCGGCCACGCCCATGCCCATCACAGAGCCGCCTGCAAAAGACACCTCCAACGCCTTTGACAGGCTGGTACGGGCCGCTTCGGCTGTGCGCACGTTCGCCTTTGTGGCAATCCGCATGCCGATGAAGCCCGCCAGGGCCGACAGGAAGGCGCCGATGATAAAGGCAACCACGATCAGCGGGTGAGAGCGCTCGCCCGTATAGCCTAGGTAAAACAGGAACATGGAAGCGATCACGACAAAATAGGCCATCACCTTGTACTCTGCCTTCAAGAAAGCCATCGCGCCGTCCGATATATAGCGGGCAATGGTACTCATGCGTTTGTTACCGGAGGGCTGCTTTGTGACCCATGCCGACCTGAACCAGGTGTACAGGAGCGCCGCTAATCCGAAACCGGGAATTGCGTAAAGGATACTTTCCATATATAGCGTTTAGGGTTTTAAGGATAGTAATATATAGTTATTAAAGAAAAGTGATTCCGAAGACTTTTCCAAACACTTCCTACCCATTCCTTCGCCGCCACCCGCAGGCTAGGCGCCTCCTTCAGAATAAGTTACAACATCAACACCTATAATTGTGCGTTCCAACGCATCCCTGGAAAAGAGAATTGTTCCTCAGCGCAAAAGCGGCAGGCCTTCTTACCGATCTATACCCCAGATATATAACAGCTTACAAAATAACCAGCACCTGCCTCCCTCAGAATCAACACGCGCAGTTTTAAGATTCTTCAGCTGCTTCCCTGCCGTGCACCCTGCGAGAGGCGCTGTTGAAATATTTTCAGACCATTTGTTGTTTAAGGCGGCTGAGATGCCGCTTCAGCTAATCCTGCCCCTGCTCTCGCCTACACACACCGAATCTGCCGTGCAGCCAGCAAAACCCGTTTGAGTTGCCGCACTTCCATTTGCAGCAACTTCATATAAGCCGCTTCTCTATTGGAAGGAGATAACCTGCTTCTATGGATAAAGCTTTGGGAGGACATGGCGGCACCTCGTGTTCCCGTGGGCATATCGCTACAGTTTCTCCATCAGCACTTTATATAGCGCCACCATGCTCTCGATGTCTTTTTTGTGCACGATCTCATGCGGGGTGTGCACGTTGTCTTCCGGGGCGCCGATAAAGCACCAGTCCCAGGGATAGTCGCTGCGCTGCAGTTCCTTGGCATCGCTGCCGCCGGCCCCCTCCACCTCCAACTGAAAGGAAATGCCTGACGCCTTGGCAATCTGTATGATCCGCTGCACATAGGCGCGGCGCGGGATCAGGCTGTCGCGCATGGAGATAGCCACGCCCTTCCCTGCCAGCACGCCCTCCGTCACCCAGGTGATGTCGGACACCAGGGCCTGTTTCACGCCGTACTGCTCGTGGATATACCGGGAGAGGTAAGACACAGAGCCGCCGCCGTGCTCTTCCCAGGAGCTGAATGCGATGATGCCATTCTCCAGCGTCTCGGCCACCTGCAGGGCGCTCCAGACGCCGAGGCGGTTGTCCAGGTTGCAGCTCTGTACGGTCTCGTCGGTCTCCCGGAAGTCGCACTTGAACACGAGCTCGGTGCCGCGCTCAATTTCCCGCTCATATATATACTGAAGTTCCTCTGCTTCTTCGTTATATACCAGCGAGCACTCGATCTTGCCCTGCGCGTCCTCACCCGTCAACCGGTAGCCGTTTTCGATGGCGGGGCCGCCGATCTTGACCAGTTGCCGGCCGTAGCGTACCGTGAATCCGATGGAGTCCATGTGCGCGAAAATTGCACTCCGGGGTGTACCGAACACCAGCAGGATGCAATCCTGGAAGGCATCGCCGCGGAGCACCTCAGGCTGCTGTTTCCAGCTGCTTTTGTGCTCGTTTATATAGCTTAGAAGAAATTCGGCCATGTTTTGCTCGTTGCCCGATGGGGCATGGATTTTACAGAGCTGCTCCAGAAGTTTCATAATTATTTTCTTTTTATGGAATTCAAATTTAGGAGATATGTTGTACTTTTAGAATCAACGGCCCCTACCCTTGCAAAAGGCTCTGTTAAACCCAGATTATTTTGATTTATTCATGAAGAAGTTATTCTTTATCATCTTCAGTTTTGTTGTACCGGCTTTGGCTGTAGCACAGAACACGGCAGCCCCCACCGACACGACTGCCATGCGCCAGGTCACCATCGAGTCGATCGAGGTGATTCCGGAGGCCGGCAAGGTGAAGGGCATGCTGCTGCTTGACAAGGATATCCAGTATGAGTTAGAGGGTGCCGTAGACAATATGTACAATTTTAAGTACGAACGTGCCGAGAAGCAGTTCAAGTCAATGCGCCGCCGCTACCCGGAGCACCCGCTGCCTTACTTCCTGATGGGGCTGAGCCAGTGGTGGAAAATTGTGCCGACCAACATCCAGGCGCTGCAGTACGACGATCTTTTCTTTGCCTATATGGACACCACGATCCAGAAGGCAGAGGAGATGTACGACGAAAACGAGAAAGACTTCGAGGCTTCCTTCTTCCTGGCCGCCGCCTACGGCTTTACCGCCCGCCTGCACTCGGAGCGCAGCAACTGGCGGAAAGCCACCATCGCCAGCAAGCGCTCGCTCGATTTTATGGAGAAAGCCAAGGCCGGCAATGGCCTCAGCCCTGAGTTTCTCTTCGGTGAGGCCCTCTTCAACTACTACTCCATCTGGATTCATGAGAACTACCCGATGCTGCGCCCGGTGCTGGTCTTCTTCCCCAACGGCGACAAGCGGCTCGGGCTGAAGCAACTGGCCTATGTGGCCAACACCGGCTTCTATACCGGCACCGAGTCAAAGTTCTTCCTGATGAAGATATATGCCAACGAGGAAAACAAGATGGAGGAGGCCTTGCAGTTGTCCCAGAGCCTCGCCCTGAAATACCCCGATAACGCTTACTTTCAGCGCTTTTATGCCCGCCTGCTGTTTGTGCAGGGCTACTTCACGAAGGCCGAGCAGGTGTCGCTGGACATCCTGGCCAAACTGGACCAGAAGATGCCCGGGTACGAGGGGGTGAGCGGGCGCTATGCCTCATATATCCTGGCGTACATCAACCAGCACAAGTACCGCAACTTTGACAAAGCGGAGCAGTATTACAAAAACTCCATTATGTTCGCGGAGATGACGAATGAGCGGGACTCCGGCTACTTCATCAACTCTTACCTTAACCTGGCCCGCATCGCAAAGCTGCAGAAGGACCCGGCTGCCGCCAGGCATTATTATGGCGTGGTGATGCAGATAAGCGAGAAGAAATCGGACAGCTACAAGGAGGCAAAGACCTACCTGAAAGAGCTGAAGAAAAAAATGAAAAAAGAGCAGCGCAAGAAGGCTAGGAAAAAAGGCTGAGAAAGGTTTGCCGGTGCGCCTGCAGCGAATAGCGCGCCTGCACCCACGCCTTGCCGGCCGCTCCCATTTCGGCGCGCGCCTCAGCGGAAAGAATGAGTTGCTCCAGGCGCTCGTACCACTCCTGCTCTGTGTTACATATATAACCGGTGGCGCCGTCCCTCACCGCCTCTTTGTTGGCACCCACCCCGGAAACCACCGCCGGAATGCCCAGCGCCATATACTGCAAGGCCTTGAAAGCGCATTTGCCCCGGGCCCACTCCGTGTCCGGCAGCGGCATCAGCCCGATGTTCAGCTGCAGCAAATCAGGGATTTCCGTCTCCCGCCGCCACTTTTTGAATACCGTAGCCTGCATATTTAACTGAGGGGGCCGGTCCGCAATGATATATAGCTTGAAGCTGTACTTTTGCTCCAGCCGCTGCAGCGCCGGCGCTATCAGTTGCAGATAAGGCAGCGTGGAGTGTGAGCCGATCCAGCCGATCACCACCTCCGCTGTCTGCTGTTGTTTCTGTTCTATATATCCCTTTTCCGTATCGAGCACGCTTGGCAACAGTACCGCCGCCGGGTTATACCGCCGGGCATAGTTTTGGAGGAAGCCGTTCCCGCAACTTACCTTGGCACTCCACCGGCAGATAGCTGCGGTTTTCCGGGGCCACCTGAGCTTTGCAACCCAACTGTTTTCTCTGGTGGTGCTTGGCAGCCAAATGGCATCATCAAAGTCATATATGATTTTTTTCCGGAAGACTTTCGCCGCCACCCACTCAAACCAGGGCGGCCCCACGGGCGTGGCTTCGCGGTGTATGAACACATAGTCGTACGTAGGCAGCCGGGCCAGCAGCAGCAAGCGACGCAGCAACCCAAACAGCAGCCCAAACGTTTTCTGCAGAATATAGCCCGACTTATATAGAATCCCCCAGGCACTTTGGCTCCAGAACGGCGCCAGTTTATATATGATTCCCCGCTCCTGCAGCAGCGGCAGCCACTGCTCTACCCGGTAGCGTTGTGAGGCTGCCTGCCCCACCGGGTAAGGTACCACGAACAGCACCCTCACCGCTGCTGCTCCCCGCTTTGCCCGAAGAAATATTCATATGCCTCCCGTATCCGCTCCGGCGACCTGTATTTCCGGGCCAGTTTCGGGATCTCCCGCCGGTGGTTTGGGTCGTTTATGATCTGCTGCACCTGCTGCAGGGCCCTCTCCAGGCTCCCTTCCTCCTCCAGGCAGAACACAGCGCCCCCGCCTTCCCTTTTAATGATATCACTGTCGTCGCCTACTCCCTCTGTCAGCAGCACCGGCAGGCCGCTGGCCCAATATTCCCCGACCTTGACGGGGGAACAGTACCGGGCGGAGGGGTACGACTTGATGGTTGCGAAAGCAAAGTCGGCGGCAGAAAGGTAAGCCGGCACCTCAGCATGCGGGACAGAGGCTATATACACCTTCGCCGGATCTATATTGCTCTGCCCAAGGTACTGCCTTATCTCATGCTCCGGCTGTGGCGACAGGATGATCAGCCTGAAATTAGGAATGGTTTCAAAGCAGCGTCCATATATCCGGAAAGCTTCCTGCTGATAGTACAGCCCCCCGTATTTGCCGACGTAGATGCCAATAGTTGCTTCCTCAGGGATGCTTAGTTGATGCCTTAAAGATATTCTGTCAATTCCAGCAAAAGCAAACAATTTGAAATCCACTGTATTCCGATTTACAAAGATTTTAGAAGCAGCAATCAGTTTCTGATGCATCAGTTTCTTCTTGTAGGCTTCTGAGACAACCAATACCCCCTGCGCCCTTCTGACCTGTTCCTTCTCCCATTTTTTTTGGTATACATACCTTGGATCATACATATTCCACACCTTGTTATCAAGCATATATGCTGCATGCGGCTCGCAGAATGCGACAAAAAAAGGAATGTTGATTTTTAGTGAAACCAAATAGGCTAAGGAGCCCGACAAGGTTCCTATAGCAACTAGCTGCTGTACATGCTCATCCTGTATCAGTTTGATCAGTTGCTTTGGCAAGATCAGGAAATCAGTAATCTTGGAGAGCAGGTTGATGCGATGCGGTCTCAGATAGATCGGGCAGTGCTTTACTTTCTCAGGAAGCTGTAATGAAGAAACGGGAATAGATAGAGGATTCACCTCACGCTCCAGCGTGACAAGCAGCACTTTGTGAAAATGGTTAAATGCTATAATCCTGTTTAAATGCGTCAGCGTCGCCCCCTGCGTCAGGCCGTCATGCAGGCTCCAGTAATTGAGAATCAGAATTGTCACTTTGCAGCCTTTAACTCTGCCTCATAAAAACCTACTAACTGCTCTATATGCACTGCCTTTGAAAATCTTGTAGCATGTTGGTAAGCTAACTTTGAGTAATGCTTTACTTGCATTTCCTGTTGGTAGAGTTCCATAATTTTTTCTATACAGTCCTGGTGGTCATTAAGATCAAAGTAAAGTTGTTTATTGCCTGATATCTCTACTAAAGCATCTATAGCAGGCACAATACAGGGTAAACCTACCGCCATCGCTTCAGCCATGGCCAGGCAGAAACCTTCGTATTGTGTAGCCAAAACAAAAGCATCATATTCTTTCAGGATCATCCAGGGTTGAGGATGGCTTCCCATCAACCTGACATTTTTGACTCCGTTCACTTCGATGTATGTTTCCAACTCCCCTCTCTGACTTCCCTCCCCATATATATCTAAAGAAATATTATACCCATCAAGAGCTTTAAGACACTTAATCAGGAACAAGTATCCCTTTTGAGGCCTAAGATTACCGACAGAGACCAGCTTAAATTTATCTCCCCCAAAATTCGCCTTCTGTGCTACAGCCTTGTAATACTCCTCTCGAATAAAATTATATAATACAGATGCTTTGCCTGATAAATTTATATGAGCATTATAATCAGAAAATGCTGCATTAGATACAAAAAGAGCATGCTGATGTGTTGAATACGTTAACTTTTCAAGATATTTACTCAGCCTATTTGGCTTAAATGCATCATCAGTCATAATAGTATGCACACTGAATATATGTGGCAGCTGTTCTATGTTGGCTAATCTGGACACAACTGTTGGCCAAAAAAGATGAGAATGGATTAGGTTAACCTTATGCTTTTTGATTATTCTGTATAACCTAAGGCTGATTAGGGGTATGCCGTTTTTTTTTCGAAGCCCCAGACACTTAACATATAGAACATTGTTTAATTCCTTCTCCAAAGTCGCAGGTTCTTGCAGGTAAACAACAATGTTTTTAAAAACAGGAGGAAGAGAATTTATATAGTTAATAAACATTATTTCAGCTCCACCTCTGCCCAAAGTTTCAACTACATGTAATATCGTAGGCATTAAATATATTTTAACTTATCACATGAAAAAGCCTAACATCTTGTTTGTTGGCAATTATAACAGGAGAGACTATGTCGATTTGTTGCTCAAGAGCAAAAACGAATTCAATTTCTTTTTTCTCGAATTTTCTTCCCCCAAAGAAGTTAAGAACCATTATTTTAAAACCTATGGCAAGTGCATCTTCTGGAAAGATTACCGTGACGCTTTTGATCTATTAGATAAAATAAAACCGGCTAAAGTTCTCTTTCTTTTTATTGAAGCTTATAACCACGTTGCATTAAATACAGCCTGCAAACTTGTCAGCATTCCAACCTTCCATTTGGAGCATGGCTTAAGAGCGGATTATACGCTTAGCTTAGGTTCAGAACGCATACAAAGCACACCACCCGATACGCATTTGCAACTACTGAACTCTTTAAACATACTTCTTAATTTTAAAGATAGATGGAAAACAAGATTATTTTTACTGAACAGCATCAAAAGATTTCCTCCACCTGAAGCAGAATTCATAAAGGAGTTCATAAAAATAAGATCTAAGCATAATTTCTTAGACACCGCTGTTTACATTAAATCACACGAAAGGCAGCCAGCTTTTTATATTTCTTTCAGTGAGAAAATATTCTGCACCCATCAGGAGTATGATGTCCTTTCTGATCAACAGAAAGTTTACTATATAGGCATTCCATACTTTGATAAATTAGCCTCCATTATTCCTGCTACACCAATAAGGGCTGTGCTTTTAATCGATCAGCCATTGGCAGAGCATTCCCTGCTCAATTGGACGGTACAAAAAAAACGACAGTTCATCCAAACTTTAACCCAGGTGTGCTCTAATAATCATTATAAACTTTATGTGAAACCACACCCTGATCAAAATATATTATTGTGGCAGCAGCGCCAACAGGAAGTTGAAATAATCAATGATGAGCAGCTTTTGGCTCTTGCACCCGCTATACCGCTTATTTTAGGGTTCTATTCAACGCTTTTGATGCCATTTGCCGCCTTTGCACATACAACCGTTGTCACTTATGAAGATCATCCTGCAGGTAATTTTTTAGTATCCAAGCCATTTACAGAGGCCGGCGTGGCCCAGCCCATATATGACCTGGAAGAGCTGCACAGCATCCTGCAGAACCTGAAGGCACTGCACCAGAAGCAGTTGCCGCACAAGGCTAAATTCACCGAAGAGTGGATGTACAAATTTGACGGGAAAGCGGGGGAGCGCCTTCGGGACATTCTGCTGAGCGATGCGTTGTAAAACAGAAGAGGCTGCGTCAGGCAGCCTCTTCTGTTTTACTATGTTGATATGTTGAACATTACGCTTCGTGCGAGGCAGGAAGCTGGATTTTATCCTTGAAGTACTCCAGTGTGCGCTTCAGGCCTTCGGCACGGTCCACTTTTGGTTCCCACCCCAGTATCTCCCTTGCTTTGGTGATGTCTGGCTGGCGCTTCTGCGGGTCGTCTTTCGGCAGCGGCTGGTACTCTAACTTCAGTTCCACGCCTGTCAGTTTACAGATTTCCTCCGCAAATTCCTTAATGGTGATCTCAGAGGGGTTGCCCACGTTCACCGGCAGGTGATAGTCGCTGAGCAGCAGGCGGTAAATACCTTCTACCAAGTCATCGACATAGCAGAAAGAGCGCGTCTGGCTACCGTCCCCGAAAATGCTGAGCGGTTCGCCCCGCAATGCCTGGCTCAGGAAGGCTGGCAGCACACGTCCATCGTCCAGGCGCATGCGCGGGCCATAGGTGTTGAAGATGCGCACAATGCGCGTCTCCAGCCCGTGGTGCATGTGGTAGGCCATGGTCATGGCCTCCTGGAAGCGCTTCGCCTCATCGTAGCAGCCGCGCGGACCCACCGGGTTCACATTTCCCCAGTAGTCCTCCTGCTGCGGGTGCACCAGCGGGTCGCCATATACCTCCGAGGTAGAGGCGATCAGCATGCGCGCGCCTTTGGCCTTGGTCAGGCCGAGCAAGTTGTGCGTTCCCAGCGACCCCACCTTCAGTGTCTGGATCGGGATCTTCAGGTAATCAATCGGGCTTGCCGGGGAGGCAAAGTGCAGAATATAATCCAGCTTGCCCGCCACGTGCACGAACTTCGACACGTCATGGTGGTAGAACTCGAAATTCGGCAGCTTAAACAAATGCTCAATGTTGTCGAGGCTCCCTGTGATCAGGTTGTCCATCGCCACCACATGGTAGCCCTCTTTGATAAACCTGTCGCAAAGGTGAGAGCCCAGAAAGCCGGCTCCGCCTGTAATCAATACTCTTTTTCCTGTCATATTCTATAGGGTAGCGTCTAACTGCTGGGGCACCTGCTGCTTCACGCCGATGCCATAGTAGGTAAACCCTTTTTCCATCATATCAGCAGCCTCGTAGATATTCCTACCGTCGAACACCACTTTGTCTTTCATCAGTTTGCTCACCACGTTAAAGTTCGGAGAGCGGAACTCCGGCCACTCCGTCACCAGCAGCAGGGCGTCTGCGTCGATCAGGGCCTCGTACTCATCCTTACCGTACTCAATGGAGTCTCCCAGCATATGCTCGGCCTCTTTCATAGCCACCGGGTCGTAAGCACGTACTTTGGCGCCCTGTTCCAGCAACTTCTGGATAATCACCAAAGAAGGCGCCTCGCGCATATCGTCTGTCTTCGGCTTAAAGGACAGGCCCCAGATGGCAAACGTCTTGCCCGCGAGGCTTCCGCCGAAGTGGTTGTAGATTTTATTGTACAGCACGGACTTTTGGTTCTCGTTCACGTCTTCCACGGACTTCAGCACCTTCATCTCATAGCCGTTCTCAGAGGCCGTTTTGATCAGGGCTTTCACATCCTTCGGGAAGCAGGAACCGCCGTAGCCGATGCCCGGGTATATAAATTTGTTGCCGATGCGCACATCGCTGCCGATGCCTTTGCGCACCATATTCACGTCGGCGCCCATGATCTCGCAGAGATTGGCGATGTCGTTCATGAAGCTGATCTTAGTGGCCAGCATGGCGTTGGCGGCATACTTGGTCATCTCGGCAGAGGGAATATCCATGAAAATGAGCGGGTGGCCGTTCATCAGGAAAGGCTTGTAGAGCTTCTTCATCACTTCCTGCCCTCTTTCGGAGGCCACGCCCACCACGATGCGGTCTGGCTTCAGGAAGTCCTCGATGGCGGCTCCCTCCTTCAGGAACTCAGGGTTCGAGGCCACATCAAACGGAATGTCTACGCCGCGCGCCTCCAGTTCCTCCTCAATGGCGGCGCGCACCTTGTTGGCCGTGCCGACCGGAACCGTGCTCTTGGTAACCACTACAATGTAGTCGTTCATGTGCTGCCCGATGCTTCTGGCAACCGCCAGCACGTACTTCAGGTCAGCGCTGCCGTCCTCGCCCGGAGGGGTGCCCACCGCAATGAAAGCCACATCGCAGCCATGGATGCTTGTCGACAGTTCGCTGGCGAATGAAAGGCGCTCCTTTTGGGTATTGCGGATGACCATTTCCTCTAAACCCGGCTCATATATCGGCAGGATGCCTTTTTTCAGGTTTTCAATTTTCTTCAGGTCGATGTCGATGCATGTTACATCAATCCCGACCTCAGCAAAGCATGTTCCTGTCACCAGGCCTACATATCCAGTACCAACTACAGCGATTCTCATAGATAATTCAATCTTAATATGGCTACAAATATAAATCTATTCTACTAAAGCTATCTATTAGCAAGGTCGATTTTTAACTAACCCGCACACTATCAGGACATATACTTTTGCCACCACCGCTGAAAGACAAGCAGCATCCATGCCGTATGCTGCACAAGCCCCGCCTTTTCGGAGCCCAGGAGGCAGCGTATCTGCTGCACCTGCTGCACATCGAAAACGCCCTGCGCCCTGACGAACTCCTCTGAAAGTAGGTCGTTTACCAGGCACCTCCCCTCCGACTGTAAAAAGGCACGTAGTGGGATTTCAAAGCCCTGCTTCGGGCGCCTGTGTACCTCGTTCGGCAGCAGGTCCTTAAACGTGTCGCGCAGAATTTTCTTCTGTTGGCGCTCATCTATTTTAGACGAAACCGGCAACGAAAAGGCAAACTTTACCAGCCGGTGGTCCAGGTACGGGCTGCGAATTTCAAGGCCGTGTGCCATTCCCATCAGGTCTATCTTCGGGAGCATGTCGTTTGCAAGCACCATCCGCCAGTCCGCACAAAGTACGTTATTGATATCATAAAGGTTTTTATTGATATAGTCCAATAACCGGCTTTTACGGGCACGGTACAGCCGGCTCTGCGCCGCCTGCCGGTTCAGGGGGGCAAGCAGGGCCAGCGCCTCATCTTCCTGCTGCCAGGAGGCCCACAGCCAATAGCGTTCCGCCGGTGGCAGCCGGGCCCCGGCGGCAAAGCGCTGCAACTGCCGCACCTTATTTGCCGCAAACGAGTTTCTGGACTTCGGCAGCACGTCCCATATAAACTTGAGCTTTTCTACGGTGCTCGCCTTAAAGCCCCCCTGTAACACCTTAAACTCTGCCCGGTGCTTGTTATACCCGGCAAAAAGCTCATCAGCGCCGTCGCCGCTTAGCACGGCCTTTACCTCCTGCCCTACGTGCCTGCTCAGGGCAAATACCGCCAGCGCCGAAGAATCCGCAAAGGGTTCGCTCAGGCTGTCTAACATGCCGGATAGGTTTTGATACAGCTCAGCGTTCGAAAGGCGCAGTTCGGTGTGGTCGGTGCCGTGCTTGTCCGCCACGAGCCGGGCGTAGCGGGTCTCGTCGAAGAAGGGCTGGTCCGGGAAACCGACGGCGTAGGTTTTGAGCCTCGGAACCTGCTGCGCTGCCAGCGCGACAACCACCGAGGAGTCGATGCCGCCGCTCAGGAAAGCGCCTACGGGCACGTCGGCTACGAGCCTGTCGGAGACGGCCTGCTGCAACAGCTTCCTGAGCTTGGCCTGCTGCTGTATATAGGAAAGCGGATTATGCGCCACCTTCTCCCCGTCGAAGGGCAACCGGTACCACACATTCTCCTGCACCCGCTGATGCCTGATATATAACGACTGCCCGGCCTGGAGCTTTTTCACCCCCTGCAGCATGGAGGCAGGCGCCGGCACATATGTCAGTTGCAGGTATTGGTAAAGCGAGGTGTAATCCAATTCACGTGGAACGCCTAGTCGCAGCAGGGCGATGAGTTCTGACCCAAACAGGAACCTGTCCGCGTCTTTGTAATAGAGCAGCGGCTTTTCGCCGTAGCGGTCGCGGGCCAGGAACAGGCTCTCCTCCACGGCATCATATATGGCCAGCGCGAAGAAGCCCGTCAGCTTTTTCAGGCATTCCTGGCCAGCGCGCGCATACAGGTGCAGCAGCACTTCGGTATCAGAGTCTGTGCGGAAGGAGGCGCCTTTAGCCTCCAGCTCCTTCCGGAGCTTGCCGTAGTTAAATATCTCGCCGTTGAAGACGAGAGTGTAGCGCCCGTCGGCGCTCGTGAAAGGCTGGTCGGCGGATGCGGTGGGCGCAATCAGGGAAAGCCTGCGGTGGCCGAGCCCCAGGGGGCCGTGGAGATACACGCCGCCGGCGTCCGGGCCGCGGTGCTGCAGCGAGGCCACAGCCGCTGGCAGCCGCTCCAGCGCGCCCCGGCCGGCTTCCGTAAATGCATATACTCCTGTTATCCCACACATACCTGGCCGTAAAGGTAAACCATAAAATTTACCCTTGCCTGCCTGTCGCATTACGGTGCCTAAATTTAATCCCGGCCGGCCTTCTTTTTTAGCCCCATCCAACAACTTGCCTCCGTATATAAAGTATATTAAGAAGACAATTCACCCTGAATTTCTATGAAACCAGACTGGCTGGACAGGAAGGAGTATCCTTTCAAATCCAAATACTTACAGTTAGAGGCGGGAAGGATGCATTACGTGGACGAGGGAGAGGGCCCGCCGATTGTGATGATACACGGCACCCCTGTCTGGTCTTTCCTGTACCGCAACCTGATCAAGATACTGCGCAAGAAGTACCGTTGCATCGCGATGGATATGATTGGCTTCGGCCTGTCGGACAAGCCGGAGGGCTGGAGCTACAAGCCCCGCGCCCACGCCGCCAACTTCGAGCAGCTGATGGAGCACCTGCAACTGGAGGATGTGACGCTGCTGGTGCATGATTTCGGGGCACCCATTGGGTTTGCTTATGCGATCCGGCACCCGGAAAAGGTAAGGAGCATCGTGATGCTCAACTCCTGGACGTGGTCACTGTCGAAGCATCAGAGCTTTTCGGCCACTAGCAAGTACCTGGTGGGGCCGCTGGGGAAGTTCCTGCATTCCAAACTCAACGTTTCGGCTGACACGCTCATACAAGACCTTTTTGAGGACGAGGAGCAGCTACCAGAGCCGATCCGGCAGCACTATATAAAAGCCCTCGGCAGCCCCAACGACCGTGTGAGTACATTGGCCTGCGCCCGCGAGCTGGTGGGCGTAACGCGCTGGTACGACGAACTCTGGAAAGAGCGCCGCAAAATACAGGACATCCCAACGCTCATTCTCTGGGGCGAACGGGACAAACTCATCCATATAGAAGCGCTCCAGTGCTGGAAAAAGTTTTTCCATGAGAGCTATGTGATCCCGTTTGAAAATAGCGGGCATTTTCTACAGGAAGAGAGCGCCGAAGAGATTGCCAACTACGTGAGCAACTTTGTGCAGGAGGAAATCAAGAAGAGAGAGTTAGTTCACCATTATTAAACTATATATACCATGGAAACGAGAAAATCACTAAACGAAGCTATACTCAGATCACACCAATCAACAGAAAAGGTAAACCAGCCACAGGACATGCTGTTCTCGATGGCGACTCCCAAACAGCAGACGTATGAGCACAACACACACCAGGCGCCGCTGAACGAGTCACACATAAACCTGATGCAATCGTGGATGAACCTGCGCGGGCTGGAGTGCAAGCTGGCCGAGAGCCGGCTGGGCGGACTGGACGAAGAGCAAGCCTAAAGGCCAACGAATCATATATGCTAAAAGGCGCAGACCATATGGTCTGCGCCTTTTCTGCCTTCAGAAAATCTTGCCTGGGTTCAGGATGCCGTGCGGATCGAAGAGGTCTTTGATGCCACGCATGAGGCGCAGTTGCACCTCGTTCAGCGCGATGTCTATATACTGCCGCTGCACAAGACCAATGCCGTGCTCCCCGGAAATGGTACCGCCCAGCCGCACGCACAGCCTGAATATTTCTTTAATGCCTTCCGGCAGCTTGTTGTTCCAGTCGTCGTCGCTCATATCGGCCTTCACAATGTTCACGTGCAGGTTGCCGTCGCCGGCGTGGCCGTAGCAGACGGATTTGAAATTGTACCGGGCCCCGATCTCCTTCACGCCTTTCAGCAGCGCGGGCAGCTCCGCCCTTGGCACCACCGTGTCTTCCTCCTTATATATAGAGTTGCTTTTCACGGCGTGGGCCACGTTGCGGCGCAGCTGCCACAGCTCGTTTTTCTGCTTCTCGTTGTCGGCCACCAGTATGTCGCCCACGTCAAATTTTTCCAGCACCTCATACAGCCGCTCGGCATCCTTGTACAGCAGGTCCATGTCGTTGCCATCCAGCTCGATCAGCAGGTGCGCCCGCTCGTCGGCCGGCCTTTCTGTGGCAAAGCCGAGGTAGCGGTCGGCCCACTCGATGGCCTCGCGCTCCATGAACTCCAGCGCCGAAGGCACGATGCCCGCCATGAATATCCTTGACACTACCTCGCAGGCCTCCTCCTCCTTCCGGAAGGGCACCAGCAGCACCAGGTTCTGCGTCGGGTACGGGATGAGCCGGAATACGATTTTGGTGATGATGCCCAATGTCCCCTCGCTCCCGACCATCAGCTGCGTCAGGTTATAGCCCGTGGCGTTCTTCAGCACATTGGCCCCGGTCCAGGTGATTTCGCCCGTGGGCAGCACCACCTCCATGTTCAGCACATAGTCTTTGGTGACGCCGTACTTCACCGCCCTTGGCCCGCCGCTGGACTGGCTCAGGTTGCCGCCCAGAAAGCAGCTGCCCCGGCTGGAGGGGTCGGGCGGGTAAAACAGCCCCCGCTCGATCACGGCCTCCTGGAACACCTGCGTGATGACGCCCGGCTCGACGGTGGCCTGCAGGTTGCGTTCGTCTATATGTAAAATCTTATCAAGCCGCTCCGTGGACAGGATCACACCTTTATGAATAGCGAGGGCCCCGCCGCTGAGCCCGGTGCCTGCGCCGCGCGGCGTTACCGGGATTAAATTTTCGTGGCAGAACTTCATAATAAGGCTGATCTCGGCGGCGTTAGCAGGTTTAAGCACCACTTCCGGCTCAAAGCGCAGATCCTCGGTTTCGTCGTGGGTATAGCGCAGCATATCGTCAGCGGCGGCAGGCAGCAGAACGTGCTCCCGGCCAACGATGGCGGAGAGGGATTCGACAAATTCTGGCGTGATAGTATTGAATTTCATTTTTAAAATGGGAGGCTAATCAGTATTTTAGCCTTTGGATAATCGTCCTTGTTAAACTTACGCTTGCTAAAATACGCTTTGAAAACACATTTTACTTCTTCCGCCCTCATAATCTTTTTGCTGCTGCTGATGGCCGCCTGCCAGACCACGCCGCCCAGGTTCAGCAAGCCCGGCGAGCCCTATAAATCGGCCCGCGAGATAGCCGAGGAACGGCGCCAGGAGCGCCGCTCCGGAAAGATAGCCCGCAAGAGCGGCAACTCCGGCGAGCGCATCGCCACCTCCAAGGACCGCACCAGCCGCACCCGCGTGCGCTCGCGCAACCTGGACCGCGACGTGGCCACCGTGATTGAGGCGGCCCGCTCCTATACCGGCACCCCCTATAAGTGGGGCGGCACCACCCGCGTGGGCATGGACTGCTCCGGCCTGCTCTGCACCTCCTTCCAGAGCATAGACGTGGCGCTGCCCCGTACCTCCGACGAGCAGAGCCGCTACGGCACAAAGGTAAAGCTAAAGAACGTAAAAGAGGGTGACCTGGTGTTTTTCGGGGCCAACAGGTTCAGCCGCGACGTGACGCACGTGGGAATGGTGACAGAGGTGATCAGCAACGACGAGGTCCGCTTCATCCATGCCTCCTCCTCCCTGGGTGTGGTGGAGAACAATTTATATGCCGATCATTTTCAGAAGATCTTCCTGAAGGCCGTGCGGCCACCGGTATTCTAAAGCGGATTAACAGCGGGCGGTTATATATAGCACAAAAACCTCACAGTGCTGCCCGGATATGATTCTTTTTCAAAAGCACAGGCTACCCTGTGCTTTTTTTATTTGTGCCATTTCAGGAGTCTAAAAGGCCTTATGCCGCCTTCCTGGTCTAACTCCCTCACACGTAGTTTTTTTAACATTTAAATAATACGGATGTTATGAGAAATACCGCTGACGGCCTTACCTTTGCGCCAAATTCAACCAACCCGTTTTTATGAACAACTTTTACAGTGCTCCGTCAGCTGTGCCAGAGGGCAGGCGCGGCAGGAGGCAAAGATTAACAACCAACCTACCCAACCCTTTTTTTATGAAGAAGTATTTACTTGCGACGCTTCTCATGTTACTCAGTATAACAGGGCTTCATGCACAGGTAACGACGAGTAGCATCAACGGATCTGTAAAGGATTCTAATGGTGAGCCTTTGATTGGAGCAACAGTGAAAGCGACGCACCAACCCTCAGGCACAACGTACGGTACTGCTACGAACGTAGAAGGCCGCTTCAACATCCAGAACATGCGGGTTGGCGGACCTTATGTGGTGGAGGTTAGCTATGTTGGCTTTCAGCCAAAGACATACAGCGACATCACGCTCGGATTAGGGGTGCCGTACCAGTTGGAGGCAACTTTGTCTGAATCAGGCACTGACCTGCAGGAAGTAGTGGTTACGGCAGACCAAAGCTCTGTTTTCAACGCAAACAAGACAGGCGCTGCCACAAACGTTACCACTGAGCAAATCAACACGTTACCTACCATTTCGAGGAGTGTCACGGACTTTACGCGCTTGACGCCGCAGGCAAACGGAAACGGTTTTGCCGGTAGAGACGCCCGCTACAACAACCTCCAGATCGACGGCGCCAACTTCAACAACGCTTTTGGCTTAAGCTCGAACGCGCTGCCAGGCGGAAGCTCACAGCCTATCTCCCTGGATGCCATCGAGCAGATCCAGGTGAACATAGCCCCATATGATGTGCGCCAGTCGGGCTTTACAGGTGCCGGTATAAACGCTGTTACGCGCAGTGGTACGAACACTTTCTCCGGCTCTGCTTACACCTTTTACCGCAACCAGGACTTTAACGGAACGAAGATCGGGGATCAGGAGCTTCCGGAGCAGGCGAAGAGCGAAACAAAGACTTTCGGCGCCCGCCTGGGAGGCCCGATCATCAAAAACAAACTGTTTTTCTTTGCCAACTACGAGCAGGAGGAAGAAACTTTCCCGGGCATTACCTGGGTGGCTACCCGCCCCGGTCTCACCGGGCCGAACGTAGCCAGAACAACGGCAGACGACCTGGAGCTGGTTCGCAACTACCTGATCAATAACTACAACTACAATCCGGGCGCTTATGAGAACTACGCAAATGAGTTCGCAAATGAGAGCAAGAAATTCCTGGTTCGCCTGGACTGGAACATCACCAACAACCACACGTTTACCATCCGCTACAACCAGGTAGAAGGCACAAGCGACCAGATCGTAAACAACAACTCAGGCCCTAACCCACGCGCGTCTTCGAGCCGCGTGAGTTCAAGTGCCATCGCGTTCGAAAACGCGAATTACTCGTTCAAGAACGTAGTTCGCTCCCTTACTGCGGAATTGAACAGCTCTTTTACAGACAAAATCTCCAACCAGTTCCTGGCCACTTTCAGCCGCATACAGGACACGCGTACTACGCCAGGGGCAGACTTCCCGTTTGTAGACATCTGGAAAGAAGGTGATCAGTATATCTCCTTCGGAACAGAGTTGTTCAGCAAAGGCAACGAGGTGCTCAACGATAACTACTCGTTCACAAACAACCTCTCTTACCTTGCCGGAAACCATACCTTCACCGCCGGGGCCAGCTTCGAGTTGCTGAAGTTCGGGAACAGCTACCAGCGTATGGCTACTTCTTATTACCGGTATGCATCCGTAGATGACTTCGTAAACAATGCTACCCCCATCTCATACGGCATCACGTATCCTTACGAGGGCCAGGACCCTGTTGCCCGCGTGAACTTCGCCACAGCCGGTTTGTATTTACAGGACAAGATTAACGTGAACGAGCAGCTTGACCTGACAGTAGGCCTGCGTGCCGAGCTGCCGCTTTACCTGAACGACCTTACGCCTAACCCGTCCATTGATGCGCTGGTTCTGTCTGACACGGACGGCAACGCAACCACTTACTCCAGTGGCGAATGGCCTAAGTCCCGCGTGATGCTTTCTCCAAGAATTGGCTTTAACTACGATGCCTTTGGGGACGGATCCTTACAATTGCGCGGCGGTACAGGCATTTTCTCTGGCCGCATACCTTTTGTTTGGCTCACGAACATGCCAACCAACGCTGGTGTAATCCAGAACACGCTGGAACCGGTTCCTGACGAGGCGCTGGAGGGCATCACTTTCAACCCGGATCCGATGTACTGGGTAAACAATGGCCCATCAGATGTTTTCATCAAATCGCCTAGTGGTGGAGCGCCAGGGTCCTTTGCCCTGGTAGACCGCAACTTTAAAATGCCGCAGGTGTGGAGAAGCAGCATTGCAGCGGATTATACTATCCCTAACACACCGCTGGTAGCCACCGTAGACCTGTTGTACACCAAAGACATCCAGGGCGTTTATCAGTTCAACGCAAACAGAGTGGCAGCCCCCGGACAACTCAACTACTCTGGCGACGACCGTGATTTCTGGAATGGCAGAAACAAAACACAGTACAACAAAGACCTGAGCGGGACCGCCACTGTACTGAGCAACACCAGCAAAGGAAACTCACTGGCCCTGACCGGAGGCCTGACGCTGAATGCCCAGCATGGGTTTTACGGATCCGTGTTCTATACCTATACCCGTTCCAGAGACGTGACGGGCAACCCGGGTTCCAGTGCAGGCTCTGCTTGGTCTAACAATTACTCTGTTAACGATCCGAACGAGCTGCTGTTAGGCATTTCCCAGTTCGAGACCCCTCACCGCGTGGTAGCCAATGTTTCTTACCGCAAAGAGTATATCAGCCACCTGGCTACGACCATCTCCCTGTTCTACGAGGGTGCCAACCAGGGCCGCTTCGCCTATACCTATAATGGTGATGTGAACGCGGACGGTGTAAGCAACGACCTGCTGTACATCCCCCAAAACTCTGCAGACCTTACTTTCGCCCCGATCGTGAGCGATGGTAATGTATTGTTCTCAGCAGAGCAGCAGCGCGAGGCGTTCGACCGTTTTGTGGACAATGTAGATGCGTTGAAAGACAGCAGAGGCGGTTATGTGGAGCGTAACAACGGGCTGCTGCCATGGTTTAACCGTTTCGACCTGAGACTGCTGCAGGACGTATATGCCAATGTCGGCAAAACGCGCAACACGCTTCAGTTTAGTGTGGATGTGAAAAACCTCAGCAACCTGATCAGCTCTGACTGGGGAGTTTACGAGGAGCTGAACACCGGGTCTTTGTACAACTATGGCTTGCTGAGAGTGAATAAGGTAAGCGAAGACGGTGTGCCTACTTTCCAGATGGCCACCATCAGGAATACAGATGGTGCTACAGTCCTGCCGGAAACACCTTTCCGTAACAGGTTCAGCACTTCGAGCACCTGGAGCATGCAGTTAGGCTTGCGCTATATCTTCAACTAACCGAAGTATATATAAACACCACCTACAGAGAGGGGCAGCTTGCGCTGCCCCTTTTCTTTTGCACAATTTTTTAGATGGATGTTTTGCTTCTAAAATATTTCTCCTATTTTTGTGCCACTACAACGGGGGATTAGCTCAGCTGGCTAGAGCGCTTGCATGGCATGCAAGAGGTCATCGGTTCGACTCCGATATTCTCCACTAAAAGGCAATCCTACAGGATTGCCTTTTTTATTTTGCGCACTTCTATATATAAATCCTTTCCTCGAAATGCCAAATGAGGCAAAGGCATTCTCAAGTCTCAGTTTTACGTTGAGGTAGAAATTGGTGCAAGGCAACTTTCGAAAGTAACGCCTTTTATATTTGACCATACCTTATGACAAAACTGATGCTTGCCCTTTGTGCCGGCTTCTGCTGCCTGGCTGCCTGCAACGAGCAGCGGTCTGACCTGGGCAGCACTGCCGGTACCGGAAACCCGACCGAACTTCCTGATTCCACGGCGCAGGCCACCGCGCCTGTGCCCGCCTGCACGGCAAAGGCTCCGCTCCTGCTCCCGCCAGATCAAGCTATTACCGACGCCACCCTGCGCCAGTACCTGGAAAGCCTGCAAGCAGCGGTGCAGGCACAGGACGCGCAGCAACTGCAAACCCTCCTCGACCCCAACATCCGGACGGGCTTCGACGGCAGTGGCGGCTGGGAGGCCTTCAGCAGGCAGTGGCGCCCTGAAAACACAAGCTCGGAGATATGGCTGCTGCTCGACAACCTGCTGCGCCTGGGCGGCGACTATATGGCCGACGGAAACCCGGCAGCATACGCCCTCCCGTATGTGTACAGCAACTGGCCTGATTCCCTGGATGCGTTCTCGCATATGGCTGTAACCAAACCCGGGGCTATCCTGCGGGAGCAGCCCGCCGCCAATGCCACCGGCATCTGCACCCTCGATCGTATCATCCTGCAAACGGATTACGCCAGATCATACCCGCAGGGCGATAACACCGCCAGAAAGGAGTGGTGGTATGTGCAAACGCCTGAGGGGAAACTGAGCGGCTACCTCAGCCATGCCGACCTCTATAGCCCTGTGGGGTACCGTGCCCTCTTCAACCGGAATGCGCAGGGGAAGTGGCACATGACGGCGCTCGTGGCGGGCGACTAACAACACCGCCTCCTGCTATATAGAGTGTGCTATACAACAGGAGGCGGTTTATATATAAAATTGCGTAGGCGCTACACAAAAAGGCCTTCCACCGACAGGTAACGCTCGCCGGTGTCGTAGCAGAAGGTGAGTATCCTGGAGCCGTCCGGAATCCCCTCTTCAAGCTTTTTGGCAACGGCGGCCAGCGAAGCCCCCGAGGATATCCCCACAAACAGGCCTTCTTCGCGGGCTGCGCGGCGGGCGTAGTTAAAGGCTTCCTCGGCCTCCACCTGAATCACGCCGTCCAGCAGGGTGGTATCCATGATCTTCGGGATGAAGCCGGCGCCGACGCCCTGTATCGGGTGCGGGCCGGGCTGGCCACCGCTTAGCACGGGCGAGGCGGAGGGCTCCACCGCAAACACCTTCAGGTTCGGGAACTGCCCCTTCAGCACTTTTGCAACCGCGGTTATATGCCCTCCGGTGCCTACGCCGGTAATCACGTAATCGAGTCCCTCCGGAAAGTCATCGAGTATCTCCTGGGCGGTGGTATCGATATGGATCTGCGTGTTGGCCTCATTATCGAACTGCATCGGCATCCAAGCCTTCTCATTTTCCTGAAGGATCTCCTGCGCGCGCGCGATAGATCCTTTCATGCCTTTTTCGCGCGGCGTCAGCTCCAGTTTGGCACCGTAAGCGGCCATCAGGCGGCGGCGTTCAATCGACATCGACTCCGGCATCACCAGCACTACCTGGTATCCTTTTACGGCAGCCACCATCGCCAGCCCTACACCGGTGTTGCCGGAGGTGGGCTCCACAATCACACTATCTTCTTTTAGCAGGCCTTTGCGCTCTGCGTCTTCAATCATGGCCAGCGCGATACGGTCTTTGATGCTGCCGCCGGGGTTGCTCCGCTCCTGCTTCATCCACACTTCCATGTTATCGCCGAAGAGCTTGTTGATGCGCACATGCGGCGTGTTACCGATTACTTCGAGTATTGATTTGGCTTTCATGTTTTATCCTGTTTTATATCGTTTGTCTGAGATAAATTTAATATGTTGCCACAGTCATTGTCGTTCAGGTGTCTCACAGCGCATGCCGCACAAAGGAAACCCTGTGCCATGTTAACTGCTGTTGATGTTCCTTTCCCGGTTTAGATAGAGAAGTTCACAACGTCTGCCGGGTCGGCGGAACGGCGCACATTTATCTGTGGCTGGTGGTACACCCGCGAATAGGCAGGTACGCTCTCCGTCAGCCACACGTTACCCCCAATCGTGCTATAAGCGCCCACAACGGTGTTTCCACCCAGAATGGTGGCCCCTGCGTAGATCACCACATGGTGCTCAATGGTAGGATGGCGCTTGATGTTGGCCATGGCTTTGTCCACGCTCAGGGCACCCAGCGTCACGCCCTGGTATACCTTCACATAGTCTCCGATGATGGAAGTCTCCCCGATCACGATGCCGGTGCCGTGGTCGATGCAGAAGTGCGTGCCGATCTGGGCGCCGGGGTGAATGTCGATGCCCGTCCGGGCGTGGGCATATTCCGCCAGCACACGCGGCAGCAGCGGCACCTGCAGCCGGTACAGCTCGTGGGCCATCCGGTGAACGGCCACCGCCTTGAAGCCCGGGTAAGTCCTGATCACTTCCTCCACGCTCTGCGCCGCTGGGTCGCCGGCGGCAATGGCCTCTGCGTCGTAGAGCAGCAGCTGGTGTATCTGGGGCAGGTGCTGCATCATCTGCCGCGCCACCTCCTCTGCCGGCATGGGCAACTGCTGCTCCATACCGGAGAGCACGCGCATCAGGTTCTGCTGCAGGCTGCTGGCATATTCCTCCAGCTCCCGCACCGTCTCGAAGCGCTCATCGGCCAGAGCCGGGAAAAGCAAATGAAGCACGCCTTCTGCGAGGTGGCAGATGGCCGAAGCCGGCACCTGGTGCCTTGCCTCCTGGTGATCCCGGAAGAGCGCGTTTATAAACTGACTATTCATTCTGATTTATCAACGTATTGCGTGGGTATTGCGTTGAATTTAACAAAAAAACAGGGCACTTGTTCACTTCTCCCCATTCTCTTCACATGCTTTGCGCCGTCCCTGGCATGTCTATATCGGTTTGCATCTTAAGCAAGATAGCACTATAGGAGGTTTGAAAAAATCCCACCAAGGTGATTTTAAGTTATAAATGGTTTGAGCACCGGGCTATTATATATAGGCAGGAACATCTCAAATCTATATATGCTTCAGCTTTCCGTGCCCGGATGCATGGAAGTTCAGTCAGCAACCGGCCTGTCGTGTAAGGTATATGCACGAGGGCCAAGCATGCCGTTCTTAAAGATCCGAAACCCAAAGCCATCCTATATAGCGTCCTACACAAATCCGAACATTCTGTGCCCTTTCCTGCACCACTCATGCAGGTTGCCGGCGGCTTCCGACGAACAGCACCAGGTACAGGAACGACACCAGCGCAAATGCGGCCGACAGCCAGAAGACGAGCGTAAAATTGCCGGTTTTATTTTGATACAGCCAGCCTGAGAAAAAAGCGCCCATGCCAATGCCTGCCTCCAAAGCGATGTACATGGTCGCCATGGCTCTTCCGCGGTGCGCCTCGTGCGCCAGGTCAATGGTCCAGGCATAAATAGTGGGCGAGTTCATGCCCTGGGCCACGCCAAACAGCACCCCAGCCAGCAACAGCTCCGTTGGCGACGACACCAGCCCGATCAGCACCATGGCAATAGTGAGCAGGCTGGTGCTGACGCGCAGCACGTTTACACGGCCATACCTGTCGGAGGCCCGGCCGGCGAGGAACCGGATAGCCAGGGAGGAGAGCGTGAAGCTGGTGAAGAAAAGGCCCTAGTTCCGGATGCCGAGGTGCTCGCTGAAGTCGGGGATGATGGTGAGGATGGTGCCGTAGGCGAAAGTGGAGAAAAGCATGACGATGCACGGCGCCAGCACCCGCGGCTCGAACAGCTCGCTCCGCGAGATTTTCAGCAGCCCCATCCGGAAGCGGTGCGGCGTATCCAGCGTCTCGTGCATCCGCGCCAGCACCCCCACGGATAAGAATGCGGCCAGCGAAGACACGTAGAACATCGCATCCACGGAGAACTGGTTGGCGATAGCGCCGCCCACGGCAGGCCCGGCGGCCATCCCTAGGCTGCCGGACAGCCCGATGAGCCCCATTGCCTCGCCACGCCGCCCGACCGGCACCACATCCGCCACATAGGCCGCGGTGCCAGTGGGCGTAAAGCCTGTGGAGAAACCATGCAGCAGGCGCAGCAGCAGAAAAGCAGACACGGTGGCGGTGAGCGGGTACATGAACCCGGCAATTATACAGACCGCACCGCCCACCACCATCACCGGTATCCGCCCGACCTTGTCTGCCAGTTTGCCGCTGAAAGGCCTGGACAGGCCGGCGGTGAGGGTGAAGAGGGAGATGATCAGGCCTTTGTACTCGGCCCCGCCCAGGCTGCTCAGGTAGTCGGGCAGCTCCGGAATGATCATGTTGAAGCTCGAGAAGAAGAGAAAGGAGCTCAGGCAAAGCAATCCGAACTGCACCCCATACACCCGCGTTACCTGTTCTGCCATGTCCTTTGTTTGAGGTTGCAAAGGTGGCAAACGTTCTGCTGCCGCGCCACCCGCACTTCGGTAAATTTCACCCCGCCCCTCTATATAAGCCGGCTAAACCCACATCAGAAGTAATTGGCCACGCAATCATCCCCTTATCCCGGGCATAAAATAAAACAGGCGGCAAATTTCTGTGGGCTTTCCTATGCAAACACGAACCGTTGCAACATGCAGATACGCTTACCAGGCCATGCGTGATACCAGGAGCGGCTATATATATCTTAGCTCCACAAACAAAAAGGGCCGCCACCTGCTTAAGGTGGCGGCCCTTTTTCAAGGCTTTAAGAACTTCCTGTTACTTCGCGGAAGCGTCCTTACCTGCTTCGTCCAACATCACAGAGCCGGTCTGGCCCTGGGCGTTTGTCATGGTCACTTCATATACGACTTTGGCATCCGCTGCCCCTGCCGGCGGAGAAACTTTGTAGATCTCGCCCACTTTCCAGTCTTTGTACACCTCGCTTGCAAGCGTAGTCTTCACAGGCTCAGGAAGCTGATCCTGGGTTACGGCCTCTTTGGTGCCTTCCTGCTGCGCTGGCTGAGCCTGCTCCTGCATCTGCGTCTGCTCCTGTTGTGGCTGGGTAGTGGTCTGGGCGCTTGCCTCGTTCGAGAAGAATCCTACAAATGCGATTGCTGCTGCTACAAAAGTTATCTTTTTCATAAATTCGGTTCTGATTGATTTAAAATTGTTTTACAATCCGGCATATATCAGAACCGTGCCAAAACGAACCAAAAGCCCCTTAATCGCTTACAGGGCAACAATTTAAAGGTTAAGACCTGAAAAAGAGGAAAAACAAGATATAACGGACCTGTTGGGGAGACACTCCACAGGTTGTGGAACGCGTCCCCGAAGTGTGGAGCACAAACCCTGCAGCCTGCAGCGCCATATAAGGCGTATACCGGAGGAAGTTGCGAGCGGAGCCAGCCATGAGAACTGCCACAGGCGCTATATAAACCCCATAAACCGTGTTACTCCTGTAAGGAGGGTTTCCGGGGGACGGCCGCAACACCGTTGACAGGAATGCCTTTTTCCATGGCAGCCAGCAGGATGCTCCGCGACACGTGCCGGGCTATCTCCGGCTGCTGTATGAGCCCGAGGCGCAATTTGGTGACGGTGCCCTGCTCCTGCTCGAACACCACCACATGCTCTGTTACCTGCAGCGCCCTGATACTCTCCCAGGGTAGTAGCTGTTCTCGGCCCATCACGCTGAGGCGGTACATCAGGCGCTCGGGGGTGATGGAGAGGTAGGCGTCTTTCACCCTGATCTTGTCCATCGCCACCACAATGGACAGGAAGCCTATAAGGGTGACCCCGGCGCTGGCCATCGCCCACCCCGATTGGAAGTCAGTGCGCCAGAAGAGCTCCCGCAAAAGCGCGTATGCGCCCCCTGCAGCCAGGAACAGCCCCATGGCAAGCACAGATTTTTTAGTAGCGTTCAGGTGCTTGTTAGGGTAAAGGTTGATGTACATATAGGTTGTGTTGGGTACACTGATTATTATCGGAGCATAATTTCCTTCTGCTGCACCATCTCCCTTATCTGCTCTTTTACCTGCTCGAGTACTTCTTCATTCTGGATGCGCTCCAGGTTTATATAATGCTCCTCCTCGTTCTTCAGGACAAACACCACATGGTACAACCCGATGTGCACGGCATCCACCTCCTCCCAGTCGAACTCCTGCTCGGTGTGCATGAACCTGGCCCTGTAACACACGCCCTGCTCCGTCAGCGTAAGGTGGCGCCTGTACTTTGGTTTCCGGTCGAGCCAGATATTGAAAAAGAAATAAGCGGGTACTACTAAATTGAATGCAAAAACAAGCACCAGTACCGGCGCGAAATGCTTTGTGGCGGCAAGGTACACCAGCAGGCACACCTGCAGGACCACAGCCAGCATCGCCAGCAGCATGGCGCGTCGTTCTGTTTCGGGCTTCAGTGTGTAAGCACCTTCAAAAAGTCTGATACTTAGCTCCTGCATGCACAACAGCGGCTTGATTCGTCTAAAAATAGACAATTTCCTATTAATGTCAAAATTCAATTTGAATTGGTTTAATGGAGGGCCTCTGCCACAATTTATTTAACTTGAGCCTGTATATGAACAGACACTTTAAATTCAGCCTCACGCTTGCCTTAGCCCTTGGTGCCCTCTCAGCGTGCCAGCACCTGCCGCTGCGGCGCGCCAAGGCACCGGAGGCAACCATCAACAAGTTTTCGGATAACACCCTTCGGAGGCTGTACACGCTGCAGGACGAGCGCAACACCACTGAGCTGCTTCCTTACCTAAGCCACCCGGCGACACAGTACCGCACCGAGGCTGCCCTGGCTTTTGCCTCCGTACAGGATACGCTGGCAGTGCCGGCCCTGCTGCACCTGCTGGCCGACTCCGCTGTGGCCGTGCGCCGTGCCGCCGCATACGCGCTGGGCCAGACCGGAAGCGCCCGTGCGGAGCAGGAAGTGATGCGGGCGCTGAAGGACGAGCAAAACCCGGCCGTGCAGGCCGCACTGCTGGAGGCCTTGGGCAAAGTGGCCACACCGGCGGGCGCCACCTTCCTTAATTCCTATATACCGCCCAACCCTACCGCTAAAACAGGCCAGGCCTGGGGCCTGTACCGGGCCGGGCTTCGGCAGCAGGTAACACAGCAGGGCACCGCCGAGGCCGTGCACCTGCTGGCGGCTGACAACCCTTATGAGGCGCGCCTGGCAGCGGCGCACTACCTGGCCCGCACTTCCAAATTGGACCTGACGCCATACCGCAGGGACCTGCTGACCGCAGCCACCTCCGACGAGTCACCGGAGGTGCGCATGGCGGTGGTGCAGTCGCTGGCGAAGGTACGGGCCCGCGACAAGGCGCAGTTCCTGTCGAACATCCTGCAGAGCGACCCCGATTACCGCGTGCGCCTGAGTGCCGTGCGCGCCATGGGCGGCCTGGAGTATGCAGGCATAGAGCAGGCGGTGCTGGCCGCGCTGCAGGACAGCAACATCAACACGGCGGTGGCCACGGCGGAGTTCCTGGTGGCCAACCCGAACGGGGTAGCGGTAGCCCCGCTTGCAAAGCTCCTGCCGCAGCTACAGGACGCCCGCGTGCGCGGCAACCTGATCTGGGTGATACTGCACAACAGCCAGCCGCAGAGCAAAACCTTCCTGAACAACCGTTACAAGCAGCAATACCGGAACGCCCGCAATCCCTACGAAAAGGCCTACCTGCTCCGGGCCCTCTCCGGCGACTTCGGCAACTACCAGTATATAGCAGACGAGATGTTTGCGGCGCAGGAACCGGTGGTGGCCACCACCGCCATGGATGCCCTCATCCTGATGCGCCAGCAGCCCGATTTCCCCAAGCGGATGGAGGAGGCCTTCGCCGATATCCTGAGACAGGCGGTGGGCACCGGTGACGTGGCCCTTGTAGGCATGGCAGCCACCGCCATCCGCGCGCCCAAGCTCAACCTCCGCCCCTATTACCGCGACTACAGCTTCCTGGCGCAGGCGCAGCTGAAGCTGCAGCTGCCGCGCGACATGGAAACCAACATAGAGATTGAGAAAACACTGGACTACCTGAACAACAGGCCCGAAAGCGCCGCACCGCAGAACCCGTTCACACACCCCATCGACTGGGACCTTGCCAGGACCATCCCCACAGACCAGCAGGTGGCACTGCACACGGAGAAAGGCACCATTACGCTGCAGCTGCTGGTGGAGGACGCGCCTGGGTCGGTCGCTAATTTCGTGGAGCTTGCCCGCCAGGACTTCTTCGACAGCTTGTACTTCCACCGCGTGGTGCCCAATTTTGTGGTGCAGGGAGGCGACAAGCGTGGCGACGGCTGGGGCAGTTCCGACTATTCCATCCGCTCAGAGCTGGCGCCGCTGCGCTACATGGAAGGCTATATAGGGATGGCCTCCGCGGGCAAAGATACGGAGAGCAACCAATGGTTTATCACCCACTCCCCCGCACCGCACCTCGACGGGCGCTATACCATTTTCGCCAAAGTGATAAGCGGCATGGAGGTCGTGCACCAACTGGAGGTGGGCGACCGGATGCTGGACGTGGAACTGAAGCAGGCAGTCAACAAAACCGTCTCTGCAAGATAAGTACCGCGTGGCCGGAAAATCCTTCGTCACAGGTGCGCTTGTATCAGGGGTGTTGTTGCTTTGAGTGTCTCTGTTCTATGCTTTTTACTCATTTTCTGATGGAATATCAATTCTTCGCTAATGTATAGAGCACACTTCCGGCATGCGCAAAAGCCGTTACGCATCGCGTGCGTCGTTTTATTCCTGCCATTTTCTTACATTTAGTACACTGCACGACAGGCGCACCGCATACCGGAGGGTACGCCACATGCCTGCCTGACAGGAAATCATGACCTTCTATATGGCACATCAACCTTTCAGATTTCTGGTACTTGGCGGGACAGGCAGCATGGGGTATGCCTTCGCGCAGGAGCTGTTGCAACAGCGAGAGCAGGTTACGCTGCTGGTAAGAAACAGGCAGAAGGCCGAGAGGTTATTTGGCCCGCATCCGTCGCTGCAACTGGTAACCGGTGACGCGCAGGATGCAGCGCTGCTGAAGGAGCTTGGCGCAGCGGCGACGCATATTTTCCATGGGATAAACTACCCGTATGAACAGTGGGAGGCGCACATGGAACGCGTGACGCGGCACGTGGTAGAGGCTGCCGCGCAGCAAAATGCCACCGTCCTTTTCCCGGGAAACATATATAACTTCGGTTTAACCACCCCCATCACCGAGGGCACCCCCTTTGCGCCCACCACCAAAAAAGGCGCCATACGGGTCAGGTTGGAGGAAATACTGCAGCAGGCGGCCGAGTCCCAAACGTGCCGCGTGATCACCCTGCGCCTGCCCGATTTCTGGGGCCCCAATGTGATGAACGAGGGCATCGCGCCCATCTTCAGGGCCGCGCTCCAGGGCAAGCCGATGCCCTGGCTGTACCGCAACGACATTCCGCACCAGCTGGTGTACACGCCCGATGCCGCCCGGGTCTTCTATGAGCTGGCGAAGCTGCAGCCCGCCGAGCCTTATGCCGTCTATAATTTCGCCGGCGAGGTGGTTCCCAGCGTCAAAGCCTGGCAAAGGCAGATTGCGGAAGCGGCCGGCACCGCTCCAAAGCACAAATTATATCCGGGTTGGTTGTTTAAGCTGATGGGGCTCTTCTCCCCGGGCATGCGCGAGATCAGCGAGATGGGCTACCTTTGGCAGCACACCCTCCTCCTCCACGACGACAAACTGCGCCGCACGCTTCCGAACCTGCCCCACACGCCCATGAAGCAGGCCATAGAAGAGACGCTGGCGTGGTTCCGGGAGAACTGGCATGTGTAGCGGAGCCTATATATACCTACGCCTATGGAAAGCTTCGTAGACTTAGACACCCTGACCGGAAAGCAAGTGATCAACGCCTTTGCCCTGCACGACCTGCAGCAGGGAGGGCTGCGGCAGGTTGTGTTCCGGTTGGAGGATCTATACCTGGTAGTTGCTGTGGAGGCGGCCTCAGACGAGCTGGTCATCTCAGTACAGCCGGAGCTGGACGTCGCAGCGCTGGAACTGCGGTTTAGCAGAACACCCATCTCCAACCAGCGCAAGCACATCAGCTATATATGGCGCATGACCAACCAGCGCGGCTACGAAGATGGCTTTCAGTTGGAGTTTGATGACGTGGAAGGCACGAACGTGCAGCTGATTGCCGAATCGGCGCAGTTAAAGCTCTTCATCTTCCGGAAATACCGCTGAGGACGCGATCCTATATACCGTGCGTGCAGGGCGCTGCCTTCTCTACGCCCGATGCGGCGTGGGCTCGCTGCCGGCGGCACACTACGGCACGGGGTCGTAGCCGCTCCCGCCCCAAGGGTGGCACCGCCCGATGCGCTTCAGCGCCAGCCACCCGCCTTTGAAGGGGCCGTACCGGTTCACGGCCTGCACCGCGTAAGCAGAGCAGGTGGGCGTGTAGCGGCAGGACGCCGGGGTGAGCGGCGAGATCATCCGCTGGTACACCCAGATAAGCGCCAGCACAAATTTCTTCAGAATCCAGGTCATGGTTTGGTTTTTGCAACAGCCAGAATGCCTAACAGTTGTTAGGAGCCGTATTATTTTATTAAATTTGCACTACTTCAATCCATCTAAACAAATTTCCATGCTTAAAAGAATCCTTTCACTCTTACTTTTTGTCTCGCTGAGCGTGCCTTACGCCGCCAGGGCAGACGAGGGGATGTGGTTGCCGATGCTCATCAAGCGCCTCAACTACACCGACATGCAGAAGCAGGGCCTGCAACTGACCGCCGAAGAAATCTACTCTGTGAACAGCTCCAGCCTCAAGGACGCCATCGTGCAGTTCGGCGGATTCTGTACCGGCGAGTTTATATCCCCTGAAGGGCTGCTGCTGACCAACCACCACTGCGGGTACAGCTCCATCCAGTCGCACTCCACTACCGAGCACGATTACCTGACCGACGGCTTCTGGGCCACCTCCAAGGAAGAGGAACTGCCCAACGAGGGCCTGTTCGTGGACATCCTGGTTCGCATGGACGATGTGACCGGCAAGGTGCTGGAAGGCATCGACAACAACACCCCGGAAGAGCAGCGCGCCCAGCTGGTGTCGCAGCGCATGCAGGCGCTGGCAAAAGAGGCCAGCAACAACGGAGAGTACGTGACCTACGTGCGCGACTTCTTCAACGGCAACGAGTTTTACCTGTTCGTGTACAACCGCTACAACGACGTGCGCCTGGTGGGTGCGCCGCCATCCTCCATCGGTAAGTTCGGCGGCGATACCGACAACTGGATGTGGCCGCGCCACACCGGCGACTTCTCCATGTTCCGGGTATATATGGCTCCGGATGGCAAGCCGGCCCCCTACGCGAAGAGCAACGTGCCCTACAAGCCAAAGCACCACCTGCCCATCAATATCGGCGATAAGCAGCCGGGCGATTTCACGATGGTGTTCGGTTTCCCGGGCCGCACCAAGCGCTTTATGACCTCGCATGGCCTGAAACTGGAAGTGAACCAGCTCAACAAGTCGCGCATCAAGCTCCGCGAGAGCAAGCTCGGCCTCTGGAAGCAGGACATGGACAAGGACCCGGCCACACGCATCAAGTACGCGTCGAAGTATGCGTCCACCTCCAACTACTACAAGTACTCGATCGGCCAGAACGAAGGCATCAAGCGCATGCGCACCATCGAGGGCAAGATCGTGGACGAGGACAAGTTCCAGGCCTGGGCCAATGCCGACCCTACCCGCAAGGCCACGTACGGCAACCTGCTGAGCGAGATTGCCGATGCCTATAAGAACATCGAGCAGTATAACCTGGGGACGGTGTACCTGAACGAGGCGGTGCTGGGCACCGAGTCGCTGCTGATGGCCTACCGCATGGTGCCGCTTTACAATGCCCTGAAATCGGGGAACGAGGGGGCTGCCCGCGCAGCCGTGGAGGACTTGCAGCCGCGCGTGGACGCTTTCCTGAAAGACTATTACATGCCTGCCGACAAGAAGGTGTTCGCGGCGCTGATGAAGTACTACTCCGAGGACATCCCCAAAGAGCAGCAGCCTGACTATTTCAAGAACCTGGTGAAGAAATACAACGGCAACTTCGATAAGCTGGCCGACTACGTGTACGGCAACTCAGTGGTGGTGACGGAGCAGAAGCTGAACAGCTTCCTGAAAAACCCGACGCAGAAAGCGCTGGAGAACGACCCGGCTTTCCAGATCGTGAACGCCATCATCGAGAACTACCGGACGAACATCGCCCCGAAGCTGGCCGAAAGTAACGCAAAGCTGGACAAGGCCAACCGTTTATATGTAGCCGGCCTGCGCCAGATGAACCCGGACAAGGTATACTACCCGGATGCGAACTCCACCATCCGCCTGAGCTACGGTGCTGTGAAGGACTATAGCCCGCAGGACGGCGTGCTGTATAACTACTACACCACCCTGGATGGCGTGATGATGAAAGAGGACCCGAACAACGAGGAGTTTGTGGTGCCGGCTAAGCTGAAGCAACTCTACCAGGCCAAAGACTACGGCCGCTACGCCAACTCCAAGGGCGAGCTGGTAACTGACTTCATCACCAACAACGACATCACGGGCGGTAACTCCGGCTCGCCTGTCATCAACGGGCGCGGGGAACTGATCGGGTTGGCCTTCGACGGCAACTGGGAAGCCATGACCGGTGACCTGGTATATGACCCGGAGTACAAGCGCTGCATCAACATGGACTCGCGCTACCTGCTGTTCCTGATCGATAAATTCGCCAACGCCCAGAACCTGATCCAGGAAATGACGATTGTGGACAGCGAAAACCCGGGTGCCGGCGACGCAGCCGAGGCCACTGCAGAACTCCAGGTTCCGCAGGCCGAGCTGCTGGATGCCGCTGTGCAGGAGGCAAACCAAAGGCTCCGTGCCGGTAAAACGGAGTTCAAGATCGAAAAGAAGAAAGGCGACGCAAAAGTGAAGCTGCAAGTGAAAGATTAATTTTTCCTGCGGTTATATATAAAAAAGGCGCTGGGGCATCTCCCTCAGCGCCTTTTTTATATATGGCTACTACCATTCTATCAGCTGGTTCATGCGCATTATATGTAATCTGTCTGCAGATTCCCCTGCTTGGAGGGGCAGGGGTGGGTTCTGTAGAACAGCTTCAAGCTGTGTATCTGCTGGCCTGAAAGCCGTAATCATTTACTCGACATCATATCGAAGCCACCGATCCGCCGTCCACGCGCAGGTTGGTGCCTGTGATGAAGGAGGCCTGCTCCGATGCCAGGAACACGACTGCCGCGCCGACTTCCGCGATCGTGCCGGGCCGCTGCAGCACGATATCCGGGCGGTTCTGTTGCAGGAACTCCCGCTCCGCCGCCTCCTTCGTGATGCCCTTGCTCCTGGCCTGCGCCTCCATCATGCCCTCTACCAGGGGCGTGGCGATAAAAGCCGGCGACACGGTGTTCACCAGGATGTTATACTGCCCCACCGCCTTGGACACCGCTTTGCTCAGGTTGATGATCGCGGCTTTGGTCAGGTCGTACGGGATCATATCGGGGTAAGGCTGCAGGCCGTTCTCGGAGGAGATGTTGATGATGCGCCCCCAGCGCTTCTGCTTCATGGCCGGCAGCACCGCCTTCATCAGCCGCACCATCGATACCACGTTCAGGTCATACAATTGGCTGTAGATCTCCTCGTCAATTTCCTCAAACGCCCCCGTCTGCCCGATGCCGCCGGCGTTGTTTACCAGTATGTCGATATCGCCGGCATCCTGCTTTGCCCGCACAAGCAGCTGGGCTACATCCGACTGACTTGTCACATCAGTGGGGATGGGGATTACTTTGTTCCCTGTTTTAGCCGAAATTTCGTGTGCGGTGGTTTGCAATTCTTTTTCATTTCTGGCGCAGATCACTACAGTAGCGCCAGCCGCTGAAAGCGCCTCCGCAGCGCCTCTGCCAATTCCCTTGCTGCCGCCCGTCACCAGGGCTACTTTGTTCTTCAGGTTAATTTCCATCGTCATGTTATTTTTCAGCATTTCTGTTCCTTTCTTAAAAGGGAAGTCCGGCGAAAGGTTTTATATATGTTCATCCGGCGTTCCCCATGCCGCTGCAGCTTCGCTTTTCCTGCCGTCTCGTTACGCGCTGCGTTTCCTGCTTTTTGCACCCTATCCTGATGATCTTTAACATATAGCAACAACAGCACGTAACTGCCCCTACCACGCGTCTTCCTGAAAAACCCCAAAAAGTGCAGGTGAAAAGGCTACTCTTACTACTCGGTATTTCCGCCATGTGCTGGCTGCATCCAGTCCTCGCGGTGGCGCAGGCAGACACGCCAATGGGAGCGCGCGCCGCCGCCCTGGGCAATGCCTCCGTTACGCTGCCTGATGTGTGGGCAATGCACAACAATGCTGCCGGCATTGCCAGCCTGACGCAGCCGGAAGCCGGGGTATATATAGAGAACAGGTTTGGAATACAGGCCTTCACCACGGTGGCCCTGCAGGCAGTTTACCCGACAGGGAAATACGGCAGCTACGGCATCAGCCTGAGCCGGTTTGGCGATGCGCTCTATAGCCAGCAGTCGGTTGGGCTTGGCGCGGCACATAAGCTGGGGCAGTTCAGCCTGGGCGCAAAGGCAGAGGTGTGGCAGGTGGCCATCGCCGGGTACGGCAGCCGGAAAGCCGTGGCACTATCGGTGGGCGGGCAGGGCGAAATTATCCCGAAGCTACATTTCGGCGCCTACGCCTTTAACATCAACCAGGCGAGGCTGGCCGCTTTCGAAGACGAGCGCCTCGCCACGGTGATGAAAGCGGGGCTCTCCTACAGGCCTTACCAGCGGCTGTTGTTGGCGATGGAAACGGAGAAAAGCATAGACCATGACGCCACTTTCAAGGCAGGGGTAGAATACCTGGTGCTACAGGAGAAGCTGGCCCTGCGCACCGGTTTCAGCACCTTTACCGGCAGCGCCACGTTTGGGCTGGGGTTTCAGGCGAGGCAGTTGCAGGTTGGGTACGCCTTCGGCGCCACCACCCGGCTCGGCTCCAGCCACCACCTTTCTGTTTCCTACCGGTACGCGGCGCGCAGCCCGCTAGCTGTCAGACCGTAACCCTGTCGCGGGAGAGGCGCTTGATCAACGGTTCTATGGTCAGGCCCTGCACCACCAGCGAGAGCAGCACCACGCCATACGTGATGGCCACGATCATGTCGCGGTGCATCTCGGGCGTGAGCGAGAGGGCCAGCGCAATAGAGATGCCGCCCCGGAGGCCGCCCCACGTCATGATGGGCAGGGTGCCGGGGGTGAACGTGCGGTGCAGCTGCAAGGTGTACGAGGGTATCGCCAGGGATATATAACGCACCACCAGCACGATCACCGTGGTGACCAGGCCCACTAGCGCGTACTCCCACCGCAACGGAATCAGCATCAGCTCAAGTCCTATCAACACAAACAAAACGGCATTGAAGACTTCATCCACCATCTCCCAGAACTTGGTCAGGTAATCAGCGGTTTGCTGGCTCATGGCGTGTTTGGTTCCCTGGTTCCCGATCAGCAAACCCGCCGCCACCATCGCCAACGGGCCTGAAAAGTGAAAAAGCTGCGCGATGCTGTAGCCACCCGTCACCACGGCCAGGGAGATCAGCACCTCCGTCTGGTAATGGTCAATGCGCCGCATAAAGAAGAAGGCGATATACCCGATAAGCAGCCCGAGGCCGATGCCGCCGCCAACCTCCAGCACGAAAAGCTCCGCGATAAAAGAGCCTTCGATGTTCGCCATGCCCCGCTGCGCGATCTGGAAAAGGGATATAAAAACTACCACGCCCACGCCGTCGTTAAACAAAGACTCGCCCGTGATACTCACCTCCAGCGACTTCGGGATGTCCGCCTTTTTGAGAATGCCCAGCACGGCAATGGGGTCGGTGGGTGAGATGAGCGCACCGAACAGCAGGCAGTATATATAATCGATCGGCTGCCCCAGCGCCTGCAGCAGGAAATAAAAGGCAGTTCCGGTCACGGCCGTGGAGATGGCCACGCCCACTGTGGCAAACACCATAATCGACCACTTCGACTTGGCCAGTCTCTCCAGGTCCGTGTGCAGCGCACCCGCGAAAAGCAGGAAACTCAGCATAAACTCCAGCAGCACCTCCGAGAAATCGATTTCCCGGAGTCGGGCCTCCACCAACACCTCGAACGCAGGCGAAACCGCCCCCGCCACCTGCACCAGCACCGACACCAGCAGGCCTGCCAGCAGCAGCGCGATAGCGGTCGGCAGCCGGATATACTGCTGGTTTATATAGGCGAAGATGGCCGAGATAACGAGGATGACCGAGAAGATATGAAAGAACTCCATGTAACTATTTTTAGCTAAAGTATAGTAAGGTGATAGTTGGCTGTTTATTGTGGATTGCTGGTTGTGGATGGTATATAGCGAAGAGCCTGCGCTGCTGTCTTCCTCTAAGAACCAGTTCACTATCAAGCACTAAAACTCGTCAATCAACAATTTAACTACCAACAACCAAAACCCATTGCCTATGGTACGAAGGTTACTGCTATGCTGGTTGGTTTTTTGTTGCGTGCCGCCCCTGCACAGCCAGGACTACCTACGCCAGCCCATCGACCTGGACCTGCTGGTGCAGGAGCTTTTCGCGGAGCAGGACGACGTGAACGTACCGTACGAGGACTTTTACGAAACGCTTTTCCAGTACTACCAGCGCCCCCTCGACCTGAACCGCGCCACGCCCGAGGAACTTGCCTCTTTATATATCCTCTCGCGCCCGCAGATCGCCTCCTTCTTCGGTTATATAGCCGACAACGGCGCGCTGCTGAGCATATATGAGTTGCAGGCTATACCAGACTTCGACCTGCTTACCATCAACAGGCTGCTGCCGTTTGTGCAGGTGCCCGACGCGGGGCTGCAGGCCGACCAGCGCCCGCTGTGGCAGCGCGTGATCGGGGAAGACAACAACGCTTTGATCCTGCGCTACGAGCGCACGCTGCAGCAGCGCCGCGGCTATATGCCCCTGGACACCGGCAGCCGCGCCACCACCCGCTACCTCGGCTCACCCGAAAAACTGTACCTGCGCTACCGCGTCAGCCATGCCCGCGACTACAGCTTCGGGGTTACCGCCGAGAAAGACGCCGGCGAGCAATTTACCTGGGCCCCGGGCACCAGGCGCTACGGCTTCGATTATTACACGGCGCACCTGCAGCTTTACAATAAGGGCCGGTTTAAGACCATCGCGCTCGGGGATTACCAGTTGCAGATCGGGCAGGGACTGCTGCTCTCCTCGGGCTACAGCGTGGGCAAGGGCAGCGAAACGATTGCCACGGTGAGCCGCGCCAGCGTGGGCATCCGGCCTTATAGCTCAGTGCTGGAATATGCTTTTCTAAGGGGCGCGGCCGTGACCTATAACCTGGGCAAAATAGACATAACTGGCTTTTACTCGAACAAACGCGTGGACGCCAACCTGCAGGCGCAGCAGGACACGCTCAGCGGGTTTGACGATTTTTTCTCCGGCATCCAGACCACCGGCTTTCACCGCACCCCCACCGAGCTGGCCAACAAGCACCGGGTGCGGGAGCAGGTATATGGCACCACCGCCAGCTACCAATCCCGCGACAAGACGCTGAACCTGGGTCTCACCGCCCTCGGCACCCACTACAGTTCGCCCATTCAAAAGGCCGGGGCGCCGTACCAGCGCTTCGAGTTCGGGGGCACGGGCAATTACAACCTCGGTAGCCACTACAGCTATACCTGGCAGAACGTGTACCTTTTCGGGGAGACGGCCATGAGCAAAAGCGGCGGCATCGGCACGGTGAACGGGCTGGTCGCAAACCTCTCGAACCATATAGAGCTTGCCCTGCTGTACCGCTCCTACGCCCGCAACTTCCACAGCTTCTACGGCAGCGCCTTCAGCGAGGGCACCCGCAGCATCAACGAGAAGGGACTTTATACCGGTATCAAGATCAGGCCATTGGCGAAATGGGAGGTGACGGCCTATTACGACCGCTTCCGGTTCCCGTGGCTGCGCTACCTCGTGGACGCACCCTCTTATGGGCACGAGTACCTCGTGCGGCTGTACTTCAAACCTAACCGCGAGACCGGGCTATATGCCCAGATGCGCTACGAAAGCAAGGGCCGCAATGTGGCCGCGAACGTGACCCCGATGGATTATGTGGCGCAGACGGATCGCAGGAATTACCTCCTGTATTTCGAGACGGCCGCGACCAAAACCATTACCCTGAAATCGCGGGTGCAGTTCAGCACCTACAGCCACGAGTCGCCGCAGGCCACAGGCTATCTGATCGCGCAGGACGTGAACTTCAACTTTGACAGGATCAGGCTCAGCACGCGCTACGCCCTCTTCGACACCGACAGCTACGACACCCGCCAGTATGTGTACGAGCGCGACGTGCTGTATGCGTTCTCCATCCCGGCGTTCAGCGGCAGGGGCACCCGCCTCTACGCCCTGCTGCAGTTCCGGCCGCACCGCCAGCTGGATATATGGCTGAAGTACGGCCTGACGCACTACCGCAACCAGGACAGCATCGGCTCCGGCCTCGACACGATTGACGGCGCCACCCGATCGGATGTGAAGGCGCAGGTGCGGTATAAGTTTTAGTGTTTCGTTGTTCGTGTGTAGTGATTCGGGTGTTTTTGTATTGCGTAGCCATGCCTCCGCACCAGGCAGCGATTAGCCAGAGCGGAGGCCAGTGATATTTGCTTTTGAAAAAGCCGCTGACGCAGGCGGACTGCTATATAAAGTCAACAAGACTTCCGAAACACGATACCCGAAACGCGCAACACGATCATTGTAGCGCTTTGCAGCTGGCTTTTACCTGTGCACCGATCACTTGCCCGTCAGGGCCAAAGTCGAGGTGGCAGCACTCGAAGAACAGCTGTTTGAGCATGTCGCGGCCGCGTTGGATGCGGGACTTGGCGCCCGAATAGGAGATGTTCAGGCGCTCTGCAATTTCTTTCTGGCTCACGCCTTCCAGTTCGCTCAGGCGCAGCGCCTCGGCGTAGAGCGGCGGCAGCAGGTTAATGAGCGGCTCCACCAGGGCCTCCACTTCGTGCCGGGCCTGCTCGGGAAACTCCTCCGCAGGCAGTTCGGTGCCGTCCTCCAGGCGTTGGTGGCGGCTGTTCTCCCGGAAGAAGTCATACACCGTGTTGCGGGTGACCTGGTAGAGCCAGGCTTTCAGGTTGTGCACCTGCTGTAGTTGCTCGCAGTTTTTGTGAAGCTTGAGGTACAGTTGCTGCAGCAGATCATCCGCCTCGTCCCTGTCCTGCACCCGTTTCTGCACGAAGCTTTTCAGCTGCGCCTCGTAGGCCAGGAAAACGGGTGCCACTGCCGCGCAGGGGTCGGAGGCGGGTTTATTTTGACCGGGGTTGCCACAGCAGTTTTCCATATATCAGATACCGATTTTGTTGCTTCTTCTCTCCATCAGAACGGTGTCGCGCCACTGCCCGTGCAGCTGCCCGATCCGCTCGCGCACGCCCACCAGCCGGAAGCCGCAAGCCTCGTGCAGCCGGATGCTGGCGTGGTTTTCCCGGAAGATCCCGGCCTGCAGCGTCCATATACCCTCCTGCTCCGATGCCTCCACCAGCGTGCGCAGCAGCAGTTTGCCAAAGCCACGCCCTTTGAAGTCCGGGTGCACATACACACTGTCTTCGGCCACGCCGCGGTACACGCACCTGCCCGAGACCGGCGTCAGCGCCGCCCAGCCCGCCACCCGGCCCTCCACCAGCAGCACCAGGCGGCAGCTTTGCATATGGCTATGGTCCCACTCCTCCCAAGCGGGTGCCTCCCTCTCGAAGGTGGCGTTGTTGGTGGCGATGCCCAGGTTATATATCTCCCGCACCTGCGCATAGTGCGCAGGCAGCATCGGGACGATCCGGGTAGCTTGTGCTGTGAGGCTTTCCATATATAAAGAAACGAATTTTAACGAAAACAGCCTTCGCAGCCCCACCGGAAATTTTAGCAGGGCTGCGAAGGCTGATGATCTTTAAAGTGCCGGTTGGGCTACTGCCGCTTCAGGCTGGGTGACACGTGCGTTGGCGCCTTCACCATATATAGTTGCCTCGCCGAAGGTGTAAAATGCTTCCCAGTCTACGCCCTGCGGGTCTGTTATCCACGACTTCTCGGATTTGGCATAGCAGCAGGTGCACTTGCCCTCCTCCCGGATCGCGCCTTTTGCTCTTTTCAGGTTGCCATATACCTCCGCCAGTTCTTCCTCGCTCTCTGCCTGGATGCCCAGGTGCTCGATGCCGGCGTTCTCGGGGTGCAGCGAGATGGCGAAATTAATGCGCGGGTCCTCCAGCATCCATTTGGCGTAGTCTTCTTTCAGCACGGTGGGCGCAGTGTTGAACAGTGCGGTGTAAAACGCGGCGGACTCTCCCAGGTTTTTCACCCGCACGTTCACATGGAATCTTTTCATGGCGATCATCTTTTAGGTGTTTAAATTTGATGTACACCCTGATGACGGAGCCATGCAGAAAAAGACGCAGGAATAATCAGTTTTTCGTTACTCTATTTTCAAAATTATTTAGTTGGTAGATGAGCTGGTTCAGGTGCCGCATTCTCCGGCCAATGCCCTGCCCACCACTGATGGTGCCTCACCTAAGACGTTTGGAAAAAGGAACCCGAAACACCCCACACGAAACACGCACCAGGCAACACCTACTCGATGATCTTTATCTTCCGCGCCTCGCCCTCCATATAAAACATCATCAGCTGCACGCGCTTCTCAAACCCGGAGGAGTCGAGGTCGGCCTGCACGAGGCGGTAATACCCGAGGATGGAGCTGTTGGTGAAGTCTTCCTCCGAAGCAGGCAACAGCACTTTATAGGCCCATTTGCTTTGCTCCACCAGCACTTCCCTCCGCTGGTACTCGCCCAGCAAGTCAATGTCGGCGAGCAGATTGGCCACTTTGCGGGCCTCATCGGCCGTTACGGTTTCCCCGTCAAAGTATATAGCGTGGCCCGCAGACCCGAATTTCAGCTTGTTTTCCTCTTCGGCGGGCAGGAAAGCCGTAATGCTGACAGCCACCAGCACAGCCGCCACCATACTCACCAGGCCCACGCCCACAGCCCGCCACCGTGTCATGAAGCGGCCGTGCAACTGTCGGTGCTCGGCCAGGTACGCGCCCTGTAACCGTTTGGCCATATAGTAAAAAAGGCCCGTGAACGCCAGGTTGTAAACCATGTTCGGCACCGCCTCCCCTATTGCCTCTGGCAGCAGAAAGAAAACCAGCAGCAGGAGAACAGTGCCTGTCAGGCCCCATTTGATGGTGCGCTGCCCGGCCTCCTCATCGCCCAGCAGCATATAGTTCAGGCTCAGGAGATAAGAGCCGCCCAAAGGGCCTCCTAAGAAAGTGGCAATGGCTATCGCCTGCTCCGTGTACAGCTTCTGGTGCGGCCGCTCCGGCAATGGCTCCGCTGGGGGCCCGGGGGTGAACAAGGTTTCCATTGAACGGGCTTATGGGATGTTTTTCACAAACACGACCTGCTGTGCATCGGACTTGATCACGTTGTTGAGAAACTCGACCAGCTTTGTATAGGACTCGGGGCTGTAGCGGCCTTTCCCCATTTGCAGGCTGCGCCTGTAAATCACGCGCTGGCCGTCTACTTTCACCGTGGCGTTGTACTCGCCGAACGCTGAGGTGTGGGTAATATCCTGCGGGAGGAACTCCACGGCGTAGCCCGCCGGCAAGTCAAACTCCACCGTGTCCACATCCAGGAACGCCATATCCCGCACCACCTCCGTCAAGCGTTTGTCCCTCTGGTTGGGCACGGACGTCCACTTGTTCATCAGGTTGGGGTTTATGAACATGCGCTTGCCGCTGATGGTGGCGCACTGGCGCAGGCTCAGCTCCAGTTGTTCCTTCACCACGGGCACGCGGCTTTTCTGCTGCTCAAAAGCGTATTTGCTGATCTCAAACGACGGCACCTGCACCTGCTTGTACAGCCACTTGCGCTGCTCCTCGGGCTGCAGGTGGTGTATGACCCCGCTTCGCGACTCCTGCTGCAGGCCCTTGTAATGGGTGGTGATGCTGGCCGTGCCGCTGCCTTTCTCATCCAGCCGCACCCTGATGTGGCGTAGCTGCGAGTTATCGGCGGCCGTGTAATCCGTTGTTCTCACCAGCTTGCCGCCCTCCGGCGTTATCAGCAGCGCATGGCGGCCACCGGTGTTACTGCCGGAGTAGCCTGCTGCCTCTGTCTGGCTGGTGCACTCCAGCCACAGCGTATCGTTTGGCATGGGCACGGCCAGCACCACGTGGTTAAACTGGCTGCTGGGGAAATCTGTCCTGATATCCGTTACATCGTCCCCGGCCCGGATCAGGGCATGGTGAGAGGTGACGCCCACCGTTTTCAGCATGGCCTGCGTGTAGTTGGTGAGGGCTTTGCAGTCGCCGTAGCCTTTGCTGTCCACGAAGCTGGCCTCGAAGGGCTGCCACCCGCCGATGCCCAGCTGGATGGACACGTAGCGCGTTTTCCCCTGCAGGTAATCATATATGATCCGCACTTTCTCCTCCTGCGTTTTGGCATTGGCGGTCAGTGCGATTAGCTTTTGCTTTGTCGCATCCGGCAGCACGTCGCGGCCCTGGTTCAGCTGGTTTATCCACATGCCATAGCTTTTCCAGCTTTCCATGTTGCCTTTGTAGCCTTCCACCTCAAAATCGGTGGGGGCTGTGCGCACCACCGGCACCAGTTCCTCCAGCCCCGGGCCGTAGGGCTCCGTTTCCACAGGTTTCAGGTGCTGCACCTGCCAGGTGTAGGTTTCGTGTGTGGCGGTGGCTGCTTTATTTACAGGCTGCGGCATGTTGCTTTCGTGGTAGCGCAGCTTCGTGCCCAGCGGCACCCGCACCACGTACGAGGCTTTCTCCACCGACAGGCGCTCCTCGTCCTGCGGAATGAACCGGGGGTACCCCAGCAGGTTGTTGTTGGAGACTTCGTAAGCGAACTCCACCGTATAGGGGTAAACGGTGTGGACCAGGTTGGCAATCTTCACGCGGTTGTCCGTAAACAGGGAGCCACCGTCCACGGCGCTCATGTCCACAACGTCTTTGCTCTTCAGCGCCTTGATCTTTTTCCCGAAACGGTCATACGAGGTGCCCTCCAGCCGCTCGACCTTGGTGAGTTTATCGTAGCCCACATAGAGCTTCGCCCGGTGGTTGCCATGCTCGTTCAGGATGGTGAGGGTCACATTGTAGGTCGTGGTGCCGCTGTTGATGGAGTTCACCGTGAACACAGTTTCCTCAGAGCGGATAATGATGTTCGCGTCCTTTGCCAGCTCCTCCAGCGCATCCTGCCCTGTGGCCCCGGCCTGCGGCAGTAGCAGCAGAGAGCCGGCCAGCATCCACAGCAATGTGTAAATCTTGTACATAGTAAGGTGTCTTAAGTTTGGATCAAAAATTTGGATGCTTTTATTCCGATAAAAGCGCAGCGAGCGCCCCTCACCGCAACAGGGTATATGGGAGGCGCTTGCTGCGCTGCCACTCCGGTTTATATAGAGGTATGTGCAGCAGCTTAATTGGCTACAGTCTTTTTCAGCACGATCTGCTCGGCATGCTTGGCGATGATCTGGTTGTACAGTTCCTTCAGGTGGCTGTACTCAGGTGCATAAAAGATGGGCTTGTTAATGCTCACTTTGCTCATAACCTGCACCACGTTGTCCTGCTGCTGCACCACGTACATAAAGCGGCCACCCTTCTCCGGGAGGTTCACGGCTATCCCCTTCGGCACTTCGTCCAGTTCATATCCCTCCGGAATGGTGAAGCGGCATATATAGGTTTCGTCTATCGGCGCTCCAAAATCCACAGGGTACAGGCGCTCCTCCAGTTTAAAGGGGTTTTCTTTCTCTCCCTGGCCCAGCATCGGGTTCAGGTAGATGATGCTGTTCGCCTGCGCGCTGCCCGAGGCGCTGATCGCATAGGTAATGTCCAGGGCATTGTTTATCTCGCGCAGGTTCTTGATCTCGGGCTTGCCCATCTTAAAGTCGCCCACCTCTTTTGCAATGCGCTCAGCGTATTTGCTCTCCCCCTCTTCCAGTATGGTTTTGCGCAGGTACAGCGCGTTGTAGCCCGCCGCAGACTCGCGGCCGGTCCCAGACATCTCGCCATGGCTGTTGATGGTGATCTCGGCACTGAAAAGCTTCGAGCGGGGAGAGATGGCATTCAGCGCCAGCCAGCCATGGTCTTTTTTCCGGATGAGGCGGCCATGCCCGTTGAGGCAGCGGAACGGCAGCATGCCCGCAGGCAACAGCGGCTCCGTGGCATCCAGCAGGTACTCCTTGCCCCCCACCTTCACATGCGCGATCACATAGTTAAACTTGCTGATCATCGGGGAAGCCGTGGTAAGCACGCGGCCATGGTTGCGGGTGCTCACCGCCACCGGGCTGGCGTCCAGCCCGGCCTCCAGCAGCATCGAGGTCAGCAGCAGGTTGATTTCGGCGGCGCTGCCCTGGCGCAGCTCGTAGGCCTTCCGGATAGGGTTGTCAGTGTACAGCCCAGTCTTATCGTTCCAGGTCATCCTGTTTTTGACGAGGTCATAGAGGGCAAGCATCTGCTGTTCCGGGTCTTTGTGCTTCGCCTGCACGGCGGCAATGTCCTCTTTAAAGAAGTTGTTGCGGTTCAGTTGTGTCCCGAAAGACTCCGAAGACAGCAAATCTTCTACCACCTTGTCCCAGTTTCCTGTCATGATGCGCGTCGGCTCTCCCGGGAAATTCACCTGCTGCAGCTCAAAGCCGATCTTGGACTGGTAATCAGTGACGGAGGTAATATAATTCTCCTCTTTCAGGGCTGGCAGGTCCTTCATGATAAAGACATAGGCGTTGTTCACCATGTTGGCAGCGCCGCCCTCTTTCTGGTTGTCGTTCTTGTACAGTGGGTGATATCCCTGCATCAGGAACTTGTAGTCGAAGTACTCGGGGATGCGCAGGCGGTACTCGCTCCAAACCGTCGGAACGGATTTCTGGAACTCCCAATCGTCGAGGCTGTAGATCCGCTCGGAGGACGTGGTGAAGGCTACATCAATCACAGAGCCCTCCTTGATGTTGGGCATCGTAAACTTTTTGAGGTACCAGTACTCGTTTCGTTTCTCATCGAACACTGTCTTGGCATCCAGTTTCTCCTTCTGTATCTCCCCGTTCTCCAGGTTGTAGGTGAACCCTTTGATGGAAAGCACCTTGTCCCGTGTGGTGCCATAGGAGTAATAGGGCACTTCGATGTTGGCTATATCGTAGCCCGACTTTTTCAGGATTTTGATGCGCATATGGCGCTCCGTTACCACCCGAAGCTCGCCCGACAGTTCGAACCGGGTAAAGCCGTAGTCCGATAATATGACTGCGGCAGCGCTGGTGTCCTTGTCGTAGGTGCGCATCTTAAGTTCGGCCTCCTCTATTTTCCCGAATTTGGCTGCCTGTGCCTGCGCCTGCGTCGCGATGCCGCCCAACAGGAGGAATAGGATAATTGATTTTGTAAAAGTTCTTGCTTTCATAGACAAGGGGCTAAAAGTTAATTGTATTAAGTATAGATGGTTCGTATCGGTAGTATATGGGCAGGAGGTGCCGTACTTGCTTTACCAGGCAGGTAGCCAACTGTCTCCTATTGATTGTATAAAGAAAAGTAAATTATTATATATAGTCCAAACAAAATTGAACAATATTGTTTAAAATTTTCCCCTACCAGTTATTTTTCAGCTTTCACACATGTTTCCCTTGTTCTTATATACTTTTAGAATAGATTTTTGGGGCGGCAGGGTTCGGTTACGGCTGCTGTTACAAACCATAACTTTAAAGGCTTGGCAGCCAATCTTGCTACACGCGCCATCAATGAAGCGTAATCAGGGGCATCAGGAACCGTTGGAATGCAGCACAAGCGCGATTAGTATTCAGCCAAGGACGCGCATTCACTGACGTCAGGAAGTGGGTAAGGACACGGACGTAACTGCTGTTTGACTTTTATCGACACGCTGTCGGCGGGCAAAGACGTTCTTCATGCTGCGATCACTGCGCTGTAACCTAAGAAACAAACGGCCGCCTATGGCTCAGCCCGCCGCTTAATTTGTATCTATTGTACCCTCTAGAGCAGCGCGCCTGGGAAAATGAAAAAAAGGCAGCACTCCAGGCTGGGGTGCTGCCTTTATATATAAAATGGGTTCATCCGTACAAAACTGCCTTTTTCATAACGTGCGGGTAAAGCAAAGGGCGAAGAATATGAAACCCCTCGCCCTTTGCTTTACCCTGTGTTATAACCTGAGCTATAAATAGGATGTGTAGTTTTTACGGTCCTGCCAGAACTCGCGGCAGGCTTCCCGTTGCTCTTCAATAAACTTGTGGTTGCGCTTTAGCTCCTTCCAGCTGCCATACCCCAGGCGCTCACACAGCCTGAAGAAATTGTCGCCCTGGTTTTTCTGTCCTTTAACGCGAACGAGAGCGCTTAACAGGGGCCTTCCGGCGGCATGCTCTTTCTCCGATATCTCATCAATCACCTCTGTCAGCATCGATTTCTCATAGGAGTTTTCCAGGTTAAGGCCTAGTTCAGCCTCATAGATAAGGTTTTGGAAGGTCATCAGGTGCGCCCGACCACGAGCGACTTGAATTAGTTTTTTTCGTACCCGTATGTTCATAATGCAAATTATGGTTTCGGCAGAACAAGGGAAGATACACGCAGCACGGCACGCAGCATTCCCCCTCTGCTGTACAATTAAAGTGATATATATTGTTTTGAACGTATTTTCGGGCACTAAAGTTACATAAAAGGTGCAATTTTTATCTTTTTTTAGTACAACTACGTAAGATGCTGCTCCAGAAGCTCCTAAAGTATGTTTTGGCGCTTTCCCAAGGGAGGCAAACAGGTGGCCTGCTGGCTCTTGCAGTCTCGAGCAGACGCGCAGCATCTCCTTCCATATGCGTTACAGGAAAGTTTGCCAGGCCGACGCGGAAAAATTTTCTAACGCAGGTTTCGGGGCTGCTTCTCGGAGAGGTATTTCCAATAGCGCTTTGGCACGTGGCGCAGGTGGAGCTTAGGGTTCTTTCGCTCGGGTATGTTCACATGATCAAAATACACCTGCCACAGCTGCCTGTACTTATCCTCCTCGGCATCCAGGGCTGCATGGGGTAAAGTCGCCTGCCGCTGCTGGGGCGCCAGTTCCAGGTTTACCATCGCGGTATTATGCAAATCGTAGTAGGCGCCGTAGCGGCGGCGGGTATCATATATGGCCCAGCGCTGATCGGCATATCGCTTCTCAAAGTGCCTCACAATCAGCGGCAGTACATTAAAATCCGGGGAGACGGTGGCATAAAACAGATCGTCCGCAGTCTTTTGAAAACGCACGAAGGCCTCCATCCTGTGTTTCTCACGGTGCACCTGCTTTGCCGCCTGCTGCACCTGCAGCACACAGGGGGCGGCGTAGTTTCCCTCTATGTTCTCTTTCGTGCCGAAGGCCAGGCGGATATAGTCAAAAATAAGCTGCTCAAAGCCGGGCTGCTCCCACAGGTAGGTGTGGTATAATTCCTTCAGCGCCCCCACCGACAGCCTTTTCTGCAGCCCCTGCCACACACGCTGCGCCTTTTCCTCGTCAGCTGGCACTGCCACGGTTTCACCGAACATGCTCGGCTGCGCCAGGTGCTCCTGTTCGATGGCGGTGGGCCAGGCTTTCCGTTCGTAGGCCTCAAAAACCACCGTCAGCAAGCCCTCGAAGGAACCGTCGTAGGTATAGAGGTGCATGGCAGCAGCGCGGGTATTACTTGCCGCTCGTGTAACCACTGCGCTTTTTGTCCTGCGTTTCAGGCTGCATCCTGGCATTGAGGCGCTGCAGCTGGGGCACCAGCATGTTCAGTTTGCAGCAAAGCGATACACTGGCAACTTTCTGGTTATTTCTCATAACAGTGTTTTTTTTAGATGTGACGGATTTAGCTCTATAATTTGATATAACTGTTTTCCTTTTTGCTGTGGCCATGGCTCCCTCAAGACATAAGATGTTAGACATATGGCGGTAACCCCTGCCGCCCTTCCCTGCTCCCTATATATAGAAAAGCCCGCCGTTTTAGCCGACCTGCCGGAACAGGTCCAGTTGCTGGGTGAGCAGGGCGCTTCGCACAGAACCGTCACCGAAAAGGATCTTCCGCCGGATCTGGTGCGAGTCGAACTCCTGCTTCTGCAGGCTCCTGGTCTGGCAGGTGATAAAGTATTTGGCCCGCTTCAGCACCACCCCCATCTGGCGCAGGTGCTCAAAGCTGAGCTGTGTAAACCGCCGCGCCGACACGATCTTCTTCGCTGACTTCACCCCGATGCCCGGCACCCGCAGGATCAGCTCGTAATCAGCCGTGTTCACCTCCACGGGAAAAGCGAAGCGGTTGCGCAGCGCCCACGCCAGCTTCGGGTCTATGTCCAGCTCCAGGTTGGGGTGCTGCTCGTCCACGATCTCCTTCGCATCAAAGCCATAGAAGCGCATCAGCCAATCGGCCTGGTAGATGCGGTTCTCGCGGATGATAGGCGGCTCCGTGATGATGGGCAGGCGGTTGTCGCTGCTCACCGGCACATAGCCGGAGTAATACACGCGCTTCAGACTGAAGTTTTTATACAGCTGATCGGACAGCTGCAGGATCTGGTGGTCGTTCTCGGCAGAGGCGCCCACGATCAGCTGCGTGCTCTGGCCGGCGGGCGCGAAGGCCGGCGCCGACTTAAACAGCTTTTTCTCTTCCTTCGCCTGTACCAGTTGCTGGCTGATCGCTCCCATCGGCAACAGGATCTCAGCATAGTTTTTCTCCGGGGCCAGTTGCTGCAGGCTTGCATCCGAGGGCAACTCGATGTTCACGCTCAGCCGGTCGGCATATAGGCCCGCCTCCTTGATGAGTTCCTCGCTGGCGCCAGGGATCGTCTTCAGGTGGATATAACCGTTGAACCGGTGCTCCTGCCGCAGCTTCTTCGCCACCCGCACGAGGCGCTCCATGGTATAGTCGGCGTTCTTGAAAATGCCGGAGCTCAGGAACAGCCCTTCTATATAGTTGCGGCGGTAGAAGTTGATCGTCAGGTCCACCACCTCCTGCACGGTAAAGGCCGCCCGCTGCACGTCGTTGCTCTTGCGCGTCACGCAGTAGGCGCAGTCGTAGATGCAGAAGTTGGTGAGCAGCACCTTGAGCAGCGAAACGCAGCGGCCGTCTTCAGTATAGCTGTGGCAGATGCCCATGCCCTCGGCGTTGCCCAGGCCCTTGTTGTCGTTTTTGCGCTTCCCTCCGCTAGACGAACAGGAAACGTCGTATTTCGCAGCATCTGCTAATATCTTTAGTTTACCTGTTATTTTACTGTCCATATGCCTGGTGTTCATCCGTTCCAATAATTTAAAGGTAAGGCACGCCAGACAAAATACCCAATTTTATTAGCAAATTTTATTCACAATGTTATCAACAGGTGTTAATAAACTAAAAATGTTAGCACATTTATCTAATTAATTTTCTGCCTAAACACGCCTGAAATGGCCGGCAACCTAATTTTATGGCTGCCTGTATTCCTAATGCCCTGACAAACCGTTATATTAGTAGGCTGTACAAACAGATGCCCGCGCGCCGCCAACCTATACCTATGTCCTATTTGCACCCGAGATTCTGCTGCCTGCCCCTTGTGTGCCTGCTGGCCCTGCTGTTATTGCCGGGTGGGGTGTGCCATGGCCAGGAGGTGCCGCCGGTTACCCAGGACTCTACCCTCACAGACACTACCAGGCAGCGTTTCGACGACCGGATGATAGACAACCTCAAGAAGCTGTCGGAGCGAAAGACGGTGATGGGGAAGCTGCTGAAATCGGTGCTGGTGTTTGACCGGGTGGATGAGGAGGTATATGGCCTGGATGCGGAACTGATCCAGCGCGAGTACGAGAAGCATACCTATAAAATCGTGCGGCGCATCGACATCATGTCGCTGGACGCCTTTGGCTACTCCATCCACGACACCGCCCGGGTGCCGCAGAACATCTTCGAGAAAATCGGCAACTCACTGCACGTGAAAACGGGGCGCGGCCTGATCCGCAACAAGCTGCTTTTTGAGAAGATGGAGCCTTTGGAGCCGCTGGCACTGGTGGAGTCGGAGCGTCTGCTGCGCCAGACCGACTACCTGCTGGATGCACGCATCATCGTGAACGAGGAGACCACCACGCAGGACAGCGTGGATGTGTTCGTGATCACGAAGGATATCTTCAGTTTGGGGGGCTCCGGCTCTTACACCCCTTCCTCCAGCAGGGGGCGCATATCGCTGCGCGAGCTCAACTTCCTGGGCCAGGGTCACCGGGCGGAGATCTCTTACCGCTTTGGCCTCGACAACAGGCCCCGCTCCTGGGAGGCTTCGGGCTACTATACCGTGGAGAACATCGGCAGAACCTACATCACCGCCGATATGGCGTATGTGGAGAAAAACTTTTACAAGGAGAAGAGCGCCTACCTGCACCGCGACTTTTTTGCCACCAACACCAAATACGCGGGCGCGGTCGGCGCCAGTTGGATCAACGAGCGGATTATGCTCCCCCCGACCGATGAGGATTCGATCCCCCGCTACAGTAACCTTGTCTACAACCGGCAGGACGCCTGGCTGGGCCGCTCTTTTAAATTCAAATCGTATTATTTGGGTTATGAGCCGCGCGGTCGCCTGATCACCGGGCTCCGTTTCATCAACACCAATTACTCCGTCAAGGCCACAGAGAACTTCCAGGACAACACGCTGGTGATGGGCAGCCTCGGCTACAGCATCCGGAAGTACTACAAAGACCGCTACCTGTTCGGCTTTGGTAGAACAGAGGACATACCGGCCGGGTCGCTTCTTTCCCTTACCGCCGGCTACGAGAACGGCGACCTGCGGCAGCGCAAGTACCTGGGTGCCTCCCTTTCCCTGGCCAGGTACACGCCCACCTTCGGCTACCTCTATGGCCGGGCCTCCTACGACTCCTTTGTGCGGGAGGGTGAGTGGGAACAGGGCGTGGTGCAACTGGAAAGCCTCTACTTTACGAGGCTGCATGAGCGGGGCAACTGGAAGCTGCGCCACTTTATATGGGGGCGCGGCACCTGGGGCATCAACCGGAATCCGGAGGAGCTGCTCTCCATCAACAACGAAAGCGGGATCCGGGGCTTTCGCTCCAACCTGTTAAGGGGATCCAGAAGGGTGGCGCTCAATTATGAGGCAAACCTGTACACGCCCTTCTCCCTTTTCGGATTTAAACTGGCCACCGTTTTCTTCGCCGACGTGGCGTGGCTCTCCACCGGCAACAAGAGCATTCCGTTCAAAGACCCGCCTTACCGCGGCTATGGCATCGGCTTCCGGTTCCGGAACGAGTACCTGTCTTTCAGCACCATACAGTTCCTGATCAGTTATTACCCGCAGCTGCCGCCCAACGAAACCATCAATGAGTTTAAGATCTTTGAGTCGTCGCGGCCCTATTACGACTTCCGTGATTTCCGGTTTACACGCCCCGGCGTGGCGGAGTTTTATTAACAGCGGGCGTATCCTTTTTGCCGGTTTGCCTGTTAAAGAAGTGCAAACCAAAAGAGCATACGAAAACCGACTATGGAAAAAGTAAGAGAGAAATCCGAATATGAGGGAAACCCGGTTGGCCTGACAAAGGACACCGCCACCAAAATGGCAGCAGAACTGGACCGCCACCTGTCCTCCTTCATCATCCTATATAACCAGTACCACAAGCACCACTGGCTGGTGGAGGGCCCGCAGTTCCGTGACCTGCACCTGTTTTTTGAGGACCATTACACCCAGCTACACGAGCAGTACGATGCCATTGCCGAGCGCCTCACCGTGATGGGCGTGGTACCGAGCTGCCACCCGGCCAGGCAGATCGAGCTGGCCTATATAGCGCATGAGGAAGAAGGCGAGTTCCGGATCCGGGAGATGCTGCAGAAGGATATGGAAGATGAGAAAACCATCGCCGTAGAGCTGCGCAAGTCCATCAAGCTGGCCTTTGAGCATGACGACTTCGGCACCAAGTCGCTGCTGGAGGGCATCCTGTTCAAGACCGAGGACCGCTGCCACCACATCGAGCACTTCCTGGGTGAGGATGGCCTGTCGATCGGGTTGATTGCGAAGCCTGAGGACATCATGGAGGAGGACGACAAAGCCTCGACCGGCAGCAAGGGACTGAGAACCACCGCCAAAAAGCCCGCTACCAAAGCAAAAGCGTAAGCGCAGCGATTATATATCGCAGCGGTATATATACCTGAAAGGCAGCCTGTGGAAACGGGCTGCCTTTTTTATGCGGTTCAAACGGTTACTCTCCCCCTGAACCTCCCATCCGAGAAGGTCATGGTCTCTGCCTCGTTCCCCGGGTTGCTTTGCTCTTTCGTCAGCACCAGCCGGAAGTTTCCTTCGAGGAGTTTTCCTGCCGGGTCGTAGCCCGAAATCTCCAGCACGCCTGCCGAACAGGGAGCCAGTTCAAATGCGCTCGTCAGCACGTGGCCGTGGGCGGATGTGTAATAAAACGCCTGCCTGTTGGTGAGCGAGTAGGTGCCGACACCCTCAAACTTCAGTTTCATCACGATCACCTCCTCCTCCAAACCGCCGGCCACTCCCAGGAGCGTGAGTGTGGCGGTTTCCTTGTTCAGGTGTATTTCCGGTGCCCCAACCCAGATGCGGCCATTCTTCCTGACAGAAACATACTCCTCCGGCGCCCCTGTCCGGGCATCGGCAGACGGGTTACAGGCGAACGGGCCTGCTGACAAAACGGGCTCTGGGAGCATGCTTACTCTTTTCATATTGCTTGGCTATTTTACCGGCTCATCTACCTGACCCTGAAATGCAAGGCAGCGTTGCATCAGCTGTTTCAAATTCTGTCAACACAGGCTATATAACACAAGCTGAGGGCTTACCAGGCAAACGCGCACTCCCTGCGAACCCGCCCTTCGCAGAGGAGGGTTCCCCTCAGTCGGGCTATGTCATTCCCATCCCGGAGGATTGGGAGCGGGCCTTGCTACAACAGCGCCGATAACCCGAGGCTGTAGTTATATAGACTCCCCGCTTTTACCCACGGCTGCTTTTTGTTAGATTTGTGGGGAAGGAAACTTCGTATACAGACAAACACACGGATTATATATATGGTAGATATAGGCAATTACAACGTACTGGAGATTGCGCGCGAAGTAGACTTTGGGGTATACCTCACCTCCGAAGACGGTGACATTCTGCTGCCGGCCAAATACATCCCGAAAGGCGCACAGGTGGGCGATTTTGTGCGGGTGTTTGTATACCGCGACTCCGAAGACCGCATCATTGCCACCGACCTGACGCCTGACGCCACCGTGGGCGAGTTTGCCTGCCTCACCTGCACCGACACCGCCCCGTTCGGTGCTTTCCTCGACTGGGGGCTGGAGAAAGACCTGCTGGTGCCGTTCCACAACCAGAAAGACAAGATGGAAGTGGGTCGCAAGTACTGCGTGTACCTGTACCTGGATGAAACCTCGGACCGGGTCGTGGCTACCTCGAAGCTGGGAAAATACCTGCAGAACGAGGACATACAGCTAACCGAGGGCGAGGAAGTGCAGCTCCTGGTGGCAGGCTTTACCGACATCGGCATCAAAGTGATCATCAACAACGCCTATATGGGCATACTCTACCGCAACGAGGTGTTCCAGGACCTGCACCTCGGCGACAAGACCACCGGCTTTATCAAGACCATCCGCCCGGATAACAAAATAGACGTGACGCTGCGCAAACCGGACGCCACCCTCAAAACCGAGACTGAAGACGCCTCAGACAAGATTCTCAGGCTGCTGCAGCAGGGCAGCGGCTGGCTCCCCCTTTCCGACAGCAGCACGCCCGAGGACATATATAAAACCCTCGCCATGAGCAAAAAAACGTTCAAGCGCGCCATCGGGGGGCTCTACAAAGCAGGTAAAATCAAGCTGGAGGAAGACAGCATCCGGCTGGTGTAGCCCGTTTGCAACCTTCTGCAGTGGCCCGGCGCGGCAGCGGAATAATTTATCGGGGAAAGTATTATACTTTTTAGACTATATAGCTCTGATGCACGTACTGACTGCGTAAGCTATTTATTTTATGCAAAAAGTACGGAATGCCCTTATCGTCGGTGCCAGCGGTTTGGTTGGCGGTCACCTCCTGAGCCTGCTCCTCAAAAGCCCGCGTTACAGCGAAGTCATTTCGGTAGGACGCCGGGAGTTGCCCCTTATTTACCCCAACCTGGAGCAGCGTATCGTTGATTTCGACAAGATGAAGGACTACGCCTCAGACCTGTTGGCCGATGACGTTTTCTGCTGCCTCGGCACCACCATCAAAAAGGCCGGCTCCAAAGAGGCTTTCTACAAAGTGGATTATACCTACGTCACGCAGCTGGCGGATATAACGGCACAGCGCGGCGCCTCCCAGTTCCTGGTTGTCTCTGCCATGGGGGCCGATGCGAGCTCCATGTTTTTTTACAACAAAGTGAAGGGCGAGATGGAGCAGCATGTAAAAGAACAGCCTTTCAGCGCGGTGCACATTTTCCGGCCGGCGCTGCTGCTGGGCGAGCGGGAGGAGCAACGCACCGGCGAGGAGTTCGCGTCCAAAATCATGAAGCCGCTGAGCGGGCTGATGATCGGGCCGCTGGAGAAATACAAGCCCATCGAGGCGGAAACCGTGGCCAAAGGCATGCTGTATGCCGCCTCGCAGGACCAGCGCGGGGTACACATCCATCCCTCAGACAACATTGCCGACCTGGGCGCCAAGCATTGATTAGTTTAGTTGCTGATTGTTTGTTGCTGTATGGTTACATGGTTTAATGGTTAAATTGTTATTTATTTAGAGTAGCCAAATATATCACAGATGACGATATGATGCTGCATCAGTATATGAAGGACCAACCATCCCTATACAAGCTCACAACTATTTGACCATCTAACAATTCAACCGTCCAACAATTTAACCACCAACCCATATACCTCTTCCTCACCGTCACCTTTACGTTTACCGCTGCTAACATCTTTTATATGCCTCCCGAAAAACAACTACAACACGTTTTCCCGAAAGCCTCCAGTTACGACCTGGAATGGGTACGCCAGCACTCGATGGGCGAGAATGTGCTCTTTAACCTCGAGAGCCTCACCAAATCGCTGGAACTGAAGCCGGGGATGCGGGTGCTGGACCTGGGCTGCGGCAAAGCCATCAGCTCCATTTTCCTGGCGAAGGAGTTTGATGTGACGGTCTGGGCCGTGGACGAGGCCATCGCGGCCAGCGACAACTACCAGCGCATACTGGACGCTGGCTGTGAGGAGAAAGTTATTCCGCTGGAGGCCGATGCCCGCACGCTCCCCTTCGCCGAAGAGTATTTTGATGTGGTGATCGTGGTGGACTCCTACACCTACTTCGGCACTGACGAGAAGTACCTGCCCTACATCGCGCGCTTCCTGAAACCCGGGGGCCGCCTGGCCATTGTGGATGTTTGCTTCACCAGCGAGATTGAATCGCTGGAGCAGGTGCCGGATTTCCTGCGAGAGGATTACCAGAAGTACTGGTACTTTATCCACACCATCGGGTGGTGGAAGAAACTGTGGGAGAAAACCGGGCTGGTACACATAGAGGCGGCGCAGGAACTGGAGGAGGCACAGCAGGTACGCGAGCAGTACGTGCAGGACTTCGAGAAGCAGGGAAACCCCGACCCCTTTGCCAAGGCACTGCAGCTTGACGGTCAGAAGTTTATATCCTTTTTTAAGCTCATCGGGCGGCGCACCGGCAAGTCAGCTTACCTGCAGGACTACAAGTCCGAGACGAATAAGTAGCCGCAGCCGTATAATATTCATTTTTTGGAACGTTAAGTTTGTTAATATTGCACCCGCTGAAGCACCACGCACAGCGGGAGTTATTGCATTTTTAACATTTTTAAAAGTTTTCATGAAAACGATTTACCGCATTTCTTTCACACTGGCCCTTTTGTTGTGTATTTCACTTGGCGCACAGGCCCAAAGCGGCTATTCTACTGGTATCGGCCTCAGGGGCGGCATTGCCTCCGGCCTCACCATCAAGCATTTTATCCAGAGCGATGCCGCCATTGAGGGCATCATCAGCACGGGCTTTAAGTACAGGGGCACGGTGGTAACGGTGCTGTACGAGAAGCACGCGCAGGCTTTTAACGCCGACGGGCTGCTGTGGTACTACGGCCTAGGTGGCCATGTGGGCTTCTACAATGGCCACGACTATTATGACCGTGACCACAAGCACTACGACGACAACGTGGTTGGGCTGGGCATTGACGGCATCATCGGCCTGGAGTACTATATCAAGGATATCCCGTTCACCATCGGCGCCGACATCAAGCCTTACCTGAACATCCCGGTCGGAGGCGGCTTCTGGGACACCGCGCTACACGTGCGCTATGTGTTTTAACGTTTAAATACCAGCGGGATAAATTGACTGCCTATATATAGAACGAGCCGCTGTAGCTAACTACGGCGGCTCGTTCTATATATAGGCAATGCTGAAACCTGGCCTCTAAAAGGAAATGTGCAGCAGCGCATCGCCCTGGTTGACCACGGGCATGTTATTGAGGCCAACGACGTAACCGCCAGCCGGGGCATTCAGCCGCACTTCCATCTCCCCATAAGGGTCGGTGATGCTGCCGATGTTCTGGTTCTTCTTGATAAACTCGCCCAGCCTGACGTGGCTGCGCCACAGGCCCGCGTTTTTTGCCCGAAGCCAGATGTCCCTCATACAGACAACACTTTGCTCCTGCGGCGGTGTGTGGTTCAGCATCATGCCCAGGTGGTGCAGCACGCGGCAGGTGCCCTCAATACCGACGTTGATTCCCTTCTCATCAAACCGCAGTGATTCGCCCGTTTCATATACCAGGATGGACTTGCCCAGTTTGGCGGCCTCTTTACGCAGCGACCCCTGCCGGTAAGAGGAGTTCAGGATGAAAGGCGCCCCGAAGGCTTTGGCCAGTTCCTCGTTCCGGTAATCGGAGAGCACGCACCGGATCTGCGGGTAATTGGCGCGGCTGGAGCCGCCCGTGTGGAAATCGAGGCCATAGTCTACGTACGGTATCACCTCTTTCATGAAGCGGTGCGCCACGCGGCTGGCCAGCGAACCGTCGCGGTTGCCGGGGAAGCTGCGGTTCACGTCCTTGCCGTCGGGCACCTCCCGCGAAAAGTTCAGGAAGCCATATATGTTCAGCACCGGCACCGCAATGATGGTCCCCTTCAGCGGGTACAGCATTTTGCGGGTGAGCATGCGCCGAATGATCTCGGTGCCGTTCACCTCGTCGCCGTGCATGCCGGCCATCAGCAGCACCACCGGCCCGTCGTGCACCGACCGGAACACATAGATAGGGATCTCGATCACGGTGCCGCTGGGCAGCTTGCTGATGGCCAGCTTCGTGAGCACTTTTTCGCCGCGGTCGATGCTTCTGCCGTTGATAACGATGGTTTCTGGCATCCGTGCTACTCCTCTACCCCCTTATTCGATTTCTTTTGCACCAGCGCCTCGGTGTATTCGATGATCTTGCTGGCGATGTCCTTCTGCGTGGCGCGCTCAATGCCCTCCAGCCCCGGCGAGGAGTTCACCTCCAATATAAGCGGCCCGCGCGACGACTGCAGCATATCCACGCCAGCAATAGCCAGGCCCAGCGATTTGGCGGCCAGCAGCGCCGCGGCTTTCTCTTTGCGCGACAGTTTGATGAGGGTGGCATTGCCGCCCCGGTGCAGGTTCGAGCGGAACTCGCCTTCCTTGCCCTGCCGTTTCATGGCTCCCACCACTTCGCCGTTCACCACAAAGGCCCGGATGTCGGCGCCGCCCGCCTCTTTGATAAACTCCTGCACAATGATGCGGGCCCTCAGGTTGTGGAACGCCTCGATCACCGACTCGGCGGCTTTCTTGGTTTCAGCCAGCACCACGCCCAGCCCCTGCGTCCCTTCCAGCAGTTTGATTACCAACGGTGCGCCTCCCACTTCTTTTACCAGCTCGGAGGTTTGCTTGGAGTAATTGGTGAAAGCGGTTTTCGGCATGCCCAGCCCGGCGCGCGAAAGAATCTGGAGGCTGCGCAGTTTGTCGCGGGAGCGCAGGATAGCCTGCGAACTCACGGCGCTCTTCGCCTTCATCATCTGAAACTGGCGCACCACGGCGGCGCCATAAAACGTAACGGAAGCACCTATGCGCGGTATCACCACGTCGATATCAGTCAGGCGCTCCCCTTTATACAGGATGTGGGGGTCGCCCTGCTCCATCACAAGGTCGCAACGCAAATGGTCGAGCACCACGGCCTCGTGCCCCCGCTGGTGTGCCGCCTCCACCAAACGCTTGGTAGAGTACAGTTTAGAGTTGCGGGAGAGAATAGCAATTTTCATAAATGCTTTTTATTTCTGTTTCTGTTTGATCTTGAACTTATGGGCCAGGTTCTTCCGGGCCACATCTACTATAAATCGGTTCTTCAGCAGCTTGCGGCCGATCAGCACCGGGTATTTCATGTCGCTGCGGTCGGAGAGCGAGAATTCGGCCTCAAATTCCTCATTAAAGAACTTAATCCGGGTGCGGATGACATAGCGCTCCTGCACCTCCCCGAAAGAGCTTTTGATCTCGCGCAGGTCGTACTCTTTAAACTCCAGCTTTTTGTGGTTGTACTGCGGATGCGAAGGGTCCAGCAGGTCCAGCGCGATGATCCTGGAGCCATCCGGCAGCGTCTCCTCGTGTATGTCGGAGCAGTGGATGGCAGAGGTATAGGCGCCCGTGTCAATTTTGGCCTCTATGTTTTCGATGTCGAGCTGTGGGAAAGAAACCAGCTCGCGCCTCCCAATGGTCTTTTTCTCAGGCTTTGGTTTGATTTGCTTTCTCACGCTCATAAATGTTAATTGTCAATTGTTTATTGCTGATTGTCAGGGCTTGTTTGAATAGTTAAAGGGCTGTGTGGCCAAATGGTTGTCCAGAAGGAGAAGCATGAAACCATCAATTAACAAATACCATATATCAATCAACAATCATCAATCAACCATTCTACTTCCGGTAAGTGATGCGGTAGATGGCGTTGTTCTTGTCATCGGATACCAGCATAGATCCGTCCGGCATCACGAGCACGTCCACCGGGCGGCCCCAGTCTTCCTGCCCCTGCAGCCAGCCTTCGGCAAAAGGCTCGTGCGTGGTTTTGCCGTTGGCGTCTGTCTTCACGGTGGCCACGCTGTAGCCGATTTTCTCGGAGCGGTTCCAGGAGCCGTGCTGCGCGATAAACGCCTGGTTACGGTACTCCTCCGGGAACATGTTGCCGGTGTAGAACTTGATACCGAGCGTGCCGCCGTGCGGGTGCAGCAACTGCACCGGCTTCACAAACTCGCTGCAGTCGTGCCCTTTCCCGAACTCCGGGTCAGCGATGGTGCCGGCGTGGCAGTACGGATACCCGAAGTGCTGGCCTTTCTCAGTGGCCTTGTTCAGTTCGTCGGGCGGCATGTTGTCGCCCATCATATCGCGGCCGTTGTCCGTGAAGTACAGGTCTTTGGACTCGGGGTGCCAGTCGAAGCCCACCGTATTGCGCACGCCCTCCGCATATACCTCCACGTTAGAGCCGTCCGCGTCCATGCGGGTGATGGAGGCGTAGATCGGTTTCTCCGGATCGCAGATGTTGCAGGGCGCTCCCACCGGCACATAGAGCTTGCCGTCGGGGCCAAAGGCGATGTATTTCCAGCCGTGGTGGGTATCGCTCGGAAAATCGGCGTTCACCACCTCCGGCTCGGGGTTATTCCGGAAACTCTGCTCGATGTTTGGGTATTTGATCACGCGGCTGATCTCCGCCACATATAAATCACCGTCGCGGATGGCTACGCCGTTGGGCGAGGTCAGACCCGAGTCCACCACCACCACTTCGTCGGCCTTGCCGTCCTTGTTCTCGTCTATCACCGCATATACTTTATCCTGCTCGCGGGTGCCTACAAACAGGATGCCCGACTCGCTGAGCGCCATCGACCGGGCATTCTCCACATCCTTGGCATAGTAGTCGATCCGGAATCCCTCCGGCAAGGTTATTCTCTCAAGGTCTTTGTCGATCGGGCCGGAAGGGAAGCTGACCGCTGTTTCGCCTTCGGCCTGCTCATTTTCTGTGGGGCCCGTTTTCGTCACATCGTCATTTTCTGCGTTCTCGCCGGAAGAGCAGCTGACACTCAAAACAGTAAGGGCAGAAAGGAGAAAGCTTAATGGTTTTTTCATGTTTTATGGCTTAAGTATAGAAGATGTAGGATTCAAAGTTGCGCATACTCCCGTTAAGTAGCAACAGGCGTGGCCGCACGGTTTCTGAACTCAGAATAAGTATACTGGTATAGGGGGACAATGTTTTCGCCCTGCCCGGCAGCACTTTCCGGACGTACGAAGAAACGGAGAGCATATGGCCCCTAAGCTGCGCCTTACCCTGCCATGCGTTTTCTGTGCAGCAGCTCGGCCACGTCCTGCAGCAGGTACGAGTGCCCTGTTTTCAGGACAACAAGCTCCCCTTTCTCCAGCGCATCCACAAACACGCCTACCCGCTTCGGGGCGATGATCTGGTCATACTCTCCCAGGAACATGGTAACGGCTACCTGGTGCCTGTTCAGCAGCTGCACAATTCGCCGGATATCGAAGTTGAGCTCCCGGAATCCCACCCAGCTCCGGTACACCCGCAGGCGCTTGGAGGTGCTGTCCATCTGGTAGTGGGCGAAGCGCAGCATGCTTTTATGCACCATGTTGTACTTGTCGAGCATGCGAAGCAGCCCGAAGAAAAGCTCCGGCTTCACCACGGTGCGCTTAAAGAGCTGCTGCAGCCAGCCGGGGTAGGTGGCGATGTTGTACCAGAAGCTTGTCTTGATGCCGTCCGGGGCGATGAGGAAAAGCTCGTCGATGCGCTCCGGCATGCATTCTACCAGCGTGAGGGCAAACTTGCCGCCCATGCTGAAGCCCATCAGCGAAAAACGCTCCAGTTGCTGCTTTGCCAGGAAGTGCTCGATCAGCTCCCGCAGAAACGCCTTCCCGAGCGGCATGTCGTGCTTGTGCAGGTGGCTGCGCCCATGGAAAAAAAGGTCGAAGGCGTAGATGGTGTAGTCGTTGCCCAGCGCCTTCTCCATCGGCTGGTAATACGCGCTGTTCTGCCCGTAGCCGTGGAAGGCGAGCAACGCGCGGCCGCCGTGCCCGATAACGCGGTAATACAGCTTCGATTTATCTTTCAGGATATAGGGCAAGGTAGTTACTGGTTGTTAATTGCTGATTGTTAAATGGTTAAACTGTTGAATGGTTGTGGGTTTATATATAACTGTTCGGTTCATTATATATGGATGCCTCGGCATCTGTCCTATATCATACGGGGACTTCGTGCGAACAACAATTTAACCATGCAGCCATTCAACAATCAGCAACTGGTAATGATAAAGAAGTAATGCTATGCCCTCGCTCGCCTCTGGCGAGTGTGAGTTATCAGGAGGCGTCCCGCCTCGTTTAACTCTATGTTATGGTGGCTCAGCGGCCAGAGGCCGACCTATAGCTCACACTCGCCAGAGGCGAGCGAGGGCAGCCGTAGCTGTATTTTTGAACCAGCATTACTTCTTTATCACTACCCAGCAACTAACAACCAACAATCAAAACTACAATTTCGACACGCCGCCGGAAACGATAAACTTCATGACTTCGCTGCTGGGCAGGTCGAGGTAGGTAACGTTATGCTTGGGTACCAGGAAAAGCTCCCCTGAAAAGTTGTAAGAGTGCGGGAAGTACACGGCCACTTTATCTTCTATGTTAATGGTTTTCAGCACCTCCTGGGTCACAAAGCCGAGCTTGTAGTTATGAGAGTCCTCGGCCATTTTCACCATCACGGGCTGGTTAAACTTCTGGTTGTCGCCCACAAAGGCATCGAACAGGTCCTTGATGCTGGAGTATATGATGCTGACGAGCGGCACCTTGTGCACAATGCGCTCCATGACCTCGAAAAAGGGCTTCACGAAGAAGGAGGAGCCTATATAGCCGATCACCGTCAGCAGCACCACCATCAGCAGGATGCCCAGCCCCGGTATGCCCAGGTCGAAGAGGCTGTCCATCCAATCGATGATGCCTACCACGATAAACACCGTGATGGCGATCGGTGCGATGATGAGGAGGCCGTTTATAAAAAAGCGGAACATCTGTCTCATCAGGATCGCTTTAAAAAAGTAACGCAGAAATTTTTTCATATACCCGGGTTCACAAAAAAGGCCTTGCCGAAGCAAGGCCTAAATGTAGTGAAAATGCCAATATAGCCTATCAGTAATATTTTTATACTTGTGCCCCTTCCATGGCCGCGATACTCCCCGACACCTGCTCCATCAGCCACATCGGCGTGGAGGTGGCCCCACAGATGCCGACGCTGCCGGCCCCGGCAAACCACTCGGGCTGCAGCTCCTCCTCGCTCTCCACAAAATAGCTGTTGGGGTTGTGCTGCTTGCACACGCTGTACAGGGCCTTGCCGTTCGAGCTTTTCTTGCCGCTCACAAACACGATCACGTCGTGCTCGGTAGCGAACCTGGCCAGTTGCGGCTCGCGGTTCGACACCTGCCGGCAGATGCTGTCGTTGGCATCCAACGCAGGCTGGGTGCTGTCGTGGTTGGCCTGCCGAAGGCGCTCCTCAATTAAAGCCTTGATGTGGTAAAAGCCCTTTGTGCTCTTGGTGGTCTGACTGAAAAGGGTGACCGGGCGGGTAAAGTCGATCTTGCCAAGGTCCTCCTCGGTCGTCACGATAATGGCTGCGTCTCCCGTCTGGCCTGCCAGCCCGATTACCTCGGCATGGCCCACCTGGCCATATATCACCACCTGAGCGTTTCCGACCTTGCCGCTGTCGAAGGCGTGCTTCACGCGGTTCTGCAGCTTCAGCACCACCGGGCAGGAGGCGTCAATCAGCTCAATGTTATTTTCAAGGGCCAGCTTATAGGTCTCGGGCGGCTCGCCGTGCGCCCTGATCAGCACCTTGCAGTCGCGGAGTTCTTTCAGTTGGTCGCGGTCGATGATGCGGAGGCCTTTCTTGTAAAGGCGCTTCACCTCCATGCTGTTGTGCACAATGTCCCCGAGGCAGTAGAGCTCTTCGCAGTGCTCCATCTCATCCTCGGCCATCTGTATCGCGAACTCCACCCCAAAACAATAGCCGGAGTTCTTATCTATGGTTACGTCCATTCCTTTCTGTCTCAGTTCTGTTGCAAAGAAACCTGGTTGCTTAATATGTTTGATGTCACCTTTTCCATCACAAACTCCACCTGCTCGTCGATCGTCATGTGCGAAGTGTCCAGCAGGTGCGCGTCCTCGGCGCGGCGCAGCGGGCTCTCCTTCCGGGTCGAGTCGATGTGGTCGCGCTTCTGCAGGTTCTCGCGTATCTCGTCGAGGTTCACCAGCTGTTTTTTCTCCAGCAGTTCGTCCTGTCGGCGTTTGGCGCGGGTTTCTACGTCGGCGGTCATGAAGATCTTCACCTCCGCATCCGGGAAAACCGCCGTGCCGATGTCGCGGCCGTCCATCACAACCCCGCGCTTGCGGCCCATCTTCTGCTGCTGCGCCACCATGGCCCGGCGCACCTCCGGAACTACGCTAACCTCACTCACCTGGTTCGATATATACATCTTGCGGATCTCGTCCTCCACGTTCAGCCCGTTCAGGAAAACCTCGTTGCGGCCCGTCTTCGGGTTGTAGTGGAAGTCGATCTCGATGTGCTCCAGCGCCTCTTTGATCTCCTTCTGGTTTGTAAGCGACACGTGGTGCTGCAGAAAGTACAGGGTAACCGCCCGGTACATCGCGCCGGTGTCTATATATGCATAACCAAGTGCGGCGGCTACTAACTTCGCGGTGGTGCTTTTACCGCAGGAGGAGTACCCGTCGAGTGCGATTACGATTTTCTTCATAAAGAGAGAAACTAAAAGAGCGTTTAATTAGAGTCGCAGGGGCAGGGCAGGTTGCCGAGCTTGCTTTTCCGTTTGAGAGAGGCCGTTTTTTTCTGCTGCGGCGATTTCGCGGTACAGCCGGCCAGAGGGCCTGAAGCCATAAACGCCGCTAAAAGGATATATGAAATTATCTTTCTCAAAACAACTGAATTTGATGCAAATATAAGATCATTTGAGTTAAGAGTTAAAAGATTGAAGGGAAGAGTTAAAATACACTGATAATGCTCAACCTTTAACGCTTAACTTTAAACTTTAAAATAAACATCGTTCCCATGCAAACAGACTTCACCCTGAGCGGGCGCATCATCGACCTGCACCGCCAGGAGATCTTTCCGGGCACTGTCCATGTCTCAAACGGCCGCATTTCTAAAATAGTTCGTGCCGCCACAGAGGCAACTCATTATATATTACCGGGTTTTGTGGATGCCCATGTGCACATCGAGAGCTCCATGCTGGTGCCCAGCGAGTTCGCCCGCCTGGCTGTGCCACACGGCACCGTGGCCACCGTCTCGGACCCGCACGAGATCGGGAACGTGCTTGGGCTGAAGGGCGTGGAGTATATGATCAGCAACGGAAACAAGGTGCCGTTCAAGTTCTATTTCGGGGCTCCGTCCTGTGTTCCGGCCACGCCCTTCGAGACCGCCGGCGCCGAGATTACGCCCGCCGATATTGAGAAACTGTTTCAGCGGGACGAGATCAAGTACCTGGCCGAGATGATGAACTGGCCCGGCACGCTGCACCGCGACCCGCTGGTGATGGAGAAGATCGCGCTGGCAAAAAAATACGGCAAGGCCGTGGACGGACACGCGCCGGGCCTGCGCGGGGAACAGGCCCGCCAATATGCCGCGGCCGGCATCACCACCGACCACGAGTGCTTCACCGCCGAAGAGGCGCTGGACAAACTGGCCGCCGGCATGAAGATCCTGATCCGGGAAGGCAGCGCGGCCAATAATTTCGAGGCCCTGATCCCACTGCTGCCCGAGCACTACCGCAACATCATGTTCTGCTCCGACGACAAGCACCCCGACAACCTGGTGGAGGGCCATATAAACCTGCTGGTAAAGCGGGCACTGGCAAAGGGCCACGACCTGTTCCAGGTGCTGCAGGCGGCCTGCGTAAACCCGGTGGAGCATTATAAGCTGGAGGTGGGCCTGCTGCGCGAAGGCGACGCCGCAGATCTTATCGTGGTGGACAACCTGGAGGACTTTGACGTGCAGGCCACTTATATAAACGGCCAGCTGGTGGCGGAGCTCGGGCAGACCAGGATTGCTTTCACGGTGAGCGAAGAGATCAACAACTTTAACACCGCCCCAAAAGCCCCGGAGGAGTTTGCCTTATCGGCTGAGGGTGCAACTCAGGTCCGGGTAATAGAGGCCTTCGACGGGCAGCTGATCACGAAAGAGGCCTGGGCAGCCGCGAAAGCGGAGAACGGGTTCCTTGTGGCGGATTTGGCACAGGATGTGCTGAAGCTAACGGTGGTGAACCGCTACGAGAACGCGGCCCCCTCGGTGGCTTTCATCCGGAACCTAGGCTTAAAAGAGGGGGCCATCGCTTCCTCCGTAGGCCACGACTCGCACAACATCATCGCGGTGGGCGTGGATGATGAAAGCATTGCCCAGGCCGTGAACCTGATCATCGGGGCGAAAGGCGGGGTGGCGGCCGTCGGTATGGGCAAAAAAGTTTTGCTGCCGCTGCCGGTGGCGGGCATCATGTCGGCAGAGGACGGGTATAAAGTGGCGGAACAGTACGCGGCCATCGACCGCATGAGCAAAGAGCTGGGCAGCCGGCTGGCATCGCCGTTCATGACGCTCTCGTTTATGGCGCTGCTCGTTATCCCGTCGCTCAAGCTCAGCGACAAAGGCCTTTTCAACGGGGACGATTTCAGGTTTGTGCCCGTGGCTGAAACAATTTGACAACCTTTTTGCCGCTTTAGCGGAGCAACAGCGGATGCAGGAGATCGTGCTTTTTATAGTAGGTGTGGCAGTAAGTGCATTTGGCGTAACCGTCGGCTTTGGCGGGGGCGTGTTCCTGGTGCCCATTCTGATCCTGTTTTTCGGCTACAACATTGAGGTAGCCATTGGCTCCAGCATGGCGGCCATGGTGCCGGCCGCACTCATTGCCTCGTTCTTCAACTCCCGCAACCACAGCATCGACTACCTGGTGGGTGCCTTGCTACAGCTGCCCGCGATGGCCGGCACGGTGCTGGGCGCGTACCTGGTGGCCTCGCTGCCGGTGCAGGAGTTGCAGATGGTTTTCGCGCTGTTTGTGCTCGTCGTCGGGATTACGCTGCTGCTTCCCCATACGCAGCAGCCTCCCCGGCACACGGGCCTCATGTACCTGGTCCGCTACGTGCCCACCACCTTTATCCGGAAAAACAAAGCCAGCCACCTGGCATACCGGCTTAATGGCGGGTTAGTATCGGTCTTTGGGTTCGTGTCGGGCACGGTGGCGGGCCTGTTTGGCATTGGCGGCGGCTTTCTGCAAATCCCCATCATGACCAGGCTCTTCCGGATACCCGCCAAGGTCGCCACCTCCACCTCGCTGTTCATCCTGGTGGTCACCAGCTTTACAGGCTTCATCAGCCACTTCCTGATCGGCAACGTGCTCTGGAGCCGCAGCCTGCCTGTCGTGCTGTCCTTTACCGTGGGCTCGCTGCTGGCCAGCCTCTTCAAAAAGGAAAACCAACCAGGCTATAACCTGGAGAAACTGATCGCCATCGGGCTGCTGCTGGCTGGTATTGGCGTGCTCCTGAACCTAATGTTAAAGTCACACACTGGCTTTTCTTTTTGAACCTGTCGCTCCATGAAACGGGCCGCGCAACATGTTGCGCGGCCCGTTTCATGGAGCGACAGGTATATTCGCCGGATTAAATTTGCTTGCCCGCAAAGTGCTTGTTAAGCAGCGCGTTTACTTTCTCAACAGTCAGTGGCTTGGTCAGGTACTCCGCGTTATACTTACGGGAGTTAGCCGTATCCTGCGGATGCGTGGAGGTGGTGAGTACCGCCATAATAATGTTCCGCCGGAATTCAGGGTTCAGGCGCTCATACAGGTCCAGCATCTCGAACCCGTCCATCACCGGCATGTTGATGTCCAGCAATATCAGCTCGGGCTTGAAGTAGTTCTGGCTCTCCTCCTCATAGTTGTTATTGCTGACGTTGTACAGGTAGTCAAAGGCCTGCTTGCCATTCACGAACGTACGGATATGCTCTGTTACCTTCATCCTGTCGAGCAGGCGCTGGTTCAGGAAGTTCGTCGTGTCGTCGTCGTCAATCAATAAAACGCCTGTAAGCTTTCTCTTCATCAGTCAAAATCAAATGTCTCAGGAACGCGGGAAACGCATGGTGAACGTTGTTCCCTGCTCTACTTCAGAAGTAACCGCAATGCTGCCGTCATAGTTATCCACAATGCGTTTTACTATATAAAGGCCAACACCGCTTCCTTCCACATGGTCATGCAGCCGCTTGAACAACTTAAAAAGTTTCTCCTCATTTCCACGCAAATCTATTCCTATTCCGTTATCGGCTACAGACAAAAATATAAAATTTTCTTCAATTCCGGATGATATCTTTATATGCGGCCGGCGGGAGGGGTGTTTATATTTCAGTGCGTTGCTAAGCAGGTTGTAAAGCACGCTCTTCAAATCTTTCTGGTTGATGCGCAACACCGGCTGCGCCGCGAAGTCGGTTTCGAGGGTGGCGAGGTTGCGCTGAATGGTATCGGCAATGTTCAGCTCCACTTCCTTCAGCACCTGCTCCAGCTCCGCTTCCCCGATAGTAAACAAATTGCTGTCCTGCTGTATGCCGCTCACCTCCGTCAGGTCCTGCACGGCCCGGTTTATCTGAAACACTGACTTATCAAGCCGCTGCAGGAGTTGGTTCACGTTCTCGTTTGGCACCGGCATTTCCTCCTTCAGCACGTTTAACAGGCCCTCTATGTTCAACACCGGGGCTTTTAAGTCGTGCGAGGCGCAATAGACAAAGTTATCGAGATCGTTGTTGGAGCGCCTCAACTCCCGGTTCCTCTGCTGCAGCGCACTTTCCGCCTCTCTGCGCACCGCGACCTCCTTTTCCAGCTGTTGGTTTGCTGTCAGCAGCTGCGCTGTGCGTTCCTGCACCCGCGTCTCCAGTTCGTCGTTGGCTATCCGCAGCGCCTCCTGCGCCCGCTCGCGCTCCGTGATCTCAGCCTGCAACTGCTCATTGGCCGCCGCAAGCTGCTCATGGCTCGGCAGGGAAAGCAGCACCGGCAACGACCGCCATAACACGATGGCCGTACCGACCGACAGGATGGCTGTGAGCACTTTCACCAGGCCACCCAACCTGTATATAGGCACCCATACTGTGATCATGTCGATCAGGTGGGTGGTGCCGCAGGCAAGAATGAAAGCCCCGAAAAGGAGAAACACGTATTTGTGGGTAAGGTCCTGCCGCTTCTTGGCGAAGTAAAAGAGCATAAACGGAATAGAATAGTACGCCAGCATGATCAGGGAGTCTCCTCCCACGTTCATCGCCACTATCTCTGTTTTCCAGAAATAGCAATGCCCGTGCGGCATAAAATCCGACTCTACTATTTTTGCAAAAAACTCATTCATACGTAAACATCGGATAGTACCAGAAAACAACAGCGCCCGGGCTTGGCACAGAAAATTAAAACTTTGAAATTAGACAAAAGAAATGCCCGAACCTATTGGCCGGGCATTTCTTTATATAGGCATAAAACTGTTTCCTTAGTCGATGTATCCCTGGGCGCGCATCCAGTCGTCGTTGTACAGCTTGGCGAGGTAGCGTGATCCGTGATCGGGCAGGATCACCACCAGCATATCGTCTTCTGTCAGGTTGTGCTCGCGGGCGTATTCCAGGGCACCATATACCGCCGAGCCGCAGGACCAGCCCACGAACAGGCCTTCTTCTTTGGCCAGGCGCCTGGTCATCACGGCCCCGTCCTTGTCCGTCACTTTGATGAAAGAGTCGATCAGGTCGAAGTTCACGTTCTTGGGAAGAATGTCTTCGCCTATCCCCTCCGTGGCATACGGATAGATTTCCTTCTCATCAAAAATACCGGTTTCCTTGTATTTCTTGAACACCGAGCCGTAGGTATCTATACCTACCGTAATGATTTCGGCGTTCTGCTCCTTCAGGTACTGCGACGTGCCGGACACGGTGCCCCCGGTGCCTACACCCGTTACAAAGTGCGTGATCTTCCCCTCTGTCTGGTCCCATATCTCAGGGCCGGTGGTCTCGTAGTGCGCCACCGTGTTCGACATGTTGTCGTACTGGTTCGGGTAAAACGAGTTCGGTATCTCCTGGTTCAGGCGCCTTGCCACGGCGTAATAGGAGTCCGGGTGGTCGGGGGCCACGTTGGTAGGGCACACGATCACCTCCGCCCCCACGGCCTTCAGCACGTCTATTTTCTCCTTGCTCTGCTTATCCGACATCGTGAAAATGCACTTGTACCCCTTGGCAATGGCAACCAGCGCCAGCCCCATGCCCGTGTTGCCGGATGTTCCTTCGATGATGGTGCCGCCCGGCTTCAGGATACCGGCCGCCTCCGCATCCTCAATCATCTTGATCGCCATGCGGTCTTTGACAGAGTTTCCCGGGTTCAGGTACTCAACTTTGGCCAGCACAGTGGCTCTGATACCCTCCGTCACGCGGTTTAGCTTTACCAAAGGGGTGTTTCCGATCGATTCGGTGATATGGTTCAGATACTTCATCTGGTTCGTTTTTGTCTTGTGTTGCAAAGGTAATAATTTAAATCATTTACTGGCTTCGGGGAGGTTCCCGGCTGCCATGCCCGCCGAAGCAGGACGATACAGGTACAGCCGCCGCGCATTGCGCCGCGCACGCTGCTAAAAGAACAGTGTAACAGCCACAACTTGTTCCGCGACGCGGTGCGGCCATGCCCGGTATTAGGCCCAACTATTTTTTGCTCCGGCCATAAAAAAACCTATTTTTGCACAAGCTTATAGTTCGACCGTCAATACACAAACTAAATAAGATACACATGAGTGTTTTAGTAAATAAAGATTCCAAAGTGATCGTGCAGGGCTTCACAGGCTCGGAAGGTTCTTTCCACGCATCTCAGATGATTGAATACGGCACAAACGTAGTGGGTGGCGTAACGCCGGGCAAAGGTGGCGCGAACCACCTTGATCTTCCTGTTTACAACACAGTGGAAGAGGCCGTGAAGAGAACGGGCGCCGATGTGTCTATCATCTTCGTGCCGCCGGCTTTCGCCGCTGACGCCATCATGGAAGCTGCTGACGCCGGGATAAAAGTGATTGTGGCCATTACGGAGGGTATCCCTGTAAAAGACATGGTGGCTGCCAAGAATTACCTCAAGAACAAGGATGTAACCCTGATCGGGCCAAACTGCCCGGGTGTGATCACGCCGGGCGAGGCGAAAGTGGGCATCATGCCCGGTTTCGTATTCAAGCCGGGCCGCATCGGAATCGTTTCTAAATCAGGCACGCTCACGTACGAGGCCGCTGACCAGATCGTGAAGGCCGGCTTGGGTATATCAACCGCCATTGGCATTGGCGGCGACCCGATTATCGGAACGCCTACCAAAGACGCGGTGGAACTGCTGATGAACGACCCGGAGACAGACGCGATCGTGATGATTGGTGAGATCGGCGGTAACTACGAAGCGATGGCTTCCAAATATATCAGTGAGTCGGGCAACAAGAAACCGGTGGTAGGTTTCATCGCCGGCCAGACCGCGCCAGCAGGCCGCCGCATGGGCCATGCGGGTGCGATCGTGGGCGGAGCAGAGGACACTGCCGCTGCGAAAATGAAGATCATGCGCGAGAACGGTATCCGTGTGGTGGAGTCTCCTGCCGAGATCGGTGATGAGATGGTGAAAGCGCTGCAGGAAGCCGGCATCAACGCGTAAGCCGCGGCGCATACCCGACAGATGCACAACTCCTGAGGAGAGATACCTATAAATCTATAAAAGGCTGCCCTGACGGGCAGCCTTTTTCTTTTAACCCGACGCGCCTGCTGTAACCGCCCCGACGGCAACCCCGTTCTGCCCTATATACTTTTGCACTGAAGCGAAAGGATGAAGCACAACGCGCCCATGCCTGAACAGCAGCAACATTTCGACGCTATCATAATAGGAACAGGCCAGGGAGGCCGGCCCCTCGCCAAAGACTTAGCCGCCGCCGGGTGGCGCGTAGCCATTGCGGAAGAAACCCATATAGGAGGCTCCTGCATCAACTATGGCTGCACCCCCACCAAAACCCTCCTCGCCAGCGCCCAGACTGCCCACACCGCCCGCCGCGCCGCGGACTATGGCGTGCACACCGCTGCTGTTGAGGTACGGATGCACGAAGTAAAGGCGCGGCGCGATGCGATCGTGGCCCAGTTTAGGGAGGGTGCGGAAACAGGGCTGCACGATGACAATATCACGTTGCTCAGGGGCAGGGCCTCTTTCAAGGATAGAAGGACAGTCAGGGTTACGCTGCAGGCCGGCGGGAAGCAAACCGTCACAGCAGACAAGATCTTTATCAACACGGGTACCCTCCCGCTCCTGCCACCCATCGACGGCCTGGACAAAACAGACTTCCTCACCTATAAAACCATACAGGATCTCACAGCGGTTCCGGAGCACCTGCTCGTGTTGGGCGGCGGCTATATAGGGCTGGAGTTCGGGCAGATGTTCCGTAGGTTTGGCAGCCAGGTCACAATCATCCAGCAAGGCGAACAGCTGCTCTCGCGGGAGGACGAGGACGTGGCCGGGGCCATGAAAGCGATACTGGAGGACGAGGGGATTAACGTGCTGCTGCATGCCGAGACGCAGCACGTAAAGCAACTGGCCCCCGGCAAGCTTGAACTACAGGTAAAGCTGAAGAACAGCGACAGGCAGACCCTGCACGGCACCCACCTCCTCATCGCCACGGGTGTGAAAGCCAACACGGCGGGCTTAGGCCTGGAGAATGCCGGCGTGGAAACTGACGGGAAAGGCAACATCAAAACCAGTGAAACGCTGCAAACCAACATAGAAGGCATATATGCCATGGGCGATGTAAAAGGCGGGCCCAGGTTCACGCACATCTCCTACGACGATTACCGCATACTGCGCGACAGCCTGCTGCACGGCACGCACCGAACCACAAAAGACAGGCTTGTCCCCTACTGCGTCTTTACGGACCCCCAGGTAGGACGCGTGGGCATGACGGAGAAGCAGGCCAGGAAGCAGGGGATTGCCTGTGAAGTAGCCAAACTCCCCATGGATCGCGTGGCGCGTGGCATCGAGACGGGCAACACCAAAGGCTTTTACAAGGTGCTGGTGCACCCCGAGAGCAAACTTATCCTTGGCGCGGCCATCATAGCGGCGGAGGGCGGCGAGATTATGGCGATGCTGCAGCTGGCCATGATGGGAAAACTCAAATACACGCAGCTGAAGGAGGCCACTTTCGCGCACCCCACCTATGCCGAGTCGCTGAACACGGTGTTTATGGCGCTGGAAAAGTAAGCTATAACTTAATGGAAAAAGAAGTGACCAGCAGCAGGTTGCCCGTCTGCACCTTATCCCTGCCGTAAAAGATGCTGTCGCGCGCATCATACCCCCGGGCCTCCAGCCGCCAAAGAAAACCGGGGGCCGGATTGTAGTCAAAGTTGAGGGACGCCCCTGACGTTTGGAACCCGTGAGGCGTATCAGTTGTAACGATGATCTCGTCCTCATCACTGTAGTGCTCTATTCTGCCGGCCAGTGCAAAATGGCTGCCCAGCCTGTACCGCCCGATCAGCATCGCCGCATACCAACTGCCTTTCCTGTTGCTGCCGAACAGTTCCTGCCGGCCGTAATCGGCACTGGCCGCCACCGTGAGCCGCTCTGAAAAGGAATAGCTGGCGTTCAGGTTGTTGAAGAAGCGGCGCTTCGGCTCAAAGCCATCCGGGGCCTCGTTGCCATAGTAGTTGCTGTAGCTCAGCGCCAGTTGTTCCGTTGGCATATACCGCATCCCGAAGCCCAGCGACTTGGCATTGTTTGTCTCCTGTATGTTCTGCCAGCCGTTCAGCACCAGAAACTTCAGGGTTATTTTGTCAGATACCTCGGCCGTTAACTGCGCCCCGGTTTCGTAATAAGGGGAGTTCTCCGCCATCAGGGCACGGGTGTAAATCTCGTTATCGCCTGAGAACGTAGACTCGTACCCGATATGCGACGGCAGGATCCCGGCGTCCAGCCACAGGCCCTCGGCCAGCCGGACACCTGCGTTTGCCTGCGCGATGAGCTGGGTCAGTTCGTTGGGCTCGGCGGCGTAGTTTACCTGCACATACGTGCCGGCCTGCAAAGCCAGCGTGGCCCGCACCCGGTCTGTAGTATAATCTGCCTGCAGGTAGCCCCAGTTCAGGTTAAACTCATTGTGCCGGTACGCCTGCGTGGTGTACAGGCGGTTCTGGTCCAGCGGCTCGGAGAAATCATACCCGTAGTATACATCCACCGCACCACTTAGCCGGAAAGGGCTGGCAGCGGCCTCGGTAACGGTGGAGTCTGCTGTCTGGGCACGCAGTGCATGTGTAGCCGTTATAGAGAGAAGGGTAAGTAGGAGCGTAAAATTCCGCATGCGCTGTTTTCTTTGCCTGCCTCCGTACAGGTATGGCAGATGGCTGTTCTGGCATTTACCCCTTCGCCCGGCTTTTGGTTATTTTATATATGGCCGCTACCTCCCAACCCCGTGTTTCAAGAACCGGCGCGCTTACTTCACTGCCACCACCTGCTCCTTTTTCCTGTTGCGGATGCGTTCCGGTATGGAGGCGATAATTTCCTGCTGCAGCGCCTGCACCAGCTTTTTCTTGAGGAAGCTGCGGTGCACAGCCAGGCTTACCTCGCGCAGCGGCTGCGGATCGGCAAACGGGTGCACCAGCAGGCGCTTCTCCTCCGGTATCTCCAGCACCGACAGCTCCGGCAGCAGCGTCATGCCATGTTGCGTCTCCACAATGCGCTTCAGTGTCTCCAGCGAGCCGCTCTTATAGTCCAGGTGTCCTTTGCCGTCCGCGCTCCTCAAACCGCCCCGGTTGCAGATGTTCAGCACCTGGCTCTGAAAGCAGTGGCCCTCGTTCAGCACCCACAGTTCGTCCATATCCAGCTGTGCCGGTTTGATGGTGGCTGACCTGGCCAGCGCGTGCGACGGGTTTATGTAGGTGACGAAGGCCTCGTAGAACAGGGGAAGCTCTCTGATGGATTTGTTCTCCAGCGGCGTCACCAGCAGGCCCACATCCAGCAGCTCGTGGTTCAGCTTCTCCACAATCTGGTCTGTCAGCAGTTCCTGCACCACCACGCGCACATCCGGGTAACGCTCCATAAAGCTGGTGATGAACAGCGGGATCAGGTAGGGTGCCAGCGTTGGGATAATGCCGATGCGCAGTTCCCCGCTCAGCTCCTGCTTCTGGTTCTGCACGATCTCCTGCACCTTCTTCGCCTCTGCCAGCACCACCCGCGCCTGTGCAATAATGTCCTTTCCCAGCTCTGTAGGGCGCACCGGCACGCGGCTCCGGTCGAAGAGCTGTACACCCATCTCCTCCTCCAGCTTCTGCAGCTGCATGCTCAGCGTGGGCTGCGTCACAAAGCAATGCTCTGCCGCGGTGGCAAAATGCCGGTAGGTGTCTACGGCCACTAAATATTCCAGCTGTACAAGCGTCATCCGTTCAGGTTATATGCGTAAGAATACGAAAGCCCGGGCCAGCATCCCGCTGCTCTTACAAAGCTACTAAATAGATTTAAGTTATATAAGTATAAATTATATCAATTTGATTTATATATAACCTGTGATGATCTTTGTACAGTGAGTCTCAAAATAAAAAGCATATAGGACTATGGAAAAACTAACCAATATCGGACTACAGAAAAAAGAAAGCCAGCAGGTAGCCGAGAAGCTGAACGAGTTGCTGGCCAATTACCACCTGTATTATCAGAACCTGCGCGGCTTCCACTGGAATATCAAGGGCATTCACTTCTTCCAGCTGCACGCCAAGTTCGAGGAGCTCTATACCATTGCGCTTACCAAGATAGACGCCATTGCGGAGCGCATCCTGACGATCGGGCAACAGCCGCTGCATACATTTTCGGATTATGTGCGTGTTTCCAGGATAGTGGAGGCAGGTGACCTTAGCGGCGATAAAGAAACAGTGTCGGTGACGCACCAGAACCTGAGCACCCTGCTGGAACTGGAGCGGGAGATCCTGCAGCTGGCAGCCGTAACCGGCGACGAGGGCACGGTGAGTCTCATCAGCGAGGACATCAACGAAAACGAGAAAACGCTCTGGATGCTGAACGCCTTTCTGAGCTGAGTTATATATCCTTTCTTCAGAACAAAGCGCACTCTCTTCATCTGAGGGAGCGCTTTTTATATAGGCTATATATACTGATTTGCCACTTGCTTTCTCCGGCAGGCCATATGCTCCTTTTCGCTTCAGGCTAAGCAGGCCTGGTCTGCCCGTCTCCCTTTACAACCCATTTGTAACTGGTGAGCTCCTCCAGTCCCATCGGGCCGCGGGCGTGCAGTTTCTGGGTGCTGATGCCGATCTCCGCCCCAAGCCCGAACTGCGCCCCGTCGGTGAAAGCGGTGGAGGCGTTGGCATATACGGCGGCGGCATCCACCTGCTGTAGAAAGCGGTTTATATGCGCCTCGCTCTCTGAGATGATGGCTTCGCTGTGCCTGGAGCTATAGGTGGCGATATGATCAAGCGCCTCGTCCAGGCTCTCTACGGTTTTCAGGGCCATCTTCAGCGAGAGGAACTCTGTGCCGAAATCCTCTTCCGACGCCTGCTGCAGTAAATCCTGTGGATAGTTCTTTTGCAGGACTTCAAAAGAAGGCTTGTCGGCATATATGGTAACGCCCGCCGCAGCCAGCGGTGCCGTCAGCGTTTCCAGATCCTGCAGCCGGCTGTGGTGCAGGAGCAGGCAGTCCAGGGCGTTGCACACGCTTACGCGCCGGGTCTTGGCGTTATATATAATCTCCTTCCCTTTCTCCAGATCAGCTGTCTCATCAAAATACGTGTGCACAATGCCGGCCCCTGTTTCAATGACAGGCACTTTGGCATTTTGCCGCACGAAGTCGATCAGCTGCTGGCTACCGCGCGGTATCAGCACATCCACGTACCCCACCGCGCCCAGCAGCGCTTCGGTGGCTGCTCTATCGGGCGGGAGCAAAGCAACGATGTCTTTGCTGACGCCGTGCTTGTCCAGCACCTGGTGAATGACCGACTCAATCGCCTCGTTCGAAAAAGAGGCGTCGCTTCCCCCTTTCAAAATACAGGCATTGCCGGTTTTCAGGCACAGCGAGAACACGTCGAAGGTCACGTTAGGCCTCGCCTCATAGATCACCCCGATCACGCCCAGCGGCACGCGCACCTTCGAGAGGTGCAGGCCGTTCGGAAGTTGCCGCTGCAGCAGCACCTCCCCGAGCGGGGAGGTTAGGCCAGCCACATTGCGCATATCCGCAGCAATACCCTCTACGCGGGATGCGGTCAGCTTCAGCCGGTCATATTTCGGATCGTCCGGGCTCATCCGGGCCAGGTCTTTCTCGTTTTCGGAAAGCAGGAAGGCAGTATGCTCGATAGCGGCAGCCGCCACATCTCTCAAAATAGCGTCTACCGTCTCCGCTGACAGCCCACTCAGGCTTCTGCTGCTCTTTTGCGTGCGCTCAAAAATATTATTTAACTGCATTGTCGGTTGGTTCAGGATATAAAAAAAGGTAATCGTAGTGCACCAGCGGTTTCTGGTTTTTCTCCCCCATGTGCTCCATGGCTTTGTCAGATCCATATTCTGCAATGCCCAGCCCCAACAGTGCGCCGCTCTCATCCAGCAGTTTCACCACATCGCCTTTCAGGAACTCACCGTTGATGCCCGTGACGCCCACCGGCAGCAGGCTGGTGGCCCGGGAGGAGAAGAGCGCCTCCCGGGCTCCCGGGTTGATGTGCACGGCTCCCTTGGCGTTGTTCTCGTTGTGGGCCAGCCACTTTTTCTTGCCCGATGCGGCCTTGCTGGGCAGGAAACGGGTGTTCACGACAGTCTCCTGTAGCAGCCGGGGCAGGATGTTCTCTGTTTTACCGTTGGCAATATGCACGGCTATGCCCAGTTGCGCCACCCGCCGGGCCATATGGCTCTTGGTGAGCATGCCGCCCCGCCCAAACTGCGACCGCTGCGTGGTGATAAAGGAGGACAGTCCGGTGGCGGCGTGGTCTATCTCCCGGATGACTTCGGAGCCGGGATCTTTCGGGTTCCCGTTGTAGATGCCGTCCACGTTGGAGAGAATAATCAGCGCGTCGGCGTTCAGCATAGAGGCCACCAGCCCGGCGAGCTCGTCGTTGTCGGTGAACATGAGCTCGGTGATCGAAATCACGTCGTTCTCGTTGATGACCGGGATGATGTCGTGCTGCAGCAGGATCTGGAAGCAGTTTTTCATGTTCAGGTAGTGCAGCCGGTCGCGGAAGTCCTCTTTCGTCACCAGCACCTGGGCGCAAACAAGGCCAAACCTGCCGAACAGCTCCGAGTAGGTGTTGATCAGCTTCACCTGCCCCACCGCCGCCAGCAGTTGCCGGCTGGCCACCGCATCAAACTTCTCCGACACCTGCACCAGGCTCCTCCCCGAGGCCACTGCCCCCGATGACACCAGGATCACTTCCTTCCCCTGCTTTTTGATTTCGGCAATCTGCTCCACCAGGTGCCCGATCCTGGCCAGGTCAGGCATGCCGTTGTCCAGCGTGAGCACATTAGACCCTATTTTGATTATGATTCTCTTATAAGCTAAGGCCATGCAGCGTCATTTTAACAATAAAGAAACAATTTAAAGCTAAAGTTTCTAAAACAGAAGCAATCCCCGGATCAATTAAGATGGCGCAGGGCAAAAACAGGGGCAGCCATATATAACAAAAGAAAGCCGCCTGCCACAAACGCGGCAGGCGGCTTCACCCTTGATTTATATAGCAACGGTTACTTGGCGTAGCTGATGGCGCGCATCTCCCGGATGACCGTGATCTTGATCTGCCCCGGGTACTGCATCTCCTTCTCTATCTTCTGCGAGATATCATAGGAGATCTGCGACGCTTTTTCGTCTGACACGTTATCGGCATCCACCATCACGCGCAGCTCTCGGCCTGCCTGGATGGCGTAGCACTGGTTCACGCCCTCAAACGAAACGGCTGTTTCCTCCAGTTCTTTCAGGCGCTTGATATAGGACTCCATGATCTCGCGGCGGGCGCCCGGCCTTGAGCCGGATATGGCATCGCAGGCCTGCACCAGCGGAGACACCATGGCGGTCATCTCTACCTCGTCGTGGTGCGCGCCGATGGCGTTGCACACATCCGGATGCTCCTTGTACTTCTTGGCCAATTCCATACCGATGATCGCGTGCGGCAGTTCCGGCTCGTCCGGCGTTACCTTGCCAATATCATGCAGCAGGCCGGCGCGTTTCGCGTGCTTCACGTTCAGGCCCAACTCGGCCGCCATCGTGGCACACAGGTTAGCCACCTCGCGGGAGTGCTGCAGCAAATTCTGCCCGTAAGACGAGCGGAAACGCATACGGCCCACCATCCGCACCAGCTCGGGGTGCAACCCGTGAATGCCTAAATCGATGGCGGTTCGCTCGCCGATCTCCACGATCTCCTCTTCAATGTTCTTGCGGGTTTTGGCAACCACCTCCTCAATGCGGGCCGGGTGTATGCGGCCGTCCGCCACCAGACGGTGCAGCGACAAACGCGCTATCTCACGGCGAACCGGGTCAAAGCCCGATATAATAATGGCTTCCGGAGTATCATCCACAATGATCTCCACGCCAGTGGCAGCCTCTAACGCGCGGATGTTGCGGCCCTCACGGCCAATGATCTTGCCTTTGATGTCGTCGCTCTCGATGTTGAACACCGACACGCAGTTCTCGATGGCATGCTCCGCGGCGGTCCGCTGGATGGTTTCGATCACGATCTTCTTGGCCTCTTTCGTGGCGGTGAGCTTGGCCTGCGCCACGATGTCTTTGACGTGGGACGAGGCTTGCGTCTGCGCCTCGCTCTTCAGCGCCTCCACCAGCTGCTCGCGTGCCTCAGAGGCAGTAAGCCCGGCGATCCGCTCCAGTTGGCCCACAATCTCGTTGTGCTTCGCCTCAACTTCTTCTTTACGCTTCTTAAGCTGCTCCAGCTGCGTGTTCAGGCTTTCCCTCTCCTTGTCGAGCTGGGAGCTCATATTGGCTCTTTCCTTGTCCAGTTGGGTGGTGAGGGCTTCCTTCTCTTTCTCCAGGTCCGCCTCCAGGCGCTTGGCCTGCTCGTACTGCTTGGTGGCCTGCTGCTCGCGCTGCTTTACCTTGTTCTCGTTCTGGATGATGATGTTTTTCTTCTTGTTCATCTCCTCGTCGAACTCTTCTTTCAGCTTCAGGTATTTCTCCTTGGCCTCCAGGATGCGGTCTTTCTTCAGGCTCTCGGCATTCAGCTCAGCCTCGCGGATGATGCTCTTGGCGCGCTGGCGCGCGTCTTCCTCCTGCTGCTTGTACACTTTCTGCAGCATGGAGCGGCCAATGAACACGCCCACTCCGAGCGCGACAATGGCCGTAATTAAAATATAAAGGATATCTGGCATAACTATAAGCTTTTATGATGAATAAAAACATATAGCAGTGCCTGCAAAAGACAGGTGTGGCTTTCGGCCCTAACGAAAAATAAGTGGCAGGCCCGCAATGGCCCCGGTGCCTACTTAAGGTTTACAGTTGATAAGATATCTTCCAGAACAGAAAGCTGTTGTCCGATGTCGGTGCCGTGGGAGTCTTTCTCCTCCTCCAGTTTCACCTTGTCGACCATGGTTTCGAATGCCACCAAAGCCAACAGGTCCTGCTTGTCTTGTAAGCCGAACTGGTCCTTGAAAAAGCGCAGGCGCTCGTTCAGGATCTTGCCGACAACTCTGATTCTTTCTTCTTCCTCTTCCTTCACCCGCATCGGATACTCACGTTCCGCGATGCGAATCTTTATGGCTAATTCACCCATCCGTTGCGTTTTAGGGGTTGTGCTTTCTCAGGTGCTTTCATAGCCTCTTAGAGCGGGTTGCTGCTCCTTATATGCTGGTGCTTAGTCCTGTAGATAAGCGATACACTTATCAATTTCTCTGATGTATTCGTTCAGCTTGAGCTTTAACTCTGTCGAATTTGCAGGGTTTCCTGCTATCGTGTCTACAATTTTAACGATATTCTCCTGATTTTGAAAATTTTTTATTTGCTGCTCCTTCTCTTCCACCAGCCCTTCCAGGAACTTGATTTCTTCCTGGGCGCTGGCCAGCTTCTGCTGCACGTCGGTGTAGCGGGTCACGAGTTTGCGCAACCTGTCTTCAATATGCCGGAGTTGTTGTAACTGCTTTTCCTTAGCCATAACACTATTTGCGGATTAAAGCCCCTAATTGTTTCTCAAATTGCTGCATCAGGCGGCTCATCGTGCTGTCGATCACCTTATCGGTCAGGGTCTGCTGCCGGTCCAGCAGCGTGAAGCTGATAGCGTAGGCCTTCTTGCCTGCGGCGATCTTGTCGCCCTCGTACACGTCGAACACGTTCATGTCCTGCAGCAGCTTGCGCTCTGTCCGGAAGGCTATGTGCCTGATCTGATCGAAGGTAACATTTTTATCGAGAACCAGCGACAGGTCGCGGCGCACTTCCGGGAATTTCGGCAGCTCCCCGGCCACCAGGTTGTCCTTGTACTTCTTCAGCAGGTAATCCCAGTTTAGCTCGGCGTACCACACCTGTTCCTTCACCTCCATAAAGCGGGTCACGCCGGCGTCCAGCGGGCCGAGTTCCGCGACAACGGTGCCATTCTTTGTATAAGCGATGCCCTGGCGCATATAGCTGTTCGGCTGCAGCGGCTGCACCTCGAAGTCCCCGGCGTTGAGTTTGCGCAGCACGTTCTGCACCACGCCCGCCAGGTCGTGGAAGGAGGCCTTGCCGCTTGGCTGCTTCCAGCTCTCGGCAGATACGTTGCCGGCCATATATAAAGCCAGCCTGCGGCTCTCTTTCGTGCTTCCGTCCCCGAGCTGCTCATATACCTTTCCCAGCTCGAACAGCTTCAGGTCGCGCTGGCGGCGGTTGATGTTACGGCGCAGCACCTCCAGGCCCGAGAACACCATGCTCTTGCGCAGCACGTCCAGGTCTTCGGAGTTGTAGTTGATAACCCGCACCAGGCCCGCTACCTCCGCCTCCCCGGCCGGCCGGTAGTGGTTGGAGTTGGTAATGGAGTTGGTAATGATCTCATGGAAGCCGTTGTCGGCTATATAGTTTGAGATCGTCTCCGTGACGTTCTCCGCATAGGGCTTCGGGAATTTGGCCAGGTACGTGGTGGACAGGTTCTCGCTCATCCCGATGTTGTTGAAGCCGTAGATGCGCAGGATTTCCTCCACCACATCGGCCTCGCGGGTCACGTCTACTTTAAACGGCGGCACCGACAGCGACAGGTGCGCGTCTGTTTCGCCTGTTACTTCTATCCCCAGATCGGTGAGGATGGCTTTGATGCGTTCTGTGCCAATGTGCTGCCCAATCAGCATATGCGCCCGCTCAATGCTGAGCTTCACTTCGTGATGCGGTATCGGCGCAGGGTAAACGTCCACAATGTCAGAAGACACCTCGCCACCGGCTACCTCCTGCATCAGCAGCGCCGCTCGCTTAAGGGCATAGATCACCATGTTCGGGTCGGTGCCCCGTTCGAAGCGGAAGGAGGCATCGGTTTTCAGGCCGTGCCCCATGCCGGTGCGGCGCACCCAGTCCGGGGAGAAGTAGGCGCTCTCGATAAAGATGCTGGTCGTGCCGGCAGAAACGCCGGACTCCTCGCCACCGAACACGCCGCCAATCGCCATCGGGCCCTCCGCGTCGCAGATCATCAGGTCCGTTTCCTGCAGCTTGCGCTCCACGCCGTCCAGCGTTCTGAAGGCGCTGCCGCCTGCCACTGTCCTGACGATGATCCTGTTTCCTTTGATCTTGTCGGCATCGAAGGCATGCAGCGGCTGCCCCAGCTCGTGCAGCACGTAGTTGGTCACGTCCACCACGTTGTTGATCGGCGACAGACCGATGGCGCGCAGGCGCTTCTGCATCCACTCCGGCGACGGCCCCACCTTCAAGCCCGACACCGTGACCCCGGCATACCGCGGACAGGCCTCCGTGTTCTCCACCTCCACCGCGATCGGGCGTGAGGTGTTGCTCACTTTAAAATCCCCGACGGAAGGCATTATGGCTTTCGCGTCCGTGAGCGCCTGCAGGTCGCGGGCCACACCGTAGTGCGAGGCGGCATCGGCGCGGTTCGGCGTCAGGCCGATCTCAAACACTTTATCGGAGCCCAGTCCGAAGAACCCGGCCGCTGGCGTGCCGTTCGGCAGGTCCGTGTCCAGCACCATGATGCCGGCGTGCGAGGTGCCGATGCCGATCTCATCCTCGGCGCAGATCATCCCCTCTGACACCTCTCCGCGAATCTTGGATTTCTTGATTTTGAAAGGCTCTCCGCCTGCCGGGTACAGCGTGCTGTTCACGGTGGCCACCACCACCTTCTGACCGGCCGCCACGTTGGGCGCGCCGCACACGATGTGGCTCGGGGTGCCGGTGCCGATGTCCACAGTGGTGACGCGCAGGCGGTCAGCGTCCGGGTGCGGGGCACAGGTCAGCACCTCTCCGATCACAATGCCTTCCAGGCCGCCCTGCACCACGTCGAATGTCTCGATGCCCTCCACCTCCAGGCCCGCGCCCGTCAGCAAAGCGCCCACTTCTTCCGCGTCTTTGTCTATATGAATGAGTTGTTTCAGCCAGTCGAATGAAATCCGCATGTTTTTCTTTGTTGCTTTAAAAGATTAGCCTCCGCGCCGGAAGCCTCTGTTTTTCAAAATTAAGGATACTTCTTCTAATTACGAATTATCAATTCCGAATTACGAGTGGGTAAAAAATCACTGGTTGAAGCAATTCTTCCTTGCTTATAAGCTGTGTCTAAAATCCTGCGGCCTTTACTTGCCCGTTTTCTCGTACGTCTTCTCCCCTGCCGGAATGGCTATCGTAAGGCGGTTGTCCTGGGGGGGCACCGGGCACACGTAGTCGGGGTTGTAGGCGCAGAAGGGGCTGTAGGCGCGGTTAAAGTCCAGTTCCACCGTCTCGGCGTCCTCCTCAAACGGGATGTCGAGGTAGCGGCCGCCGCCATAGGTTTCGAAGCCGTTGGTTTTGTCGGTGAAGGGCACGAAAAGCTGCTCCTCCTCGTCTGCCTCACGGTTCACTTTTTTATACAGCGTCAGGCGCTGCGGCTTTCCCTCCAGTTCAAACGTGGCGGTGGCGTAACGCAGGTAGGCTTCGGTGCTGTCGTTTGTCATGTTCATCTGCACGGTATCCTGCTGCGGCAGCTTCTCTACCTTGGCTTTCACGCGGTAATCCAGGTTCGGTGCGTAGTACACCAAGCTGTCAAAGCTGCGGCGGTCCTCATCGGTGAAGGGGCTGTTGGTGCGGCCCCGGAACGAGAGGTCCTTGTCGGCGCGCTCCTTCAGCAGCGGCTTTATATAGTTGTCATCGCTCAGGAAGGTTTCCTGCACAAAGTAAAAAAGCACCAGTGCGATGCCGGCAAATATGATCAGCCTCAGGGGTCGTTTCATAAGGTTACGGAGCTATTTCCTGCAAAGGTCGGAAATTTTTGGAGAGGCTGCGGGGAAAATTGGAGTTGTGCCTCCAGTCTATTACCTTAACATATAAAATTAATAATACTCTTTTTTAAAGAAATATAGCAACATAAAGAGTAACCAAAATGGCCCTTTACAAGATAGGGAGTAACCTTCAACATATAAAAGAATCGTCTTTTAAGCTTGAAAAGGAAATTCAGAAACTGACAGAAGAGAATTTAAGCACAATCCTGAAACTCGATTTCGTGAGAACAGAATTTTCGCTTAACAATTTTAGAATTGACACTTTAGCATTTGATAAAGAAGCCAACTCTTTTGTTATTATTGAATTCAAAAAAGACAGGAACTTCAGCGTCATTGACCAGGGATATGCCTATTTGTCCTTGATGCTGAATAACAAGGCGGATTTTATATTAGAGTACAATGAGCAAAGGGAAGGGACGCTGAAGCGGTCCAGTGTTGATTGGTCTCAATCCAAAGTTATATTTATTTCTCCTTCATTCACCACCTACCAAAGAGAGGCTATCAACTTTAAAGATTTGCCGATCGAGCTTTGGGAGGTCAAAAAATTTGAAAATAACACCGTCTCTTTCGAGCAGGTACAAAAAACAAATGCTCAGGAAAGCATCAAAACAATTTCCGGCAATAATAATGCTGTTGAAAAGGTCACAAACGAACTAAAAGTATTTACGGAACAGGATCTTATCCAAAAAGCAGAGTTCGATATACGGGAGCTATATGAGAGCTTCAAGGAACGTGTTTTCAACTTGGCCGATAACATAACATTAAACCCAAGGAAGCACTTCGTTGGTTTTAAGATCGACGGTAACACATTTTGCGATGTAGTGCTTCAGGGCAAGAATCTAAAGATATTTCTTAACCTTAAAAGTGGAGAATTAGATGATGCAAAAGGAATTGCAAGAGACGTTTCAAATGTTGGCCATTGGGGCAATGGGGCTTATGAAATAAAAATTTCAGATTCAGAAGAAATTGAATACATCCTGAGTTTGGTAAAACAGTCTTTGAGGAAAAATAAGTAAAGCAGTTTATATGCCTACTGAGGCATATAAACTAATATAAAAACCGTCACCTATATTAAAAAGTTGCATACCAAGTGCAGCACTATTTTGGTATTACCTTTTCTTTTGCGCTGTGCTTTTAGCTATCAAATCCTGCTTTTCCTTCGGTCCGATTTTAGACCACACCCATTCGCCTACCTTCTCGCCCTGGTCGGTTCCCTCAAAGGAGCCGTCCCAGAAGTGGATGCCGCCATACACCCGGCTGATGGATGTTTCCATATAGGCATCCTTGATGGATTTGAAGGAACGCACGCCGTGCCCGTAGGCATATTCGGTGGAGTCGGTAAAGGCCACGTTGTCGCCGAACAGGTGCGTGAGCACCGTGCCGGCGGCGGCGGAGATGGCGCTGTGGCCGCTCACGTACTCCGGGAAGGGCGGCGTCTCCAGGAAAGGCTGCCATGCCGGGTCAATGTGTTCGTTGATCACCGTGACGGGGCGGATGCGCGCGCTGCGGTATTTCTCGTCCCAGCAGGCAATAAAGCCGTCGTACAAGGCAATTGAGGTGAACGTGTAGGCCTGCACAGATTTCATCAGATCAAGGTCTTTGTCTTTCGCCAGCGTCTGCACAATGGCCAGCCAGTGGCCCGGAGGTGTCATTTTCTTATCCATATACGACACATGCCCCATCACATTGGTCACCACCGCGTTGTCGTCCCAGAAATAAGCGATGGCCTTTTGCTCCTCGGTCATGTTGACTGAAAAGTCATATACCTGCCGCACCATTTTAAAGAAGTCGCTCTCGGGGTCGAGGCTGTAGGCGGCCGGCGCTTTTGGCTGAAACTGCGTGCAGCTGTCCAGGGTCAGCACCCGCATGGCGTTCCACCTGGGTTCGCAGGCGGGAGCGTAGTTGGGCGGGGTCGGCTGGTATGATCCCGGCAGGTCTGTAAACGTGTAGCGCATCATGGCCCGCGTTTCCTTGTAGTTGTCCTGGCCGGCATATGCCAGCACGTGCCGGGCCACCTGCTCGCCGTAGGCGATGGAGCGCGCCCGCACGTCCTCCGGCACGCCCATTTGCGCATACTGCTCATATACAGCCTGCTCGTAGTCCTCCATCTCGGCCATCGACACGATCAGCTCCTTGCTGACGGCTATATAGGAGGCCACGCTCGCCAGCGGGAAACAGTACTCCCCGTCTTTGGCCGGCTGGGGAACCTCCGTGAAGCCATTCAGCTTGCCCGCCATCGACTCGTAATCCGGGTGCTGCTGGCGCAGCGTTTCGTAGGCGGCCAGGTTGGTGTAGACGTAAATGCGGCTGGCCACCGGCGGCTTGAAAATGTCGTGGATGATAAAGTCGGTCAGCTGATCGGATGCCTGGTGGAAGATCTCGGGCGAGGCAGCCTGCTGGCTGTATTCCTCGGGCGTTGCTCTGCTACAACTGCCATCCCCGATCAGGCCGGCTAAAAAGACTAAGAAGACAAACGATTTAAGCATATAAACTGACGTTTTAGCAGGAAAAGCTTCTTCCAACCAGATCCAAACGAGTGTGAATCAAAAAGTTAAGCAACTGTTTCTGGCAGGCACAAACTGGTTTCAAGGCGATTTACGGGATTTAAAATTAAACAAATTCTGAAAGGCTGCAAATGACAAATGTCATGCGTTGCCGGAGCTTTTGTAATTCCCGCTGGCTTTCGCCGCACTTACCGAGTTACAGGAGGAACATGAAACAAAGCAGCGAAAATTCATTTCTCACAGAACTTTTATACTTTTACCCCATCATGTATTTTATCGTCTGTTATAGTGCCCCTCCGGATCAGGTTATATATAAGCAGCAGCGCGCCTAACGCACTGCCTGGCGCCAAACCGGTTACGACGGCCCCAACAAACGCTGGCACTCCCGCCAAAATGCTATCTTTACTAAAATTGCCTACGCACCATGAAAGACTTCAAGAAATACTATATCATACCGGCCACACCCGAGGAAGTGTACCTGGCCCTGACGCACCCGCTCACGATCCAGGCCTGGACCGGCGACAAGGCAGAGATGTCGGCGGAGCCCGGCACGGAGTTCTCGCTCTGGGACGGGAGCATCGTGGGCAAGAACCTGGAATTCGAGGAAGGCAGGCTGATTGTGCAGCAGTGGTATTTCGGCGAGCAGCCCGATGCCTCGATCGTCACCATCAAACTGCACCCGCACAAGTACGGCACCTCGGCAGAGCTGCGCCACACCAACATCCCGGATGAGGATTATGAGGACATCGTGGAAGGCTGGGACAACAGCTACTTCGGCTCCCTAATCGAGTTCTACGAGGACTGAGCCGGCGAAACCGTCCTACCCTATATAAAACGCAAGCCGGTATATAGCCCTGCCCTGTATAACCTTCGGCTGCGCAGCGAGTATTCCTTCAACAGGCAGCACCATCCAGCAAGCATATATGAAAATCGCCTTACCGAAAGCTTTTGCCCTTCTGCTCATCGCCGCTTTGGCCCAGGCCTGCTCCGGCACCCTCACGAATGCACCTGAAACAGAGCAACCGGTTGAAAAAAAGGAGGAAATCCCGATGGAGCCTGTCCCGGTGGAAGTGCGCCAGGAAAACGGGAGCTTCAAACTTTACCGGGGCGGCGAACCTTACTATATAAAAGGGGCGGGCGGCAGCCGTTACCTGGAGCGGCTTGCGGCATACGGGGGCAACTCGATCCGCACCTGGAGCACCGATAACGCGCAGGAGGTGCTGGACGAGGCCTACCGGAACGGCCTGACCGTGACCCTGGGACTGGAGGTGGGCCGCGAGCGCCACGGCTTTGACTACGACGACCCTGCCGCGGTGGAGCAGCAGCTGAATGAGCTGCGAAAAGAGGTGGAGCGGTACAAGAACCACCCGGCGCTGCTGATCTGGGGAATCGGGAACGAGCTGAACCTGAATTACACCAACCCGCTGGTATGGGACGCCGTGAACGACATCGCCAAAATGATCCATGAGGTGGACCCGAACCACCCCACCAGCACCATGCTGGCCGGCCTCAACAAAATGGAGGTTGACTATATAAATGAGAAAGTGCCGGAACTGGATATCCTGGCCGTCAACGCCTATGCCGCGCTGCCGGATGTGCCTCCCAATATACAGTATCTTGGCTGGGATGGCCCCTATATGATTACCGAGTGGGGACCCACCGGCCATTGGGAAAGCCAGCACACCTCGTGGGCTGCAGCCGTGGAAGAGACGAGCAGCGAGAAAGCCGCCGTCTATAAAAACCGCTACGAATTGACCATGGGACGGGACACGACCCGGAATATAGGCTCCTACGTGTTTTTGTGGGGACAGAAGCAGGAGCGCACGCCTACCTGGTATGGCCTCTTCACCGAAGACGGGAAAGAGACGGAGGTGGTGGATGTGATGCAGTACCTCTGGACGGGCAGCTGGCCCGAGAACCGCGCCCCGCACATAGAGTCGTTTAAGCTAAACGGGAAATTGGCGAAGGAGAACATCTTCCTGAAACCCGACCAAAGCTATAGAGCAAACGCCGACGTCAGCGACCCGGACAAGGATAAGCTAACCTATAAGTATGAGCTGCTCCACGAAAGCACGGACCTGAAAGAAGGCGGCGACCGCGAAGACAGGCCAGCCGCCATACCCGATCGCCTGACAGAGACGGACGGCGATAATGCCGTACTCCAGACTCCCTCGGAGCCGGGCGCTTACCGCCTGTTCATCTATGTGTATGATGGCCACGACAACGTTGCCACAGCCAATATCCCCTTCTATGTGAAGAAGTAAGTTTGCTGATACGCTTTAATATAGGAGGTGTACGTTGTGCTGTCGTGCAAAAGCAATTTCTGTGAACAAAATTGAATTATATATATAAATAAATAAAATATTTAAGCAAATCCTCTCTTAAAAGCACAACCTAACCCAGGCTTCCGCAGTTTGTAGTATAGATTTATATATAGCCGAAAAAATCTATGCAGCAGGATACAAACCACATAGAAGCGCTGATTGCGCAGCTCGAGGCCTTGCATGACGAGGCAATCGCCCTAGAACAGAAGTTCGCACCGGCCGTTGAGCTGGTGCACCCCAAATTCAAGAAAAGCGCCCGGAACCTGCTGCACTACCTGTCGCTGCGGAAGCGCGATATCCGGGAGTTGCAGGAAAGCCTCTCGCAAATGGGGCTTTCGTCGCTTGGCCGGGCAGAGGGGCATGTGCTGGCCAGCCTGCAGGCGGTGCGCCACCAGCTTTGTTACCTGAAAGCCTGTACCCCCACCGAGGAGCCCCTCGCTGTCTCCTTTCATGAGAATGCGGAACTGCTTGAATCCAACACAGAGGCCCTTCTCGGCCCCCGCCCCGAGAAGCGCAGCACCCGCATCATGGTCACCATCCCCAGCGAAGCCGCCGAAAATTACGAGCTGCTGCTCCGCTTGCTCCGTGCCGGCATGAACTGCGCCCGCATCAACTGCGCCCACGACAACGAGGCTGTATGGCTGCAGATGGTGCACCTCATTCGCCAGGCCGAGAAAGAGACCGGCATTGCCTGCAAGATACTCATGGACCTGATGGGTCCGAAGCTGCGTACGGGGCCGCTGAAGGAAGGCCCGAAACTAGTGACCATCCGGCCCACGCAGAACAACCTGGGGCAGACAACTGAGGCGGCCAAGGTATGGCTGGCCCCGGCGGATGAGCCGCCCCCCCAAAACATAGATGCCTGGCTGCCCGTGCAGGAAGAGTGGCTGGCGCAGCTGCAGGAAAACGACAGGATCATTTTCACAGACACCCGCAGACGGAAGCGCTCCTTCACCGTTATGCGAAAAGAAGGGCGCGGCGTTATTGCCCATCTCTATAAGTCCTCTTACATCACCACCGGCATCAAGCTGCACATCAAGAACAAGGCTGTGGTGGAGCGCACGACCGAGGTAGGCGAGCTGCCGCCCACCTTCGCGCCCATCATCCTGAAAAAAGGCAGCCTGCTGGTGCTGACGCGCGAACTGACACCCGGGGAGCCGGCCCGTTACGATGACAAAGGGCATGTGGTGCAGCCGGCCCATATATCCTGCACCCTGCCCGAGGTTTTCAAGCAGGTGAAGGATGGCCAGCCCATCCTGTTTGACGATGGCAAGATAGAGGGGCAGATCATGGAGGTGAACAAGGACTGGCTACTGGTGAAGATTACGTATGCCAGCGACACCGGCAGTAAGCTGCGCGCCGACAACGGCATTAACCTGCCTGAAAGCAAGATTAAGCTGAACGGCATGACGGAAAAGGACAAACAGGACCTGAAGTTTGTGGCCTCCCATGCCGATATCGTCAATTTCTCCTTCGTAAACTATGTGGAGGATGTGGAGGCGCTGCACCATGAGCTTAAGGAGCTCGGGGCAAATGAGATAGGGGTGATGCTGAAAATAGAGACCAAGGAGGGCTTCCGGAACCTGCCGCGCCTGCTGCTGGCCACCATGAAGGGTTACCCGGCGGGCATTATGATTGCGCGCGGCGACCTGGCGGTGGAGTGCGGCTGGCTGCGGCTGGCCGAAGTGCAGGAGGAGATTCTGTGGCTGTGCGAGGCGGCGCATATACCGGTGGTATGGGCCACACAGGTATTAGAGACGCTGGCTAAAAAGGGCCGCCCGTCGAGGGCAGAGATCACGGATGCCGCCATGGCCCAGCGGGCTGACTGCGTGATGCTGAACAAAGGCCCCCACGTCGTGCAGGCCATCGAGCTGTTGAACGACATACTGGTCCGCATGCAGGAGCACCAGCACAAGAAAACATCCATGCTGCGCAGCCTGCACGTGTCTGACCTGGAGGCCTTGCAGGAGTAGCAGGCAGGCGTGCTCTGACGGCAACGTCAGCCTCATATCTTTGAAATTCAAGACAATATCCTGTACTTTCTAAAAGGTTTTATATACCTTGGCAAAATGTAGCGCTGGCGCGCGCAAGGGAAGCGCTGTTTATTTTGATAGTTTAGTGAAGAAACAGATATGGAAAACGCTAAGAAAATCCTGTTCCTGACAGGTGATTTCGCAGAAGACTACGAGACCATGGTCCCTTTCCAGATGCTGCTGATGGTGGGCTATGAGGTACACGCCGTGTGCCCCAACAAGAAAAAAGGCGATATGATTAAAACCGCCATCCACGATTTTGAAGGCGACCAGACCTATACCGAGAAACCGGGCCACAACTTTCAGCTCACCTACTCTTTCTCCGATATAAAACTTGCCGACTACGAAGGGTTGGTGATTGCCGGTGGCCGCGCCCCCGAATACCTGCGCCTGAACCAGGAGGTGCTGGACCTGGTGCGGTATTTCGCGGAGAACAATAAGCCTTTGGCCGCAGTGTGCCACGGCATACAGATACTGACGGCCGCCCGCGTGGTGGAAGGCCGCCGACTGACGGCCTACCCTGCCGTAGCCCCGGAAGTAGAGCTGGCGGGTGGCACCTATGTAACAGTGGAGGCAACCGAAGCGGTAGTGGACGGTAACTTCGTGACTTCGCCTGCCTGGCCCGGCCACCCTAAGTTTATCCGCGCCTTTTTAGATGTGCTGGGCACCAAAATAGTGCTCGGGCAGCCTGCCGGCACCACGGCAGTATAAAGCTGTGCAGATTTTCATAAGCCTGCCCCGGCATCCGGTGCCGGGGCTAAACGCAAAGGCTGTTGTTTAACTTAGACGTAGTTTGATGAAAGACAGAAATGTTGAAAAACTGCTTTATAAAGTCGCCGCAGTGCTGGTGTTGAGTGGAATCGTTATCCGGTTATTCATCCTCCCCGAAAACTTTCTGGGCTTGTACCTGACCTTGTCCGGGCTTATCACGGGCGTGGCGGCAATCTTCCTGCACATGAAGTATATAAATGAGCTAGAGCAGAAGGAGCCGCCTTTAGAAAAAGAACAACTGAAGAAGGGCTGAACCCTTTGGCAGGATAGCAAAGCTGCCTTCAGCCCGGTTCCCTAACCTGAAGCTGCAGCTGGGAAGCGAAACGGGCAACTGCAGGCACAGGAACGCCCTTATATGCCCACAAACACCCTAAACTGACATGGACGGAAGAAAACGCGCCAACATCAAACCCGGACTGCACGTGAACATTGTGCTGAAGGAAGACCAGCGCAGCGGAGAACGCACCGAGGGCTACGTGAAAGACATCCTCACCAACTCTCCCACGCACCCGCACGGCATCAAAGTGAGGCTGGAGACCGGCGAGGTAGGCCGCGTGAAAGAAATACTTTCTGAGTTATAAAGTTAGAGAGTTTGGGAGTTAGAAAGTTGCTTCTTTTTTTGGGAGGATTTTCTGATGGTGGTGAGTATGGCTGTCAGCTCATTGGCTTCCTGCTTCAGTTGAGTTAAACGCTTAGCAGGCACAATTCCAGCCTCCTCTAAAACCTCAAGCCAGAAAAGCGACTCATCGGATTCTTCCAAAACGATGCCGATTTTCGAAACAAACTCTGCAGACGACCGGGCACGGCAAGCGGCGCGGTAATTTGCTGCTACAGACGTAGCGGCACGCAACAATTGCTTACCAAGGATCTGCGCCTCCACATTGTTCGGTAATGATTGATACAGCTTAATCACGCGCAGCGCAAAAATCTTTGCGCGCTTCTTAAACTCTTCCGAACAGGTAAAGTTGCTCTTCCCCTGCCCACTCATAAACTAAATTCTATAACTCTCAAACTTTCTAACTCCCAAACCCTCTAACGCTCTAACTTACAAAACCCCCTCATCCGCAAAGCTGTAGTAGTCGTTCTCGGTGAAGATGATATGGTCCAGCACGGGCAGGTCCAGGAACTGGCCGGCTTCTTTCATTTTTTTGGTCAGGGAGATGTCTGCGGCGCTGGGCTTGGTGTTGCCGCTCGGGTGGTTGTGCACCAGGATGATCGAACTGGCCAGCTGCTCAATCGCCTTTTTGAAGATGATCTTCGGGTCTGCCACGGTGCCGGCCACGCCCCCGGTACTGATGCTCTCCTTCTTCATCACCACGTTCGCCCGGTTGAGCAGCAGAATCCAAAACTCCTCGTGGGGCAGGTCCAGCAACTGCGGCTTGATGTAGTTATATATATCCGTGGAGCAGGTGATGCGGGTTTTGGCGGCGGCGACCGTCTCTTTGCGGCGGCGGCCCAACTCCAGCGCGCTCACGATAGAAATCGCCTTGGCCTCCCCAATGCCCGGGTGTTTTGTCAGGTCCTTTACCGTTAGCTTCGCCAGCTCGTTCAGGTCGTTGCCTACGGCGGAGAGAATGATTTTGCCCACATCCACCGCCGTAAGCCTGGTGGTGCCCGAGCCGATCAGGATGGCGATCAGCTCCGCATCGCTTAAAGCGGCTTTCCCTTTCAGCAACAGTTTCTCACGCGGGCGGTCTTCTTCCGCCCACGTCTTGATGTTGAGCAGCGGCTGGTAAGACGCAATGGCAGTAGCTTGGTTATCTTTCACTTGCGGTACAGATTTTGTGATGCTGGAGATGTCTGTGCAATTGTTTTCAGAGTAGATTAGTTCAGTGCAGACCTATATAATTTTAATCCTAACAAGTTAAACAAAGGCCGCCGCCGCTGCAACAACCGCAGGGCACTCCGGTTTTTAATGTCTATATGAGATCTCTCTTATCATCCGGAACAATTATCCTGTTCCTTTTCCTGGTGGACCTGTACGTGTTCCAGGCCATCAAAACAGTGACACAGAGCCTGGACCCTACCGCACAGCGGGTACTGTTCTTTTTGTACTGGGCTATTTTTGCCATTACGGCAGGCACTTTTGTTTTGGCCGCCGCCACACGCGGCACGCCACCCAACGCCTATAAAACATACCTGGCCAGCACGCTTTTCATCTTCTTCGCCTCAAAGCTGGTGGTGGTGCTTTTCCTGCTCGTGGATGACTCGGTGCGGATAGCCAGAATCGCGTTCCACTACGCCAGCAGCGAAACCGCCTTCGACCCGTCGCGCAGCAAGTTCCTGAGTCAGATGGGGCTTCTGGTGGCGGCCGTACCGTTCACAGCGTTTATATATGGCATGGTGAAGGGCGCCTACGATTACCAGGTAAAGCGCATTACGTTGAAATTCCCGAACCTGCCACAGGCCTTCGACGGGTATAAGATACTGCAGATTTCAGACCTGCACACGGGCAGTTTCAACTCGACGGAACCGCTGCAGGAGGCCGTGAAGCTAATCAACAGGCAGGAGGCGGACCTCGTGTTCTTTACCGGCGACCTGGTGAACAACATGGCTGTTGAGGTGCAGCAGCACATCGGCACCCTGAAAGAGATCAAGGCCAGGGCCGGGGTATTCTCGGTGCTGGGCAACCACGACTACGGCGATTACGTGTCCTGGCCAAGCCCGGAGGCGAAGCGCGAGAACCTGCGCACCCTCATCGAGAGCCACGGCAGGATGGGCTGGCAGATCCTGATGAACGAGCACCGCATCATTGAGAAAGACGGCGAGAAGATTGCGGTGTTGGGCGTTGAGAACTGGGGTAACCGCGCCGGCTTCCCGAAATACGGCCGCCTAGAGCAGGCCTACGCCGGCACCGAGGATTCCCCGTTTAAGGTGCTCCTCTCCCACGACCCTTCGCACTGGGACGGCGAGATCAACCCAAAATACAACGATATAGACCTCACGCTGTCGGGGCACACGCACGGCATGCAGTTTGGCGTGAACATACCTGGCTGGAAGTGGAGCCCGGTGCAGTACGTGTACAAGCAGTGGGCTGGTTTGTACAAGAACGGCCGCCAGCACCTGTATGTGAATACCGGCCTCGGCTTCCTGGGGTATCCGGGCCGTGTCGGGTTCTTGCCGGAGATCACTGTTTTTGAACTGAAGAAAGCCTGATCCTAAACCTTTATTTCAATATATGGCAGCAGCGCTAGCCTTCCCAGTTGGCGCTGCTGCCATATAGGGGCAGCGCAATCGGATTAATGACCTTCTACTTCAGGTTTGTATCTGATCCGGTGTTTCTGATCTGCCCTCTCAGATGTCCAGCACAGTTGCGCTTTCCTTCTCCTCCCTTTCTGCCACTTCAGTGCGTCTTCAGGCACAAAGGTTCTAACCCGATCAGGTTCGGTTCGTAAAACAGAGGGTGCCGGCCGATTTGCACCGTTTCGTGTGGCCCGCGCTGGCGCAACCTCCTATATAAACTGATAAACCAAACTATGAAAAAGACACTTTATACCCTCTTCGCCTTAAGCGCGCTGCTATTCACAGCCACCTCCTGCTCTGAAGACAGGGGCACCACGACGGAGGTCGAAGAATCTAATGAGGATGAAAGCGTGAACCCTGATCACATCCGGGGCTATGGGGACGCAGAGCCAGGCGGAGCCGCGCCTGCCGACCCTGTGGCCGGGCAGATGTATGGCTTCGACAGGGACAAGTTCTCGGAGCAAGTGACGACAGACCTGGGTGTAGAAGGCGATGTGGCGACTGAAATGGTACAGGTTTACTACGACCGCAACAGGCAGCTCAGCGAGTTGGAGCAGCGCCTTCAGGCCAACGCAGATGGCGCGGAGGCCGCCAACATGGAGACAGAGCGGAAACGCATCGATGACGAGACGGACCAGAAGGTGAAGGGTATCCTGACGCCCGAGCAGTACAAAACCTACCAGCAAAACCGCTCAAGATATAATAACCCCACCACCACCACCGGCGATGCGGCGGAAGGCACTACGACCAACGGATCCGAAAACTAAACCAAGCAAGGCAGGCAGCAGCAACCCTGTCTGCCGTGTACAGCGAAAGCCTGCGGCACCGGTTGCTGCAGGCTTTCGCTGATTTTAGCTGTTTTGTCTTTACTTTTAAGCGCCGTTTCTGTTTTTCCGGAGGCTGGCATACTTTTTGGCTTCTTTGGGCGTAATTAAGTAGCTTTACATCTCATCGCTGCTGCTGTATCAACCTTATTCATGCTCCGACACCCCCTGCTTTATATCCTTGCTTTGCTGCTTGTAGGCTTTAGCCTGCCTGCGCACGCCCAGAAAAGCATTCGGCTGAGCGGGACGGTGCTGCAGCCAGACAAATCAACCCCGGTACCAGGGGCATCGGTGATAAAAGTGAGCACCAAATTAGGCGTGATATCGGATGAGCAGGGCCAGTTTAGGATCGATGTAGGCCAGGACGACACGCTTTTGATCCGTGCCGTGGGCTATAAGCCGCTCCTGTACCTGCCCAACAAGCTGCCGGTGTCGGAGCTGCGCATCAACATCGTGATGCAGGAAGACAGCGTGATGCTGGGCGAAGTGGAGGTGACCAGCCGCCCTTCGCAGGAGATGATCGACCGGGCGCTGCGCAACATGAAGCGCGAGAAATCGAGCCAGGCGAAACGCCCCGGCTATATACCCGGCCTCGAGCCGCCCCCGCCCCCTCCGGCCCCTGCGCCCACCATTGCCAGCCCCATCGGCCTGATGTACGACATGTTTTCAAAGGAAGGCAAGGAGCGCCGCAAGGTGGAGGAGCTGAAAAGAAAGCAGGAACTGGAGGAAAAGATGAAAGAGGAGGACGACTACAACCGCTTTTTCAAGGACAACCGGGGATATGAGTAAAGCCCAGAAGGCAGCCGAACAATAAGGCGCGCCGTAAGTTATGGGGTATACTAAATTTTATTGGCATGAAAATCGGATACCCCTGCATTAACCAAACCCTCGACTGTAGCTCCTCCCGCACCTTCCGTCTGGCATCTTACTCCGAGGAGCGCCTGATTGAGACGGTGGAGCAGAACCTGGCCTGCCTGAGCCGCATCCTGGAGTATAACGTGCAGCACGGGCTGTTCTTCTTCAGGCTTACCTCCGACCTCGTGCCTTTTGCCTCCCATGCCGTGAACCAATACAACTGGCAGGAACACTTTAAACTTACCTTCCGGAGGCTGGGGAGCTATATCCAGAACAACCAGATGCGCATCTCCATGCACCCCGATCAGTTTGTGGTGCTGAACTCCCCTAACGAGCAGACGGTGAAGAACAGCATTGCCGAGCTCGTGTACCAGGGAAGCGTGCTCGACCTGATGGGCCTCGATACCACCGCCAAACTGCAGATACACGGCGGCGGCGCCTATGGCGACAAGCATTCCGCGATACAACGGTTTGCCGACGTGTACCACACCATGCTGCCCGATGCCGTGAAGGCGCGCCTGTGTGTGGAGAACGACGATCGTACCTACTCGCTGCAGGACTGCCTGCAACTGCATGAGCTAACCGGTATGCCTGTTATTTTCGATAACTTTCACCATGAGTGCGTGAACAACGGTGAGCCGATGCGCGAGGCTGTGGAGATGGCGGCCAGCACCTGGCAGCCTGGGCGCGACGGCATCCTGATGATGGACTACTCCTCGCAGGCACCCAACGAGCGCAAAGGCAAGCACGTGCAAAGCATTCAGGAAGAACTTTTCCACGATTTTCTGTCCGAAACGGAGGGGCAGGACATGGACATCATGCTGGAGATAAAAGACAAAGAAGAAAGCGCCCTGAAGGCCGTGGCCCTTGCCAGGTCACTGGGCCGGGTGCCTGCTTAAAAAATCAGGTGGTACATCCACTCCAGCAGTTCCCACATGCCCCACAACAGGAGCAGGAAGATGAGCAGTATGCCGACGGCCGCTGCCACCAGTATATTCTTTCCGCTGCCCTGGTATTTGCCTTCCTGGTAATGGCGCTGCAGCAGCCGCACATTGCGCTCGTTGGCTTTGTAAGCGAAGTCGAAGACGGTGCCAAGCACCGGGATGCTTCCGATGATGGCGTCGAGCGCTAAATTAACAAGCATGAGCGCCACAAGCTTTCCACTGGCCCCGTGGCGTGCAATGGTCAGGACGATGGTGGCAGACATGGCGAAAGAAGCGAGGTCGCCGGCCACGGGCAGCAAGCCCAGCAGCGGGTCGAGGCCAAAACGGAATTTAGTGCCCGGCAGCACAAACTGGTTGTCCAACAAACGGGCTACAGAATTAACCCATTTCAGCCGTTCAGACTGTGGGGTGCGGGTATAGTGCAGGTTCTCTTTCGACATATACGCGCTTATACGCAAGCAGCAGTCGAAAGGTGCATAGCCTCCTGGGGCGGGCGCATCGCGACAAGTCGGGCAAGAACGGCCTTAGTTTCTTCGCCTGTTCCTGAAGGCCTTGTCCCGCTTCTTCTGTTGCTTGCTTAGGCTCTTGGAGCTGTTCCAACGTTTGTTCTTGCTCTCGGCCCGGCCATTCGTGAACCGCATGCTTCGGCCGTCGTCATCTACCACAATGGCTTTTCTGCCTCTCAGGGGTGAGCATGAAAGGGCTAAGCTAGCCACGACCAGCAGCATCAGGATTTGTCTGTAAATGTTCATAAGGGGTTGCGCTTGGTAACAGAATATTTCAGCGGTTGTTAACGTATACCAAACATAAAAGTATAACTATTTATCCGAAAAAGCCAACAACCCCATATGGCTATATATAGAAACAGGATATATAAACGGGCCTTAAGTGCTGGAGGTGCAGCATTTAAGGCCCGTTTCAGTTTTTTTGCACAACGTTATTTTTTCTTGCCTTTCTTGGCGCTACTTGCCTTAGCGGATTTCCCTTTCTTGTGTTTCGTGTGCCCGGGGTTTGTCGTGTTTGGGTGATGCGGGTTGTTCGGGTTTTTATACCAGCCCTTGTGAAGCCCGTTGTCTTTTTGACCGGTGCGGGCATGCTTGGTATCGTCGATGATAATGACTCTGCCCGTGCGGGACGGCTGCTTTTTGGAGGTAGAGCAGGAGGCCATGTAAAATAAGGCCCCTGCCAGCAGGAAACCTCTCATTAAAGTTGACTTCATATTCAGATGCTAAATTGGTGTTGCAATATATAGGAAATAATCATGCCGGAGCGTGTGCCGCAGCAGTTCTCCGATACCTATGTGGCATATAGGTTTTTCGGCACAACATTATTTTATATATAAGCTATTTATAATCAATTACTTACATAGCAATACTGCAGCAGCAGCGCCCTGAAATTATTTGCACAGGATATAAATAATCGAATAAGACAGGCCACAGCCCACCCTATAAAAAGGGCAATTAAAGGATTTATGCTGCTGCAAATGCGCCTGCCACATGCCCGACGACCCGTCACTTTCTACCTGAGACTATGGCCTGTTTTTGCCAGCCACCGCAGGTCCCTGCCACCAGTGCTGCCAAAAGGCGCGCTAATCTATCTTTTCCTGCAACGCTTTATATATAAACCTTCAAATACATTAGCTTAAATTCACAATATTTTATTGCGATATGTCAATAACAAGAAACCCTGAGAGCACTATGCCGTAGGTGCTGGGAATGAATTTTAAAACCGATTATTACGCTTCTACTCTATCTACTAAAAGCTATTAGCACCATGAGATCCCCAATTTACCAAGTGCTTCTTTACACCCTTTTTAGCTTGATTGGACTTGCCTCCTGCGGTAAGGAACACTCTGAGCCCGAAAATAGCGTGGAGGTGCACGTGATCCTGGGCCAGTCGAACGGGCTTGGCCGTGCCTATTCTTTCGAACTGCCCACCGAGCTGCAGCAGCCTTTGCAGGGCTGTTATATCTACAACACCCACAGCGGAAAATTCGAACTGATGCAGGCAGGGGTCAACACGATGTCAAACAAGGGGCAATTCGGTCCTGTGGTGAAGGCGGCACAACTGCTACAGCAACACAAGCAGAAAGACGTGTACTTTGTGGTGGCAGGCTTCGGGAACTCCCAACTATATAATTCAGGCTCGAGAGAAATACTCGACTGGCACCCCGACTCAAACGAGTTGCTGGAGCAAAGCAAGGAAACGATCGAAAAAGCGCGTGCGGCGCTGGTAGCCGAAGGGAAAGAGCCCGTGTTTAAAACAATCGCCTGGTGGCAGGGCGAGGCGGACGCCCTGGTAACTGAACACGCCAGTGCTTACCGGGCCAACGAGGAGGCGTTTTTCGCATCGCTCGACAAGGTGACCTACCTGGGCGGCACGAAAAGGGTGGTGTTTAAAATATTCTCTGACCTGAAAAGCCACCCGCAGGCGGGCGCTATCAACAAAGGCAAAGCGGCCCGTGCCGCCGCAGACAAGCGCACAGTCGCCACCCTGGAAACGAATGGCTATGAACGCAACCCGCAGGACAGGCTGCATGCCAACGCTGCAGGGCAATTGCAGGCCGGCACCGATCTTTTTAACGCTATCAAAGGCGTGAAATAGCCTGCAGCTTTTGCAGTGCAATTGGCGGACCCGGGCGTCGCTACTCTCCCTGCGCCCCCCTTTCCATTACCCGGACGGGGAGGTCCTTCTGGTAGTCATATAACTTGATTTCCTGGATGTTGGCGGGCAGGCCAAAGCCGTTCTCCAGCAGTGCCTTTGTTACGGCCTGCATAATGCTTCCTTTCAGCAGCACCACTCCCTTTTTATAGTCATCGGTTTCGGCCCAGAAAAACACTTTTATATTCAAGGTGCTGGTGCCGAGCTCATCTACTGTGGCATAGGGCGGGTCTTGCTGCAAAACGCCTTCCACGCCCAGCGCCGTTCTCTCAATCAGGTCGATGGCATCCTGTATGTTGTCGTTGTAGTCGATGCCCACTACAAAATGCATCCTGATCAGGCCATTCTGAGTAAGGTTCACCACTTTTGATTTGAGGATCGTGCCATTGGGGATATAGACATCCATGCTGTCGAACGTCAGGACGTGGGTGGACCTCAGGTGCAGCGCCTTCACCTTCCCGACGGTATCCTCCACTTCAATGGTGTCATCTATCTCGAAGGGGCGGTTAAAGGCGAGGATAAGGCCTGCCAGAAAGTTCTCCGCGATGTCTTTGAAGGCAAAGCCGATCACCACCGCTGACAGACCGGCGCCCGCCAGCAAACCGCCGGCTACCCCGGTGAGGCCCAGTGTCTGCAGCACCAGCAACAGCCCCACAATTATAACCGCCCACTTCGACACCAGTGCGATGTACTGCCCCGTAATCCTGTCATGCGCCTTGCCCGACAGCCTTTCGCCAAGCACGGCCTTCACCTTGCCCGCGACCCAAAGGGCTACAAAGAAGATCAGGAGGGCGAGCAGGATGTTGGGCAGCAAAAAAAGGAACCTCTCCCAGTATTCATTCACGACATCCATCAGGCTGGCGGTAGAACCGTTGATATCTAAGCGAGTGGCATCTTGCATGAGTTGCTGTTTCAAATTGCGTGTCAAAGGCGCTAAACGGCCGGCGGTGCGCTGCGCATATAACAAGCCGCCGCACCTGCTGCTTCTAAACGGATTGACCGGTATCCAGTTTCATGGCCGGGACGGGAGACACCTGAGGCAGCAGAAAAATTACGCAGGTTAACAGACCGGGTTTGAAAAGCAAAAGGCCCATGGCGCTTACGCCACGGGCCCTGCTATATATAGATTGACTTAGATTTGCAGTGCTTGATATATAGCCAGCTATCTACAACAGCTTACAGCGCCAAAGCATCCGCATGCCTTACTCCTATGCAGATGGCCGCTGATCGGCGACTCTATTCCACTACTTTCAAAGTGCCCTGCATCACGTAAAAGTGTCCTGGCACGGTGCAAACAAAGGTATATTCGCCAGGTTTGCTGGGGGCCTCAAAATAGATCGCTTCTGTTTCACTGGGCTGTAGCAGCTTGGTGTGGTACAGCAGCTTGTCTGTCTGGGGGATATAGTTTTTCTCCTGCCCCTCCAGGCCCAGTTTCATCGCCATCTCCCCTACCTCGATGGCTGTTCCCGGCAACACGATTACGAAGTTGTGCAGCATGTCGTCGTTGTTGTGGAAAACCACTTTAACCTTACTGCCCGCTTTCACGCGCAGCTGCGAGGGGTCAAACTTCAGGCCGGGCTTTGTACCCACGTTGATGGTGATGTCCGCTTCCTTCGTCCAGGAGGCAGGCCGTTTGGTGACGCGCTTGGCCTGTGTGCCGGCAGCGGGCTTAGCGGCAGCGGCTTTCTTCGCAGCAGTTGCTTTTGTGGCAGCCGGCTTGGCCGCTGTCGCTGCTGCCTTGTCTGTAGAGGCCATCGCGGTATGGTCGTGCGCAGGCGCTGCAAGGGCCAGCTTCTCCCCATCCGGGAACTGGTTGAGCGTGTAGTAACCGACCTGGTGCAGCAAGGGCTTTCCATCAGCGGCACGCACGCCCTCGGCTGTGATCTCATGGATATAACCTTCCCGCAGGCCATCCACCACCAGGCGGGCCTTTAACCCATCCTCCGACACCACCACACCGCGCACAGCGCATTTCTCGTTGTTGATAACCGGGCTGCCGTAAGCGGCCTGGTATTTATAGTTGAAGCCCGTTACCTTGTAAGCCGCCGGGTCGGCGGCCAGTTTCCTGTCCACAGGCAGCGTGTACTCAATTTCGAACCCGTCCGGCATCGCCCGCACGGTCTTCATCTCGAAAGGAGTCTTGCCGGTCCAGACAAGGCGCTGCAGCCCGAAAAGCTCTTTCCCGGTGGAGGACCAGCCGCGGCTCGTCATACCACTGAACATGGAGCCGTCGCTGCCCCATATCAGCCGGAGAATACCGGAGGAGAAGCCTTCCCTGAACGGGAAAACAACCCCCTGGTACTGCCCTTTTACTTTCTCCAGCGCCACCCGCATGACTTTGCTCTGCCCCTGGTCGCCGACAAAGAACTGGTTCGTGAAAGGCCCAAATTTCCCGTTCGTGTCGTCATTCAGGATACCGGAGGTAGAGATGCCCAGGATGCCGTGCGGCATCCACACAGCCGGCGGCTTCAGGGCATCCACCCGTTTCGCTACTTCATACATGGGCTCACCGGTATTCGGAATGTCCTGCGGTTTCAGTTTAAGCGGGGAGCCTGGCAGGTCTGTCCAGCGAAGGCTCTCGGCGTTACCCAGGAAATCACCTTTTTCGATGTGCGAGATGCGGCCCGAGCCAACCCAGTCGCCCTGGTTCTCGGTGTAGAACACGTCTCCCGCTTCGTTCATGCCGAATCCGGAGGGCGAACGCAAACCGGCCGCGATAGGCGTCATCTGCCCGTCCGGGGTGATTTCCAGCATCCAGCCGCGCCACGGCGCCAGGCTGACGCCATGCCCCAGGCTATTGCTCCAGCCCAGGTTCAGGGTCACCCGCATATTCCCGTTCGGCATAAACAGCGGGCCGTAGGAGTACTCGTGGTAGTTGCCCGACAGCGGCCAGGAATACACCTTGTCGTACGCGTCTGCCTCGCCGTCGCCGTCGTTGTCTCGGAGCCGGGTGAGTTCGCTGCGCTGTGTTACGTAGATGTCGCCGTCCTTGTAGGCCAGCCCGAGCGGCTCATGCAGGCCGTACGCGAAACGCTTGTATGTTGGTTTGGCGTTACCGGATATATTGGGATTCGAAATGATCCAGACCTCTCCCCTTCGGGTGCAGGCCGCAATGCTGCCATCGGGCAGCGTGGCCAGGCCACCAACCTCCAAGATAACGCCTTCCGGTATCGGCAGCGAAATCAGCTTGTAGAAATCGTCCTCCACTTCCGGGATAGCCTCCGTCTGCTCAAGCCCCTTAGCGGCTGGCGCCGGTTGCTTACTTCCCGTCTCGGGGTTTACCTTGGCTTTTTTCTGTGCCATTGCCGGTTGCCCACCCAGGATAAGCAAACAGATGGTAAAAAGGGTCGCCTTTGAGAGGCCTATACTCAATGATTGTATGTTCATGACTGTTTTTTCTCCTGTTGCCTAACGCCTACCAAACGATGTTATATGCCACTTCTGCGCTGCCGTTTTTGGCTTTAACGGGTAGCAGAAGCTCTTTCCTGTTCTGCCCCGTGTTCCGGATAACAGGCTTTGCCCGGCGTGGCAACTCGATCAGGTACTCCTTGTCGTTGATGGCATATAAGCCGTTCGGCAATTCCTTGATCTCACTTCCCTCCGCCACTCTGCACCACATTTCCCCCTGTTCCTGGCCAGGCACCACTGTCAGGGTATGCACCAGCTTGCGGCCTTCCTCGCTCACCTCAAACTCCTCGCGCACACTTGCTTTGCCCAGGTTGTATTTAAAGGCCGGGCGGCCGCTCTTGTCCACCTCATACCCGAGGTAGTTGTACGCCGCATTGGAATCCGGCCAGGCCGCGCTTCCGTCTGCCAGAAAAGCAAGGGAGGGTTTGCCCGCAAGCTCGATCACGCTCCCCATCGGCACGCCCAGCTGGCTCTCGCCGCGTCCGTGCCACATCGGGGTTGTCTCCATAAAGTTACCGCGCCAGAACTGCAGGAAATCACCCGTCCCCAGGTCAACGGTATAATTGGCTTTGCCGGGCTCCCCAACAGAGATCGTGTGCGTTCTTTTGGCTCCGTTGTGCTCGATGAAGCTTCGCAGCATCACTGGCCTGGTATCGGCCAGCACCATGATAGCGCCCACCGGATCTACGGCACGCAGCGGGGTGTTTAACGCTGTGCGGGCAACGCCTGCCCCTTCCACCGTCAGGGTGAAATCGTTGCTCTGGGCATACCAGTACCCGAAGTTCTTCAGGTACGAAAGCTCGATCGGGTGCTCGCCTGCCTCCAGCTGCACCATCGCCGAAGCATCCCCGTGCTCCCCGTCAATCGTGATCACCTTTTTGCCGCCGATGGTCAGCTCGCCGGCACCGTTTGGCCTTTCCGGGTAATTGTTGTCTTCCGGGATCCAGTTCAGTTTCAGGTTGAAAAGGTACTCTCCTGTGGTGGGTATGTGGATGGTGCCGTTTATTCTGCCGCCGAACTGGTCCTTGGTGCCGGAGCCCTGGTGGGCCAGCGCCCGGATGTCCATTTCCCTCACCGGCGTCAGATTGTTTAAGGCGGCCAGGTCCTTCGCCTCGCCCTCATAGGCCTTCAGCGTCAGGCCCGTCAGGGTGACAGGCTCGGTTCCGAATGATTTGTAGCTGATGTTGCGGATCGCCACCGCGCCATGGTCGCCCTGTATCATCAGGGGGCCCAGCGGCTGCTCGTCCTGGAAAGCAGCGGCGCGCGTCGGCCCTGTCACTTCCACGTTTTCGTGAATGGTCACCCCGTTGTGGATTACCTGCACAAACACGGCGTTCTCCGTTTTCTGGCCCTGCCCGTTGAAACGGGGCGCCCTGAACACGATTTTGTAATGCTGCCACAGGCCGGGCGCCTTGCTGACGTTCACGGCGGGGGCATGGCCTTCAAAGCCTTTCCTGCCGTCGGGGCGGCTCTCGTCCCAGCGCTCATATATCCCCCCACAATCAGCGGAAGTCGGGTTCTGCACCCCCCAGCTATCGAACAGCTGCACCTCGTAGCGCCCCTGCAGGTAGATGCCGGCGTTCGAGCCTTTGTCCATCATAAAGTCCAGCTCCAGTTCGATGTCGCCGTGCTCCATTTTGGTGAGCAGGTTGTCTTTGTTCTTATCCGACGGATCGTTTACCAGCACGCCGGTGCCTTGCTCTATCTTTCCCTTGCCAGCCTTCTTCAGGTCATAATAAACATCGCCTGTCAGCTGCCAGTTTTCCGCTACCGGCCGGAAGGCCTCCATGTTTTGGAGCGAAACGGTTGTGTTGGGCAATTCCCTTGTCTGCGCCATGCCCGTAAATGCGGTAAGCACCAGAAAAAAGAGAATCGAAAATGAATGATATCTCATAAAAGCGTTTGTAAGACACATAATTAAAGAAAGTGAGAAACTATTACAAAGATAAGCCTGTAAAAAATGAAATCGTTCCTACTTCAGGCCTTCTTTGTATAAGTAGTTTTCCATGGAAAAGGGGAGCCGGCAAAGCGGCAACGGGAGAAGCGGCTATGCCGGGGAGGGAGTACAAAGTAAAAGGCCCGTAGCGTTCACTCCACGGGCCTTCCAACCTTTTCATCTAAATTAATCAGATATGCTGCTTTACATACTCCCAACTATATATAAAGGTTTGGATAAGCAGCAAATATATTTTCTGCCATATATAAATCCTCCTGCAGGGCCTTGAAAACAAATAACAAAAACAGCGAACGAAATGCGCCGATATCGGATTTATACAGAGGGGCAGCGACCGGTTGGCACCGGCAGCCCTGCGCGCCGGCGAAATGGCACCCCGGCACTACGACAGTTATTTTATCAGCGGTTCGCCTTCAATTTCCTGCGGGCGGAATGCGTTAGCTAAAGGCACAGGACACCCTTTACCATGGACTTAAACCAATTCAACCAGCAACCTTTAGAGCAGCGGGCGGGGATCCTGACGCGGCAAGGTACTTTCCTGGCGATGCGGCACAGGTCGCAGTACGTGATATGCCTGTACCACATGAACCAGTTTTTTGCGGAGCTCTGGTACGAACCCAGGCGGCACGAATTCGTGCTGGCGCGCGGCCTCCAGGACCAGGTTTCCTTGGACCCGTATTTGGAGATGATCAGCCTGACGGAGATCTCAGCCAGGTTTTGACATCGGTAATCTGCCGTTGCGTCCACAACCCCACGACACAGGATATACCCAGCTATTATGCCACCGGCATTAAAAGCAGCGTCCTGCTTCCTCTGAGGCGGCATTCCTCAAAAGCAACACCTATATATAGTTAATATATAATAAGCCTCTTCGGATGGCCCGCGCGCTCCGGGCCTGCTTTCGCTTACAGGAGGGGCATATACTGCCCTTGCTGAAGTGTTGCACAAAAAACAGCGCCCGCCGATCACATTAATAGTGTTGAAACTTGTTTATGTCAGTTTTTATAATAAAATTGATCAATCACTTGATTTTTGGAAATCTATAGGCTTTTTTCTCTTGCAGGCGGTGCGGACTTTTTTCGCAGCTATAGAAGTGCCGCAGCAGATCCGCCAGGTTTTCAAAAAAATCACTACACCGCGAGAAACGACAACAGCTGGAATGAATCTGATCAAACTATCTTTTAACACACTATTATTCGGGCTAACCTCCCTCACGCTTACCCCCACCATCGCCTTCTGCCAGCAAAGTAGCGGTGAGCCCTACACACAGGAAATTTCCGGCACCAAACTTAAATTCGACATGGTGGCCATCCCCGGCGGCGAGTTCATGATGGGCAGCCCCGCCGGCGAAAAAGGAAGGGACGCGGACGAGGGGCCGCAGCACCCGGTAAAGCTCGAGCCCTTCTGGATGGGCAAGCATGAGGTGACCTGGGATGTTTTTGAGCCTTTCGTGTACAAAGACTACGAGATAACGCAGAGCAACGGCACTGTCAGCGCCGAAGTGGACGCCGTGGCGCGCCCCACAAAGCCTTACCTGGACATGACCTTCGGGATGGGAAAGGAAAACCACCCGGCAGTGGGCATGACGCAATATGCCGCTATCCAGTTCTGCAAGTGGCTGTATGCCCGGACCGGCGTATTCTACCGGCTGCCAACCGAGGCGGAATGGGAGTATGCCAGCAAGGCGGGCACCAAAACCGCCTACTCTTTTGGCGACGACGCCTCCGCACTCCCGGAATACGCCTGGTACGAGGCCAACAGCAACAAGGAAACGCACCCGGTCGGCAGCAAAAAAGCCAATGCCTGGGGCCTGTATGACATGCACGGCAACGTGGCCGAGTGGACATTTGACCAGTATATCCCGGACTACTACAAGAAATTCAAAGGCAAGCCTGCGAGTAACCCGGTGGCGAAACCCGACAAACTGTACCCGCACGTGGTACGCGGAGGCGCCTTTACCGATAAAGCGGAAGCCCTGCGCTCGGCCAACCGGGAAGGCTCCGACCCGAACTGGAAACGGATCGATCCGCAGATACCCAAAAGCAACTGGTGGTTTCCGGAAGCCCCTTTCGTTGGTCTCCGGCTCGTGCGCCCCGTGAACCCGCCGTCCGAGGCGGAGATCGAGGCGTATTACAACCAGCAGCCAACCCCTGACTATTAATAGACAATAACGTTTAACCTTAATTCCATAGAAACAGCATGAACAATTTCGACTCAAATAAGCGAAGAGACTTTCTGAAAGCCTCCGCCATACTGGCCGGTGGGGCCGTGTTGAGCAGCCTCCCCCTGGCAGGCGCATATGCAGCAGGTAAGGGCACCATCAAAATAGCCCTTGTTGGTTGCGGCGGCAGAGGCACCGGGGCGGCTTTCCAGGCGTTGGCAACGAAGCATGATTTGAAGCTGGTAGCCATGGCCGATGCTTTCCAGGACCGCCTGGACGAAAGTTACAAGAGCCTGTTTGGTAAATTCGGGAAAGCTAAGGTAAACGTGCCGGAGGGCAAGCGCTTCGTTGGGTTTGACGGCTATAAAAAAGCAATTGCAGAGGCAGACGTAGTGCTGCTCGCCACCCCTCCCGGGTTCCGCCCGATCCATTTTGAGGAGGCTATAAAGCAGAACAAGCACGTGTTTATGGAGAAGCCCGTCGCCACCGACTCGCCGGGTATACGCCAGGTGCTGGCCACTGCCGAGGAAGCGAAAAAGAAGAAACTGAACGTGGTAGTGGGCCTGCAGCGCCGCTACCAGAACAACTACCGCGAAACGATCAAACGCATCGAGGATGGGGCGATCGGCGATGTGGTATCCGGACAGGTTTACTGGAACAGCGGCGGCGTGTGGGTGCGCCCGCGCCAGGCCAACCAAACGGAGATGGAATATCAGATGCGAAACTGGTACTACTTCAACTGGCTTTGCGGAGACCACATCACTGAGCAGCACGTGCACAACATCGATGTGGCTAACTGGGTGAAGAACGGCTACCCGGTTTCGGCACAGGGCACAGGAAGCCGTTACCAGCGCACAGGCAAAGAGTACGGTGAGATCTTCGACAACCACACGGTGGAGTTTATATATGCCGACGGCTCCGTGATTCAGAGCCAGTGCCGCCACTACGAAGGAACCGATAACCGGGTGGATGAAAGCTTCCAGGGCACTAAAGGCAAAGTATACCTCTCTGCCAACAACGACGGAAAGCTGTGGGACTACAAAGGCAACTCCCTGTACGACCATCCCGGCAAAAACGACCCGAACCCATATCAAACAGAGCATGACGAGCTTTTCGCTGCGATAGAAGCAGGCCAGTATAAGTTCGCGGATGCGGAGCGGTCAGCCATGAGCACCATGACTTCGCTCCTGGGCCGTTACGCCACCTACTCAGGGCACGAGATAAAGTGGGATGAGGCGCTGAACTCGAACGTCAGCCTGATGCCGGAAGCCTACACCTGGGACACCAAGCCTAAAATTTTGCCGAATGCCGATGGGTTCTATCCTGTAGCCATGCCAGGCAAGACAAAGGTGATCTAGTCCGGTTACCTGTTACATAATCCTAATTGAAGAGAGATTGCCCCGGAAACCACGACTGCCCAGGCAGGTAAGGTTGAGGGGGCAATCTTTTTCGTCTTATATACATGATGCTGTAGGCAGATGATCACTTTGCCAGCATCTATAAATCTGCCGTGCATTTATCTCTGTTAATCGCTTTGCCTTTATCCCCTGCCCTGCTACTTTTGCCTGCCGCCATATCCTGAACCTATGCGCTTTCTGTTACTGCTCCTGTTTTCCCCGCTGTTTTTCCTCCCCAAACAGAGTGAGCTTAAGCAATTCCAGATCAGGGGGCTGGCACAGGGCACAAGCTACCAGGTTACGTACTACGCCAAAGACAGCAGCCTCAACAAAGCGCAAATAACTTCTGTTCTGGCACAGATCGACAGCTCGCTTTCCATCTACAAACCATACTCCCTGATCAGCCAGTTCAATCGTTCTGCAACCGGAATCCGGCCGGACAGGCACCTCCGAAAAGTCGTGAAGAAGGCGCAGCAGGTGTCCAGGAAAACGGGTGGTGCGTTCGATATCACCGTGCTGCCGCTGGTGCAGGCCTGGGGCTTTGGGGCAACCCCAGTTCCGGCGCTCCCCGACACAGCCGCAATCCAGGATTTACTGCCGTGTGTGGGTGCGGACAAAATACATTTAAGCCGAGGACAGTTGCGAAAGGACGCGCCTTGTGTGCAGATCGACGTAAACGGCATTGCACAAGGCTATACCGTGGACGTGCTGGCTGATTTCCTGGAGAAAAATGGCATCAGGGATTACCTGGTGGAGCTGGGCGGCGAGATACGCGTGAAAGGCCGGAAGCCGGATGGGAAGCCTATGGCCATCGGAATTGAGGGGCCGTCGGCAGGCTCCCCCGGGGACGCATACCCCATTCAAAAAATCATCAGGCTGGAGAAAGGCGCCATCACCTCGTCGGGCAACTACCGGAAGTTCTACCAGAGCGGCTCCCGAAAAATATCGCACCTGATCGACCCTAAAACAGGCTTCCCCTTAGACAATGAGCTGATTAGCGTCACCGTCTGGGCCGGAGACGCGATGACCGCCGATGCCTACGACAATGCCCTGATGGGAATGGGACTCGAAAAAGCCTTTGCTTATTTAAGAGGGCAGAAAGAACTGCAGGCTTATTTTATATACCGCCAGGCCGACGGCGCGGTGGCAGACACGGCTACTGCCGGGTTTTACCGGTTGATGAAATAAGCCCAAGTCGCCTAAACCCTCTTTCTTATATGGCTTTATCCTTATGAAGGAAAGGGGAGCCTCGTTTTTACGATGGAAGGAAGTATGCAGGATACGGTATGAGACCTCTGCTGTTGAAAAACAAAGCGGTTAAGCTGACCCTGATGGGATCAGCTTAACCGCTTCCTGTTTTATCCGGTTTGGTTATTAAGCCGGCATAAAGTTGTCTACTTCCCGATAGGCTTTGATCAGGGCAAGTTCCCCTTCTTTGCCTTTTCGGGCGTTGCCGTGCTCCATGCCCATAACACCTTTGTAGCCTTTCTCATAAATGTGCTTGAACACATTCTTGTAGTTGATCTCGCCGGTAGTGGGCTCGTTCCTGCCCGGGTTGTCCCCGATCTGTATATAGGCGATCTCATCCCAGGTCTGGTTCATGTTGTGGATCAGGTGGCCTTCGTTCTTCTGCATGTGGTATATATCGTACAGCAGCTTGCAGGAAGGGCTGTTAACACCCTTGCAGATCATATAGGTCTGGTCGGAGGTGCGCAGGAACAGGTTGGGCGAGTCGCTGAGCGGCTCCAGCACCATCACGATGCCGTGCGGCTCCAGGATCTCCGCCCCTCTTCGCAGGGCCTCAATCACGTTGCCGGTCTGCACACCGATCGGCAGGTTGCGCTCGAAATCACCAGGCACAACGGTCACCCACTTCGCGTTCACACGCTTGGCCACGTCCACGGCGCGCTTGCAGCCGTTCAGGAAAATGTCTACGTGTTCGGGCTTGCCCGCCGCCAGGGTGTTCTGGCCGTTCCCGCCTTTGTCCACCACAAACACGCCCATTGTCATGCCCAGGCGCGCAAGCTCTTTCCCAATCTTCTCCTGCTCGGCCACGGGGCGGCCCATCATGCCATTGTCCTCCAGGGCCGTGAAGCCCTGGGCTTTCATAAACTGGAGCTGCTTGATGATATCCTCCCCGGCTGACTCTTTAAACATGCCAAAGTGGGGGGCATAGTTCAGGTTGAAAGCCTTGGGTGCTTTCTGCTCCACAGCGGGGCTACCAGCGAAGGCCGAGGCGCCGCTTGTAAGGGCCACGGCACCCAGCAGGCTGCTCTTGATAAACTCACTTCTTTTCATATATAATTGGGGCTAAGGATGCGGCATCACGAAAAATTCTCTTTAAGAACAATGCCACAGCATATATAGATTGATTGACAGCAAAGGGGTTTAGCTAGCACGGTAAGCTATTCTAAATATATATATACCAAGTAAGAAATCAAACATTTTACAGCACCAATGTCTATGTAAAAGCGATCCTGATGAGGCTTTCACATCCCGCTCCACTCTCTCCTCATTTTCAGCGATAACAGCACTATCAACTCCAGGCTGTTCTACAGAACCCACCCCTGCCCCTCCCAGGAGGGGAATCTGCAGACAGGTTAGATGTTATGCGCAGTTTGCAGTGATAGCGGTATAAAAAGCTTACTTAAATGCAGGCTGCTTTTTTCAAAAGTTATTAAAAAAGCAAAAGCAGCAGGCATAGACTATTGTAGCCTATATGGTTTATGGCTGTTTGAGTTTATAGGCTTGCACCGCCTGCTGGTTTATGCCAAACAGCAGGGTGTTGTTCACCTGCAGGATGCTGCGCACGTCTCCCTTCACCGCGAAGCCTGACTTCGCCTGCGGGACGTACGTGAAGCCACCCTTGCCGTTCCCCTGCAGCAGGATGCCATAGTTGGCATCGTACTTCCCGAAGCGCAGCCGGGCCTGGCTCATGTTGCCGCCCAGCAGCAGGTCCTGCTTCCCGTCGCCGTTATAGTCCAGGGCGGAGATGGCATATATGGGCGAGAACTGCACCTCCACCGGCAGCGGCTTCTCCCGTAACCTGCCGTCGCTTCCGCTCTCAAAATAGGCCGTCTGCAGGTAATTGGCAGAGAGATGGCCTGCCTCCTCAAGTTCCTCCGCCGTGAAAATATCCGGCAGCGTGGCGTCCGCATAGCTTTTATAGTCGGTGAAGCGGGTGCGCATTGTGCTCATCTGGTCCAGCAACTCATCGCGGGTTACGTAGGGGTAGCTCTTGCCTTGTATATAAAATGTCAGGATGGGGTCCACGGAGCCGTTGTCATCAAAGTCTTTGTAGTACATTTCTGCCGGCTGCTGTTCGGTCGCTTTGCACTGGGTGTTCAGGCCGAGGTTGCCGATGACCAGGTCTGGCTGACCGTCCTGGTTAAAATCCCCTATCAGCAGCTTATTCCACCAGCCCCTGTACTCCCTGTCGAAGTAGGTTTTGGTGTCGTCCGTTAAGTTGCCGTTCGTGTTTTTGAAGACGGTCACCGGCATCCACTCCCCCACTACCACCAGCTCCGGCTTTTTATCTCCGTTCAGGTCATGCCAGGCGGCATCGGTCACCATGCCCAGGCGCTCCACGGCGGGGGCCACAGAACTGGTCATATCCCTGAATTTCCCGGTGCCGTCGTTCAGGAGTATATAGCTGCGCGGTGTCTCGGGGTAGCGCCCCGGAATCACTCTGCCGCCCACGAACAGGTCCAGATGCCCATCATTATTTATGTCGGCTGCCCGGGCGCTGCTGCTGCTGACGGGCATGGCCGGGAGGGCACCGGCCGCTTTGGTAAAACTGCCTTTGCCGTCGTTTATATATAGCCTGTCCTGCAGCAGCGCATCGTCGGGCATAAAGTTGTGATAGCCGCCGCTGACTACGTACAGGTCCGGGGCCTTGTCGTTGTTGGCGTCGAAGAACACCGCATCCGCATCACTGCTCAGCTTGTCGGCTTCGAAGGCTGGCGTAGGTTTGGGTATAAAGCTTCCGTTCCGCTGCTGTATATATAAAGCGCCTGCCTGCCCCTGCCCGCCGCCGACATACACATCCTCCAGGCCATCCCCGTTCACATCCGCCTTCACCAGGCACGGGCCGGAGAAGGAAAGCGGGTTGATGAGCAGCGGCTGCCGCTTAAAATCGTTGATCGTGCTTTTCTGATGCGCAAAGGACACGGGTGCTTTGGCTTCCCCGAAAACAGGGGAGCCGGGCTTGGAAGGGATATAGGGCGCGGTGGCCTCCTGCTCCTGCAGGGTGAGCAGTTGGTCTGGTTTCACATTACGCAGCACCTGCTGTTTCCCGCTCAGCCACACCACCCGCAACGAGTCAATTGCCTTCTGCTTGCCCAGGCCAAAGTGCAGCACCGGCGACACGCTGGACTGGTAGCCGCGGGAGGGCATCTGCTCCTGGTACTGCTGCTGGCCGTTGGCATACAGCATTACTTTCGCGCCCGTCCCGGCTGTGTTTTTGCCGGCTCCCTGCAGCCTGAGCTGAAGGAAGTGATGGTCCAGCTGCCTGTCCGACTCATTCTGGTATATAAACGCCGGTTGGTTGATGTTGTTGACGACCAGGTCCAGGTCGCCGTCGTTGTCGAGATCGGCGTAGGCGGCGCCGTTGCTGTTGGAGGCAGTGCTCATCCCCCAGTCCCTGCCCTTGTTTGTGAACGACAGGTCGCCGTTGTTTTTATAGATGTAGTTGGTGACGTTGGAGGAAGGTATCTTACTGACCAGCTCCAGCACGTTCTCGCGCTGCATCCTGCCGCCTTGCTGCTGCACAAAATTACCCATGTACTTGATGAAGTCCATGTTGGTGTAATCCCGCAGATAGCCGTTGGTCACGAAGAGGTCTTTGAGTCCGTCGTTGTCATAATCGGCGAACAGAGGCGCCCAGCTCCAGTCGGTGTTGGAGATGCCGGCCAGCTGCCCCACCTCGCTGAACGTGCCGTTGCCGTTGTTGAGCTGCAGCATGTTCCGCATGTACTGGTAATGGAAACCTGTTCTGAGGCTGAGGTTGAACTTCTCGTAATTGTCCGGGGCGAACAGCAGTTTTTGCCGGCGGTTGTCCTCCGGCAGCATGTCCAGGGTAAAAATGTCCGGGAAGGCGTCGTTGTTTATATCGGCCACATCGCTGCCCATCGAGAAGTGGGAGGTGTGCCCGATGCTTGTTTTCAGTTGGTCAGAGAACGTGCCGTTGCGGTTGTTGATATATAGGTAGTCCGGGATGTCATAGTCGTTCGAGATATAAATATCCGGCCAGCCATCCCCGTTGATGTCGGCCACGCCGGCACCCAGACCATAGGTCAGGGTAGAGGAAAGAAAGCCGGCTTGTTTTGTGATGTCCTTGAATCGCCCCCCGTCATTCCTGAAAAAACGCACCCCGCGCTGCGCATCCTCCTTCTGCAGTATCTCCGCCGTAGACACCTCATCCAGCACGGGCAGGGACTCCGGGCTGTGGTTCAGGAGAAACATATCCAGGTCGCTGTCGCGGTCAAAGTCGAAAAAGGCGGCGTGGGTACTGTTGGAGGCACTGTTCAGGCCATACTGCGCCGCCTGCTCCGTAAACGTGGGCCTGCCGTTCGCATCCGGTCCGTTGTTGATAAACAGTTGGTTTTCGCGCTTCTCCGGGCGCAGCTTGCCTGAATAGCAAACATATATATCCAGCAGGCCGTCCCCGTTCACATCGGCCATGGTGGTGCCGGTAGCCCAGGGGCCTTCCCTTCCGGCCACGCCCGCCCCTACTGTAATGTCCTCGAACCGCATGTTGCCTTTGTTCAGGTACAGGCGGTTGGGGGCCATGTTGGCCGTAAAGTAGATATCCTGCAGGCTGTCTCCGTTTATATCCCCCACGGCTACCCCGCCCCCGTTGTAGAAGTACTCATACATGAGCACGTTGGTGTTCAGGCCTTCGGTCAGTTTGTTAGAGAAATTAACGCCGGTCTTACCCGCAGGGAGCAAGGTGAAAAGCGGGTCGGCCACGATAGTTGGGGCCTTACTTGCCTCCTGCTCCTCCACAGAGGGTTTTTCCTGGCAGGATGCGAAAGCTAAAAGGGTGAGCAAGGATAAGGTGGTAAGTGGGGATCGGAGCATGCTAATGGGTTGTAAGCGATCTATATAAGCAGTAAAAAAAGAAAAATCTATGCCAGTACAAAACGACTGGCATAGATTTTAAATTCAATGAAGCAATAATTCTTATTCGGTATAACCCGGGTTCTGCACCAGTTCCTCGTTACGGTTCATCTCATCGCGGTGAATTGGCAGGTAGAACATTTTATCGTCCCATGCGCGGTTCTCAATACCTTCGCCAAGCTCTATCACTTTGTAAGTATAGTTATAGTTCTCAGGATTGTACTGGTACTGCGACACCGTTTTACCAGGTTTCAGCGTTCCCTTTATATCGATAATATGGGGCTGCTGCCCGAACTCCTCCGCAGCGATCATCCAGCGGCGCACATCATGGTAACGCTGTTCTTCGTAGGCCATCTCAATCCTGCGCTCGTTGCGGTATTTCTCCATCAGCTCGGCGCCTCCCGCTGTAACAGCAGGCATACCGGCACGGAAGCGCACCTTGTTCAGCCATTCCTGCGCCACGGCATCCTCCCCTAATTCGATACTGGCCTCAACATAGTTCAGCACAGCTTCTGTGTAGCGGAAGAAGGCCCACGGCACCTGCTGCCACATGTTCATGTCCACGAGGTTCGGGTTCGGGTCAACAAACCGTCTCATATAGTAACCTGTGCGGGTACCGTTCCAGTCCTCTATCGAGCTCTGACGGGTATCCAGGCCAAAATGAGTTGCCTTCTGACCGCCGTCCATCACTTCATACTGTCCTGTCTGAATTTCATTTGCAGGGTCAGCCGTAGTAGTAAACCTCGGTTTCCAGTCAGACGCGTCGTGCAGGATCGTGGCTTCAAAGCGCGGATCGCGGTTTTCGTATGGGTTTGCGGCATGCTCCGGGTTATCCCAGCTAAACTCAGTGCCATCCATCATTTCGTAATCATCCACCAGTTCCTGAATCGGGGTATTGCCAGCCCAGTTACGATACCCGTTGGGGCCATTGAACAGGCCCACACGGCCACCGGTCTCGTTCTTCGCCTGGATAAAGTACCGGCCGAAGATCATGTCCTGCTCGCCGCCGCCTCTGAACAGGGAAACGTCCACGTAGTTCTGGTATCCCATTTCAGGAGAAACAGGCTCCGTCAGGTTCAGCTCAAAACCATATCCCGAAAGGTCCAGTACGTCTTTGGCTGCAGCCTGTGCTCTTCTCCAACGTTCCGTCTGGTCGCCATTTACATAGCCGATCAGTTCCGGGTTAGGGTAAGCGGCAATCACAGCTGACTTTGCCTTGGCAGTAGGGATGTCATGCAGGTCGCTGGCAGCGTACAGCAATACACGCGACTCTAAAGCCATCGCCGCGGCCTGAGATGCCCGGCCTTTTACCAGCGGCTTACCCTCGAGCAGCTGCGCCGCCTCTTCTGCATCCTTCACAATAAACTCTACCGTCTCCTCGAAAGTACCGCGGGGAATCGTGTAACTGTCGGCACCAAGTTCGTAGGGGCTATCCACAATCGGCACACCGCCGTAGTAGCGAAGCAGCTGGTGATACAGGTACGCGCGCATAAACAACGCCTCACCTCTCAGCCTTTCCACCAGCGCCGGGTTATCAAACTGAGGCTCCGCCAGGTTGGTGATGGCCAAGTTTGTAGCCCTGATCCTGCTGTACATGTTGGGCCAGTTAAGCGTATAGTTTATCCAGCCTGGATCAGCAGGGTTAGAACGCGCTTCTGTGATAACGTTAATCCCCCTGCCCGGGTGGGTAAAAATGGCCTCGTCGGTAAGGGAAGCCTGCATTTGCTCATCAAAACCGCCATTACCCAGGCCAGTGTAAAGGTCTGTCACGAAAGCCTCGGCAAGCGCTGCATCCGTCCAGACAAGGTCGCTTGGAACACTTGTCAAGGGCTGGGTGTCCAGGAAATCATCCTTACAGCCAGTCATAAGCACCATGGCCGTGACAACACCTAAGGACAAAGATTTTAGTTTATTTATTCTCTTCATTTCTAGTTCACTTAAAATGTTACTGTTACACCTGAATTGATCACTCTGGACTGCGGGTAATACTGTCCGTTGGCGTTCACGTTCTCAGGGTCATATACCTTCAGCTTATCCCAGGTTGCCAGGTTCAGGGCGTTCACATACACCCGCAGCGCGCTCAGGCCAATCTTCTGGCCGATGCCGGCCGGCAGTGTGTAGCCCAGCTCGATGTTCTTCAGGCGGATATAGTCGGTGCTGCGCATCCAGTAGGTATTGCCGCCAGAGAAGTACTGGTTTCCGCGGTCAGCGATACGTGGATGCTCAGAGCTGCGGTTATCCACGGTCCAGCGGTTCACATAGATATCTTCCAGGAAGTTACCGATACTACCCATCTCGCCTGTTCCGATCGTCGTCACCGCGCCGGCTGAGCCCTGGAACAGTACGCTGAAGTCAAAATTCTTGTAACTCACGTTACCGTTCAATCCACCCTGGAAGGTAGGAATGTCGTTGCGTGGGTCTCTTGTTCTGTCGTCCGGAGTGATTCTTCCATCAGGCACACCGTTCGGCCCAGACACGTCTTTGTATTTCATATCGCCAGGGCGCAGGGTGCCCACGATATCGCTGTAGTCAAGCGGATTAGAATCAATATCAGCCTGGTCTACAAAAACGCCGTCGAACTCGTAGCGAAGGCCTGTGCCCATCGGCATGCCCGTGGAGCGCTGGTGCGCAGGGGCACCGGGTGCCTCGTCCCAGAACAGGATCTCGTTTTTGGCATAACCGCCGTTTGCGCTAACGCTGAAAGCCACGTCACCGATCTGGTTGTTATACCCTACCAGGAACTCCCAGCCTTTGTTAGCTACCTCGCCGATGTTCTGGCGCGGCAGGGTCATACCGGTAGTCTGAGGAACTGATCCGTACTTGGCCCAAAGAATATTGGTTCGCTTGTTATAGAAGACATCAAACTCAAAGTTGATTTTACCTTGCAGCAACTGTCCCTCTAATCCAAAGTTGGCATTGTTTGCTACCTCCCAGGTAATGGTTGGGTTTGGCACACGGGTTTCGCGCAGGGTTTTCACTTCCTGGCCCCCTACTATATAGGAGTTAAACTGGTTCAGGGAGAGGTAAGAGTAAAGTTCCCCGATATCGTCGTTACCCATCTGTCCCCATGATCCGCGCAATTTCAGGCTACTGATAAAGGAGATGTTATCCTTGAAGAAGCTTTCCTCAGAGATTCTCCAGGCAGCCAGCACCCCAGGGAAGAATCCATAGCGGGTATCTCTCGGGAAGATGTCTGAGGCGTCGTAGCGCCACAGGAACTCAGCCATGTATTTCTCCCTGTAGTTGTAGGCAAAGCGGCCAAAGTGGCTCAGACGTGCTCTCTCAACGGCATCGCCATTGTTGCTCTTCTCTAAATCCCCACCTACGGCAAGTTGGTCGATAGCGGGAGAGATAAAGTACCTGCGGTAGGCATTGAACCAGTCTCCTTCAATCGTCTCCCTGTTCGTACCTGCCAGCACGGTTACCCCGTGATCGCCAAATGAGCGCTCGAAGGACAGGACAGCACCCAAGAGGATTTTTAATTCCTCTTCATCCCCCATGGTAAGGTTCGGGTCGGCAGGTCCTCTGCGCCCAGCCGTCAGCATAGGCGTTACGCCGTCTGCTTCAAATGTCTTTTTGTCCCAGTCATACAGATACCACGGTGTCTGCCATCTTTTCGTGCGGCGGGTCATTTTATCCACCGCAGCGGTTGCAGTAAGCTTCAGACCTTCTACCCAGGGGTTGGTGATCTCCACTGAACCGTTGGTCTGCAGGTAGCTTCGGGTATCGCGGTCGTAGCCGGTTTCGTTGGTGGTGATCACAACAGGGTTCTCGCCATTTTCGATATCCGGTCCGGGTCTTCCATCAGGCCAGCGGGCGGGAGCAGTAGGAATACCGCGCATCTGCATTCGGAAGATCGCACCGGCACCCACCGTCGGGAAAAAGCGATTTTCCTGGCGGCCTAACATCCCAATACTGGTTTTGATATATTTGCTAACGTTGGCGTCCAGGTTTACCCGCAGGTCATACTGCTTGTAGCCGGTCGCAGAGTTCTTGTAGAAGGCGTCCTGGTTCACATAGCCCAGCGAAGTCAGGAACTGGATGTTCTCGCTGCCACCTGTCAATTGCAGGTTGTGCTGCGACTGCGGAGACCACTCCTTCAGGGTAGCCTCATACCAGTCGGTGTTCGGATGCGTCCAGGGGTTAGAGCCGTCTCTGAACTTCTGGAAGTCTTCCGGGCCGTAGTGCGCATTCACGACAGTGCCGTCAGGCAGGGTGTAGCTACCGTTCTGGCGGAACGCCTCCTTGGCCTCTTCCCACAGGGCAGCAGGCACACGGTTATAGATTTCCAGGTCGTTGCGCATCTCGCCAAACTGCACGGCGTCTGCCAGGTCAGGGATAACGGTAGGCTGGGCAAAGCCCTGGTTAAAGGAGTAAGACAGCTCCGGCTTGCCTACTTTGCCGCGCTTCGTGGTAACGAGGATAACCCCGTTGGCCGCGCGTGAACCATATATGGCTGCGGACGCATCTTTCAGTACGGAAATACTTTCGATATCGGCCGGGTTCAGTCGCTCGATACCGCCCGCACGGGCCGGGATACCATCGATTACGATCAGGGCGTTATTATTACCCAGTGTGTTCGAACCGCGGATACGGATAGCGGAGCCATCGTAGCCCGGCTCACCGCTTCTGTTCACGGCAACCACACCGGGCATGCGGCCGGCAATAGAGTTTGTAAGGTTAACAGCAGGCGACTTCTCCAGTTCTGCACCCTTCACAGCGGCAACAGAGCCTGTCACGGTCTCTTTTTTCTGCGTGCCGTAGCCCACAACCACCACTTCCTCCAGCGCTTTTGCATCTGTAGTGAGTTGCACGTCTACCGAAGTGCGGTTATCGATCGCCACTTCCTTTGGTGAGAATCCAATGAAGGTGAAAACCAGTGTCCCGTTGCCGTCAGGCACGTTGATCGTATAGGTACCGTCAGCACCCGTCGGGGCTGCAGTGGAGGAGCCCTTCAGTAGCACTGTCACGCCAGGCAGGGGTGTACCGGCATCGTCGGTAACCGTTCCCTGCACCGTGACCCCCTGAGCGAAGGCCGCGACAACAGAAATAAAGAAAAGAGGCAATACAAGCAAGTATTTCAGCTCTTTCAGTAAAAGGTGTTGCATAGATTAGATTGTTAAAGGTTTAAAATATACTAAATACACTGTGATTCCTGGTTTGGCGCTTATATAGGTGGGTTGCCCCGCAAACTAAGTTGCCTGTCCCCCCAATAAATCAGCAGCACTAATAAGCCCCTGCAGGGGTGCATCTCACCACAACAGGAAGCCTATCTAATCTGACTATATCTTCGGCAGATGCCGCCGCTGTCGGAAAAGCCGATGCCGCGACATTGATGTACCTACCTTATATAAGTGTTTTTTCTACACCTAAACTATTGGCTGTGCATTCTGTTTGGCACCTGGTTTATCTGGTTTCATATGAGAGACAGTTCTTTCCGCTACTCACAGTCCGCAACAAATCAGCTGCTCTGAATTCTTTATTACAACCCTGTGCCTGTACGCAGCAAGTCGTCTTTCTATATCATGGATTTAAAAATGGCTGTTGGGCCTTTCTATGCACAATCTGCCACATTTTCATAGCTGGGGGAAGTGGCTATCCCTCGTATGCTCGCTTAGGAAATTAAATATATAGGTATAGAATCAGAAAAAAAAGGACTCATGCCTAAAAAGTGTTTAATTACTTTATAAGATCATCAGAAGGCCTCTATACTTTCCCCTAAATCCAACCGCTTAGCCTACACCACGGTTCGTCAGTAGCTGCCCTAAGGTATGTGCCTGATTTGTAATAAGCCTGCCGCGTGCCCCTGTTTTAGGTGCGGCGCTTTCATGCCAGTAAGTATCCGCTTACCTTTCCTGTGACCGTCACCCACCACACCCCACGGTTTGCTACTACCTCCCCTTACCCTGCACGAGGAAGCTCTGGAACCCGGATGGGTATATCTTTCCCGGATTCAGGGCGGGCCTTACAGCCAGTATCAAATGGGTTCTGCCTATGGATCGAACCACCCCTGCCCCTCCTTGTCCAAGGAGGGGAGTCAACTGCTGCTTTCACAAACTTTAAAGATTTTTAAAGATTGTAGTGGAGGATGTGCCAGCTAAACAAGCTTATTATATAATCAAAAATAACCATGCGGTTGATTATATCGAGGCGCTTGAGAAAAGGAAGAAAGGAGATGGAGTAGGAAAAACTCCCCTCCTTGGACAAGGAGGGGCAGGGGTGGTTCGATTTTATTAACACAGCGAGCACGTGCAAAACCTACTTGACAAGGGTATGAATGCCACAGTGGGCATCACTTCCCGTCCTATATATAAAAAGAGCCACCCGCATGCGGGTGGCTCTTTTTATATATAGGACGGGGAAAAGCATATGACCCGCCTGGTGCAGGTGGCAGGGTTAGTAATTCCTGATGACCTGCAGGGCCAGCCCATTGCTGTTGCCGGCCGGGGGAGTCTGGAACCCGCGCACGATCAGCGTATAACTTCTGCCCGGCTCCAGGGTGAGGCTTGTTGGTGCAACCAGCACGTTCTCAGTTCCGGCTTCCTTCACCTGGAAAGAGTGCGTTCCGTCCGTTACCTGTACAAACTGCGTGTTCCCCTTAAAGCCCAGATTCATAAACTCCGGGGTAGCGGCGCCTCCCGCAATCGTCACGTCCACGGCTGGCGCATCAGGCGACAGGTTGATCAGGCGCACAGCGGCTTTCCCGGTGCCCGGCGTTACCAGGCTGTCCTCCACCACCAGCATCTCTATGTCCTGCAGGGTGTTGACGGTGTAAAGGGAATATATATTATCCTCCTTAAAGTTGATGGTTGTATCCACAATGGCATCAGACCCCGTGACAGGTGTAAAGGCGATCTCGTGGTTGCCTGTGGTGAGCGACAGGTAGCTGGAGGCATTCGAATATTTGAACGCCTGATTGTTGATCTTCTCCTCGTCCACGAGCACGTTCAGGTCAGGGGCGTCAGGTGAGCCGTGGTAGAAGGAGATATAGGCCACCGGCGTTGGCGCAGGGGCGTCATCCACGTCATTGTCCAGGCAACCGGTTAAGCCGAACGACATGACAGCACTCATCAGAAGGGTGATTTTAGCTAAAGAGAAGCTACGCAAAGAGTTTTTCATAAAGTGGAAATAGTTGTTGGTGTAAGGTAATGTAGATAATCTGCTTGTGTCTCTTGCCAAAGTCCGGAAACACAGTTCTGCGATGATGACCCCATAACCCCGGCATTGGTTGCAACGGGAGGCTATAAAAATATGGGATATCATAACGCATCCATCAGCAAAATTAGTGTCAAAGGTAAGCATTTGAGAAACAGCTGCCACACCGGGCAAAGGTTGGGAAAAGAAACAGCGCCTGCAAACGGGAGCGATAATTTGTGCCTGTATGAACAGCGCTGAAGAAACTTCACAACCTGTACGTGTATATAGCTATGAAGGAAGCGCCTCTGTATCAGTTAAAAGCAAAGATCCCGCAAGCCATTCGCCTGCGGGATCTTCTTTTCTTGGGTTGCTATCCGACTCAGTTGTAGATTGATTTCAGCTCCGTCAGTTTCCCTGATTTTAACCGATACTGCCCCTTCTCCGTGATCAGCCTTACGTTGGTGAAGGGCTCATCCGGGAAAAAAATGTCTGTCATCACGGTTTTGCCCCCGTCGGCGAAGAACTCCACCGAGGCCACATCCACCAGCAGGCGCACGGGGAAAGACGCATCCGAGGCCAGGCGCGGCGCATAATGGATCCCGGCGAAATCGTCGGAGAAGCTGTTGCTGCCCGCGTTTCTCCTGTCGATATAATACTGCCCGCGGGCCGCATCATACCCCACCAGCACCTTCTGCCCCTTCGCATTCGACAGTTCCACGGCAAACTGACCGCCTGTCGAAAGTCGCTCCAGTTCCAGTTGCAGATCAAATGTCGGGGTGGAGAAAGGGGCGCCCTCCGATATTGCCAGAGCACCGGTAACGTCCTGCCCTTCCAGGTCATGGGTGGCGCCATAGATATGCTGCAGTTCTTTCACCGGCATAGAGGCCACGCGCAGTCCGGCCGGCGTGTTCACCAGTTCCAGGGTGCGGGCCACGGTCATGGCGCTTCGCCACTTCTCTGTCGGCACGACGTTGGCATAGGCCCAGTTGCTCATCCAGCCCATGAACAGGCGGCGGCCGTCCTGCTCCGGCACATTCTCCCAGGTTACGCCCGCATACTCGTCGCGGCCATAGTCGAGCCAGATGCCCTCCTGCCCGTTCACGGTGGTGGCGATGGCCGGCTTAGTGTTCAGGCTTGCCTCAAATTGCGGGTCCATCACAAACTTGTTGCCGTCGAAAGAGCCTAAAAAGTACTGCGTGCCCGAGCCGCCGTTAGGGGCGCCGGGGTTTATGTTCACGATCAGCACCCACTTTTCCTCCTCCGTGCCCGCTACTTTCAGCTTAAACAGATCCGGGCATTCCCACACGCCGCCGTGCGCCCCCACGTTCGCCCCGAAGTCGCTCTCCAGTTTCCAGTCGAGCAGGTTTGGGGAGGAGTAAAAGCTGATATGGTCTTTCACGGCCAGCGTCATGATCCACTTCTGCCCGGCTTCGTACCACATCACCTTGGGGTCCCGGAAATCGCGTATGCCGGGGTTCTTCAGCACCGGGTTGGCTTCGTACTTCTTCCAGCTCCGGCCGTTGTCGAGGCTGAAGGCGATGCCCTGCGTCTGGAAATCGTCTCTGCCCGCCTTTTCTCCCTCGGCATCGTGATAGGTATATATAGCGACCATGGCCGGGTTATTTGCTGTACCCAAACCAGACGTGTTTTTAACATCCACCACGGCGCTGCCCGAGAAGATCGTGCCCAGGCTGTCGGGGTACAACGCGATGGGCAGGTGCTCCCAACTCACCATGTCCTTGCTCACAGCATGGCCCCAGTGCATCGGGCCCCACACGGTGCTGTCGGGGTTGTGCTGGTAAAACAGGTGATACTCGCCGTTGTGGTACACCATCCCGTTGGGGTCGTTCATCCACCCGGAGGGCGGCGTAAAATGGAACTGCGGCCGGTGCGGCTCGTTAAAAGTAACGGACGTGTCCGCAGCGGCTGTTTCGGCTGTTGTGTTCTCCACGGCCGACTGGTTGGAGCTACAGCTGCTGAGCAGGGCTCCGAGGGCAGCGGCGATATATAACTTTCTCATTTGCTTATATGGTTCAGGTGTATGAAAGGCAGTACCGTGAATCCCCGGCACCGCCTTTCCGATTTCAACTTATATATGATACTTACTGTCTGCGCGGCATCTGCAGCCACGCGAAAGCGACAGTATATAGGGCCTTAGTTCCAGTTGGCGTTCTGCTGATACAGCCCTTTGCTGAAGTCGATCTGCTGCTGCGGAATCGGCAGGTACTCGTCCCGGTTCTTCTGGAACTGGGCATCCTGCAGATACTGGCGCCGCTCTTCCTCTGTCTCAAAGTAAGCATTCAGCGTTTCCGCTGCAACTCCCCAGCGCACTAGGTCGAAGAAGCGAATGCCCTCCATGGCAAACTCCAGGCGTCGTTCCCAGCGCAGGGCCTGCCGTGCGGCATCCTGCGTCCAGGTGATGTTGACACCGGGCTTGTACGTCTCCACCTGAAAGTTAGAGATCAGGTTGCCGTTTGCGTCCTTCAGCATGCCCGTGCTGTTCTGGGCGCGCTCCCGTATCAAGTTGATGATCGGCAGCGCCTCGTCCTGCCGCCCCAGCTCGATCAGCGCCTCTGCCTTCCACAGCAGCACATCCGCAAACCGGATGACCAGGTTGTTTTTGGAGCTGGCGAAGAACGGCCCCACCTTGCGCAGGCAGGCGCAATCCGGCTGCTGCACCTCCTTCATGGATGAGAAGTGCCCGTACAGCTCCGGTGTCCTGGCCCAAGACTGCTCATATACCACCGCCGGCTGGTATTTCCAGGGCTGGCCCGGTATGCCCACCGTGTGGTTTACCCTTGGGTCCACGGTTTTCGCCTGGAAGTCCTGCGCCGTCAGCAGGTTCGTGGCGTCATAGGTGTCGAATTTCGGCAGGCCGTTCTGGTCTGTCTGGTAAGCATTCACCAGGTTCTGGCTCGGGATGTTGAACCAGCAGCAGCCATACGTCGAGCCCATCGGGTAGTTCAGCGCTGTGCCCATATCCACCCGGCCTGTCGGCGTACCGTCATCGATCGAACGCTGGATAGCAAATACCGACTCCGGGTTGTTCTCATACTGCCACAGAAAGTTGTGCCCGAAATCACTCTCCAGGTTATAGCTGCCCGAGATTTCGTCTACCAGGCTCACCACCTGCTCCAGCTTTTCCCTGTTTACGTTCACCACGTTGTGCTGGTCGTCCTGCTCATACGCCTGGTAGAGCAGTGTTTTCGCCAGGTACGCCTTGGCAGCACCCTGATCGGCACGCCCTGCCTGCTGGGCGGTGTTCTCCAGGTTCTCTGCCGCAAACCGGAAGTCATCGGCTATCTTGTCCCACAGCTCCTGGCTGGTATACTCCACGTTCGAGACCTGTGCATAATCTTCCTTCGCAACGGTCTCATCTATATAGGGGAACTGGTTGAAGAGGATCTTCAGCAGGAAGTTGAAGTGGCCTCTCACGAAGCGCATTTCTGCCTGCCGCTGCGTTTTCTGCGGGTACTCCGCTTCGTCCAGCCCGTTTATCCGGGCAAGCGCATCGTTGGTCCTGGAAAGGCCAACATATAGCCTGTACCACAGCACATCGGTGGAGCCCTGCGTGGGCCGGTTGAAGGTGAAGGTCTCGTAATTGTGGAAATCGCCCACGTCGCCGGTGCCGCCGCCGCCTTTGTAGGAATCGTCGGAGCGCACGCTGCCGTAGGCCCACATGCTGCCAAACGGAACGGTCCAGTGGTCGTTGCCGATAGCCGCGTAAGCCGCGATCACCATCTGATCTACGGTCTCAGGGGTTGTCAGGTCATCGCCGCTCACCGTGCCCTTCGGGCGGTTGTCCAGGAAATCGTCGTTACAGCCCGCCAGCAGCATACCGGCACTAAACAGGACAGCTATATATTTATGAATCTTCATGATGTGTTTCGTTAAGGATTAAAATGTCACGTTCAAGCCAAAAGTAAGCCTGGTAGGCCTTGGGTACTGGTCGTTGGGCGTCTCCGGGTCCGGGCCGGCAAATTTGTTATCCCCTTTGTTGTCCTTTATGGTCAGCAGGTTCTCGCCGCGGAGATATACCCGCAGGTTTTTGACAAACACCGGCTCCAGCACGTTCTGCGGAATGGTGTAGCCCACCTGCAGGTGGCGCAGCTTCAGGTAAGAGCCGTTGTTGATGTAGTAAGAAGAGAGCCTTCTCTCGTCGTTGTTATCAGCCAGCGTAAGCGCCGGAATGGAAGAGCCGGTGTTTTCAGGTGTCCAGGCATCCAGGGCGCGCACGCCGGAGTTCTCCCCGTTCCAGATGGAGGTAAAGTCGGTATATATCTGGAACGACTGCGTGTTCACCTCGATACCCTGTATACCCTGGAAGAAAAAGCCCAGGTCGAAGTTCTTGTAATACATGTTGGCGTTCAGTCCGTAGCCGAAGTCCGGGTTTGCCACGCCAAGCCAGTCCTGGTCCAGGGTATTGATCACCCCGTCGTTGTTCAGGTCCTGGAACCGCAGTCTGCCCACGCCCTTGCCCGGCTGGTCGGCATGCGCGGCCACCTCTTCCTCGTTCTGGAAAATGCCGTCCGCTATATATCCGAAGTGAGACCTTATAGAGTGCCCCAGGATAGTTTTCTCAGCGTTGTTCGGGTAAGAGCGGATCACCTCATCCGGCAGCTCGGTGATCTTGTCTCTAAAAGAACCGAGGTTGGCCGTTACGTCGTAGCTGAAGTCGTTGCCGATGTTGTTCCGGTAGCCTACTATAAACTCGAAACCCTTGTTCTCCATGGAAGCGCCGTTCGCCCACTGGTTTCCGCCGTCGCCCTTCACCGCGATAAAGGCCGGCAGGATCAGGATGTCTTCCGTTTTGCGCACATAGTACTCCACCGAGCCGAACAGCTTCTGGTTCAGGAAACCGAAGTCGAGGCCGACGTTGGTCTCCGCCGTAGACTCCCATCGCAGTCGGTCATTTCCGGTTTGCGTGCGGAAAAAGCCGGAGGGCAGCGTGCCGGTGTCGTTGCCGCCGATGTCGTAGGCCGTGCCGTTGCTGGGCGCCCAGGTCTGGTCGTCGCCGTAGTTGGGGATATATAAGGCGTAGGTGGCATAGTTGGCGATCTCCTGGTTACCTGTTCTGCCCCACCCTGCCCGTAGTTTCAGGTCAGATATAAAGCTGAAATTGTCGGCAATGAAGTCCTCGTTGCTCAATCTCCACCCGAGGGAAACGGCCGGGAAAAGGCCGTACTGGTTTTCGGAACCGAAGCGCGAGGAGCCGTCGTAGCGCAGGGTGGCAGAAGCCAGGTATTTGTCGTTGAAGGCATAGCTGGCTTTGCCGAAGTAAGACAGCAGGGAGTAGCCTCCGCCCATGCCGCTGTTGTTCTTGTTGCCCGTTCCGGCATCGAGGTAGAAATAATCGTCCGTCTCCAGCGTGAACTGCTCCCGGTAAGCAGAGAAGTTAGTGAACGAACTCTCCACGGCCTCTGTGCCCGCCATCAGGTTCACGCTATGGTCGCCTTTCTCCAGCTGGTAGGTCAGCACGTTGTTCCAGGTCCAGGTGAGCAGGTGCCCCTGCGTTTGGTTAAGTGAATTGATGGGGTTGCTCAGGAAGCCGCGCTGGAACTTTTTGGTGATGTCGCGGCCAAATACGTTCTCGTAGTCAACCCCAAAATTTGTTCTGAAATTCAGGTTCTTGAGGATCTCCAGGTTGGCGTACACGTTGCCGAACACTTTCGCAGTATGTCGCTTGTCCAGCTTGTTGTCCTCGATCAGGGCGATCGGGTTGTCCCGGTCCGAGAAGCCGTTGGGCGTAGGACCTGCAAAGCGGCCGTCTACGGTATATACGGGCAGGATGGGCAGGGCTCGCACCGCCAGCATCAGCGGCGTGCCCCCGATACCGGAAGGCATCGGCGTTTCGCGTCCTTTGGATATAGAGAGGTTTTCGCCGATGGTCAGCTTGTTGTTCAGCAGGCTGTAATTGGAGTTCAGGCGGGTGGTGATGCGGTTGTAGTTGGAGCCCTTCACGATGCCGTCATTGTTGAAGTAGTTCACCGAGAAACGGAATCCTCCCCGCTCGCCTCCCTGCGCAATCGCCAGGTCATGCGTGTGCTGCACGCCCGTTCCCAACACCTCATCGAACCAGTCGGTGTTGCCGGACCGGATGCCTCCCGCCTCGTCCAGCCACTCTGTCACCAGCACGTCGTCCAGCACCGGGTTGCCGGCATTGTCGCGGTGCCAGGTGTAGGTATACTGGCCGTTATCCGGGTCGCGCCCGTCGTTCACGGCGGCACGCCACAGGGCACGGCCACGCTGCTCGGTGTCCAGCATATCCAGCCTGTTGCGGAACTGCTCCACCGAAACGCTGGCGTTATAATCCACAGACAGCTGCCCTGCCTTTGCTTTCTTGGTTGTGACGATGATGACCCCGTTTGAGGCCCTGGAGCCATATATGGAGGCCGAGGATCCATCCTTCAGCACCTGCACCGACTCGATGTCATTCGGGTTCAGGTACTGCAGGCCGGTGGTGGAAGGCACCCCGTCGATGATATACAAGGGGTTGTTGTTGCCGAGCGTGCTGGTACCCCGGATGCGCACCTCCGTGTTTGGGTTGGGCGATCCGTCCGTGGCCACATACAAGCCCGGCACCTGCCCCTGCAGCGACTGCATCACGTTCGGGGCGGGGTTGTCTTTGATGTTGTCCATGTCTACCACAGCAACCGCGCCGGTCAGGTCGGCTCTTTTCTCGGTACCGTAACCGGTCACCACCACCTCGCTCAAGGCCTTCGCGTCGGTGGCGAGGGAAACATTGACGGTAGATTGGCTGTTAATCGGCACCTCCTGCGTCATATAACCAATATAAGAGAAGACAAGAGTGCCATTTGCGTCAGGCACTTGCAGGCTGAATGTACCGTCAGCGTCGGTGGTAGTGCCAATGGTGCCGCCTTTGTAGACGACGGTCACCCCGATCAGGGGCTCCTTGTCGGGGCCTGTAACCGCCCCGCTGACAGCTGCCCCGCCCTGCCCGTATACCACAGGAAGGCTCGCAAACAGCAGCAGCATAAAGAATAGAAACTTTTTCATGGTATATAGTTTAGAGTGTGAATTATATATGGGTAAGTGGTGTGTTCTCAAACTTCGATAAGTCGATGCGGGGGGTCGCGCCTTTCTGCGTGGCAACGTACGCCCCGATCAGGCATGCCCTTGCCAGGGCCTTCTGCACAGGCTCCTGGTGCAGGTAGAATTTCAGGAAAGTGGCCAGAAACGCGTCGCCGCTGCCGATGGTGTCCTCCACCTCCACCCGATGGCCCTCATGCTCGTGGTAGCCGGCCTCGGATACTACCGCGGCCCCCTTTTCGCCGCGCGTCACGATCAGCAGCTGCAGGTTAAAGTGCTGCCTCACGGCCTCCATCTGTTCTTTCCCGTCCCCTGCCCAGCCGAACCACCCGGAGATTTCCTCCAGCTCCTGGTGATTCATCTTAGCCACGTCCGCATACTGCAGCAGTTCCTGTATGCGCTCCTGGTTGTAGTAAGGCGGCCGCAGGTTCACGTCCAGCACCTTGAACCTGGCCAGTTTCAGGTAGCGCAGCAGCGTTTGGCGGGTGGTAGGGTTTCGGGCGGCCAGGCTGCCATATATAAAAACATCGCTCGCCGCCACCAGGTCCGCCACCTGTGCGTCAAACTGTATATAATCCCAGGCAACGGGTTCCACGATCTTGTAGGTCACCTCGTTCTTGTCGGAGATGTTCGCCTTCACAACCCCCGTCAGGTGCGTCTCGCCCACCTGAATCCACTCCGTGGAAAGGTTCTTCTCCCGCAGGAAACTCAGCAGCTCCTTCCCCAGGTCGTCGCTGCCCACCCGGCTGATGACGAGGGGCGAGAAGTTGTTGTAGGATAAATGGATGGCGACATTCATGGGTGCGCCGCCGGGCATCTTTCCGCTCGGGAGGATATCCCAAAGCACTTCTCCGAAGCATATAATCTGTGGCTTTGTCATGGTTAGTGGGTTTTAGTGAGGGTTACTTTCTCGATTGCATCCAAAGACTCTACTTTCTCCCCTATGTCTTCCAGCGATATGCCTTTTGTCTCGGGCATGATTTTCCAGACAAAGAGCAGCTGCAGCACCATCATGCCCGCGAAAATCAGGAAGGTGTTTCCGCCGCCCAGCGTGGTGGCGATGTAGGGGAAGGCGAAAGCGATCACCGCGGCCATAAACCAGTGGGTGAAGCTGCCCAGCGCCTGGCCGCTCGCCCGGACGCTGTTCGGGAAAATCTCTGAAATAAACACCCAGATCACCGCTCCCTGGGAGAAGGCGAAGAAGGCGATGTAGCCGAACAGGCAGAGCGGCACCAGGATACCGTTGAAGCTTTCGGTGTAAAAGGCCCACGACACCATGCCCAGGGTAACAATCAGGCCGATGGAGCCGATGAGCATCAGTACCCTGCGGCCCACACGGTCAATGAGGTTCAGGCCGATGAGCGTGAAGATCAGGTTGATCAGACCAATACCCGCGGAGGAAAGCAGGGAGGCGTCTTTGCCAAGGCCTGTCATTTCGAAAATTCGCGGGGCATAGTATATGATCGCGTTGATCCCGGACACCTGGTTGAAAACTGCGAAAACAACTGCCAGCATCACCGGGAAACTGTGCTGCCTGGAGAAGAGCGAATCCTTAATGCTCCTCCTTTCATCCTTGTCCCTGGATGCGAGGATGGCGGACAGTTCAGCGTCAGCCGTGGAAGGGTCAATCTGGTGGAGGACTGCTCTTGCCGCTTCTACCGCTCCCCGCTTCACGATGAGCCAGCGCGGGCTCTCCGGCACCAGCAGCACCAGCCCGACAAAAATTATGGCCGGAAAAGATTCCACGCCGAGCATCCAGCGCCAGGCGTTACCGCCTATATCCTGCAGCAGGTAGTTTGATAGAAAAGCGACCAAGATTCCGAATACCACATTGAACTGGAACATGGCCACCATCTTACCCCTGTCTTTGGCAGGGGCAATTTCACTTATATACATCGGAGCCGCCACGGAAGAGGCCCCAACGCCCAGACCGCCAATAAACCGGAAGAAGAGAAAGGAGTACCAGTCGGGGGCCAGGGCAGACCCGGCAGCGGACACGAGGTAAAGCACCCCGATCCAGAAAAGGGTGCTCTTCCTGCCGATCCTGTCGGAGGGGAACCCGCCGAACAAGGCACCGAGAACGGTACCTATAAGCGCAATGGAAACTGTGAGCCCGTGCTGAAACACATCTAACTGCCAGACCGCCTGAATGGATTGCTCAGCTCCGGAGATAACGGCAGTGTCGAAGCCGAATAAGAAGCCCCCCATCGCCACGGTCACCGACCAAAATAAAATTTTCCTACTGTTCATAGCTGCTTGTTTTTCTTCAAATGTAGCGGCAAACAGCTGGCGCGGATTTCAGGATCGTTTCAATATGTTTTGATTTCTGACCAATTGAGTAACCAGTCACTAAAAGCAGCAGCAGGCGCCGCCAGGACGGTTAAATGCACCAGAAAAAAGGTTTTTTCCCCTATGGAGGTCTTTCGAATTTGTATCATTGTTTCAAAATTGTATCATATAGCAGCAACATATCCCTTTTTTGACTGGCTATGCTGCGGCAAGGCGGGCGCCTATTACATAAATGAGTATCCACTCACTTGTATTCCCTGCCATAGCAGCAGGCAAGCGGCAGGCATTGAGCACCTGTGTATACTATCCTATACTTGGAGGGAAAGGTGTTTGGCTTTTTTTCAGAAGTAAAGAAACGGGAACAGGCTGCGTGTATACAGAGGATAGAACATACTCCTGCCAGTGGTGTTTCAACCGGCAGGCATACCAGCTGAGAGAGCAGGGAAAGGTTTTCTATGGGATAGACGTAACGATAAGATCAACCCCGGTTACAAAGGGAAGTATGCGGAAAGGCTGGTGGTTGGTATGCCGGAAACTTTTGCTAACCTTAATCGGCTGTGGCTATACGCTTGGCTCTTTCAAGGAGCGGTCCGCCTTAAAATCAGAAGGGCTCCTGTCGAAATGATTCTTAAAGGCGGTGGAAAAGTAGGCGGGGGAAGAGAAACCTACCTCGTAGGCGATCTCAGATATGTTCTTGTCGGTGTGCAGCAACAGGTGCCGGGCTTTCTTCAGCCGGGCGTTTACCACATAGTCGTTCACGGAGTATCCCAGCAGGGCCTTCAGCTTGCGGTAAACCTGCACCCGCGACATGCCCAGGTCATGGGCGATGCTGTTGGCGTTCAGGTTGGGGTTGGAAAGGTTTTTCTCAACCACCGCCATCACCTCGTTCAGGAACTTCTTGTCCAGTTGCTTTGGCGGCGTTGGGGCTGCCTTTGTATCCACCGCCACTTCGCTGCTGTAGTGCTCTTTCAGCAGCGCCCTGTTTTTGAGCAGGCCCTTCACTCTTTCCAGGAGGTACAGGGAGCTGAAGGGCTTGGTTATATATAAATCAGCCCCGGATTGCACCCCTTCTATCTTTTGCTCCATGGCGTCTTTGGCTGTCAGCAGAATAACCGGGATATGCGAGGTGCGCAGGTCATTTTTCAGGATGGAGGTGATCTCCAGGCCGCTTTGCCCGGGCAGCATCACATCGCTGAGGATCAGGTCCGGCACCGTTTCGAAGGCCTGGTTCAGGCCGAACACCCCGTGCGGTGCCTCCACCACGTTAAATTCCCGCTCCAGGCGCTTTTTCAGGAACTCCCGAAGCTGTTTGTTGTCTTCTATCAGCAGGATGGTGTGCTCTTTCAGTTTCGCCCCCTCCCCCGCCAGGTAAGGCTCGCCGTAGAGATCCTCGTCCGTGTCCGCCACACCAGGGGCCAGTGGCGGCGCGTATGCGCCGGGGTCAGCCACGATCTCGTCCTCGGAGAGGTGCCCGCTTCCCAACGGCAGCACGATCATAAACTTCGTTCCCCGTTTTTCCTCACTCTCGACGGCAATCGTGCCCTTGTGCAGTTTCATATACTCCCTTGAAAGCGCCAGCCCCAAACCGGTGCTGAGGCTGCCGGAGGTGTCCCCGGAGTAAAACCGGTCGAACGCATGCTCCGCCTGCACCGCAGACATGCCCTTGCCGTTGTCCTCCACCGAAACAACCACACTGTCGTAGGTATCGGACAGGCGCAGGCCCAGCGTTACTTTCCCGCCGTCTTTTGTGAACTTGAAGGCATTGGAGAGGAGGTTGAACAGCACCTTGTCGAGCTTGTCGGCGTCAAAGAACACCTGCAGTTCTTTCAGGTCAGTCTGCACTTTAAAGCTGATGTTGCGCTTTTTGGCAAGCCTGTCGAAGGAAGAAGCCACTTCTTTCACGAACCGGACAATGTCTCTTTCGGACGCCTGAAGCTTCATTTTCTTGTTCTCGACCTTACGGAAGTCCATCAGCTGGTTCACCAGCCGCAGCAAACGGGTAGCATTCTGCTTTACCAACAGCATGTCTATCTTTAAATCAGCAGGAATATTGCTTTGCAGCGCATCCTCCACCGGGCCCAGAATCAGAGTGAGCGGCGTGCGGAACTCGTGGGAGATGTTGGTGAAGAACTTCAATTTGGCCTCGTTGGCTTTATCGGCTTTTTTGGCCATCAGCGCCACTTCATTCCGCTGGTTCACCACCTCCTGGTGCTTGAGGAGCAGGGCCCTGTTGGCCTCCTGCTTCAGCCGCAGGGCCTGCAGGGCCAGCGCGCCTAACACAATGATAACGACCAAGCTGGCCGACAGGATGTACAGCAGCCCCTGCTGGTTGTTATATAGCTCGATCTGCTCGTATATCCTGTGTTGCTGTCGCTCAATGCTTTGCTCCTGGATCAGGATCTTGTCGGACTGCTGCTTCATGATATGCACGTTCCGATCGTCGATCACCGTCGTGTTGAGGATGTTCTCCTTCTCGTACGGCCGGTTGTGCAGGATATTATAGGCCAGCTGGATGATTTCCTCCCCACCGGTAGGGTAGAGAAAGGTGGCGTCCAGGATGCCGTCCTCGACAAACTGCAGCCCCCCGTTGGGGCCTCCCAGGCCATCAAAGCCGACAAACTTCAAATCCTTTTGCCTGGCCTGGCCCTTTATGCTCTCATAGGCCCCCAGCGCCATCACATCGTTGTGGGCGAGCACCAGGTCGATGCCCGGATTGGCGTGGAAGGCCTCCGGGAAACGGGCTTTGGCGATCTCCTTTTCCCATTCCCCCTTTACATCCGCCACAACCTCTACCCCCGGGTAGGCAGCGATGCCTTCCAGGAAGCCCCTGTGCCGCTCGATGGCCGGCGTAGAGCCTGTCAGGCCCCACACTTCTATGATTTCCCCCTCCCCGTTCAGCATCTCGGCGATATACTCTCCCGCCAGCTTCCCGATCTGGTAGTTGTTAGCCCCCACATAGGCGGTGTAGCTGGAGGAACTGGTCTTCCTATCCACCACGATCACCGGGATGCCTTTTTCGAAGGCTTCCTCCACCACCGGCGTAATGGGCTCGGCCTCATTCGGGGAAACGATGAGCAGGTCAACCCCCTGGTCTATAAATTCTCTGATATGCGCTACCTGCCGGGCGCTGCTGTTCTTGGCGTCTTTTATCTGCAGGTCTATCTCCGGGTGAAACGACACCTCCCGCTCCATTTCCCGGTGCATGGCTTTGCGCCAGGCATCGCCTTCCGTGCACTGCGAAAAGCCAATGGTGATCGCTTTCTCTTCGGCTGGCTTGCCGCAGGAAATCACAAAAGTGAGGAGTATAAGGGATATGGCTTTCAACAACCGCATAGCTGCTACTGTTTATATAGGTCCGGGAACGCCACAGAAGCGCATTGTATCCGAAACAGCGAAAATAAGAGACATTCGGATTTACAAGGTAAGGATTTTAAAGGGAAATCAATGCTTCCAGAAAAGGCTTTTGTTAACATTTGAAGGCAAACAGGGATTTTATCCTGCAGTATTCCGTCACGTGCCACCGGCAAAGAACAGCTTGGGGATGTGTATTGCCGGAGATGAAGGGGAACACCTCGGCTGCCGCCGGGCCGGCATCCCTACCAGACTGGCGCAGCAGGAAATTTCTTGGTAAGCTGAAGGATATACGGAGAGGAGAAGCGCCCCGATATGCTGCACGTACAGGCGCGCAGCATATCGGGGCGGTATAGATAAAGCAGCAAAAGTAGGCTATGCTTTCGGCGCTGCCTCGTGTACGTTGGTAATAAAGTATTCCCCGGAGCTGATGCCATTCACCAGATCCTGGATGGTCCTGGAACTGAGCACCTTCAGCAGCTGGTCGCGGTAGGCCTTGATTTCGTTGTGCAGGGGGCAGGGGTGCTTATCAGAGCACTCCTTCATGCCCATGCCGCACCTCCTGAATGCCTCCAGCCCATCAATCACCTGCACCACCTCTATCACTCTGATGTCGCTGGCCGACCGGTGCAGGAAGAATCCGCCGCCCGGCCCTTTAGAGGAAGAGATAACGCCCTTGCGCACCAGGTCCTGCAGGATCTTGCCCATGAAATGGGCCGGAAGTTCCAGTTCCTTGGCAATTTCCTTTATCCCCACTTTATTGCCCTGGGCATCGCTCAGCGCGATGTACACCACGGCACGCATAGCATATTCTGTTGTCTTCGATAACATGGGTTCAGAGTCTCTAAACGTCTAACACTAAAACGGCTGCAAAGTTACTATATCCTTCCCAACTGGCGCTCCCCTTCCTCCGAAATCATATCAACAGACCAGGGCGGCGACCAGACCAGTTCCACCGCCACATCCAGGTCAGGGAAGCGCTTGATGAGCACCTGCTCCGCTGCTTTCACGATAGTGCTGCTCATGGGGCAGCCGGGGGTGGTGAGGGTAAGTTCTACCGTGAGCTGCTCCTGCTCAAGGCTTACTTTATATACCAGCCCGAGGTCTACGATATTTATCCCGATTTCGGGGTCGATGATGTACTTCAGCGTTTCGAACGCCTCGTGGCCAATGTCAGGCGCTTGCGTTTCCATAAGAGAAGGGTTTAAGGTCATGTACTCTGTGCAGCAGCAGGCTGAACACGTTTATCATATATAAAACAGCCGTTATGGTGAAGGCAATGGCCCCGGCCAGGATAATTTCCTGTTGCCGCAGCAGCACCCCCGCCACCAGCAGCAGGAGGCCGAGGAGGTAGTTGATGTTCTGCCAGCGCTGGAGCGCGTGGCTGTAAAGGTCTTTTGGGAGCGGCGTTTTAAAGCGCCCCACATGGTCTTCGTACGCATGCATCCACACGATGAAAGGGAGTGTCTTGAATGTTTGCCCCAGGATAAGCGCGGTCACGAACCCCAGGAAAACGGTGATGCCATATACCAGGTAGACAGCGGCCATCAGTTGCGGCGCCACACGCAGGCCGCTGCCGCTCACCACGAATACCAGCACCAGGGGCAGCACGAGCAGGCCCAGTGCCACAAACGTCTGTGTCATACCCAGGTCAGTGTCTTTCCGCAGGGCCGCCTTCCTGGCCGCCTGAACATATAGCAGGAACAGCACAACGCCTCCTGCCACCAGCGCGGCACACAACGCCAGCAGCCCCATCCGCAGCACCATGTGGTCGAAGACGAACAGCACCAGCCCCCCGTTAATCAGGTTATATGCCCAGTGCAGCTTCTTTGTCTCTTTCACATGCGCGAGCAAAAACATCGGGATCAGCTTGGAGCCGACGCCGATGATCAGCAGCAGGAACCAGCCGGCCATGCCCATATGCGCGTGCAGCTTCAGGTAATGCACGTGGTCCTCCGGCAGAAAAGGCACCGAAAAGTTAATGGCCATCAGCAGCCCCACGAGGCCCGTCATGAGCAGCCAGATGGCCGAGGTCACGATAAAATCAGCCTCTATCGTCCATTTTGGCGCCTGCCGGGCCGTCTGGAGCACGTTGATGGTGAACAGCAGGAAAGAAAGAAACAGGCAACAGGCGGCAAGGTGCATCACCCAGCCCACCTCGAAATGCCAGAACGCATAGGCCAGCAGGATGGTGCCGGTGCCCAGCAGGCCAAACGTATATATGGCGAGCCGCTCGGAGTAAAGCCTCCCCTCCAGCACCACGGGCAGCAACTGGTACAGCGCCCCGAATATGAGCATGGTCGCCCAGCCTAGCACTGCCACGTGCGTCAGGGTCAGCAGCTTCGGGTGAAAGTAGTGCCCGCCGAAGGCATCGGTGGAGATGAGCAGCAGCACGCTCAGGGCCACAAAAGCCAGGGCGGCAAACGCATAATGCGGCAGCACGACCCATTTGCCCGGTGAGTTAGAGACGGTGGCGGTACGCATGGCTACGTCGCTTTATATATAAGTAAGTGAACTTCCGCAGGGCCGACCTCCCGGATGGCGTGGGTAAAGCCGCGTTCCTCCAACTGCGGCAGCAGGAACTGCGGCACCCTTCGGTGCGTCACATACAGGGCCTCGCCCGGCGGCATCTGCTCCAGCTCGCCCAGGATGGTAACCATCGGCTGCGGCATCTCCAGGTGGCGCACATCAATGCTCCGGACCTTGCTGTTGCCGAACCGGTGCAGCAATTGCTCAAAGTCCCTATTCGGGGCCTTGGTTTCCGAAGGCGTCGCCTCTCCCCCGCCGCTTAGCCAGAAGTACGTATGCACCAGGTCCGGCCCCTGCACCTCGGCGTAGGCAGCGTACCCTTTTTTGGCGAGGATAGCGAAAAGCGGCGTCGGCTCAAAAGTGTTCACAAGCAGCAGCGCATTGGTACTGTTGAGTTTCTGCACCGCGCCCATGATTCGCTGGAAAGGATCATGGCCGGCAGCGATAGCCTCCCGCACATCCAGCGTGATGATGTTCTCCGGAGGCAACTGCGCCAGTGCGGCAGGCCTGGGGCCAGCCTCAGCGGTGAGTGCCCGTGTGCTTCCCTGGCTGCTGCTGACGGTGAAGCCCAGTGGGGCCAGCTTCTCATAGAAAGCCTCCACCTTACAACCGCCAATGCGGGCGGCATCGGCGATGGTTACCCGCGAGGCCAGCAGCTTGCGGAGCAGCGGGTTGCGCAGCTTCTCAAAATGACTGCTGATGGAGGCGATGGCCTCCACGGCATCCGGGTTTTCCTTGATAAGGGAGGAAATTTTGGTAGTGGCCGCTATGTCCATGGCTACTTGGCTTTGGCTGATTTAACCCAGAACTCGGGTGTGAAATCGTCGGTGTGCACGGTGTGCCGGTGCTCCAGTACCTTACCGGTCAGCTCCAACTCGTCGGGCTGCACCTCGGCCTGCAGGTACGGGAACAGCTCCCGCTCTTCCCAGCGCACGTGGTCCACCAGGTCCTGTTCCAGCACCTTGAACAGGTCCCTGTTCATCGGGCTTCCCTCCTCCACCAGTTCAATCAGTGCCTGCAGCAGGCGGTGTTCCTCCTCCAGGCGCAGGCGCATGTAGTTGTTTTTCGGGAGCAGGCGGCGCATCACCCATTCCTCTTCCTCGCAGTGCGGCTGCAGGATGCTTTTCCAGAAGTAGCGCACATACGCGCGCATCACCTCCAGGTCGGCACCGTTCTTCAGCCCCTGGCGCAGTTTCCAGCAGAACAGCAGGCCAAAGTGGTGCTCCCTGGACAGTGGAATCAGGCTTTTGTCTCTCTTTTGGGGTTTCGTTGCGTTTTCCATGACGGTAGCGGGGTCTTCCCCCCTTTAATTTGAAAAATAAGGGAGGCCAGCCGCAGGGCTGCCTGCCCCAGTTGTTATTTCAGGACTTCTTTTTCCAGCTCCAGCGCTTTCGGGAACAGGATGTTATTCTCGAGGTGGATGTGGCGGTGCAGGTCCTCCTCAAATTCCTGCAGCTTTTTGAAGGCAACCGTGTAAGTGGCGCAGGCATCGTCCGGCAGCTCAAAATTGTTGGTTAGCGTGCGGATAGCCTCCAGCTCGTCTCCGGCTGCTTCATGCTCCATCTCCATCATGTTGATGGGGTTCTGGATAGTGCCAAAGGCGGGCTTGTCCAGCGCAACGTTGTGCTTTTTCGCCTCAGTCAGCTGCTTGATGTAAGGGAACAGCACGCGCTCTTCTTTCGGCATATGGGCCTCCAGTTCGTTGGCGACATTCACAAAATGCTTTGCTACCTCCAGCAGCTCCGGATGCCGCTCCCCGTGCACGCGGGCAATCTTGGACGTGTATTCATATAAGGCCGGAATGGCTTCGCGCACATACTTGTGGTGCATGTTCACAATGTAATCGGCCAGGAAACCAGGCTCCCAGCTGCCGTAATCTGTTTCGCGGGTAGCGGCTGCGGTACTGGCCTCCAGCTCTGTTTCCAGCACCTGTGGGTCGAGGCCCTTCTCCTCACATACCTGGGCCACCGATTTCTTGCCGCCGCAGCAGAAGTCGATGCCGTACTTTTTGAACACCTGCGCCTTGCGGAAATCCTTGGCCACCAGTTCGCCCACGGTGTCGCCCTCGGCAGGGGCCAGCTTGCTTATTTTCACTTCCCAAATCTCAGGGCCCTGCAGCAGGTACTCCCACGTAAAGGTGTTGCCGCGCTCGCCCAGCAACTGGTAGTACAGCGGCTTCGGATCGTGGTCGTTGTGGATGATAAAGGCCTCCCCTCCCCGTAGCGCATCGAACTTCTCAAAAATAGTCGGGTGCTTCAGGCGTGGTGCGATGATGGTGACATCCAGTACTTCTATGTTTTGTGTGGCTTCCATATGATATATGATTAGTATGGTTTTGATATCGGGATAAAGGTAAAATATGATTATCTAAAATAAAAGATATAAAGGTATTTTATTATTTTACTATACGTCTTATATTTACCCCAGGTTTTGACGGAGATGTTTCCAATCAATATCCGCAGCAGGCGGCACACCGGTTTGGCATGCCGGGCCGCTGATTCGATGTACAAGTTTATGCCACTTCGCGTAAACTTAAAATGACTGATGTCATCACTCAAAATGACTTCGGTCATGCGCCGCGGGGGCTGTTGGGCTTAGCTTTATTCGCATTCGGCTGCTGCCTTTTTTGCAGTTCTGTCACCCTGGCTGCGGCGCAGCCAGGGTACCTGACACCGATTTATATACCATCAACACATAGAACGCTCATGAAAAAAACCAACAGCAAGCACGCTGGCCTCTCCTTTGCCCGGCACTTCACGACGGCGGCGCAAAGCCCCTTCGACATGTTCCGATACGAACCCCGCTCCTCCACCATCCGCACCCCCACCGGCCATGTGGTGGCCGAGATAAAAGACGTGGAGGTGCCGCTGCAGTGGTCGCAGATTGCGACAGACATCCTGGCCCAGAAGTACCTGCGCCGCGCCGGCGTGCCGCAGCCCGACGGCAGCAAGGGGGCCGAGCGGTCGGTGAAGCAGGTGGTGCACCGGCTGGCCAACTGCTGGCGGGCCTGGGGCAGCCGCTACGGTTACTTTAAGGCGGAGGAGGATGCGCAGGTGTTTTACGACGAGCTGGTGTATATGCTGCTGGGCCAGTACGCCGCCCCTAACTCGCCGCAATGGTTCAACACGGGGCTCTTTGAGTCTTATGGCATTACGGGGAAAGCGCAAGGGCACTTTTATGTGGAGCCCGAAACAGGTGCGCTGAAAGAATCGGAATCCGCTTTTGGCCGGCCGCAGCCGCACGCCTGCTTTATCCTGTCGGTGCACGACGACCTTGCCCAGAAAGGCGGCCTGATGGACCTGCTGGTGCAGGAGGCGCGAATCTTCAAGTTCGGTTCCGGGGTGGGCACCAACTTCTCGGCCATCCGGGGCAAAGACGAACCCCTCTCCGGCGGGGGCACCTCCTCCGGCCTGATGTCTTTCCTGAAAGTGGGCGACCGGGCAGCCGGGGCTATTAAGTCGGGCGGCACCACGCGCAGGGCCGCCAAAATGGTGTGTCTCGACCTGGACCACCCGGAGATCGAGGCGTTCATCAACTGGAAAAAGGAGGAGGAGAAAAAAGTAGCGGCCCTGATTGCCGCCGGCTACTCCGCCGAGTATGAAGGTGAGGCCTACCAGACGGCTTCCGGCCAGAACTCGAATAACTCGGTGCGGGTACCGAACGCTTTTTTTGAGGCCCTGCACACCAACTCCGACTGGCACCTGACGGCACGCACCGATGGGCGCGTGCTCAAATCCGTACCTGCCCGCCATATATGGCAGCAGGTGGCAGAGGCCGCCTGGGCCTGCGCTGACCCAGGCGTGCAGTTCGACACCACCATCAACGAGTGGCACACGTGCCCGGCCGGGGGAAAGATAAAAGCCTCCAACCCCTGTTCGGAGTATATGTTCCTCGACGACACCGCCTGCAACCTGGCCTCCCTTAACCTGTTTAAGTTTTTTGATCAGGAGCAACAGGAATTTGACATCGCCGCCTTCCGCCACGCCTGCCGCCTCTGGACGGTGGTGCTGGAGATTTCGGTGCTGATGGCGCAGTTCCCGTCCGAAGCGGTGGCGCAGCGCTCGTACGATTACCGCACCATCGGCCTCGGCTATGCCAACCTGGGGGCGCTGCTGATGGTGCAGGGCCTGCCTTACGACAGCGACGCGGCCCGCGCCGTGTCGGCCGGCATCACCTCCCTCATGACCGGCACCGCCTACCGCACGTCCGCTGAGATGGCCGCTGTCTTGGGTGCATTTTCAAAATACGAACAGAACAAGGAGGCCATGCTGCGCGTGATGCGCAACCACCGCTACGCCACCTACAACCAGCAGGAGGCATATGAGGGGCTAAGCATCAAACCGCACGGCCTGGATCAGGAACTGTGCCCGCCGCAACTGCTGCAGGCGGCGCAGCAGGCCTGGGATACGGCCCTGGAGCAGGGCGAGGCATATGGCTACCGCAACGCCCAGGCCACCGTCATCGCCCCCACCGGCACCATCGGGTTGCTGATGGACTGTGACACGACTGGCGTGGAGCCCGACTTTGCGCTGGTGAAGTACAAGAAGCTTTCGGGCGGCGGCTATTTCAAAATCATCAACCAGTCCATCCCGGCGGCGCTGCAGCAGCTGGGCTATCTTCCCGAGCAGGTGCAGGCCATCGTGAACTACGCCAAAGGCCACGGCACCCTGAAAGGCGCACCGCACCTTTACCCGGAGGCGCTGCTGGCTAAAGGCCTGTTGCCAGAGGATATACATAAACTGGAAGCCGCCCTGCCTACCGCCTACAATATCACCGCCCTGTTCAATGTACATATACTCGGGGAGGATTGCCTGCAGCGCCTTGGCTACGCGCCGGCACAGTACCAGCAGCCGGGCTTTAACCTGCTGCGCAGCATGGGCTACACCCCGCAGCAGGTGGAGGAGGCAAACGACTACGCCTGCGGCACCATGACCGTGGAGGGAGCACCGCACCTCAAAGCAGAACACTACCCGGTATTCGACTGTGCCAACCGCTGCGGGAACAAAGGCACCCGCTTCATCAAGGCGGAAGGGCATATCCTGATGATGGCGGCGGTGCAGCCGTTTATCTCCGGCGCGATCTCGAAAACCATCAACCTGCCCAACGAAACGACCGTGGCCGAGGTGGCGCGCTGCTATGAGTTGTCGTGGGAACTGGGCCTGAAAGCCTGCTCGCTCTACCGCGATGGCAGCAAGCTCTCCCAACCGCTCACTTCCAAAAGCAGCCGCACGGAGAAGGAAGAGACGCCTGCCGAAGCGCCCGATACGGCAGCGCCTTCACCCGGCACGAAAGAGGCCACCTATAACGCTGAGCAGGTGCTCAGGGCGGCACAGGCCATCCTGTCCGATGCGGCACAGCCGAAATTCCGCCAACAGCTGACGGCGATGGTGGAGCGCCGCAAACTGCCGGACAAGCGCAGAGGGTTTACGCAGAAGGCCAAAATAGACGGCCACACCGTGTACGTCCGCACTGGGGATTACACGGATGGCACGCTTGGGGAAATCTTTATCGATATGTACAAGGAGGGTGCCTCGTTCCGCTCCATCCTCAACTGCTTTGCCATTTCGGTGTCGCTGGGCTTGCAGTACGGGGTGCCGCTGGAGGAGTTTGTGAACCGCTTTACCTTCACCCGCTTCGAGCCGGCGGGCCGCGTGGAGCACCCGAACATCAAATCGGCCACCTCGGTGTTCGACTATATCTTCCGGCTGCTGGGCTACGAGTACCTGAACCGCACCGACCTGGTGCACGTGCAACAGCAGGACAAAGAGACAGACAGGGACACGGCAGTTGCGCCGCAGGAAACGAAGCCGGACATGCCAGCCACGAACGGCAAAACGTATCAGGTGGTGACGCAGAGCAAAACGGTGCTGATGGAACAGACGCAGCAGGTGCTGGCCAGCATGATGGGCGACGCCCCCATCTGCAACGTCTGCGGCCATATCACCATCCGCTCCGGCACCTGCTACAAATGCCTGAACTGCGGCAACAGTTTAGGATGTAGTTAAAATCGTCTGAAGCAGGATTTACGGGATTTTATGATTCGCAGGATTTGTTCCTACATGTGCAATAGATAAATCATGGACATCCAGGCATCCTGTAAATCCTGCTTCAGACAATAAACTTTTACATTACTTAACATGACCGAGAACAAAGACATACTGACCTTAGGGGACATCAGGCAACTGGTGGACCTGTTTTACACACGGGTGCGGGCGGACGCCCTGCTGGGACCCATTTTCGAGGAACGCATCAAAGACAACTGGGCACGCCACCTGGATATCATGTACCGGTTCTGGCAAACGGTGCTGCTGGGAGAGCTCACGTACCAGGGAAGTCCCGGTGCGAAGCATATCACACTGCCCGTGAGCGGGGAGCATTTTGAAAAATGGCTCAGCATTTTCTACACAACAGTGGATGAGCTTTTTACTGGCAGCAAAGCGACAGAGGCCAAGTGGCGCGCGGCGCGCATGGCCGAGATGTTCGCTGGCAAAATCGCGCTTTACCAAAAGAACAAGAACACTATTCTGTAACCGAAGAAACGAAGGATGACTTACGCACAGCCCCTTATCGGCATCGCGTTTGTATGGGCAGGATTCGTCTGCGCCATCAGCTTTATGGAGGCCTGGCTGAAGTTCCGCGCCCCCGGCGTGACGCTGCCCGTTGGCCTGAGCATCGGCCGCCTCATCTTCAGCGCCCTAAACAAAGTAGAGTGGGGTTTTGCGCTGGCTTCTGTATTCTTGCTTATATATGGTGGCAGCTATCACAGCCTGTCTCCTGTGTTCCTGCTGGTTCCGGTGCTGTTGCTGCTGCAAACCATCTGGCTGCTGCCCGCCATGAGCAAGCGCGCGGAGCTGATCATCTCGGGTGCCAAGGTTTCGCGCTCCTCGCTGCATGTTTATTATATAGGCGCCGAGTTGCTGAAGCTGGTGCTGCTGGTGATGTTCGGAGTTGAGCTGTTTCGTTCATAAGAGACAAAAACGCAACCCATTTCTGGCCTTAAACCGTTATATTTGATTGTACAAACTAAACAGGAATGGTAACGAAAGAAAGGCTTTTAGAATCGATAAAGCAGCTGCCCAATGAGTTTACGGTCGACGAAATAATAGACCGTATCCTGCTGCTGGACAAAATAGAAACGGGGCTTCAGCAAAGTAAAAACGAAGAAATCACACCCGACGAAGAACTAGACCGAAAGCTTCCCGAATGGCTCAATTAAACTGGACTGACCTGGCAGTTGCTGACCTTACAAACATTGCAGAATTCATCAGGAAAGACTCCGCTACATATGCCAGGATTACTATTCAGCGAATACGAACTTCCGCCAGACAGATTGTTCAGTTTCCTTTAAGCGGGAGAATAGTACCTGAAACACAGATCCAAACCCTTCGGGAAATCATCATTGGCAACTACAGGCTGATTTACAAAATAGTTTCTGAAGAACGCATTGACATCATCACCGTGTTTCATTCTTCTAAACAACTGGACACAGAAGAAATGAAAAAACATACCAATTTATAAAAGGTCCGGCATATATACCGGGCCTTTTCTGTTGTTTGCATTCTATACTACGCCGCCTGCTGCAGATATTTCTCTGTCTTTAGATGCTGCTGCACACGGCTTCTTTCACGAATTTGCGAGACGAAGAACAGCAGGACTCCCATCGGCAGGAACACGCTTACCCAGAAAAGAATCTCATTGTAGGCAGGTATGGCGCCTGCCCCGGCCCAGTAGAGAATCCCCTGGAGGAACAGCAGTGCTTCGCTGGCCACAAAAGCGGCAATAAACACGCCGATTCCCCACCGGCTCAGGCTTCCCCGGAAACTCAGCCAGCCCAGTTGCACGAAGAAGGCAAACAGGAAAAAGCTCACGAACCCGATGAGCACCAGGTGCAGGTACCCGATGATGAAAAAGCGCAGCTTGTAGGCCAGGTCCGCCATATAGGGGATGGCGGTGGAGAACTGCATCAGGGTCTTCAGCACGAACGCCAGCGTGGCCAGCATAAAAACGCCCCGGCTCCAACCGCTGAATAAATTCAGCAACTGCTGGCGAACAGGCCACAGCACCGCCAGCAACAGGCCCAGCGCCACCACCTGCACCAATGCGGCCACACCGCTGACGGCATATATAACGGCAGCCGGTTTTGTCCAGAGCACCGAGAGCAGGTAAGCCGGCAGGCAGGCCCAGCACATCAGCCTGAAAAAGAGGCGGCCATATATCCGGTTGAAGGATATATGATGGTGCTCGAGCAGCCAGAATAACAGCCCCAGCACCGCAAACGTGAACCAGCCGTTGTACTGGAAGTGCAGGTAAAAATAAATCGCGTTGAAATAAATCTCGCTGCCGCTGTGCCCGGTAGCCATTATCGGCCCCATCGCCCACGGCCCCAGCGACGAGAGCGCCAGGAAAAACAGCGCCGCCTTCACAAACCGCAACGACAGCCCGTGCTTCCCATTGCTTACCCCGGCACTTCTGGCATCCTTCAGAAACTGGTATATAAACCAGTAACTCAGCAGCAGGTGCGCCGTGGAAAAAAAGATGGAAAACAGGCCATACCCCTGCACCGGAAAGCTGAGCAGCATGCCCAGCACCGCCCCCTGCGACAGCCAGAACTGCCAGGTGTAGGTTCTCTTTTCCTGGTAAGCGGATGGCAGGTAAGCCGCCAGCAGCGCCACAAACACAGCGGTATACAGCCACCCCAGCAGCGCCACATGCGAGTGGCCGTGCAGCAGGTATTTGTAGTTCAGGCCACTCACCGGCGCCACGAACATCCAGCGCAGCAGCAGCCCCAGAAAGGCCACCACCACCAGGTTGCCCAGCGCCACCAGCAGCCAGCTCCGTTTTGTGTGTATGTTCAAGCGCACGATTTATATATAGGCTAAAAGCAGTTTAGATGCAGTACTCCGGCTCGTAGGCACGCACGGCAAAAACTTGCTGTAGCTTTTTCAGCAGGTCCTGCTGCAGGGCTTCGCTGCGGTCTTTGGCGTACCAGGTGTGCAGTTGCAGCACGAACGCCTCGTGGTCTGCGCCCGGGTTCCCGGCCTTAAACTGCTGCGCCTTTTCCTGTATGGCTTTAGGCCGAGGCCCCCATGTAAATACCCGCTCGCCGGTTTCGGCGTCTTCGCAAATAAGTATCGGAATGGCGCGGCTGCCGTTGGTGAGGCACGTGTCCATCAGCTGCGGGTTCTCATCGCGGAGCAGCACCGTGAGTTCGATGCCGGGTGCTTCGGCGGCGATGGCGGCAATGGCGGGCAGCAACTGCGCCCCGTCGCCGCACCAGGCTTCCACCAGCACCCGCCAGTTCCAGCGGGGCTGGTGCTGGTGCAGTTGCTCCCGCAGTTCTGGCAGGAGCGAAAACTGCTTTTCTACCCGCTTCATGCGCTGCTGGTTGAGCCTCGTGAACCCGATGCGCTCCGCTGTCTGCTCTTCGCCGGTTGTGCTTTGCTGCTGCACCAGCGCATCCACTATGTTTTTGTACACATCATACCGGAGCGGGTTTACCAGCGGGTGCCCTGTTGTATTCAAAATCTCCATCGTTTTGTTTTTTGTCTGTGCAAGTGTAGGGCAAACCGGCTATATATAAAATGATATAAATCACTCCCCCGCAACACTTCTCCCTCTCCCCGAGCCGATCCTGCAACCGGCATGCAGACAATGACATATGTCATTTTTTCAGGTGAGGATGCTCATCAATAAGGGCTTGTGCTTTTTATACCTTTCAACCCACAAAGCCATAGCTGCTGGCAGTAGAACATTAAAAGAGACGGGCAATCACCAACACCCTGATTAGATGGAAGCACTTCACTGGTGCGGACAGGAGCAGCTGTAATTAGGGCGAGGGTATAAAACGATAAATCTGAACCATGGAAAGAGCAGCTATCTTAAAACTAAAGGCCAGGTACTTCAATCCGAAAAACCTGCAGGTAACCTTCTCCTCTAAAAGAGACAATGAGCTGCGACTGGCTCACTGGATGTTCCGCATGATGGGGAAACCCGCCTGGGCGAAGGCCGGTGGGCTGGCAACGAGGTGGGCCCTCAGGCTTGGCCTGCCGATTCAGCCCCTGATCCGGAACACGGTGTATAAGCACTTCTGCGGCGGCGAAACGGCGCAGGAGGCGCAGCAGGTTATCGCCAAACTAAGGGCCTCGCGGGTGCACACCGTGCTGGACTATGCCGCCGGGTCGCAGAAAACTGAGGCGGGCTTCGATGCGGTGAAAGAAGAGATCCTGCACAACATCCAGCTGGCCCGCGACACCGCCGCGTTCTCTTACATCAGCCTTAAACTGACTGGCATCGGCCACAAGGCCATCTTCCGGAAAATGCAGGAGGCCGGTGTTCTTTTGCAGGAAGAAAAGCAGGCGCTGGCCAGAACAGAGGCTCGCCTCGACGCCATTTGCAAAGCCGTTGCGGAGGCCGGCCTCACGCTGTATGTCGATGCCGAGGAAAGCTGGCTGCAGGACCCGATCGATGCAATGGTGGAGCGCATGATGCTCCGTTACAACCACCAGCGCGCCGTCGTGTTCAATACGCTGCAGATGTACCGCACCGACCGCCTGGCTTACTTGCAGGACTGCCTGGAGCGCTTTAAGAAGGAACCCGTTATACCGGGCTTCAAGATAGTGCGCGGCGCCTACCTCGCCAAGGAACAGCTCCGTGCAAAGGAGCTCGGCTACCCCTCGCCTGTATTTACCAGCAAGTCTGACACAGACCACAGCTATAACCAGGCCATTGACATCTGCCTTGAGAACCTTGACAGGATAGAGCTCTGCGCAGCCACGCACAACGAGTTCAGCACCTGCTACCTGGCGCGGCGGATCCGGAAAGAGTGTACGAAGCAGCAGCGGCAGCGCGTGCACTTTGCGCAGCTCTACGGCATGAGCGACAACCTGACTTTTAACCTGGCGGATGCCGGCTACCATGTTTCCAAATACCTCCCCTATGGCAAGGTGGCCACAGCTGTGCCCTACCTCCTGCGAAGAGCAGAGGAAAACACTGCCATCACGGGGCAGATGGGCCGGGAAATCCAACTGCTGGAGCAGGAAATGCAGCGAAGGAAACACTAACCACGAGCACTGAATCATCTATCATATTTTGTAAAAAACCTTTACCATGTTATCAAACTCACTGCACACGTTTCATATACCCGTAATGGGCCTGGCCTTCTCCATCGACTCCCCGCTGAAGGTTGCCCGCTTTGGCATATCGTCAGTTCTCTCGCTCAGCGACGATAGCCTGCTGGAGCAGATGCGCGCGTACTATAGCCGACAATATAACCTCGAATACCAGCCCATCACGAGCAAGGAAGAAGACTACCGTGCCAGGCGCACGACGGCCTGCCTGAACATGGTGGATAAAATAGTGGATCTGCAAACGCAAAGGCTGCGGGAGGAGGCGTTCGCGCCCGACTCCGAGCTGACCAAGTACTTTACCTTGTTGCCGGACAGCTCTCAGTTCAGGGCGCTGTATACGAAGATGCTGCACACCGCCGATCCACAGGAGCAGCAGCGGATGCAGCAAGAACTCCGTGCCGCGGTGGTGCCCGGCAGTATTGACGTGAACATCATGACGAAGCTGGACAAAACCAATTACGCCCAGAACGGGGAGCCGCTGCCGCAGGAGTTCACGGATGCCACGGCGGCCCTGCGCGGGTTCGCCAACAGCACCGTGCGCGGCTCCGTCGTGTTCTCGGCCGGCATGAACATGCGCCTGTTCGGTGCCATGGAACAGTTCCCCTGCTTCTTGCCGGATGCCACAGGCGCTTTCGGGAAGAAAATCATCATCAAGGTAAGCGACTACCGCTCGGCGCTGGTGCAGGGGAAAATCCTGGCTAAGAAAGGGCTTTGGGTATCGGAGTTTCGGGTAGAGTCCGGCCTGAACTGCGGCGGCCACGCGTTTGCCACCGACGGGTACCTGGTCGGCCCGATACTGGAGGAATTCAAGCAGAACCGCGAGGCGCTGCGGAACGAACTCTACAGCATGTTCAGCTCTGCGCTGGCCAGCAAGGGCATTCACGTACCGCTGGAGATACCGGCGCAGCGCGTAACCGTGCAGGGCGGTATTGGCACAGCGCAGGAGCATGAGTTCCTGCTGCAGCAGTACGGCGTGGATGCCACCGGCTGGGGAACACCCTTCCTGCTGGTGCCTGAGGCAACCACCGTGGACGAGGCAACCCTGCGCCAACTGGCAGACGCGGGAAAAGAGGACCTGTACCTAAGCCCGATCTCCCCATTAGGCGTTCCCTTCAACGCCCTCCGCAACACCTCCAGCGAGCAATTGAAAAGCACCCGCATCGAACAGGGCAAGCCGGGAAGCCCCTGTATCAAAAAGCATCTGGTGTCAAACACCGAGTTCACCGAGGAGCCCATCTGCACGGCCTCGCGCAAGTACCAGCGCCGCAAGTTGGAGCAGCTGCAGGCCCAGCAGCTCGATGCCATGACGTACCTGGTGGAAGAGGCCAAAATTCTGGCAAAGGAGTGCCTCTGCGACGGCCTGGCCAACGCCGGCACGCAGGTGTTCACCGCCAGCAAGAAAGCAGCCACCAAGGCCGTCACCATTTGCCCGGGCCCAAACCTGGCGTATTTCTCAGGCATATATAAACTGCAGGAAATGGTGGACCATATATACGGCCGCTTCAACGCGCTGAATACGACCTACCGGCCGCACATGTTCATAAATGAGCTGCGCATGTACGTGGATTACTGGAAGAAAAAGAAGGAAGAGCAGCTCCTCACGCTCACCGACAAGCAGTACAAATACCTGCAAAGCTTCTGGGACAACCTGCAGGAAGGCATCCAATATTACAAACTGCACCTGGCTGCCATATATAAGGATGAACTGGAGCGACAGGTGATCATGCTGGATGAGCTGCTCGAAGCCGAGGAAGAACTGCTGCTGGCCAGGTTACAGAAAGCAACAGCCGTTTAAAAGGCAATGAACAAAATCAGGCTCACGCGCCTGTTCAGCTTCGAAATGGCGCATGCGCTGCAGGGGTATGATGGCCCCTGCAGCAACATTCACGGGCATACGTACCGGCTGCAGGTCACCGTGATCGGCACGCCGCTGGCAGATGAGGCGCATCCTAAAAACGGCATGGTGCTGGACTTCGGGGACCTGAAGAAACTGGTGCAGGCGCACATCGTGGAGGCCGTGGACCATGCGCTGGTATTAGGCGTAAACAGCCCGCCGGAGCTGGTGGCGACACTCCGGAAGCTGCATCATAAACTGCTGCTCACACCGTACCAGCCCACCTGCGAGAACATGCTGCTCGACTTTAAAACCAGGCTCCGCAGCCTGCTGCCGACAGGCGTGCAGCTATTCAGCCTGAAGCTCTGGGAGACACAAAACTCCTTTGCGGAATGGCATGCTTCGGATGAAGGATGAAATTCGCCTGCTCCCATTATTATTGTATAACCATATATAACCTTTCTATAAAAGCGGAGCGCTGCGACTTATATCTTATATATGGTCACGGCGCTTCGCTTTGCCAGATAGGTCCATTTGTTTCAGCCTGTTCTCCAGCCTCTGGCAATATACCGGCACGCAACTCCTTTTAAATGCGGCCACCGGTGAAGCAAGAACCGGCGCAAAATGCCTTTCAGTATATAATGGGAAAATCTTTAAGCGGTTTTCTCTCCTCTGATCTCATTTCCAAACGTCATCCCGCAACTTACTTAACCACCGAAACAAACCGGTTCTGTGCGCGTTTCAAAGAGTTTCCAACTAAACTTATTGACCTATGAGAAATCTCCTAATTATATTACTCGGAACCTTCGCCCTTTCCTGCGGCAACGGCGGCAACGAGGCTGAAGGCACGGGCAACGATGAGGCAATGACAGACGAAGGTGTTGAAATAGGCGCGGGAGAAGAGATCAGCCCGCAACTGGAAATGGAAGATGACTCTGCCGAAAACTTTGGCGTGGACACGGTTTCGTCGGCAACGGAAATAAACCAGGAGCAATAACAGCCCTTCCTGCTACAGGTGCAGTCTATAAAATAAGAGCGCAGGACCACAGCCCTGCGCTCTACCAAACAACCAAACACTACACTTCAAACAACTGCGAGGCGGTACACTCCCTTACAGATCCCGCTTCGAGAATATCCGGTTGGAACTGAGCAAGGGCAGCAGCACCCACAGCAGCAGCAGGCCGAACGACAGGCCCACGCCCCACAGGCTTCCGAAAATGCTCTTGTACAGCGCCCCGGTATAGCCCATCAGCGCCGACACGTCCAGGTTCAGCAGCACCATGATGCGGCCCAGGTCTATCGGGTTGAACGCGGTCATGGCCAGCGTGGCGTACTCCAGCGGGTAGTCTCCGAAGGTGTACAGGATAAACAGCACAATGCCATCGTATATCAGGGCGAAGTAAAACCACAGCAGCAGCGCAATGCCGATGCCCTTGGCTTTGTCGCGCGTGATGACGGAGGCCAGAAACGCCATCGCCACGAAAATAAACGTGATGAAGACGCCCGTCAGCACCAGGTACAGGCCCGTGACGCTGGCTCCGAACAGCAGTACCGGGATGCCTACCCCCACCAGGAAAGCCGCCGAGAGCGAGAAGGCAACGCCAAAATACTCACTCAGGAATATCTTCCGGCGGTTGATCGGCTGGGCTACCAGCAGCTCTATAAACTCATAGGAATTGTAGAAGTGCGTGGTGGCGAACACGATGCTGATGAGCGGCACCGTCAACAGGATCAGGTTCAGCAAACTGAGGATACCTTTCTCGGGGCTGCCGCCCAGGTTAAAGAGCCCGATGGAGAGCAGCAGCAGAAACACGGTATAGGCGATAATGATTTTGCTCTTGATGATGTCGTAGAGCACGTATTTGATGATCTTGCTCATGGCTTAGTCCTCCTCGTTCATGATTTTGGCGATGGCCTTGCTCAGGCGCTCCTCGTTGGTCTGCTTCTTCAGGCTGGCAATGGTCTCGTAGAACTTCACGCTGCCGTCCACCAGGCACATCACCTCGTCCGCCACTTCCTCCACCTCGCTCATGATGTGCGACGTGATCAGGATCAGCTTGCCTTTTTTGCGCTCCTTCAGGATCTTGCATTTCAGGATCTCCGCCGAGATCGGGTCCAGGCCTGCGGTGGGCTCATCGAGTATCAGCACCCGCGGGTTGAACATAAAGGCCAGCGCGGCGCTCACCTTCTGCTTGGTGCCGCCCGACAAGGCCCCCATCCGCTTGTCATATATATCCTCCAGCCTGTAAAGGCCGATCAGTTCCTCGTCCACGGCCGAGACGTCTTTCCGGATATCCCGCACCATTCCGATTACCTGCCGCACCTTCATGTTTTCGGGGTAGCGCCCGATCTGGGGCATATAGCCGATCTGGCTGCGGTAGGCGTATTTGTTCAGCACGCTCTCCCCTTTCATCTTTATATCGCCGCTGTCGGGCAGCACCATGCCGAGGATGCACTTGCTCACGGTGGTTTTGCCGGCCCCGTTCGGCCCGATGATGGATATGACTTTGCCTGCTTCAAACCGGACGCTTATGTTCTTAAGCACCTGCAGTTTGCCGTAGGACTTGCACAAGTTTTCTATCGCTATCATGATTTATCTTCTTCATTAACGGACGCTCATCAACCAACTGCTCGGGTATAATACTCGGCAGCACTTTCTCCATGTTATCCATCAGGTCTACCATAAAGCTGCGCATAAACATCACCGAAGGCGGCACCCGCTCCACCAGCATTGAGTATAGGCTCACCGGGCGGTAAGGCACGTCTCCTACCCTGTCTTTGTCCAGGTCGTAGCCCGTGTACTTCTCCCAGTAGTTGTGCTCGAAAAAGTTGTGCTGTGATTTGCCGTTGGTGCTCACGTCGAAGGAGTTGCCGGTGAAGTTGTTCAGCCGGAAAGTGTCCTCGATGCAGGTCGTCATCAGCTTGATGGCCCAGCCGTTTCGCTCAAAGTCGTTGTTTTTTATATCGAGGCGGCTGGAGCTCTCCATGTGGATGCCGGTGGTGTTGCGCCGGAACAGGTTGTTATAGATCACGCTGTTGTTTATCTCCTTCAGGAGCAGGCCGAAAGAGGCCGCTCCCCAGTTATCCTCGAAGGTGTTGTGCTCCATCCGCACGTTGCGCGTGTACATCACGGCCACCCCTGCCCCGTTGTTCCGGAACACATTGTAGGTGTACGTGTTGCCGTCCGAGAACATAAAATGCAACCCGTACCGCACATTCTGGTGGCTGGTGTTACGGTGCACCTGGCTGTCTTTCACCACCTCCAGGTATATGCCGTCACGGTGGCCCTGCACGTCGTTCCCGCTGATCTCCACCTGGTCCGTGTAGTATATATGGATGGCGTTCCCGAGGGACGATTCATTGATATCGGCATTCTCCCCGATCACCACGTTGTCCTTCACCTCGATCCGCTCAGAGTTCTGCAGGTATATGCCGTAGTAGGTCTTCAGGATGGTGTTGCCGAGGATCCTGATGTTGCTGCGCCCCATCACCCGGATGGCGGCATCGTCGCGGGTGTAGCTGGTGGCAACGTTCTTCAGGGTGAGCCCCTGTATGGTTACATCATCGGCCAGAACGGTGATGAGCTGGCCTGTGAAATTGCCGTCGATCACCGGGTTGTTCTGCCCGATGAGGCTTAGCGGCTTGTTGATCTCTATGCCTGATTCTTTATATATACCACCTTTAACTAACACGGTGTCGCCGGCCTTCGCCTTTTTCACCGCCTGCCCCACGGAGGTAAACGCGCAGGTTCTGCACACCTGCAGCGTCGCGCCGAAGGCCTCCGGGGCCCACAGCAGGAAAGCCAGGGCATATATAAACAGCGGGAAATGTCTACTGGAGTTTTTCATCTTTTTGAACGGCTAATAAAACCTGGTCCCAGGTGAGCAGCTGCCCGCCGTGCTCCTGCTGCATCTTTCGGGCGGTGGCCGCGTCTGCCAGGGCGGTCAGGTTCATGCCCATCGGGCTCGGCAGTTCCGGGCTCCGGAGGTAGTGCGCGCTGCGGGCATCCAGCAGCTGGCCGGGGTTCGTGTAATCCGTTACCAGCAAGTAAGCGGCCTTCCCGCCCTGCTCCGGCTGCTCCAGTATATAGGCTGCCAGGCACTCAGCTGCGTCAAAAAAGTAAGGCTTGCCCTTGTCGTTCACCAGCTCGGCGCCATACCGCCTGTCAGACAAGGTCATGCTGCAGTGGGCGCAGTTGGCGGCTCCGTAGGCAATGGGCTTCGGTTCCACTTTGCAGCCGGCTAACAGGAAAGGCAAGAGCAACAGGGCATATAGATAACTAACTGCTTTTTTCATACCAATACATTATTGTGCCTGACAGTTGCCGACTTCGCAGTCCTACGGCTGAGGAAGTACACCAGCCCCGCAAGCAATACGGCCAGAAAAATCCCAAGGCTGCCCCATCCGGGCAATGACAGCGCTTCGAAGTTGAGCAGCTGCTTGCTGCCCAGCAAGGGGGGTATATAGGTCATGCCCGGCACCTTGATCGGGGCCTCAGGGTTCAGGTTAGTCCCGAACTTGTGCAGCCACATATAAAAGTCAAATATGCCCACGGCACCGGCAAGCATCAGCAGCGAAGCCCAGTACAGCACCAGCCGCCTTTTGCCTATGAGGGCAATGATAACGCCCGTTGCCATAAAGAAGTAGACCACATACGGCATAATCCTGAGCTCTTTGAAAGACTCGGCGTGTATCGGCTCCATACCAATGTAGTGGTTCAGGATATTGAAGTTCTGAAGGACACTTTCGGAACTGCCAGCGAGTTTGTTCACCCATATATGCAGTTCCAGTCCTTCCGGATACTGGGGGGCTGTAAGGTAAATCTTCCACATCGGGAAGAGAAACAGAAGCCCGAGCGATAAGGCTGCGATGATCATCAGCACTTTGTTGTAGGTTTTCATCCTTGTAAAGCTTAAGGTGAAATAAAAGATAAACAGCGGAAGCTTCCCTTGGGCAGCCTCCGCTGTTTTGCCCGTTAAGGCTTTACTCTACAGAGGCCGTGGCCGGTGGCACCGGCTTTTTCTCGCCGGTAGAGAACTTGATCGGCACTTTTGATCCCCTTGGTGAAACCCTGACGTACCCCTGCATCTCCTGGTGAAGCGCAGAGCAGAAGTCAGTGCAGTAGAAGGGGAAGATACCCGCCTGCTTGGGCACCCATCGCAGGGTCTGGGTGGCGCCCGGCATAATCAGGGTTTCGGCGTTGTTGGCCCCCATCACCGCGAATCCGTGCGGCACGTCCCAGTCCTGCTCCAGGTTCGTCACGTGGAAGAGCACCGTGTCGCCCACCTGCACACCCTCAATGTTGTCCGGCGTAAAGTGGCTTCGGATGGAGGTCATGTTAACCTTCACGGTTTTGCCGTTTCGGGTCACGCTCACGTCTTTCTCGTTCTTCACAGCCTCCGGGTGGGTGTTCTCATCCAGCTTAAAGAACTTGACGCTGTTCGGGGCCACTAAGTCGGCCCGGATACCCTGCGCATAGTGCGGTTCGGCCACAGTCGGGAAGTCCAGGAGCATCTTCATCTTCTCGCCGCTGATATCGATCAGCTGGGCAGAGTGCATCAGCTCAGGGCCGGTGGGCAGGAAGCGGTCTTTGGTGATCTTGTTCATCACCACCATATATTTGCCATAGGGCTCGCGGGTGTCGCCGCCCGGGATCATCAGGTGGCCTGGAGAGTAGAACACGGGCATCCTGTCTTTTACCTGGAAGTCCTCGAGGCTCCATTTCACTACTTCAGAAGACACGAACATGGTGGAGTACGCGTTGCCTTTGCCGTCGAACTCAGTGTGCAGCGGCCCGAGGCCCGGCTCCTTTACTTCGGCTGCCAGCACAGACTCGTACTTCAGCACCGGTATGCCGTTCACATCACCGTCAAAGTCTTTGTTCTCGATGGCCTTCATCATTTTAGAGAAAGCGAATACGGGCAGAGAGGAGGCTAATTTCCCGTTCACCACCATATACTCACCGGTTGGGTCCACATCAATTCCATGCGGGGACTTAGGGGCAGGCAGCAGGTACATCATGCCGGGGCAGTCCTCCGGAAGCAGGTAGCGCACGGTTTTCTTCACCGTGGACTTGGCGATGTGCGATTTCTCATCCATCTTGTTATGGTAGTAATTGGCTGGCATTTCTTTCGCCTTGCCTTCTGCCGCATACTTGGCCGCAAGCTTCCAGTTGATCGCCGCCAGGTAATCCCGGTCGTTTTGGGACGCGCCCAGTTCCTTCAGCGTGGCGGATTTCTCGGTGTTGTAGGTTGTGAAGAATACCCAGTCGTTAGACGGGCCTTTGCCGCCGTTGGCCAGGTCGTAGTCAAAGCCAGGCACCAGTACCTGGAAGTCCAGTTCCATGTCGCCGTGCTCTTTGTCGACCTTGATGAAGGAGATAGAGCCCCTGAACTTGTCCTTGTACTCGCTCAGGCTCACGTCCTGCGTCCCGCCCTTCATGTCGAGCGGCACGCTGAAGCGCGTTCCGGCCAGCACATACTCGTTGTTGTTGGTCGGGTAGGGCGAGCAGTGGTTACCCGCGCTGTTCGGAATCTCCATGATCTCCACTGTCTCGAACGTCTTCAGGTCCACGCGCGCCACGCGGGGCGTGTTGTTCCCGTTCACGAACAGCCAGCGGCCGTCTGCCATGCCATCGGCGCGGGACAGTTTCGGGTGGTGCAGGTCATCCCAGGGCACGAAGCCGTGCGATGTCTGCAGCATGGCCTTCGACTCCTCGTTGTAGCCGTAGCCGTTTTCCGCGAACTGCGTGAACACCGGGATGACTTTCAGCAGCCTGCCCGAAGGGATGCCATACACGGACACCTGCCCGTTAAAGCCGCCTGACAGGAACGAGTACAGCTCGTCGTGCTCGCCGGGTGCCACATAGACGGCGGTGGCGGCATCAGCCGAAACGGCATCGTCCTGGGCGTTCGCTTTTTCGGAACCGCCACAGCCTTGCAGTGCCGCCCCCGTGGCCAGCGCCATAAGCAGGGTAACCTTAGGCGCTGCTTTCTTTAATTTATTGATCAGGATTTCCATAATGATATATGGGTTAGGGTATATTGTGTTTAGCCTTTAATGTCGTTCTGCCGCAGGAACTCCAGCAGCGCCCTCGCGTCCGCTTCCGAGATGTTCTGGTTGGTCATCTGGGTCAGGTGCTCGGCCAGCAGCTTTTTAGCTTCCGGGTCCTTCTTGGTCATCTCCTCGGGGTTGATCACCATGTTCATGATCCACTCCGGCTTGCGGCGCTCTGTCACACCCGCCAGCCCGGGGCCTACTACTTTCTGGTCGGTCAGTTGGTGGCAGGCGGAGCACTTGCCCTCAAAAATGGTTTTGCCTTCCGCGGCGAGCGCCTCGTCTATGCTTTCGCCCACTTCCACTGTTTTCACCGGGCCAATGCCTTTGCCGTCATCCGCTGCGGGTGCCTCGGCGGCCTGGCTGGCAAGGCCTGTCTCCTCCTGCTCCTCCATCGCGGTGGTCTCGTTCTCGCCAGATGAGCAGCCAATAAGCAGGGCACTACAAAAAAGGGTCAGCGCGCCCGCCCGGATGGCGCTTAGCATGCTGATTCCCTTCATCTTTTCGTGTTTTTCATCTGTTCTTCTGATTTCCATAATCCTGTAGTTTTAGTGTTGACACAATACGCTGTGTTTGTTTACGAAGCAAAAGTAGGGGTGAACGGGAGTTTATTAAAAGACCTTAATCTCTTTTATACATGACATATGTCATTTTTTCTCTTTTCCTGCCTTGAGACCTTTGGATCGGAAATAATAGGGAAAAAAAGTATGAAGCGGTTTGTTCTGATTGTATTAGCGTTAGGTGTGATGGCTCACCAGCTGAGCTTCACCGGCACCTATCTGCTATACCGGGCCAACCGCTCCTACATCATCAGCCAGCTGTGCGAGCAGCGGCAGGTGCCCGGTTCGGGCTGCAAGGGTAAATGCTACCTGCAGAAGCAGCTTAAAAAGAACGTGCAGCGCGAACAGCAACTGCCGCCCACACAAAAAATAGCCACCCCGGACCTGGCCCTGATGCCCGAAGCCTTCCGGCTCACCGGGGCAACGCCAACGCCTGCCCTACAGGAAGTGCGAATGCCATTTTCCTTATGTTTTTATGTCTCCTCTCCCGCCAAGGGCATATTTCACCCTCCCAGGCGCACGGCTTAAATCTTGTATCCCGCCCCTACAGGGCCGCCCTCTCTAATGAAAATCAACACAAGAATTAAGTCATGAAAAAGATTCTATCCGTCTTCATAGCCCTAGTAAGCCTGAACTTCAGCAGCACTGCCTGCGACAAAGGCTGCACCATGGGCGGCAGCTACTTCGGTATTCTGCCACAGTTTCATAAAAACTTTGTAGGCCTGCGCTACACCACGCGCGACTATACCATTACCGCCACCCACGGCCTCCACACCGAGGTAACGGATGAGCACTTCACCACCACAGAGCTTTGGGGCAGGTTTGAACCCATGAAAAACCTGCAGGTGTTTGCCTTTCTGCCCTATGCCTTCAACCAACAGAGCGGGAGCGAGGGCACTTTAAAGAGCCGGGGCTTCGGAGACATCACCCTGCTCGCCAACTATTCGCTCATCAATACAGGCGACAGCCTCAGCCACACAGTAAAGCACACGCTGCAACTGGGGGGCGGTGTGAAACTGGCAACAGGGGCCACCGACCTCCGGCAACAGGAAGAGCCGCTGCCTGCCAACATGCAGCCGGGTACCGGCAGCACCGATTACCTGCTCAACGGCATGTACACCATCCGCTATAAGCAGCTGGGCCTCAACAACGATGTGACGTACCGCTTCAACAGCGAGAACGAAGAAGGCTACAGGTTCGGAGACAGGATCAGCGCTTCTTCCAATGTCTTCTACTGGCAGCAGGTGAAAGGGGTCTCTGTGTTGCCAAGCGCAGGCCTTTACTACGAACATGCGGAGGGCGACAGGCTGAACGGGGTCGGCAACGCACAGAAAGGCGGCGACTCTTACTTCGCGAACCTGGGGCTGAACGTGTATGTGAAGAACATCGCTGTAGGGGGCACGCTGCAACTGCCTGTCAGCAGCACCGAGGCCTACCATCATACCAAAGGCAACAGCAGAAGCATGCTCAACCTCACCTATATGTTCTGATCCCCACTCGCCTTTTTCAGCAACTATATATCATTCATTTCCATCAACCATATATAACTAAAGCGTAACATCATGAGATACAGAAAACTCTGGCTGGGGTTTATTGCCGTTATCGTCGGCTCCTTCGCCGTACTCGGGTACTACGGGTCTGAAATATACCGGCAGGCCCCTCCCATTCCGAAACAAGTCGTGACTGCCTCCGGGGAGGTGGTGTTCACTGAGCAGGACATACAGGACGGCCAGAATGTGTGGCAGTCGATCGGCGGGCAGGAACTGGGTTCGGTCTGGGGCCACGGTGCCTATGTAGCGCCCGACTGGAGCGCCGAGTGGCTGCACAAGGAGGCGATGTTCTTCCTCAACACCTGGGCACAGCAGGAGAAGGGCGTGCAGTACGATCAGCTGGACGGAGAGCTGCAGGCCATGCTGCAGGCCCGTTTGCAGAAGCAGATCCGGGCCAACACCTACGATCCGGGGACGGGCACGTTGACGATCTCTGACCTGCGGGCCAAGGCGATCGCGGACGTGAGCGGGCACTATACCGCCCTTTTCACCGACGACCCGGCGCTGGCCGAGTACCGCGATGCCTACGCCATGGCTGACAACACTGTGAAGGACCCGGAGCGTATGCGAAAGCTGAATGCCTTCTTCTTCTGGACCTCCTGGGCCTGCGTGACCGAGCGCCCGGGGCAGGCCATCACCTACACCAACAACTGGCCCGCCGAAAAGCTGGTAGCCAACGAACCCAGCAGCGACCTCATCATCTGGACCGGCTTCAGCGTGATCATCCTCATCGCGGGAGTGGGGCTGCTGGCTTACTACTATGCCTCCAACAAGGAGGATGAGATCGACCACGCCAAGCTCCCGAAGCAGGACCCGCTGCTGGGCCTGAAGGCCACGCCCTCTATGAAGGCCACGCTGAAGTACTTCTGGATTGTGACCGCCCTGATTGTGGTGCAGGTAACCCTTGGTGTGGTAACGGCGCACTACGGCGTGGAGGGGCAGGCCCTCTACGGCTTCCCGCTCGCCGATTATCTACCCTACTCCGTTACCCGCACCTGGCATGTGCAGCTGGCCATCTTCTGGATCGCCACGTCCTGGCTGGCCACCGGTTTATATATAGCCCCGGCCGTCTCGGGCCACGAGCCGAAGTTCCAGAAGCTGGGGGTTAACTTCCTGTTCATTTGCCTGCTGGTGATTGTGGCCGGTTCGCTGGCCGGGCAGTGGTATGGCGTGATGCAGAAACTGGGCTACGGCGAGAACTTCTGGTTCGGGCACCAGGGATATGAGTACGTGGACCTGGGTCGTTTCTGGCAGATCTTCCTGCTGGTGGGCCTGTTCCTGTGGCTGGGGCTGATGGTGCGGGCCATTATGCCGGCGTTCCGCAACGACGTGGAGGGCCGCCACCTGCTGGGCATGTTCCTGATCTCGTCGGCTGCCATTGCCATCTTCTACGCCTCGGGCCTGATGTGGGGCCAGCACACCAACCTTGCCATTGCCGAGTACTGGCGCTGGTGGGTGGTGCACCTGTGGGTAGAGGGCTTCTTTGAGGTGTTCGCCACCGTGGTGATTGCGTTCCTGTTTGTGCGCATGGGCCTGCTGGAAACGAAAATGGCCACGGCCACCGTGCTGTTCTCCACCATCATCTTCCTGTTCGGCGGTATCATCGGTACGTTCCACCACCTGTACTTCAGCGGTACGCCCACTTCGGTGATGGCGCTGGGCGCCACCTTCAGCGCGCTGGAAGTGGTGCCGCTGGTGCTCATTGGTTTCGAGGCCTACCACAACCTCCAGATCAGCCGCGCCACCCAGTGGATAAAGGCATATAAGTGGCCGATCTACTGCTTCATCGCCGTGGCTTTCTGGAACCTGGTGGGGGCCGGCGTGTTCGGTTTCGTGATTAACCCGCCGATTGCGCTTTACTATATGCAGGGGCTCAACACCACGCCGGTGCACGCGCACACTGCCCTGTTCGGGGTATATGGCGTGCTGGGGATCGGCCTGATGCTGTTCGTGCTCAAAGGCCTCTCGGCCCGCAGACGCTGGAAAGACGGCGTGATCAGCTTCGCGTTCTGGTCCATCAATATCGGCCTGATGCTGATGGTGCTCATCAGTGTGCTGCCGATTGGCCTGCTACAGACCTGGGCCAGCGTGGAGTATGGCCTCTGGTATGCCCGTTCCATGGAGTTCATGCAAACCGATACCATGGAGACCCTGCGCTGGATGCGCGTGATCGGGGACACGATCTTTGCCGGTGGTGTTATCGCCCTTGCCTGGTTCGTGATCGGCCTCAAGACCGGCTGGTCTTTGGAGGAGGACACGGACATCTCACTGGAAAACTACCCGGTCATCAAAACAAAAGAGGGTGCACGCTAAGGAGTAACGTTCTGGCTACCTCCTGAACAGGAAAACGCAGATTCTGAAGGCGCACAGGCTTGTAACGAGGACCTGCCTTAAATCCCCGGCTCTTTGAGTCGGGGATTTTCATGTTCTATATACCTTGTTCTATATCCTTCAGCTGGCAGGTTCCGTCTACAGGCTGTCGATCACCGTTTTCAGCTTTTGGCTCACTTCTTGGGCAATAGCATCCAGCTGCGGGTTGTCTACCGCCGACATGGACTCCATGGGGTTGATGGCGGTTACCTCCACCTGGCCGTTCTCGTGCTCCTGCACCAGCACGTTACATGGCAGCATCACGCCGATTTTATCCTCCTGCCCAATCGCCTGGTAGGCCAGCTTCGGATTACAGGCGCCCAGGATCTTGTACGCCCTGAAGTCAACCCCAAGCTTTTCCTTGAACTTCTCCCGGAGGTCTATCTCGGATATTACCCCAAACCCCTGGCTGCTGAGGGCTGCCTTGGTTTTTTCTAGGGCGTCCGGGTAGTTGTAGTTTACTTTTTTTGTGATATGATACGTCATGGCTAGTATTTAAGGTGTACCTCTTAAGTACGGCAGGCTGATAAGGTTGTTTATATACCGCGCCGACGGAAGGCGGGACCAAACGGTAGTCTTTGCATCCTTGGCCATTTCCTGCAGCTCGTTGCTGCTCCCTGCGCCTGAACAGCGTTGCTCCCCCGGCAAAAACAGGCCAGGCGCTACCCCAAATCCCGGAGGCTGAATTTTTTACAGAGGGTTTGCAAAGTTTGGTATAGTCTTTGAAAAAAGATTGCCAAACACAACATTCTTATAGTCAGAACCATTAAAATTTTAGTAGCATGTATATGAAGTCCAAACAATTCTTTGCCGGCGTCACGCTTTCCGCGTTATTAGGGGGCGGAATTGCCGTAGGTGGTTATAAATTAGCAGACAGCGATACCGGGAGCATCCTCTATGGGCAGACACCCTCTCCGCAGGTGCAGTACACGAGCGCGATGCGCAGCAGCGCGTCCATAGTGCCCGAAGGGATAAATTTCCTGAAGGCATCGGAGCTGGCGACACCCGCCGTGGTGCACGTGATGACGGAGTACAACGGTGGCGGCGCCATTAGCCGCGGTGGCAGCGAAATGGATCCGTTCCTGCGCGAGTTCTTCGGCGACCGCTTCGAGGGGATGCAGGCGCCGCAGGGCACTCAGATGGGTTCCGGATCCGGTGTGATCATTGCCAATGACGGCTATATCATCACCAACAACCACGTGGTCGACAAGGCCGACAAAATAGAAGTGGTGCTGAATGACAAGCGCCGCTTGGCCGCCACGCTTGTCGGCACGGACCCGACGACAGATATCGCCCTTTTGAAAGTAGACGCCAAGGATCTTCCCACTGTCCGGTACGGAAACTCTGATAACCTGCAGGTTGGCGAGTGGGTGCTGGCAGTAGGCAACCCGATGAACCTGACCTCTACCGTGACGGCCGGTATCGTGAGCGCCAAGGGCCGTAACATCGACATCCTGCGCTCGAACAACCCGAACCAGCGGTACAGCATCGAGTCCTTTATACAGACAGATGCTGCCGTAAACCCCGGTAACTCAGGCGGCGCCCTGGTGAACCTGAACGGTGACCTGGTGGGCATCAACACGGCCATCGCCTCCCAGACCGGGTCCTTTGCCGGATACTCGTTTGCCGTACCTTCTACCATCGTCAGCAAGGTGGTGGATGACCTGAAGAAGTACGGCGAGGTGCAGCGCGCGCTGCTGGGTGCCGAGATACGGGAGATTGATGCCGGATTCGCGAAGGAGAAAGGCATCAAGACCCTGAACGGGGTATACCTGGTGAATGTGTCGGAGAGCGGCGGTGCCGACGACGCCGGTCTACAGGCAGGGGATGTGATCACAGCCATCAACGGCGCTCCCACGCATACCTCCTCGCAGTTGCTGGAGCAGGTTGCCCGCTACCGCCCCGGCGACAAAGTGAAGGTGAACTATATCCGCAGCGGCAAAGAGAAAACCGCGAACGTGACGCTCCGGAACCTGAACAACAGCACTGAGCTGGTAAAGCGCAGCCGTGCCGCGGCAGTCACGTTTGAGGGGGCCCGGTTCGAGGCGGTAAGCAAGCAGGAGATGAGCAAGCTCGGCATAACCGGGGGCGCCAAGATCTCTGATGTGGAAGACAGCCAGTTCCGCGACACAGGTATGAAGGACGGCTTCATCATCACGCGCATCGACCGGCAGCCTGTTAACGAGCCTGCAGACATAGAAAAACATCTGAAGAACGTGGACAGCGGCGTTGTGTACCTGGAGGGCGTTTACCCGGATGGCCTCAAAGCCTACTACCCGATCGGGAAAGAGTAACCAAATATAAGATCCCTATATATAAAAAGAGCCCCTGCATTGCTGCAGGGGCTCTTTTTATATATAGCTGCCTGGTGTAAGGCGTACCTTGTGCCAGTATAAAATGGGTTCTGCCTAGCCACGCTGTGCCTACTGCGCATAACTGGAAATTGCAGTCAAATAAGACGGATGCGGGCCGAATTGATTCCAGCCCCCTCCTCTCCCTGCCATTATATATGTATCCGTGGCTATGCCCATCTTTCCTTGTGTAACCAATGTCACTGAACAGGGCCTCGTAACAGATGATCTTTGCACAGTAGTTAACGAAGCATCATTGCTAACCGGGGGCTGCCGGCCTGCTAAAACTCACACGCCTTTAGCGGCTGCGCCTCTTCAGGCTATAAACGAGCTATATATGCAGGAATTCTGGAACGACAGATACAGGCAGGAAGAGATGGTCTATGGCTCTGAGCCGAACACTTTCCTGCGCGAACAGCTCGACATGCTGAAACCGGGCAGGCTGTTGCTACCGGCAGAGGGCGAGGGCAGAAACGAGGTATATGCGGCCCAAAAGGGCTGGGATGTGCTGGCCTTTGACTTTAGCGAAGCAGGCCGGGACAAAGCCATGCGCCTGGCGGAGCAGCGTGGCGTCACAATTAATTACCTGTTGGCGGAGGCCGAGAAGTTCGACACGGAGCCCGGGTGCATGGACGCAGTGGCCCTGATCTACGCGCACCTCCCTCCTGCCGTGCGGCGGCAACTTCACCAAAAGGCAGTGCGATGGCTGAAACCCGGCGGCGTGCTGCTGCTCGAGGCATTTCACCCGAAGCAACTGGCCTATACCTCTGGTGGCCCGCAGGACGTGGCCATGCTGTATACAGCCGATATGCTGCGCGAAGATTTTAAGCAGCTAAGGATTGACCTGCTCGAGGAGCGGGAGGTCATATTAAAAGAAGGTGCCCATCACAGCGGGGCAGGTTTCGTTACGCGGCTGGTGGCCAAGAAGCAGTAGTCCCGGAACATCACCACATAGTACAGATTATTCACCTTAATAGAGACCGGTAAACGGTCATAAAACCATAAACGCAGATGGAAAAGAAGTTAAATGTTATGGTGCCGGTTGATTTTTCGCCGGTGTCTTTTAAAGCCATTGAGTTCCTGGGTTTCCTGATGGAGAAAACCCCGATAGAGACGCACCTGGTTCACGTCATTCAGGTGAACGCGGCAGATTGGTCCGGCTCCAGCGAAACATCTGAAACTATTGACAGGGCGGAAATACGGGCGATGGAACAGAAGGCGGAGCAACAGTTTGCAGAACTGAAGCAACACGTGGATTTCACCTTCACGCGCGAGATCCTGCACGGTGGCCTGACCACCTCCCTTGCCGGATATGCAAACCATCACCGGATAGACCTCGTGATCATGGGGACAGCCGGCGCCGATGGCTGGTATGAAAGGCTATCGGGATCGGAGGCCCAGCACGTGGTGCGGAACACGGAAGTACCGGTAATCACTTTGCAGAAGGACGCCTCCATCACGCCTATCCACAACATAATGTGGGTATCCGACTTCACAGCAGAAAAGCAACCCGAGCGCTCCCTTGCCACCATTCTCACGCTGCAGCGGCTTTTCGAAGCACAGTTACACCTGCTGCAGATCATCCGGCGGGAGGACGAGCCCAGGGCGCGGGCGATAAAGGAAAACATGCAGCGCTTCGCCGACAGCCTGCAGCTGCAGCATTATGAGTTGCACCTACACCGGGATCATAAAGTGCCGGCGGGCGTTCGGAACTTTAACCGGGCGACGGAAATGGATCTTGTGGTGGTCGGCACCCATGCCCGCAAAGGCTTCAGCCACATCTTTTATGGCAGTATAGCCGAAACGTTGGTGAATCACTGCATCCGTCCGCTGCTGACCTATCACCTGAAATAAATCAAAGTACTCCCGGAGCACCGATGTAAGCATCGCTCCGGGTATGAAGAGCAACCATCATGAAAAGACAAGTCGCGCTCGCAACTGCCTTGATAATGGCTATGTGGTGGAACAGCGCTACGGGCCAGGAACACCACACTCCGGAGCAGGGTCATGCCACTGAAGTGCGCACCGACACCGTGGAGGTAAAAAGCGTGAAGGAGCTGTTTACGAAAGGGGAAGTGGACGGCCATGTGCGGAATTACTTCATGGCCACCTGGAATCACCGTTCCCTTTCCGACAACTATGCCAATGCAATCGGGGCTGAGATCGGGTATAAAACCGCTTTGCTTCACGGCTTCCGTTTCGGTTTTGCCGGGCTCTTTACCTATAACCTGTTTTCTTCGGACATACAGGAGCCGGATGGTATAACAGGAAAGCTCCCGAAGCTGGAGCTGGAACTATTCGATATAGAGGACCCTGAAAACAAGGCAGACCTGGACCGCCTCGATGAACTGTATCTAGCGTATCAGTCTGACCGGCTTCGGGCAAAGGCAGGACGCTTCAGCTTCTCCTCTCCCCTGATGAACCCGCAGGACACGCGCATGAAGCCTTATTCTTTCCAGGGCATCAGTGTGGAGGTGCCTCTCCAGGAAAAGGGTTTGCTGACGCTGGCCTGGTTTGACCACTTCTCCCCCCGCAGCACCGTGGAGTGGTTTCAGGCAGATGAGACCATCGGTGTTTTCTCGCCGGGCGTAGATGAATATGGCAGCCCATCGGGCTACCCACACCACACCCGCACCAAAGGAGTAGCCGTGGCAGGCCTGCAGCTAAACCCTGCACGACGCCTTAGCGCCGAAGCCTGGAACTACTGGATCGACAATATCTCTAACAACAGCTATGGCCGCGCCGTGCTGGAAGTTGTGCCGCACGTAAAAGCCGGCGTGGAAGGGCTCTACCAGTTCCGGGTAGGCCACGGGGGAAACCCGGAAGCAGCCCAAGCCTACTTCCCTCACCAGCAGCAGTGGCTGGCGGGCGGCATGCTGGCATACGAGCCCGGCTCCTGGCACCTGTCACTGAACTACCTGCACGTTGGCGGCGACGGGCGCTTCCTGTTCCCGAGGGAGTGGGGCCGGGAGCAGTTCTTCGCAACCGTTTCAAGGGGCAGAATAGAAGGAACCGGCAACGCAGACCTGCTGGTGGCCAAAGCCCGCAAGCAATGGTCCGGCAGGTTCTCTTCGGAAGCAGCTGTCGCTAAATCGTGGTTGCCTGACGCGCAGAATTATCGCTTTAACAAGTATGGCGCAACAGCCTATATAGGCTGGCTGGCTGACCTGAACTACCAACCGGAGAAGCCTGTATTGGACGGCCTCGCCTTTCGGCTGCTCTATGTTGGCAGGGTATCACCAGGTACAGAAATACCACTGCGGGATATGTACTACAATACCAATTTCCATAACCTGAACTTTGTGACGCAGCTGACTTTTTAAGCGCAGGAGCAATGTTAAAAAACAGGAAGGGCAGGCGTAACGGCAATGGTTCATAGTTAAATTACAAAAGATGATAAACATCATCCAATTATAAACAATTAGAACTGATAATCAGCCGTATACATAAACTCACAGCACTATAAAACCTGAAGCTGCAGGCTATATCCTGGCCACAAAACAAGCCGATGTGCTAACCAGACATTAACATAAAGGAAGTTACCGCCCTGTCGAGAATTGGCGGCAAAGTCCCGGACTATGAGGCGAACACCCTTACCGCGCCGCTTGAGTTTCTTGGGCACAACAAAGGCAGCTGGGTCATGCTGTTTTCGGATCCAGCGGATTTTTCGCCTTTTTGTACCGGAAACACCTGATGCCCCGGACGGGCGCATGGACAGTGACCTGGAACTGGTTTGTTTTTACCTGGCCATAAATTGCCTTTAGCCTTACACGTGCGATACAAGCACAGCGGAAGGCACTTAAACTGATTGATATATAATTCTAAGTTTAAAATTAACGCCATGTACACACATTATCAGGTGCTGATTGTAGGCGGTGGCACAGCAGGCATCATGCTGGCCGCCAAACTACGCCGGGAGAAAAGGCACCTCCCGATCGCTGTGATAGAGCCGTCTAAAGACCACTGGTACCAGCCTGCCTGGACACTGGTTGGTGCCGGTACCTACAACTACCCCGACACACGCCGGGATGAGGCGTCCGTGATACCGGCGGGTGTCACCTGGCTGCAGGAAAAGGCCACAGAAGTCCTGCCGGAGGAAAACACCGTCAGAACCGAGAAAAGCGGCGACTTTACCTATGATTACCTGGTACTGGCACCGGGCTCGAAGTACGACCTGGATGGCATCGAAGGGCTGCGGGAAGCACTCAGTAAGCCGAATGTATGCAGCAATTACATCGATCCGCGCAAAACATGGAGCACCCTTCTCAACTTTAAGGGCGGGAACGCAGTGTTCACGCAGGCAGCCTCCCAACTGAAATGCGGCGGCGCCCCCCAAAAAATCATGTACCTGGCCGATGATTATTTCCGCAAAACCGGGGTTCGCGACAAAAGTAACATTCTTTTCGCTACGCCGGGCTCCACTATTTTTGGGGTGCCCGAGTTCCTGGCTACGCTGCAGGAGGTGGTAAAACGGAAAGAGATCATCGTGCGGACGTTCTATAGCCCGGTAAAAATAGATTCTCAGCGCAACGAGGTGCATTTCAAACTCCTCCAACCCCATAAGCAACCTTTTACCGCCAATGAGCGGCTGCTGGAGCGGATGGAGGGTGCGGAGACAGTGGTTATCCCGTATGCCATGCTGCACCTGGCACCGCCACACGTGGCGCCTGATATAGTCCGGAACTCGCCTGCCCTGGCTGTAGCCGAGGGCCCGCACAAAGGCTGGCTTGATGTAGACCCGCACACCTTGCAGCACAAGCGTTACCCCAACATTTATGGTTTGGGGGATATTGCCGCGTTGCCAACCGGGAAAACAGGGGCCGCCGTACGGAAGCAGGCTCCCGTGGTCGCGGCTAACCTTCTCGCCCGCTTGCACCAGAGGCAGCAGCCCGAAAAACAGTACCAGGGTTACTCCTCCTGCCCCGTGATTACCGGCTACGGCAAAATGGTGCTGGCTGAGTTCAAGTACGACAATATCCGCGACAGCGACCCGCTCATCAGTAGGTTTGTCGATACCACCAAAGAGCAGTGGAGCATGTGGCTCCTGAAGAAGTACGGTCTGCCCTGGATGTACTGGAACCTCATGCTGAAAGGAATTATGTAGTTTCGAACGCTATGTGACAAACATCACTGTATAAGGAGTCCGCACAGGCTACCTTTGTATAACATCTGAAAGTTCTGTAAGGCTTTTTGGAGTTCAGACTTATTAAACCTTAAACACATGAAAATAGAACAGTTCGAAGACAAAGGATTAGCACAGTATTCTTATGCTATTTTAAGCGAGCGCGCAAACGAGGTGGTACTGGTAGACCCAGCCCGCGACCCGCAGCCCTATTATGATTATGCCGCGGCCCACAACGCTAAAATCGTTGGCGTGATCGAGACGCACCCGCACGCCGACTTTGTGAGTTCGCACCTGGAGATACACCGCAAAACCGGCGCGACGATATATGCGCATAGCAAAGTGGGTGCCGATTACCCGCACCAGGCATTCGACGAGGGCGCCGCACTGCAGATCGGTGAAGTAAAGCTGAAGTCACTCTACACCCCCGGCCACTCCCCGGACGGCATCAGTATTGTGCTGGAGCACGAGGGCAAGGACAAAGCGGTGTTCACCGGCGATACGCTCTTTATTGGTGATGTGGGCCGACCGGACCTGCGGGAGCGTGCAGGTAACATCACAGCCAAACGCGAGGAGCTGGCCCGCCAGATGTACCACAGCACCCGCGAGAAGCTGATGAAGCTGGACGATGACGTACTGGTATACCCGGCGCATGGTGCCGGCACGCTCTGCGGAAAGGGCCTGAGCGAGGCTAACAGCAGCACCATCGGTGCGGAGAAATCATCCAATTACGCCTTGCAGCAGATGAGCGAGGAGGAGTTTGTGAAAGTACTAACAGAGGACCAGCCGTTTATACCGAAGTATTTTGGCTATGACGTTGGCCTGAACAAGCAAGGGGCACCTAATTATGAGCCAAGCTTAAAGGGCGTAAAGTGGCTGGAGAAAAACTACAAGCCTGAGGAGGGTGCCATCATCGTGGATGCCCGCAACGAGAAAGCGTTCAAGAAAGGACACTACAAAGGCGCGATCAACATCCAGAGCGGGGCGAAGTTTGAGACTTGGCTGGGGAGTATCGTGGGGCCTGAAGAGCGTTACTACCTGGTGGCCGAAAGCGAGGAGCAACTGAAAGAACTCATCTCGAAAGCAGCCAAGATTGGCTATGAACTCCTGATAGAAGGCGCTTTCGTGCTGGAAGGTGAGGCGGCTTTAGCTTCCCCGCAGCTGGATGTGGAAGAATTCAGCCAGCACCCGGACAAGTATACCATTGTGGATATTCGTAACGCCTCCGAAGTGAAAGAGGGCAAGTTCTTCGACAAGGCCATCAACATTCCGCTGCCGGAGCTGCGGGAGCGGGCCAGGGAGATTCCTGCCGACAAACCGGTGGTGGTACACTGTGCCGGCGGATATCGTTCAGCGGCCGGAAGCAGCATTGTGGAGGCGGCGCTTCCAGATGCAAAGGTGCTGGACCTGAGCGAGGCCGTCAATGACTTCAAAAAATAAGAGCCTTTTAATTCAACAGCCGGTAGCGCACCTTGTGCGCTACCGGCTGTTATATGTGCCCTCTGTATACTGCTCTGCTGCTGACCAACCCTGAACCTATCTGCCTGCTGGCTTTCCCCTTCACCCATTACAAGCATCGAACATTACAAGCATCGAACTCCGTCGGGAAATACCCTGCCCGTCGCACCCTGTCCTTTCAAGCTGGCTTACCTCCTTCCGGTATCAACCCGTATAGTACAGAAAGGAGAATCATATATGGAAAGACACAAAAATGACCAGGAGAGCCGTGTCAGGCGAAGTTCTACGGATGAGGCGAACCAGGAAGTAGACCAGCAGACACTCAAAAGCATCAGGCATTATGAAGATGCAGACCCTGAAACAATCGCACACAGGCTACGCGAACTGGACAGAGAGTGGGACATAGAGCGTGTGCTGGAGGTGAACGCCTCTACCCTTGCCTTGTCCGGCCTTGTTTTGGGGGTGTTGAAGGACAAGCGCTGGTTCCTGCTGCCAGGAGTCGTCACGACGTTCCTCCTGCAACACGGCCTCCAGGGCTGGTGCCCGCCGCTTCCGGTACTCCGGAAGTTTGGAATCAGGACAAGAAGAGAAGTGGATGAGGAGCGCTATGCCCTGAAAGCCCTGCGAGGTGATTTCGACAAGGATCTGAAGGGCATGTCTGCCGAAGGGGTACTGAAAGTAGTCAGGGCGCAGTAGCAGGCAGCAGCAAGCGCTTCTACCGTTTAGGTTATATATAAATTAGGTTTACTTTACAATTCTACAACATGGGCGGCACGTGCCGTCACGACGCTAAAACATTGCATGGAACATATACACAAAGACGTTATACTACACCGGTTCCCCCAGTTTGAGCAACCGCTCCTGGAAGAAATCCTGAAGCACAGCACCATCAGGGAGGTGGAGGAAGGTGACGAAGTTTTGCGCACCGGGCAGTATATCCGATCCACCGTGCTGCTGCTGAGCGGGCTGCTGAAGGTGTACCGCGAAGACGACGAGGGCAATGAGTTCCTGATGTACTACCTGGAGCCGGGCAGTGCCTGCGCCCTCTCCATGATGTGCACGGCACGCAATGAGCAGAGCCAGATCATGGCCAAGGCGGTGGACGCGTCCGAAGTCATCCTCATCCCCTCGCACCTGTCTGAGCAGTGGCTGGCAAAATATAAGAGCTGGCACAACTTCGTGATCGCCTCCTACCGCCAGCGCTTCGAGGAGCTGCTGCAAACCCTGGACAGCATCGCCTTTAAAGGGCTGGACGAGCGCCTGCTGTTTTACCTGAAGCGCCACGTGAAAGTAAGCGGAAAAGAGATCAGGCTCTCGCACCAGCAGATTGCCGATGAGCTCAACAGTTCCCGCGAGGTAATTTCCCGGCTGCTCAAGAAACTGGAGCAGACAGGCGCCATCACCCTGCACCGCAACTACATCGAGGTGCACAACCTGGATAAAGTATAGAAAGTGAAACTATTAGAATTTAGAGGAGGAAAATTCAGAGAGGTTGTCGTGCTTGAGTGACATATATAGCCACAGTACATACCAGGTTTGGCAGCACATGCAACCTGGTTTTTCCAATTATACCTTCTTCACCCTCCCCTCTCAAATTTTTTAACTCCAAAACTTTCTAACTCCAGACCCTCCCTCTGTGACAACAGTCACTGTGCTCCCTTCAAGGGTGCCGTACCTTTGTATCCGATAACCATTATATAAAAGCAAGACCATGGAAATTTTCGGATATGTAGCGGCCCTTGTCATAGGGCTTTCACTCGGGCTGATCGGCGGCGGCGGCTCTATACTGACCGTGCCGGTGCTGGTGTACCTGCTGGGCCTCAGCCCCGTTCTCTCGACCGCGTACTCCCTTTTCATCGTTGGCCTCACCAGCCTGGTGGGCTCCTACAAGTTCTACCAGAAAGGGCTGGTGAGCCTTAAAACGGCGGTTGTTTTCGGAATCCCCTCCATCATGTCCGTCTACCTCACGCGCCGTTATTTAGTGCCCGCCATACCGGAGAATCTCTTCACGGTCGGGGACCTGGTCGTGACCAAAGGCGTGCTGCTGATGCTGCTGTTTGCCGCACTCATGGTGTTTGCCTCCATCAGCATGATCAGGACGAAGAAGGAAAAGCCGATGGATGAGAACGCCGACACGGAAGTGGATGTGGAACACGCCAGCCCGGACGAGACGCACCCGGAGCCAAAATTCAACTATGCGGGCATTCTGGCCGAAGGCGTGGTCGTGGGAACACTTACGGGTCTTGTAGGCGCAGGCGGCGGTTTTTTAATTATCCCCGCGCTGGTGCTCTTCAGCAAACTCGACATGAAAATGGCGGTGGGCACCTCCCTGCTGATCATCGCGTTCAAGTCGCTCTTCGGCTTTATCGGCGACATCTATAACTATGAGATCGACTGGCTGTTCCTGGCTATTTTCTCCACCATCTCCATCGTGGGTATATTCATCGGCACCTTCCTTTCCACCAAGGTACACGCCGATAAACTGAAAACCTCTTTCGGATGGTTCGTGCTGGTGATGGGCGTTTATATCATCATCAAAGAAATTTTCTTCGCATAAGGTAGTGCGTGATCTAAGTCACTGAACCCAAACCCCGTTCTTCTGATATTTGTAGTGTCATCAGGATAACCTGTGGCATAAGACATAAACCCTAACCCCTATACCCATGAAAGTAGAACAGATATATACCGGATGCCTGGCACAGGGCGCCTATTACATCGAAAGCAACGGCGAGGTGGCCATCGTAGACCCGCTGCGCGAGATAAAGCCATACCTGGAGAAAGCCGCAAAGGACGGTGCCAAAATTAAGTATGTGCTGGAGACGCACTTCCATGCCGACTTCGTATCCGGCCACGTGGACCTGGCGAAGGCCACCGGCGCGCAGATCGTTTTCGGCCCGAATGCAAAACCAACGTTTGCCGCCCATATAGCCAAAGACGGCGAGGAACTGCCACTGGGCGACGTGACCATCAAGGTGCTGCACACCCCCGGCCACACCATGGAGTCCACAACGTTCCTGCTGAAGGATGAAGAAGGGAAAGACCACGCCATCTTCAGTGGTGACACCCTGTTCATCGGCGATGTGGGGCGTCCGGATCTGGCCGTGAAGTCTGACCTGACGGAAGAGCAACTGGCCCAGCACCTGTATGACTCCCTGCGTACCAAGATCATGACCTTGCCGGATGATGTGATCGTGTACCCGGCGCACGGCGCAGGCTCAGCGTGCGGCAAGAACATGAGCAAAGAGACGACCGACCTGTTGGGCAACCAGAAGAAAACGAACTACGCCCTGCGTGCCGATATGACGAAGGAAGAGTTTGTGAAGGAAGTGACAGAGGGTTTGCTTCCGCCTCCCGGCTATTTCCCGCTCAACGTGAAGATGAACCAGGAAGGCTATACCAACATCGAGGACGTATTGCAGCAGGGCCAGCAGGCGCTCTCACCGGAGGCTTTTGAAGCAGCCGCCAACGAGACAGGTGCCCTGATCCTCGACACGCGCAAGCCGGAGGAGTTTGCCAGGGGCTTTATCCCGAACGCCATCAACATCGGCATCGACGGCAACTTTGCCCCCTGGATCGGGGCCCTGGTTCCAGACATCCTGCAGCCGATCCTTTTTGTGGCCGACGAGGGCCGCGAGGAGGAGGTGGTGACGCGGCTGGCCCGCGTAGGCTACGACCACGCCATTGGCTACCTGAAAGGGGGCTTCGCCGCTTGGGAAGAAGCAGGAAAAGAAGTAGATCGTATTGAATCTATCGCTGCGGAGGAGTTTGCCAGGCGATATGCGCAAAACAAAAACCTGAAAGTGGTGGATGTGCGCAAGCCGGGCGAGTACCAGGCCGAGCACGTGGAAACGGCCCTGAATACGCCACTCGATTACCTGAACGAGCACCTGGCAGAGCTGCCGAAGGAGGAGGAGATGTTCCTGCACTGCGCAGGCGGCTACCGCTCCATGATCGCGGCCTCCATCCTGAAGGCCCGGGGGTTTGACAACGTGGTGAATATTGAGGGCGGCTTCAAGGCCATTGCCGAAACGAATGTGCCGAAAACCGCCTACGTTTGCCCCTCCACGCTGAAGTAAAATGGTTTGGCTTATTGATGAAGAGAGGTAACCGGGGGTGGCGTAAAGCTTTCCCCGGCTACTGATCCTCCCTGATCGCCCGAACTGAAGATGTACAGGCTGCGTGACCAAAGTCACTGAAGGGGGATGAAGATATGCCTACCTTTGTAGTGTAATCAATTTGAGATCATTAAAAACAGAAATAGCCATGTTCAATATATTTAAATCCGCTCCCAAGAACTACGAAGACCTGGACGGGAAGACATTCAAGACAAAATACCAGAGCACCCCAAAAGCGGAGCTGCTGGACGTGAGAACTGCCGGTGAGTTTGCTTCCGGCACTATCAAAGGCGCCAGGAACCTGGACGTGACTTCCCCGCAGTTTCAGTCTGCCCTGAAGACGCTGGACAAGGACAAGGAATACTATGTGTTCTGCCGCAGCGGCAACAGAAGCGGCTCGGCCTGCGACATGCTTTCAGCCCAGGGTTTCAAAGCGTACAACCTGGCAGGCGGGATAGGCGCCTGGCCAAACTAAGGTATATAAAGTATATATAAAGTGGGCAGCTAAAGGAGGGGGTTTGTGAACGTGCCCCTTCCCTGCTCATATCCTGTTTCACAATTCATTTTAGTAATTAAGATATGTTAGAGCTATTAAGGCAACCATGGCCATGGTATACGTCGGGCGCTGTGATCGCCTTTGTGATGGTGCTGCTGCTGTTCTTCGGCAAGTCATTCGGTTTTTCGGCCAACCTTCGCACCATCTGCTCTGCCTGCGGGGCGGGCAAAAGAGTCAAATTCTTTGATTTTGACTGGCGCTCGCAAACCTGGAACCTGCTGTTCCTGGTGGGAGCTGTTATAGGGGGATTTATATCGGCAGAGTTTCTTGCCGGAGATGCACCGCTGCAGATTTCGCAGGCCACCATACAGGACCTTCGTGAATTAGGCATTTCAGCACCGGACGACCTGCAGCCAGAGGAGATATTCGGACTGCAGGCCCTGTTTAGTGTAAGAGGCTTCCTGGTGCTGCTGCTGGGTGGCTTTGCCATTGGTTTCGGCGCACGCTATGCCGGGGGTTGTACCTCGGGGCACGCCATCAGCGGTTTGTCTAACCTGCAGCTGCCATCGCTGATAGCCGTCATCGGCTTCTTCATCGGCGGCCTCATCACCACCTTTGTCCTGCTCCCGCTGATCTTTTAGCAAGGAATAATAATATTCAAAGAGGTTTATTTGAAAACAAGCGTTAAAGAAATGAAAGGTTTAAAATTTATACTTGCCGGCATCCTATTCGGCATCGTGATGAGTAAGTCGGAGGCGATTTCTTGGTTCCGTATCCAGGAGATGTTCCGCTTCCAGTCGTTTCACATGTACGGCATCATCGGCACTGCCGTGGTGCTGGGCACCATTGCCACCTATGTCATCAAGAAGTACAAGCTGCGCGACTACCAGGGCAACCCGATTGTGTTTCAGCCGAAGGAGATGTCCATTCCGCGCTACCTGATCGGCGGCACCATCTTTGGCCTGGGCTGGGCCCTGACAGGCGCCTGCCCCGGCCCCATGTTCGTGAACATAGGGTTTAGTTACTGGGCCATTTTGGTTGCCATTGCGGGCGGCCTGGCAGGCACTTATATGTACGGCGCCATGAGAGACAGGCTGCCGCATTAAAGTATAATTTCAGCGGTAGTGGTGCTATGTCTTGCAGCTCGCTTGCGCCAAGCAGCGGCCTATATATAAATCCTGCTACCCCTAAAGCATAAAGAAACCGATGACCAACACCACCGACATAAAGCTGGGACTAAGAGAGAACGCTACGCAGTTCTGGCTGCTGGTGCTCATCAACGGGTTTGTGGGGGCCATGGTGGGGCTGGAGCGCTCCGTGATCCCCGAGTTTGCCGAAACCGTTTTCGGCATCAGCGGACACACAGCACTTCTGTCTTTCATTGTGGCCTTCGGATTGGCCAAATCGGTGGCCAACATGCTGATGGGGCGGCTCACGGTGCGGTTTACGCGCAAGCAACTCCTGCTCATCGGCTGGCTTTTCGCGCTGCCGGTGCCCTGGCTCCTGTTATATGCCGGCAACTGGGGATGGGTGATTTTTGCCAACCTGCTGCTGGGCCTCAACCAGGGGCTTGCCTGGTCGGCCACGGTAGTGATGAAGATTGACCTGGTGGGCGAAAGGAACCGGGGCCTGGCCATGGGCATCAACGAGTTTGCCGGCTACCTGGCCGTCGGGCTGGTCGCTTTCCTGGCGGGCTATATCGCCTCCACCACCGGCGTGGTGACCTATGCGTTTGTACCGGGTATTGCCTTTTCCATCCTGGGGTTGCTGCTGACCTGGTTCTTTGTGCGCGACACGCATGCCCATGTGCTCACCGAGACGGCGCAGACCCGCATCCCGCTGCTCCGCAGCATCTGGAAAGACACGACGTGGCGCCACGCCAACCTGGGATCGGTGACGCTGAGCGGCTTTGTGAACAACATGAACGACGGCATTCTGTGGGGACTGCTGCCCGTGCTGCTCATGGCGAAAGGATACAGCTTACAGGAGGTTGGTTTGCTGGCCGGTATATACCCGGCCGTGTGGGGCATCGGGCAACTGGTGACGGGCAGGCTCGGGGATTTCCTTTGCAAGAAACAGCTGCTGAGCATGGGGATGCTGCTGCAGGGCGTGGCGATTGGCGTGCTGTTCTTCAGCCAGGCCTACCCGGTACTCATCGGAGCGCTGGTGGCGCTGGGTATCGGCACGGCGCTGGTGTACCCCAACTTCCTGTCGGTGGTAGCCGAGAACACGCACCCGGCGCAGCGGCCGCAGAGCCTGGGCATCTTCCGGTTCTGGCGCGACTTCGGGTATGTGGCGGGGGCCGTGGCCGCAGGTATCTTCAGCGATTTGTTTGGGGTGGAAATTGTGCTGTTAGGCACAGCCGTATTGACGATCGGAGCCGGCGTTCTGTCTGAAGTGCGGATGTGCTGCACCAAAAAGCTACTCTGGCACAGCCGGCAATGCGGCATCGATTTGTTGCCCGGGGCTTAAGTTTGTATCTTTAACATTGTGTAATCAGGCGAAGCATATATACTTTTTACGGTCTTCGCTGGCTAATATATAAACAGCCGGGTGTTGTTCCTGGTCGTTTTCCAAAAGCAATTATGATGCGTTATCTGCTCCTTTTTATCAGTACGCTGCTTATGCTGTTCACGCTGTCACAACCCGGTACGCGGGTGAACAGCTTTTCCTGTGTGAAGCAGACCCAACTGAAAGAAGCGATTGACTCTGAAAAGCATCTTGTCAGGCGAAAATGTGCCAAAAAGTGCCTGAAGCACCAGACTCGCTCTGAACAACAGAATGCGGGCACTGTCGTGGTAAACTGCAGTCAGCCGTTCTATGCAGTAGTTGCAGAAACGGGACCAACTTTTAACTTCACACCTGCTTCCCTGGAAGTAGCTGCTATACCTGCTGATAGAAAGCACCTCTCTCCTAGCCTGGAGGTCGAACCCGACCCGCCGAGATTTTCTTAACATACCTGTAGCAAAATGCCAGTACAGCTGACACATGGGTGGTTTTCGCATACTCCGTCTCCTGCTGTCCATGCTGTCTGCAATTCCTTTTACCTGAGGAAATGGGATACCCTGTACCTCTGCTTCATTTATTTCAAGAATTAAAATCTCAAATATGGAAACCACTCCGTTGCAAAAAATATCATTCCTGGTGCTGCGTATGATGGGCAGCCTCATCTTTATCATGGCCGGCTTTAACCACCTTTTCCAGACAGCCGGCGCAGCCGCCCGCCTCGAAAAAGCTTCATTCGGGCACTTGGCTACCTGGATGGCACCTGCCGAAACACTTGTCATACTTTCAGGTATTGGACTCATACTCGGCGGCTTCATGCTGCTGGCTGGCTTCAAAACCAAACCGGCAGCCCTCCTGCTGCTGGCCATTCTTATACCGATCACACTTACTGTACAGGTAGGAAGCGCAGCGGGCAGCGGCCCCTTGTTCAAGAACATCGCTTTGATGGGCATGCTGCTGTTTTTTAGCGTGAACGGTGCCGTCTACTACGGCCTGGACCATTTATCAACCATGAAAAAGAAAATGAAAGAAAACATGAATCATATAAAAACAAGCAACTATATGGCCGTGCTGGCTGCCAGCCTGCTGCTGCTAGGCTCCTGTGCACCTGGCACAACAGTTGCCCAGTCAATTTCAGCACAAAACGCACCCGCAGCGTCCGCCATAAAGAAGTATGCAGTGCTCATCAGCCAGCCGAACCACCTGAAAGCCGCTGTGAACACCGCCGAGACCATCACGGCCAGTAGCACCTATAACCGGGAAAGCTTTGTGGTGATGGCCTGTGGCAAATCGGTGGAGGCCTTCGTGAAGGGAAGCAAAATGACGCAGGAGTTTGAGAAAGGCAAAGCGGCGGGTATTACCTACCAGGTGTGCGGCATGTCGCTGAAGCAGTTTAACATCGACCCCGCTACGCTGGTAGACGGGGTGGAGGTGGTGCCGAACGGCCTGACCTATATGTTCGACCTGCAGCAGCAGGGATATATAACGGTAGAGCTATAACCAGTGACACATTAACCATTTAGTAAGACAACAGCGATTTATATATAAAGCATAGAAATCATGAACAAGAATAAATTTTCAATCAGAAATATTCCCGGGTGGGCCGTCATGCTGGCTATTTTCGGCATCCTGTATGCCACAGGGCTGCACACAGAGGCCATCGGGCAGGTGCAGCGCCTGCTGCTGGCCACCGGTATTAAAAAGGCCGATGTGCCGGAACCTGTGACATCAGTTTCTGATGCAGCAGAGGTAACAGAAGTTGCTGCTTCGGAGGTGATGGCAGGCGCCGGTTTCAAGTTGAAAGGATTAGACGGCAAGATGGTAGCTTTCGAGAGTCTGAAGGGGAAGGTGGTGTTCATGAACATCTGGGCCACCTGGTGCCCGCCGTGCATCGCCGAAATGCCAAACATCCAGAAGTTGTATGAAAAGGTTGGCTCCGACAATATCGCTTTCGTGATGCTGTCCGTGGACGAGGGTGGTATGGAGAAGGTACAGAAGTTCATCGACAAAAAAGGCTATACCTTCCCGGTCTATATGCCGGCCAGCGAGTTCCCGCAGGAGTTTTACTCCAGCGCCATCCCCACCACGTTCATCATCTCGCCGGAGGGCAAGATCGTGGCCAAGCAGGAGGGCATGGCGGAATATGATACCCCGGAAGTCCGGGAGTTCCTGCAAAGCATGGTAAAAAAATAACCGTGGCACGGTATGCCGGGTGAGACAGACAAACAGCATACCGTGCTAATATATCCACCATAACTAAAAAACAGAAAATGAAGGCCCCATACTTATTATTTGCCGGAGTGCTGCTGCTGGCCTCCTGCAATGCTGATTCTTCGACCTCCGGAAATGAAGTTTCTAACGCCCTAACGCCATCCGAATCCGGCGTTTCCTCCAAGCTGCAACCCATCAGCAGCCAGGAAACCAAAGCTTTGCTGGCGCAGCAGGCGGATGTGGTGATTCTGGATGTGCGCACTCCAGCCGAGTATGAAGCAGGCCACCTGCAAGGTGCCCGGCTCATGGATATATATGCCGCTGATTTTCAGGAGCGCCTACAGGCGCTTGACCCAACCAAAACTTATCTCGTGTACTGTGCCGTCGGCGGCAGAAGCCGTGAGGCGTTACAACTAATGGGCCAGCTGGGCTTCCAGCAGGTGTACGATGCTTCCGAAGGATTCTCAGCCCTGAAAACCGCCGGTGTTCCGGTTGAATAAACCTAAACCCTTAACCTCCCTTACCATGAAACTAAAACTGTTCCTACTGTTGGCCCTGGCTGCTTTTGCGGTTTCTCCCGCGCTTGCCCAGGCAAAGCTGACTGCTAAAACGGCAGCCGGCAAAACGGCGCAAGCCACTCCGCACCGCATTGTATATGATATGGTGGTCGCCGACACCGCGCAACATGCCGGGCTCATGCGGCAGCTGAACAACATAAAGCGCGGCTGGCCGGACGCACAGATCGAGGTGGTGGTGCATGGCAAGGCACTGGATATGCTCGTAGCAGACCAATCTACACAGGTGGATGCTATCAGGGAGTTGCAGGCCAAAGGCGTGGTGTTTGCTGCCTGCGAGAACACCATGCGCGCCCATCAGGTGGTGAAAGCGCAGCTGATCCCTAGCGTTATCACGGTTCCGATGGGTGTCGGCGAGATCATCATGAAACAGGAAGAAGGCTGGGGCTACATCCGTTTCTAATCTTCTGTTTACTTTGGTTAAGAGAGCATATGGAAAAGTACTGGAACATCTTCGTCTCTTCATTTACGGATTACGGGTGGTATCTGTGGCATGAGGTACTGAATCCCAGCTGGGGTAACTATTTCTACTGGCTGATCGGCCTTTCCCTTTTCTTCTGGCTGCTGGAGATCGTGAAGCCATGGCGGCAGCACCAGGCCCGGATCCGGCAGGACTTCTGGCTCGACGGCTTTTATATGTTCTTCAACTACTTCCTGTTCTCGCTGGTTGGCTTCAACGCCATTTCCAATATTGGTGTGGAGGCTTTCAACGATTTCCTGGGACTGTTCGGCGTTAAAAACCTAGTTGCCTTTGAGGTGCAGTCGTGGCCGGTGTGGGCCCAGTTGCTGACACTGTTTGTGGTGCGCGATTTTATCCAGTGGAACGTGCACCGCCTGCTGCACCGCTCTGATTTTCTGTGGCGGTTTCACAAAGTGCACCACTCGGTGCAGCAGATGGGCTTTGCCGCGCACCTGCGTTTCCATTGGGGCGAAACGATCGTTTACCGGACCCTGGAATATATACCGCTGGCCATGATCGGCTTCGGCATCCAGGACTTCTTCCTGGTGCACATCTTCGCGACTTCCATCGGGCACTTCAACCACTCCAACTTTCACGTGCCGTTGGGTCCGCTGCGCTACCTGTTCAACAACCCACAGATGCACATCTGGCATCATGCCAAGCGCATGCCCCGCAGGTATGGTGCCAACTATGGCATCAGCCTGAGCGTGTGGGATTACCTCTTTGGGACAGCCTATATGCCGGAAGACGGCCGCGACATTGAACTGGGTTTTGAGGACGTGGAGAAATACCCGAAATCCTTTATGGAGCAGCAGCTGCACCCGTTCCGGGAAGGCGGCAAAGCTGAACTTCCGAAAGTGCCTGCAGCGGAACCAAAGAAGTTAGAAAGTGCATAAAGCGGGAACTGTCCATGATCTCTTAAAGAGTTATATAGCATCCCAAACGCTGATATAGCTGCCCCAAGGATTTTACCTGCCTGTCCCGCACCACTCCTTTTGCAGTGATCTTTCTAAAATCCGGCTCTTGTGACATAAGTCACTGTGCCGTGACCGGTGCCTGTGCATCTTTGTTGAAATGAAACAGCAGTCCAATCCATCACTTGGTGGCCTGCTGCCTTGGATGCAGGACTTATAGGTTGATTTTTTACACGCAGCGCTTGTCTTGCAACGTCACGAACCCTTACAAATAACTTATCACGCCATGAATAAGACAATCAGACGACTTATCTGGTCAGCCGTTCCCATCCTGGGGTTGCCCCTCCTACTCTCCTGCCAGTCAGCCACAGGTGTGCAGGAGCAATCAGGCGCAACAGCGGCAGCCGAAGACAAAGTCGAAACCATCACCATTCTGCAAACGGCCGACATCCACGGGCAGCTCATGCCGCACAAGGAAATGTTCGTCGAGAACGGTGAATTCGTCTTCAAAGAGCGTGGTGGCATGGCGAATATCCAGACCATATTCAAACAGGTGAAAGCGGAGAACCCGGGTGGCACCGTGATCGTGGACGGCGGCGACCTGATCCAGGGCAGCGCGGTAGCGGCCCTCTCGGAAGGTGCTGTCTTCGGTCCTGTTATCAAAGCCATGGACTATGACTTCCTGATACCGGGCAACTGGGAAGTGATCTTCGGGAGCCAGAAAATGCGTGATGTGCTGGCCTCTTACGGCAAGCCGGTGGTGTGCGCTAATATCTACGACGAAGCTACTTCCGAGATGCTCTACAAGCCTTACATGGTGAAAGAAATCAAAGGTGTGAAGCTGGGCTTTATCTCATACAACGATCCGGAGGTGCCCATCCGACAGAACCCCTCCTTTAGCAAAGGCCTTATCTTTAAGCAGCTGGAAGAGAACATAGAACCACTTATCAAAGAGCTGAAGGAAGAGCAGGGAGTGGACATCCTGTTCCTGGTAACGCACCTGGGCATCTCCAAGCAGCTATACCTGGCCGACCAGGAGCAGATAAAAGGTGTTGACTACATTCTGGGTAACGATACGCACGAACGCATCCGCAAGCCGTTACAGGGCAAGTATGCCAAGGTAGTGGAGCCGGGTGGCTTCGGCTCTTTTGTGGGCCGGCTTGACCTGGATGTGAAGGACGGCAAAATTGTGGACCAGCGGTATGAGCTGATCGACGTGGACCCGGCCAAATACCCGGCAGACCCTGCCGTACAGAAAGTAGTGGACGAACAGATGGCGCCTTACAAGCAAAAGATGGAGCGCGTGCTGGGCTATACCTCTACCCCGCTCTACCGCTACCTGGTCGTAGAAAATCCGCAGGATAACATGATCACAGACGCCGTGCGCTGGAAAACAGGCGTGGACATCGCCATCTCCAACGGCTTCCGTTTCGGCACCCCGATCGTACCTGATAAATCCGGCAAAGCTGCCATCACCTACAGCGACCTCTGGAACATGCTGCCCGTGAACGAGAACGTAAAAACCGGCAAAGCCACCGGCAAGCAGATACAGGACTGGATGGAGAAGGAGCTGCATAACGTATTTGCCGAAAAGCCGCTGGAGCGCTTCGGCGGCTGGGTGATCCGCTTCTCGGGCATGGAGATGACCTTCAATGCCAACGCCCCGAAAGGACAGCGTGTGCAGTCCATTACCGTAGGCGGAAAGCCACTGGACCCGAACAAGGTATACACGATGGGTGCCTGCCTGCGCAGAGGCGAGCCGGACGATATGCTGTGCCGCATGCCGGGTGCCACCGACCCGAAAGTACTCGACTATACCATACACGATGTCATTGAAGAGTACCTGAAAGTGAAAGGAACAGTAGCACCCAAAACCGATGGAAGAGCCAAAGCGCTCGACCTGCCTTCTCCGGTTTTATCGCAGCTGCCAAACGTGGATTACGAATTCAGATAAGCAGGAGGTATATAGCCTGATCAGCCTCCTGCTGAGGATCGGTTATTACCTGAAATCAACTTAAAAACGGGAAAGGCCCCGCTATCAGAAATAGCGGGGCCTTTCCCGTTGTATGGTGGTTATTTCCTAGGCTGTTTCCCCGATAGAAGGCGCGCCTGCCATTATTTCTTCGTTGGCATAGTCTGCATACTTAAGGAAATTTTTCACAAACAAAGCGGCCAGCTCATTCGCCTTTATGTCGTAGTTTCCTTTGTCATGCCAGGTTTCGCGTGGGTTTAGTACTTCGGAGGGCACTCCCGGGCATTCCTGCGGTATCTCGATGCAAAAGACCGGGTGAGCATGGTAGGCAACGTTGTCTAACTCACCGTTCAGGGCCGCCGTGATCATGGACCGGGTATGGCGCAGTTTCATCCGCGACCCAACCCCGAAGGGGCCACCCGTCCAGCCGGTATTCACCAGCCACACATTCGCCTGGCTCTCCGCCATTTTCTGGCCCAGCAGCTCTGCGTACCTGGTGGGGTGCAGCGGTAGGAAAGCCTCCCCAAAACAGGCCGAGAACGTGGCTTTCGGATCGGTAACCCCCACCTCAGTGCCCGCCACCTTGGCTGTGTACCCTGAAATAAAATAGTACATGGCCTGGCTCGTGTTTAGCCGGGAGATCGGGGGCAGTATCCCGAAGGCATCCGCTGTCAGGAAAAAGATGTTCTTCGGAATCCCCGCTCTGGACGGCTCCACCGCATTGGGTATATAGTGAATGGGGTATGCGACACGCGTATTCTCGGTCACTGATTTGTCAGCATAATCGACGGTGCGGGTGCCTTTGTAAAAGCGGGTGTTCTCTAATACGGCCCCAAACCGGATGGCATTCCATATGTCCGGTTCCTGGTCCCAGGACAAATCCACCACTTTGGCATAGCAGCCTCCCTCAAAATTAAAAACGCTGTCCGAGGTCCAGCCATGCTCGTCGTCCCCGATCAGGTGGCGTTCCGGATCGGCGGAGAGGGTGGTTTTCCCGGTTCCGGAAAGCCCGAAGAAAATGGCGGTATCACCCGTCCTGCCCACGTTGGCGGAGCAATGCATGGAGAGCACGTTGCGCTCGTGCGGCAAAAGATAGTTCAGCACCGAAAAGATGCCTTTCTTCATTTCGCCGGTGTAGCCTGTGCCCCCGATCAGGATGATCTTTCTGGAGAAATCGATGATCGAAAAGTTTTGCTGCCGCGTGCCGTCTGCCTCCGGGTCTGCCTTAAACTCAGGGGCGCAGATAACCGTGAATTCGGGCATGTGCTGCTGCGTTTCGTGGGGTGTCAGCCGGAGAAACATCGTGTCACAAAAGAGGTTGTGCCATGCCTGCGTATTGATGATGCGCAGGTTCAGGCGGTACTCCGGGTGGGCGCCGGCGTAGGCATCGCGCACATACAGCTTCCGCTGCTGCAGGAAGGCCGCCATTTTTCCGAGCAGCCTGTCGAACTTCTCCGGCTCGAATGGGAGGTTGATCTGGCTCCAGAAAACGGAATCCTTTGTGTTGGCATCCTTCACTATAAAGCGGTCCTGAGGCGAGCGGCCCGTGAACTTGCCGGTGTCGCAAACCAGGGCTCCGGTATCCGCCAGCACTCCCTCCCCGTTTTTGATGGCCTCCTCCACTAATTCTACCGGCGTCAGGTTCCAAAGTACTTCCTGCGCATTGGTGATGCCCACATACTCCAGGCTTGCCATATCCGATTTGATTCCAGATTCTCTCATAGATCGATGATTTAAGTATAGATGAGCCGGCATATACCAGCACAGGCTAAGTGAAACGATATAGTAAACGCCTCCGACTACTCATCCAGCCTCTCCCATTTCCAGGCAGTTCAGCGCTGAATCAGGTGCCCTACAGGCTATATACCTGCGGGCAACCGGGCAGAGGACCGGCCTCAGGACAGTGCCTGGGGTGCCGGGCTTCCGGCGGGCCGGGAGCGGTCTTCCGGGAGCGGGACAAATTCTGCGTTGTCGGTGGGCGGTAACAGGATCCTGCCTGCCTTCCAGTCTGCCTTGGCCTGCTCGATCCGTTCTTTCCGGGAGGAGACGAAATTCCACCAGATAAACCGCTCGCCCAGCGGTTCGCCTCCCAGCAGCATGAGCGTGGCGCTTTCTTTTGCCAGAATCACCGGGTCCGCGCCCTTTGTAAAGACGAGCATCTGCCCCACGGTGTACGTGTTGCCGGAAACCTCTACGCTGCCTTTGGCTATATAGATGCCCCGCTCCGCGTGCTCTTTGGGCAGCCCGAAATGCGCGCCCTTGTCCAGCGCCACATGCAGGTAAAACAGGGGTGAATGGGTTTTTACGTTGCTTTGCAAGCCGAACGCATTCCCGGCAATCAGCCTCATCCAGACACCGGTATCGGTGAAGATGGGCAGCTGCCCGGGCTTATAATTGTTGAAGGCAGGCGCTGCCTCTTCGTCTTTTTCGGGGAGGGCCACCCAGGTCTGGATCATTTCCAGGGAGCCGCCCGCCAGGGCTTTGGGGTCTTCGAAGCGCTCTGAATGGGCTATTCCGCTGCCGGCCGTCATCCAGTTCACTTCTCCCGGCCGAATGACCTGTTGCACGCCCAGGCTGTCGCGGTGCGTGACCTGCCCGCCGAACAAATAGCTGACCGTAGACAAGCCGATGTGCGGGTGCGGCAGCACGTCCATGGCGTGCGTTTGCTCCGGCTGCACCGCTACCGGGCCGGCATGGTCCATGAAAATAAAAGGCCCGACCATCCTGCGCAGCCGGAAAGGGAGGATTCTGCGTACATCCATTCCGGGGCCGATGGATGCTTTACGGGCTTCGATGACAATGTCCAGCATAGGCAAACGTTATATAGCAATCGTTTATATATAAACGGAGAATGGAGCGGGAATGGGAAGAATTGTCTCAATAAAAAGAAGCAAAGTGAAACGCGCCCGCCATCCCGATACGTCTCCGTACATATCCCGATACGTCTCCGTACATATAAAATATGCAGGTGGAGGAACGGGCATAGTTTTATATAGGATAGGGGTATGGCAAACGGGATATAGCATCGGGTCGCCAATGCACATATAGCGCTCGCCCTTTCGTTTGCGCCTCGGTTAGACCGTCCTTTTTTACTAAAATTGACCATGGAAATCGGAATCACCACTTTTGTAGAAAACACCCCAGATCCTGCGACCGGCAAACTGCTCAGCCCGCACGAAAGGATGATGCACCTGCTGGAGGAAGTTGAACTGGCAGACCAGGTGGGCCTGGATGTGTTTGCCATTGGCGAGCACCACCGGCCTGATTTTATCGTTTCTTCTCCGGCTGTCGTGCTGGCCGCCGCGGCTGTGAAGACCAAAAACATCAAACTTTCGAGTGCGGTCACGGTGCTGAGCTCGGACGACCCGGTCCGGGTTTTCCAGGATTTTGCCCATGTGGACCTGCTCTCGAAAGGCAGGGCGGAGATCATCGCGGGCCGGGGCTCCTTCATAGAGTCCTTCCCGCTTTTCGGCAATGACCTGAAAGATTACGACTCCCTTTTCTCAGAGAAGCTGGAACTGCTGATTCAGCTCAACAAAAGCGAGAAAGTGACCTGGCAAGGCAAGCACAGGGCTTCGATCGATCACCTGGGTGTTTACCCGAGGCCGTACCAAAAGGAGCTGCCGGTTTGGGTGGCGGTGGGCGGCACGCCGGCGTCTGTGGTGCGGGCGGCAACGCACGGGCTGCCCATGGCGCTGGCTATTATCGGCGGCATGCCGGAGCGCTTTGTGCCTTTCACCGACCTATATAAAGAGACCTACCAAAAGGCCGGACACGATGCGGCGAAGTTGCAGCTGGCGATCAACTCGCACGGGTATATAGCCGACGATTCCCGGAAAGCGGCTGATGAGTTCTACGGGCCCTATGCCTATGTAATGAGCAAGCTTGGGCGTGAGCGGGGATGGTCGCCAATGAACCGGGAGCACTACGAAATGATGCGCGCACCGGAGGGCTCGCTGCTGGTGGGCAGTCCGCAGCAGGTCATTGACAAAATCCTATATGAATACGAGCTGTTCGGGAACACCCGTTTCCTGCTGCATATCAGTGTGGGCACGCTGCCGCATGCAAACGTGATGCGCGCCATCGAGCTGCTCGGCACGGTTGTGGCGCCGGCCGTTAAAAAGGCTGTGGAGAAGCAGCAGTGATGTAGTGGGGAAATGGGAATAGCGCGTTGAAGGAAAATTCGGTAGCCTTTCAAAAAGGTGGATATGGAACCGACGCTTTATATAGGTCACAACGGTGTTCGTGCAGCCGAAGCCCTAAGCGCTGCAAGGATTTTGTATATCCGGTTTTATGCCTCGTTTCTATTTTTTATCTGTGCGCTGTCGATTGTCAAAGAAGTTTAGCAGAAGTATATTCTGGTTGTCTATTCTATAGAAGATCGAAATGTGTTTCGTGAGTGTGACCCCGCGAATGTCTCTGCCGGCGTTTTGGATTGCTCCAATTTCAGGAAAATCAATGAGGATGTCTAAAAAGTCATATGTCCGTTGAACAAAAGCTTCTGTTACTTTCTTCCCCCAAACTTCATTTAATATCCCAGGATCTTAATGAAGTTTGCATCAGCTCTTTTCGTCCAGACTATTTACTTAGCCATTGCTGGTGCTTTTGGCGTGTTTCATCGTCACTTACCCAGCTGTTAGGATTTTTACTTTCTTCGTCAGCAAGCAATAATTCATTTTTCACTTCATCGGTCAGGCTTTCCCAAATCTGCCCATTCTTGCCTTGGCTTCTCTGAACAAGCAATTGATAAAAGGAATATAATAATTCTTCATTCTCAATTTCGTCAATGAGTTGATGAAAGTCTGTTTTTATACTTGCTAAGCCCATATTTCCTACCCTCTGTACTTATTGAATTTACGACTTTTAAACTCCTTTTTATTTTTTTAATGCTTGCCAATGTTGAATTAGGCTTCGCCGTGGCGCAGCTACCGCAAAGCCCGGTACGTTGAATTCTCATATTAATTATCACAAGAAACGTTATATATCACATATGAAATTTATGATCACTTATACCTTACTGGAAGCAAGTCCATTTTTAGAAATAATAAAAATAAAATCATCAAGACAGTTCCGATGGCTGCAACTGTGTTAATGAATTTTTGTGCCTTAACACTGTTATTAAATGCTTTCTCAATTGCTTTGAATAGCAACAATCCTATTGTCCCGCCGAAAGTATTCGTGATTATATCTGTGATATCAAAAGCACCAATGGCCAAAATATATTGAAGTCCTTCAACTATGAAGCTGATTAAGAAAAAGAAGAAGAGCTTTTTTCCAAAAATCCATCTTTGAAATAAAATTCCCGCGTATATCCCAAGCGGTACAAAAATCAATACATTCAAGATGATCTCACCGAAATCAGCTTGACCATTCAGGATTAAAGGTTCACTAAACGGAATTAAGTTTACGCGCCTATTCTGCATATAAGAAAATTGTACACCTAACTTAAGAAGCAAAATCCAGGCTAACACAATCAAATAAACTATAAATAATCCTGTGGTTAACCTGTATGTTACTTTATTCCCTTTCGCTTGTTCCTCCATGTTCTTGCGAGTTCATGCTATCGATAATATTGTTTAATTAGAGCCGGTTCTCATCCAATATTGCATATAAATAATAACCCTGAGCACTCGCCTGGATTCTTTAAGAATCACTGCTAACGGTGCTGGTACATAAGGCGGGCAAGGCGTAGCCGAAGTTTGGCTTATGTGCCGTGTTGGTGGAAGTAGGTTTTCTTTTATAAGTTCTTCAATTGACGTTCGTAAAAGTCCAATGCCTCTTGCTGAACAAAGTTAGTTGCTCCAGGATTTTTAGTTACCCTTTTCAACTCTTCCACAAGCCTATCCTTTTTAATTAAATTGGCTGTCTCCGCATTTATAATCCTGTTTAGGAGAATGAGGGTTAAGGATGTGGGCTTCCTTTCTAATGATTCTAAAACTTGGTTGTTATAGGTTGTAGTATTCTCTTCGTCCAGCCACTCTATGAAATGGATAAGAGACCATGATATAAATTCTTCATTTTCCTGCCTTTCGATAAAGCGAAGTATTCGATTGATTAATTTTTCTTTCTGCTCCTTATCCAGTTCGAAATCTTCCAGTAAAGAACTGATTTCATCAATAAAAACATCTACTTCATCTTCATCGGACAACGTAGAGCTCTCCAATCTTGACAGTATCTTTTCAAATTCCATTTTATAATTTTATTCCCACCAACTTGTAGATAGCAGGAGTTATTCGGCTTATCTGCATTATATATAGAAGTGGATTCACCTATTACCGATGTTCGAAAATCACCTTTTTGTCAATCATTATCGTCTAAGTAAAGTCTCTCCTCCCGTTCAAGATACCCAAACAAAATGATTTTATATACTATCTTATAAAGGTAGCTATCAAAGCAAAAAAACCGGTGTTACCCGGTTCTTCTGCTTTGAGTTTCTTTGTCACGCAGATCAATACTGCCCCCCGATCCGCAACAGGTCCGAGTACACGCCTCTTGCTGTTACCTCTGAGCCGGCACCCGCGCCCTGGATAATGATCGGCTGCGCCCCGTAGCTTTCGGTATAGATCTCGAAGATAGAATCGGCATTTTTGATGTTGCCCAGGGGAGAGTTCCTGCTGACCTTCACCAGCGAAACCGTCAGGCGGTTTTCCTTTACCTCCAGGTCACCCACATAGCGCAACACCTCCTCCTCGGTAAGACCGCGTTTGATCTGCTCGAAATAAGCATCCACCTCCTCCTTCCTCGAGTAAAGCTCCGCGTAATCCTTTGAGTCGGAGACGCACTCCGGCACAAGGCTTTGCACTGAAACGTCCTCCAACTCCGGCTTCAGCCCTACTTCCCGGGCAAGGATGATCAGCTTCCGGGCCACATCCAGCCCGCTCAGGTCCTCTCTCGGGTCAGGCTCCGTCAGGCCCAGGTTTTTTGCCTCCGTGAGCACCGCCGAGAAGTCCTTGTCCTGAATGGAGTAGTTGTTGAAGATATAGCTCAAAGAGCCGCTAAACACGCCGCGTATCCGTTCGATGCGGTCGGAGGAGTTGTGCAGGTGCTTGATGGTGTCGATCAGGGGCAAGCCGGCGCCGACGTTGGTTTCGTAGTAAAACAGCTTCCCCTTTCGCTTCAGGTTGTTGCGCAGGTTCTGGTAAAACTCATAGGAGATGGAGTTGGCCTTTTTGTTGGATGCTACAATGTCGAACCCACTGTTCACCAGCACAGGATACTGCTCCGCGAGCTCCTGCGACGAGGTGTTGTCCGCGATCACAATGTTCTCCAACCCGGACTCCCCCAGCCTGAAAATGATATCGGCCAACGAACTCTCCTGGTCGCTTTCCGCGAGCTCCTGTTTCCAGTTCCTGCCCAGGCCGTCCTCGTTGAAGATCATCCTGACGGAGTCAGCCACCCCCACGATGTTGATTTTCAGGTTCCGGCGTTTTACCACCTCGTCCCCGGTCTCGATGATCTGGTCGAGCAGCCTGCCGCCCACCGTACCTTTGCCAAAGGCAAACAGGTTTAGGGATTTGATAGCGCCAAACACCTGGTTATGCACCACGTTCACCGCCTTTTTCAGCGACTTGTTGTCGATCACCAGGGAGATTTGCTCCCCGTTGATGCTGTTGCTGATCAGGTGCATCCAGACCTTGTTTCTCCGCAGGCCATATATGGCTTTCTCGAGCGAGTAGTTGTGGCGGCCCACAATGGCGATGATGGCCATGTCGCTGTCGATGCGGATATGGGAGATGCTGCCGTGCTCCAGTTCGTCTTTGAACTCGGTAGTGAGGGCATGCTCTGCGGCGGCGGCATCCTCTTTGTTGATCACGAACCCGATGCCCCGCTCCGACGAGGCCTGGGAGATAAGCCGCACACTGACGTTCCGGCTGCTCAGCGCACTGAAAATACGGGCGTCGATCCCCACCTTCCCCAGCAGCCCGCGCCCTTCAATGCTCACCAGCGACACGTCCTCCACCGTGGTCACGGCCTTGATTCCCTTGCCGGACCCGTTCTCATCGATCAGGGTGCCTTGCCGGCCGGGCGCCAGGCTGCTGCAGATCTTCAGCGGGATGCCGCTTTCCACAAGCGGCAGAATGGTTTTGGCATGCAGCACGTTGGCCCCGAAGTTAGCCAGCTCGTTGGCTTCGCGGTAGCTCAGATGCGGAATGCGCTGGGCGCCCTTCACATATTTGGGGCTGGCCGTGTACACACCGTCCACGTCAGTCCAGTTCTGCACCTCCGAGGCCCTGATGAAGCTGGCGATGAGGGTGGCGGTGTAGTTGCTCCCGTTCCGGCCGAGCGTGATGGTTCTGCCGGTCGGGTCCGAGGCGATGAACCCGGTGATGACAGGAATTTGGTGCGCCTGCAGCGAGTTGAAGAAGGCCAGTGTACTGCTCTTCGAGCGCGGAAAATCCACGACAGTTTCATTCGCGGTGGCCCGCGCGTACAGCAGGTCCCGTGCATCCACAAAAACCGCCTCCAGCCCCTCCCTTCTCAGAAGGGAGGCCACCGTCCGGGCGCTGATCACTTCGCCGTAGGCCAGCACCCTGTCCCTTGCCCGCTCGCTGTCTATGCCGATTAACTGCAGCGCATGGAGTACCGCGCCCACCTCCTGCTGATAGGCGTTCAGGTCCGCATCCAGCCCCTGCATATACTGCAGGTCCATGAAGTTTTCCAGTTCCTTCTCGAAGTTTTTGCCCTGCACCGCCCTGGCATATAGGTCCAGCAGCAGGTTGGTGCTCTGGCCCCTGGCGGAAACGATCACCGCGATAGCACCCGTCCTGGCCTCTTCTTTTATGATGTTGACAGCTCTTTCAATCGGCTCGCCGTTGCTCAGTGACTTGCCCCCAAATTTTAAGACCTTCATGCTTTTATCTTATATATAACGCTAGCTTCCTTTCCCCCTACCGCTTCGTTCAAAATCAACAGCTTCTAGAGGAATGAAGGCAAATTCTGATTGTTTTCCCGGGAAAACAAGAAGAAAACAAGTTAAATAACAATCCGGCGTGCATGCCGCGTTCTGGTTGAACAGAAGCCTGCGTGCAAGCCTAACGCGGTGGCTCCGCACAGCAGGTTATATATCCGCTGGGATACGCAGAGAGGTGCTCTAAACTGTAAAGGGCGTAGGATATATGCCGGTAAAGTCGGTTGTTATATATAGACAAGAGGTGGAAGCACGTTAGCGGCAGGAAGAGAGCGGTTCTATATCAGGCTAAAGCCGCATCAGCCGAACCTGCGCCTCCTCTGCCACCAATTGCTCGAACTCCGACAGGCTGCTGCTGCCGGACATGGGCGGGTAATCTTTCCGGTACACCATCTCGCTCTCCACTTTCCTGCGGACAGAGGCGTGCACTTCGTTCACACCGGTTCTGGCAATGATTTCCCGGACATTGCCGGGGTTCACTCCGCTTCCCGGCATGATGATCAACTTTCCCTTCGCCCGCTCCTGAAGTTCCCGGATCAGGTCCACCCCCTGCAGGGCCGTTTCCTGCTGGCCGGATGTCAGCAGGCGCTGCACCTCCAACTGCAGCAGGTCGTCCAGCGCCTTGTAGGGATCGGGGGTAAGGTCGAACGCCCGGTGAAAAGTAACGCTGAGCGGCTGGGCCAGCGCGATCAGTTCACGGGTCCTGTCCATATCGATGGTGCCGTCTGCTTTGAGCATCCCGATCACCACGCCGTCTGCGCCCAGTTCCCTGCACACGGCAATGTCCCTTTTCATAACCTCAAACTCCTCCTCCGAGTACAGGAAATCGCCTCTGCGCGGGCGGATCAGCACGTGCAGGCTAATCTGTATGTGCCTCCGGACAACCGCGATCATCCCGGCGCTGGGGGTTGTGCCGCCCCCAACCAGGTAATCGCACAGCTCCACGCGCTGGGCTCCTCCACGCTCCGCGGCCAGGGCGGAGGCGACAGAGTCGATGCAGATCTCCAGCGCCAGCTCCTGTTTAGAACTTGCTTTTTCCATCGATCAGTTGTTTACCAGAGGCGTGCTGGATGGCATAGTTAAACCCTTTGTGGATGCAGTAGCCGCCGTACTCTCCCTTTTTATTCAGGGCGATAAAGCCAACCTGCAGGTCTTTCACGTCTTTTTGCTTGGCTATGATCCGCTCCACGGCCAGCCGGCAGGCATCCTCCGGCGAGTTGCCCTGCCGCATCAGCTCCACCACCAGATGGCTTCCCACCATCCGGATCACGGCCTCACCCAGCCCTGTGGCCGTGGCGGCCCCTACTTCGTTATCCACAAACAAGCCGGCCCCGATGATGGGGGAGTCGCCCACGCGGCCGTGCATTTTGTAAGCTGCGCCGCTGGTGGTGCAGGCGCCCGCCAGGTCACCGTTGGCATCCAGGGCCAGCATGCCGATGGTGTCGTGGTTCTCGATGTTGATGACCGGCTTGTACTTCGATTCCTTCAGCCAGTTTTTCCAGTCTTTTTCAGAGGCCGGCGTCAACAGGTTTTCCTTCTGGAAACCCTTCTCCAGCGCAAACTTCAAGGCACCGTCTCCCACCAGCATCACGTGCGGCGTGTCTTCCATTACTTTGCGGGCCACCGAGATGGGGTGCTTGATGTGCTGCAGGAAAGCCACCGCCCCGCAGTTGCTGTCTTTGTCCATGATGCAGGCGTCGAGCGTTACTTTGCCCTCGCGGTCCGGGAAGCCGCCATAGCCCACGGTTCTTACCTCTGGGTCGGCCTCCGGCACGCGCACGCCGGCTTCCACTGCGTCCAGGGCGCTGCCTTTATTCGATAGCACCTTCCAGGCGGCTTCGTTGGCCGGAATGCCGTGATCCCAGGTGGAAATCACGATGGGCTTCTGGCCTTTTGCTGCGCCCAGCGACCCGGCGAATGCTTTCTCAAAGTGAAATCCCGCCCCCAAGAAAGTCGCGCCTAACGCGGATAACTTTATGAATTTGCGTCTGTCTCTCATTTTCATATGCCTTGCTGATTTTATATAGCTGATTTTATAGATCTGATTAAATTGTAAGTGGCCCCTTGCGTTTTTGTGAGGCTGCTGTGCTGTTGCCTTGAAAGTAAGGATAAATACCTATAACCTGCTTATGTATGCGCTACCCCCTGCTATATAGCTCATGCCTGCAGAAGCCACTGTTTTTATATATACTGCCGGAGAAATTCAAAAACAATGCCTGATTCATTCAAAATCAAAATGGATAAGTAGCCAGGGGATGCCCCTTTCTACTTACCCATTTTATATATAAATGCCTTAAACATTCACTTCAGGACCTACATTCCCTCGCCGAAGTCAGGCGCCGGTTTATCGTACCAAACCCGCTCCTGGCTCAGCACCTGTATGTCTCTGCTGCCCGGCGTGAAGCCCTGCTCTGTTAAGGCGCTGGCCCAGTTGGCGCGGTTCAACTCGCCCGGGTCAATCAGCCAGAAACGGCGCGGGATTGGCTCGTTAAACGGTTCCCTGCTGTAATAATCAGAGCCGTTTTTAGGATAGCCGGTTCTGCGCACGAACACAAAGGCCTCATTGGCCAGCCGGAAGAAGTTGATGTACTCCTGTATATAAATCCGCTCCAGGTCATTCTCCCCGTTCAGCTTCACCTCCGGGTCCTCTAAATACGCCTGAACGAAAGCCTCTAAATTTTCGCCGGAGCCAAAGGCCGTGGAAGAGCCCGCCTCCCGCGCAATCTGGTCCATCGTTCTGATGGAGGAAGCCACGCCTTGCTCATACCATTCTGCTGCCGTTCCTGCTGTGCCATCGCCATAGCCTTTCTGGATAAACTCCGCGATGTAAAAGCAGGACTCCGCGTGCGTTACCAGCACGTGCATGAAATTGCCGCTGGCGTTGTCCACGCGGGGGGAGAAGAAACGCCTGTTTACCGGTGAAATCAGGTCATACCGGAGCGGGCCCACCTCCAGCGGGCTGCTCATATAGGCTGCGATCTCGGGTTTCGTTGTCCAGTCAACAGGCCCACCCTGGTACATCACCAGCGGGTCGGCGGGATTTATAAACGAAGGGAGCTGCACGTTGTACTTGTTCAGCGAATCCCTGAAGCTCCCTGTCAGGTCATTCTCATCGAAGTAAATAGGCAACCTCGGGTCTTCCGTCTCTTTCATGAAGCTGACCAGCGAGAGGCTTCCGAACCGGCGGCTGCGGTAGTCGATGTCGCTTGGGTTGAAGGGGGAATAGTTGGTGTTGCGGTACGCCAGCTGCTCCTCGTCCGCCACAATGGGCCCGATGCCGTCCGCCATCACCTCCCTGAAAATGGCCCTGGCTTTCTCCGCATCCTGGTTCTCGTACCGCACGGCAATCCGCAGCTTCAGCGTGTTCGCCAGCTTGGCCCATTTGGTGTAGTCGCCCTGGTAATACAGGTCCGAGGTGCCATATAGCTCCTGGTCGGTGAGCGCGCTGTTGCCGAGCACGCCGATGGCCATGTCCAGCTCACCCAGCCAGGTGTCGAGCAGCTCTTTCTGCGTGTCATATTTCGGGCTGTACATCGCATCGTAGCGGCCCTGCACCGCCTCGGTGTAGGGGATAGAGCCGTTCATATCCGTTACCTTCAGCCCATGCAACACTTGCAGCACATAGGTTACGGCCGCCGCCTTCTGGTACCGGTCTCTGTCAGGCTTGGCCTCGATCTGCCTCCTGATTTCAAAAAGGTTTGGCAGGATGTCGTTGTAATAGGCAGCGTAGCGGGTGTTTACATTGTCCGAAAGCTCAAAGGGGCTGGCGCTCATGTGCTGCGTGTACCGGAACAGCTGCTCCAGGCTCTCCCATATCCACTCGGTGCCCTGGTAAGACGCGATCCGGTCTTCTGCATGCGCCAGCAGGAACTTGATATCCGGCTCGTCCACCACCGTCTGGCTCGTGTTTATTTCGTCGAAATCTTTCTCGCAGGAGTAGGAGATGCTGCTCAGGCCGGCAATCAGGGCAAAAGCCGCATATTTATTTATCTTCATCATGTTCGTTTTAAGTTAAGTCGTGGATGTAATCCTGTGCTTAAATGCCGAGTCTTAAAGTGAAGCCCATGTTCCGGACCATCGGCAGGAACCCGTACTCCCCGGCGACGGCCGTGCTGTTCGACAGGTTGGAGGCCGGGTTGATGTCGAACGGAAGGCTGTTGTACAGGTAGCCGAGGTCTCTGCCCACCAGGCTCAGGCTCAGGGAGGTCAGCTTAAGCTTTTTATATATCCCCTCCTGGAAGTTGTAAGACAGCGACACTTCCCGCAGGGCCACCCAGGAATTCTCCCAGATCATCAGGTCCGACACGCCGGTAGAAGAAGACCCGTAACGGTAGTAATACTGCGGCGCGTGCGTCGGCTCCACGTAGCCTTGCTCATATGCCTCCTCGAATGACATCCCGCCCACGTTCACGCTGCTGCCGTCCGGAAGCGTCACCATCTGGCCGGGCGCAAACACGCCATCCACGATGATACCGTCGTCGTAGGTCTGCCCGTCGTAGGCGCTGGTCCAGGTAATGCCGCCATGCTCCGCGTCTCTTCCGAAAAGCGTGTTCGGCAATACGCCGGTGTGCGTGCCCAGCCTGTAAGACGACAGGATGATGTCGCCGCCCACTTTCGCATCGATCAGCACGCCGAGGTTCAGGCGGCCCAGCGTGAAATTGTTCTGCAGGCCCCAACGGTACTTCGCGTTTATATCCCCGATGTTCTGCAGCTCGTTGCTCCTGGCCGGGAAGGCAGCCCTTGCATCTGAGCGCCACGACAACACGCGCTTGCCGTTGTTCGGGTCATCCACCGGGTTGCCGTTCTCATCCTCGGCCTGGTACTTTTTGGAGTGGATGCGCGACCGGATGATGCCATAGGACTCGCCGGCGATGGCGTAGGTGCCCACTTCAAAAATATCACCGCCAAGCTTATACTCCTTCACGCCTTCGCTCAGGCTGATGATCTTGTTTTTGTTGTGGGAGATGTTACCGCTCACGTTCCACTGGAAATTATCGGTGAGCACCGGCGTGGCGTTCAGGGCAAACTCAATTCCCCTGTTCTGGATGTTCCCCGCGTTGATGATGACGGAACGGACGCCCGACTCCTGCGGCACCTGGATCGGCAGGATCTGGTTGCGGGTGTTGTCCTGGTACAGCGACAGGTCGAAGCCGAGGCGGTCGTTCAGGAAGCGCATCTCGAGCCCCACCTCTTTGGCCAGTTTCCTCTCAGGCTTCAGGTTTGGCTGTATGCCGTTGGAGTTGTTGAACGTGGAAAGCGGGATGTTCTGCCCGTTGATCGTCGCAAAGCCGTTGAAGATGAAGCCCGGGTTGAGGGTGAAAGGGTCCGTGTCTTTCCCGAGGGCCGCTACGTTTGCCCGCAGCTTCGCAAAGGATACGGCAGTGGGCAGGCCGAACGTCTCGGAGAACACCCACGACAAGCTGGCTGATGGGTAATTGTAAAAGTTGTTGCCCGTGCCGTTTGAGTAGGTGAGCGCCGACGACCAGTCGCCGCGCCAGGTGGTCTGCAGATAAACCTGGTCCCTGAAGGAGAAGTCGGCGCTTGCATACAGCGAGTTCAGGTGCTTGTTGTAGGTAATGCCGCCCGACACCTCGTTGGGCAGCCGCGAATTCGTCACAAAGTAACCCGCCGGAATGTTCAATCCGCCGGAGGTGGCGATGCTGTTGTAATCTATCTGCGTGCGCTGCGTTTCGCCGCCTATATAGCCGTTAAAGTCGAAGTCGCTGCCGAGGTCTTTGGTAAACATCGTCATCCACTTCAGGAAGCTGGTGTTCTTGGCTGTTTGCGCCAGCGAGTAATAGCCGCCATCGCGGTTGCTCTGCCCCGTGAAGTTATATCCCTGGCCCAGCTCCCGTGCCTCGTTGTTTTTATAGATGTTGTTGACGTTGCCTTCCAGCACCACCTTCATCCAGTTCGTCACATCGGCCGTCAGGGCGATGCGGCCGCGCATCATCTGCTCCTTCTGCACATAATCGTTCTCGTAGAGGCCAAACCAGAAGTCAGCGCCCGGCACCTTGTTCGGCTCGTTCGGGTCCAAAGGCCGCGGCACGCCGCCGAAGGCGCCTATATACCGTTCGCGCTGGCGCCAGTAGTCCGTGTCGTAGTTACGCGGGAAGATCCAGGTGTAGGCCTTGCCGAAGTTACCGGAGGCAAAGGCATCCTGAGAGCTCAGGTTTGGCGGGTTCTTCGCTTCTGTGGCCGTGTAGTCCCCGCCTATATCGATGCTGAAGATGTTGTTGAAGATATGCGTCGCGCGGGCACTGAACCCATTTTTCAGCATCTCGTTGCGGGGCACCACGCCCTGGTTCTCGTCGTGGGTGTAAGACACGCGGAAGGTGGATTTCTCGGTGCCTCCCTGTATGGCCACGTTCGTGTTGGACGACACGCCTCTATCAAAAGCGTCCAGGAAGTTGTCGGGCTGCGCCTCGTAGCGGGTGAGGGTGCCATCGTAATTCAGCACCTCCTGCCCGTTAAAGCGCGGGCCCCAGTTCTCCAGTTCGCGGTTGATGCCCGGGTCTATATATGGCATGCCGCTGATCGGGTCGATGGGGAAGACTTTTGTGCGGAAGTTCTGGTCCGAGCCGTAGTTCGGCTCCCTGAAATCGGTGAAGTAGGCGCCGACACTACCGCCGCCGAACTCGTTCTGAAACTCAGGGCCCTTGAACGGGTCGGCCACGTGCACCGACTGCGTTACTGTGATCCCGAGTCCCTCGCCCTTCTCTCCTTTCTTGGTCGTGATCAAAACCACCCCGTTGATGGCCCGGGCGCCATATAGCGCGGCGGCGGCAGAGCCCTTCAGGATGGAGATGCTCTCAAAGTCCTCCATGTTCAGGTTTTTCAGGTCGTTGCCGAAGCTGCGCCCGCCCAATCCGTTTATGTCGTTGTCCATTATTACCCCATCGATCACGAAAATGGGCTGGTTGTTGGTGCTGAGCGTGGAGTTCCCGCGTATCTGGATCTTGGAGTTCCCGAACACGCCACCGGCGCTCTGGTCGATCTGCACGCCGGCCACTTTGCCCTGCAGGGCGTTCACGGGGTTGGCCTCCAGTTGCGTCACCACCTCAGAGGCCTTGAGCTCTGTGACAGAGTACCCAAGCCTGCGCTTCTCTCTCCGGATTCCGAGGGCCGTCACCACCACTTCTTCCAGGCTTTTGGCATCCTCCTCTAACACAATACTCAGGTTTGCGGCATTGCCGACAGGCACTTCTTTTGAGGCATAGCCCAGAAACATCACCTGCAAAACGGCGTCCGGCTGCACCGCGATGGTGAAGTTGCCCGAGACATCTGTCGCCACGCCGTTGTTTGTCCCTGCTTCAATTATACTCACACCGGGCAATGGTGCGCCCTTGGCGTCTTTCACGGTGCCCGTTACCGTGCTTTTTGTCTGCGCATACGCCAGGCTCACCAACAAGCTCAGGAACAGGCAAAGCACGAACTGTTTCGTAATCATTCTCTTCATATAAAGTAGTTTTGATTGTGAAAAATGTGATCGTAGTGATGGCTGCCGGGCGATCAGGCCAGCAGGAAATTGTCTTCCTGGCTGCCTTTCACGGCCTCCAGCGTATCGTAATGTTCCATGACCAGGGCAGCGGCACCCACCACCTCTGCCTGGTAACCGAAAGATGAAATCCTGATTTCTGTGTTCTCCGCGATCTTTGGGATGCAGTGCTCGTTTATCGCCTGCTGGATGGGGGCCATCCAAAGCTTTCCCGCCAAAGACCCCCTGCCGCTCAGCACGATCAGCTCCGGATTGAGCAGGTGGATCAGGGTGGCCACGCCTCGCCCGATGTTGTAGGCCGTCTCGGAAAACAGCTCGATGGCAAACCTGTCTCCTTTCATCGCCGCCTCCATAATGGCGTTGGAGGTCTCCTCCATATCGTCCAGCGTCAGGCCCTGCAACGCAGAGGGCCGCCCCTCTTTCAAGCCGCGGACCGCTTTCTCCGCGATCACGAGCAGGGAGGTCTCGGTTTCGAGGCACCCGGTTTTCCCGCAGCTGCACAGCTTGTCGTTCACGAAGAGGGGGATATGGCTGAACTCGCCCGCGAAGCCGTTGTGCCCCCTGAACAGGGCCCCGTTCAGGATCATCCCCAAACCGATGCCCCATCCAATGCTCAGCACCATCACGTTCTGCTTGTCTCTGGCCGCGCCAAGCTTCTGCTCCGCCAGCGCCACCAGGCTGGAGTCGTTGTCGATGAGAACCGGGATACCGATAGCAGCCTCTATCTGGCTGACAATGCTGCCTTGCTCTGTTTGCAGGAAAGAATGGTTGATGCCTTTGGTGACGTCCACAAACCCGGGCATGCCAATGCCAACGCCGACAATCTTGTCTTTCGGGATGCCTGTTTGCCGGAGGAAGCCCTGTATATGGCGGGTCAGCAGCCCGAGCGCCTCCGGGTTATCCGCCAGGGGCAACTCCACGCGCTGCACTTCCCCGATATAGTTGTTGTGCATGTCCAGCAGCGCAATGCGGGTAATCAGCTGATCCATCGCCACCGACACTACATACATCAGGTCGGGCTTCAGGGAATACATTTGTGGCCGCCGCCCGCCCGTAGAGTGGGCATGGCCTTTTTCAATCACCGCCCCCTCTTCTATCAACTCATTCAGCACCCGGGTGGTGAGGGGGACGCTTTTGCGCGTGAGCGTGCTCAGGTCTGCGCATGCCAGCTCCCCCGCAAAATACAGTTGCCGGATAATGTTCCTTTTATATGCGACCTGCTTATCAAGCATCTCCTGAACAGTTAATTCTAAAGCTTATATTGAATAATTGTTAACAAGTTATGATGGCTTTTTTAAAAAACAACAAACTTAAATAATTTTTTTAAAAAGCTACCACTCACTTATACTGAAGGATTTCAGTGAGTAAGGGAAGTGAATTGAACAATCCCGTGTAGCTACTTCCGTAGCAGGGTATATAGCAGGATCAGGAAATGATTTTATGGAGGGTATACTGTAAACCAGGCAGTTGCAAGACAATACACTGCCTTGTATTTGCCCCTTTTCGAAAGCTGCGGAAAAAGGAGTGCTTGAAATGGAAATGAGGTGCAAACGGCATGCGCTGCGCCCTGAACCTGTCGGCTCTGGTTATATATACCCGGTATGGTTTACTGCCTAAAGCCTGTTCAGGGTAGCCCGCGCGGCGGCAAGCGTGACAGCGGCCGGTGTCTTTTCCAGCGCCGGCACCTCAAAAGCAGCCAGCATTTCGTTCAGTTCCCGGAGCTTCGCCCGGTTTCCAGTGCGGGTGAACTCTTCGCGCAGCAGGCGTATTTTCTCAAAGTCCTGAATGCCTTCCACCAGCTTCTCGAAACGCACCGATGTGCGCGGCCCCGGATAAACCTGGTAGGTGTCGCCGGCTGGCCAGGACCGGAAACGGCTGTCCTGCGCCGGGTTTTCCACCCAGCTGTTGTAGGCCCAGCGCAGGTAGCCCGTAAAGCCCTGCGCCGCTGCATACCACCCGATCCAGGCTTGCTCAGCGGGCGGCGAGAAGGTGAAGAAATTGGGGTAGGCCTCCGAGCAACTGGTGTAAAAAGTGCTGGGTCTGCCGCTCCTCTTGCGCCGCTGCAGCACCTGCTCCCCGAACTTCCATTTAGAGGCGATGCTGTATTCGAAAATATCAGGCTCAATCTCGGGGTGGTATACCCCCGCCAGGGCGATCCGCCAGGTAGGGTCCACCTCTTTCAGCAGTTTGATCACGGCCTGCATGTCTTCCATCGGGCGTTCATCCATCGCTATGGTGGTGATGTGGAACCAGCCCTTCTCTTTCAGATGCTTTGTGAAGTCCCGCAACATGGTGCCCCAAAACGCATTGTAAGCGGGGGTGCCGGTCTTTGAGGTGAACACGGTGTCTTTGCCGGTGCTTTCGTCGTGGTAGGGGAAGGACATTTTCCAGGGCACCATGGTGTAGCAGTTGATGCGTGCCTTGATGCCGCAACGCATCACAAACGAGACGTACTCATCGAAGCGGCTGTAGTCATATACCCAGGTGCCGTCTCTACGTTTCGTCCACTTGATCAGGCTCGGGAAGTCGTCGTAGGTCTGGTGGTTCCATGGCTCGTCGATGATGCTGGCGGTGATGTTCTTCTGCCCGGCGTTAGCCAGCATTGTGTAATACGGTTTCATATGGGCATAGTGCTGCTCGCTCCAGAGCGGCACGTTGTGCACACGGGCGATGGCGGCCGGGTGCTGCCACAAATCCAGGTCAAAGGCCCACTCGCTGGGGGCAGGCAGCTCGCGTTCCTGCACCGTCACGGACACCCGCATCCTGTAAGGCTTTCCTGCAGCTACGGTAACCACCCCGTTATATATACCGGCAGGCGTTTGGCGCGGCACTTCCAGCGTGAGCCATATAGGCTGCACGGTGTTCCGGGCTACTGAAGTCACGGTCGTCGTATCCACCAGGTCCGCCACCAGCGAGGAGTCATAGTCGGCGGGTCGGCGGTCGCCACACCCCTCCCTGAACTCGTCGGTGAGGACGTAGCGGAGAAGGCCCGGGGTGATGTTGGCAGCTTGTATGCGGTTTCCTTTCCGGTCTTTGAGATCCGTGACGCTTACTTTCAGCTCCGGGATCGCCTTGTTTGTCCAGAGCAGCAACTGCGTGTGCACCTTCTCACCTTTCCAGGCCACGGGGCTCCATTGGTCCTGCTTCTCCACCTGCGGCACCTGGTCCTGCGGGAACCGGACGTCGCTGCTCGCAAAACTGACGTTGACGGGCTTTTTCAGGGTTGACCAGGCGGTTTCCTGCGCAGCGGCTGGAGCGGTTTCCTGCAATTGGCTGTGCAGATGATTTGCCTGTAGCGTACAGCAGACCAACAGCGCCAGCAGTAGAAGCGCGAAACAGCGGGTATCTCTCATCTCTTTGCCATTTTTTTGAACATAGTGGCGATGACCAATATATGCATTTTCGTGCTATGCCCATAGGCTCAGGAAGAAAACACAGCACTTCGCGCCCCTGCTATCCGTCCCGGCTTTTGCTTTTTTTGCTGCGCCTGCATCTAAAACAAGGAAATAAGGCAAGGAAAGAATGAAACGCAGCCGGATGCGCGAGGCCTGGGGATTTGGGAAATCCATAGGATATATGAAATCGTGTATGCTGCTCAGGGAATGCCGCCGCTACCAGCCAATTGGCCATAAAAAGTTGCGTGTCTGTTCAAAATTAACTTTACGCGGAAGATCAAATCCCCCAATAGTATATGGTATTTTGGGAGAGTATCTTATATTGCGTGAACGAACACACAATCATAAAACATAGCCGAGGTAAAAACAGGGGCACCTGATATATGAGCACAAGCCCCGATGCGCTGGCAAAAGCTGCCACAAGCCTATATGGCTGTACCCATATAGGCCCGGCAAAATCTTCTGAACTGAGAGACAGTGACCTGATGCCATGGCCATATCTACCGCTTCCTCTTGGATTACGGAGCCGGAGAAAATGCCACAGCGATATGTGCCCGATTCAGTTGCATTGAAAAAGCTGTTCGGATAACGAAACACTACTTATGCTTCACGATATCATAGCGGCTTACGGGCTGCCCGCCAACGATTGCCAGCTCCAAACGATAGACTCAGGGCTGATCAACCGGACCTGGAAAGTAACTGCGGCTGACAAGGAATATGTGCTGCAGCAAATCAACAGCGATGTATTTAAGTCGCCGCACGACATCTCCGAGAATATCCGGAAGATCAGCCGTTTTCTGGCCAGGCACGCCCCCGGTTACCTGTTTATATCCCCTATCGTTGCCACGTCAGGCGCGTACCTGGTGCAAAACAGCGCCGGGGATTTTTACCGCCTGACGCCTTTTGTGGCCGGCTCACACACCATCGATACCGTTAGCACCAGGCAGGAGGCATACGAGGCGGCCCGGCAGTTTGGCAGGTTTACCAGCCTCCTCTCGGGTTTTGACACGCAGGAACTTCATTACACCCTGCCCAATTTCCACAACCTGGGGCTGCGCTTCGAGCAGTTTAAAGCGGCATATAAGCAGGCGAGCCCGGAAAGGCTGGCGGCGGCGGAACAGTCTGTCCGGGACGCTTTTTCTCACCAGGGGCTCGTGCAGACGTACCAGTCCATCAAGGCAAACAAGGACATCCCGCTCCGGGTGATCCACCATGACACCAAGATCAGCAACGTGCTGTTTGATGAAGCCGGCAAAGGCCTCTGTGTGATCGACCTGGACACGGTGATGCCCGGCTATTTTATCAGCGATGTGGGCGACATGATGCGAACCTATCTTTCCCCCGTGAACGAGGAGGAGAAGGATTTAGGCAGCATCTCTATCCGCGAGGATTATTTTGCTGCGGTGATGGAAGGCTATTTCTCTGATATGGCCAAACAACTCACGCCCGCTGAAAAGGAGCTCTGCCTGTACGCGGGCAAGTTCATGATCTATATGCAGGCCCTCCGCTTCCTGACGGACTTCCTGAGCGGCGACACCTACTACGCCACCTCCTACCCCAAGCAAAACTTGGTCAGGACGCAAAACCAGTTCACGCTGCTGAAACGCTACATCGAAGCGGAGGACCGGCTCCAGCAGATCATCTCTGACTTCCTACAGAAAGAGCAGACGTCCGGTATATAGACACACCGTACCTGCTTCTCCGCGCAGATGTTCTCTGGTCTGACGTTTCCTGGTTGAGGATTATATATGCCTCCGTGTTCAGGAAGCATGTTATATGTAGGCAAGTGTCTACTCCCTCTGGTACACCCTTACATAATCCACCTCGTATTTCCTGGGGAAATCCGTGGCCGCAGGGTCGCCGCCATTGGAGCCGATGGCAAGGTTCAGGAGAATGTAATGCGGCTGGTGAAAGGGGTTAAAGCCGTCCGGGTTAAGGGTCTGGTTCAGATCCACCTCGTTCAGCAGTTCATCGTCCAGGTACAGCCGGATACTTTCCTGCGTCCAGTCCATTTTCCAGACATGGAACTTCCCGGGCCAGTCAGGGTCCTTTCTCAGGAAATGTGCGAAGTCGATCTTGCGCTCGTCCCAGGCCGCGCGCTTGTTTTCGTGCGCCCATGCGGCGTTGGCCAGTATGGTCGGCTGCCCCTGCACGCGGTAATACTCCATGATGTCGGTTTCCCCGTTGGCAGGCCAGGGCCTTTCGACACCCAGTGTCCAGATAGCGGGCCACAGGCCCATGGCCGTGTCTATCCTGGCCCTGACTTCGATGATGCCATACTGGAAAGCCTTTTTGCCGTTGGTGTTGATGCTCGCAGAGGTGTATTCGCCATACGGCGTGTTTTTGCGCCAGTCTTCGCTGGAGGGATCATAAAACTCATTCTTCACCCGCTCCCGTTTCCCCTCAATCACCAGCACGCCGTCCCGTACAGTGGCATTCTCCGGCTGGTACCACTGCAGTTCCTGGTTCCGCTTAAACCCGTATTCATAGGACCATCCGGCGCTATCCGGCTTACCATCCTGCCCGAACTCGTCCTGCCACACCAACTTATATCCTTCCGGTGTGGCCGGGGCCGCGACAGCGGGAACAGTGGCCGCCTGCCTGCTGCTGCTGCAGGCCATTAAACCCGCCAGCAGCAGAGGCAACACCCAATTCTTTTGTATCCGATACGTCATTTTAGTGAAGCTATATAGTACTGAGGCTGCTTCCTTTAAAGATAAGCTCCCGGCACAGTGGCAGTGGATTCTGTAGGCTCGTCTTCCGAATTCTGCATCAGGAATAAAGCATCATTTCAGAATTTATATACCTTCCACCATATATAAAGCTAAGGTATTTACCGGGCTTTCGCAAGCCACCCCACCCTGATCCTATAACGCAGTACTGCCTGATTCCGGAGTTGGAGGCTTCTAGAAAACCGCATACCCGTATTTAGCGGGTTTTCAGGATCCGCAGCGTTGGGTAATGCCACGAGCGTGAAAATTCCCCTACAACTGCATCCTGTGCACGAAGCTGTGCTACAGAACCCGCCTCCGCACTCCAGGGAGTGGAAGCTGCAGGCAGGTGAAATGGAATGCGCATGAACCAGCTGATGTGGAAACAGAACAAAAGCCCCTGTAAAAATACTTTACAGGGGCTTTTGTTCAATAGATGGAGCTGCAGGGTTTCAAACCTCCCCATCGTGCTATATATAACAGGCCGAGAAAACGGATATTGCGACATATAATCGCTAAGCAAACCTAAAGGCCGCGGGTGTTTTCCTATTTCGTTGCAAGCGCCTTTTTGATCAGGGCCTGTATCTCATGGTTCTCATGCGACTGCTCCATTTTCTCCAGGCGCTGCTGCAGGCTTTCCAGCACTTTCACGGACTCCGCGGTTTTCATCGCGCCCACGCGCTGGATGGTAAAAGGCAGCACATGCGGCACCCTGGCCTTCAGCGCCAGGTCAGCGGCCCGGTTCACGTCTGTCGGCACGGTCGGCTCAAAGGCATACCAGAGCATCAGGGGCATGTTGTGGTCGTCCTTGTCCTCCTCCCGCTGGAGCAGGGCTTCAAGCGTCTCCCACCTTTTCTCCGGCGCTGTCCGCTGGATGGCCGATGTAAGGTACAGCCGCACTAGCGCAGAGCTATCTGCCTTTGCCAAGTCCGCAAAGCGCTTCAGGGCAGTGTCCGAAAGGTTCCTGTCTTCTGCCAGCAGCTGGATCGCCCAGCTTCTCATATACTCATTCCCGTGATCCAGCAGGGCGAGCAGGTCTTTCTCTTTGAGGCCCCTGGTGACGTGAAGCGCCCAAAGCGCCCGCAGCTTCCTGGTCACATCCGGGTTGTCGTTCAGTATCTTCTTCAAAGCTTTGTGGACTTTTTTATTCGGTCCGCGTTCCTGCAGAATAAGCCGGGCGGTCCGCACGTACCACTCATTTTTATGGAGCTGATAATTCACCAGTTCCTTGTCAGACGCCTTTGAAAGATCCACCTGCACCCACTCATCCGTCTCATGGCTGATTTTGAAGATACGGCCCATGGTTTTGTTGTGCACGTCCGGGTTAGGGCTGTGGCACTGGTTCTTGTCGTACCAGTCGATGGCGAAGACCGAGCCGCTCGGGTCGTATCTCAGGTTCAGCCACTGCGACCAGGTGTCGTTTGTCAGCAGGAAATCATCCCCGTGGCCTGCCACATACCCCGAGCCTTCCCTGTTCAGCAGATCGACGTTCACCCGGCTGCCATGGATGTTGTTCATGAAGATGTTGTTGCGGTACTCCCGGGGCCATTTTTCACTTCCCAGGTACACCATGGCACCTGCATGCGCGTGGCCGCCTCCCTTGGCGTCTGATCTGAAGTTGCCGGCATGCGGCCCCCTGCCCCCCACCCAATGCACATGGTCTCCTATCTGTTTGATATCCTCGTAGGTATAGGGGTTGAAGTGCTCTCCGGCCTGCCGCTGGTACCTGGCCCCCTGGATGGCGTGAAACATATGGGGAATCACGCACACGGTGATGAAGGAATGCCCGTAGTCGTTGAAGTCAACACCCCAGGGATTGCTGGTCCCTTCCGAAAACAGCTCAAACTGCTTTGTGGTCGGGTGATAGCGCCACACGCCGGCGTTTAACTTTGTCCGCTCCGCGTCGGGTGCGCCCGGCCTGCCGACATTCGACTGCGTGAAAACGCCGTGCGTGCCATAGAGCCAGCCGTCCGGTCCCCACCGGAAGCTGTTCAGGATTTCGTGCGTGTCGTCCAGGCCCCAGCCATCCAGGAGCACCTGCGGAGGACCCGCCGGTTTGTCGTTTTTTTCGTCGAGCGGTATGTATAAAAGGTGCGGCGCCGATCCGAGCCAGACGCCGCCCATGCCCACTTCAATGGCGCTGATCAGGTTCAGGCCCTCCATAAACACCTTTCGCTTGTCTAAGGTGCCGTCGCCGTTCGTGTCCTCAAATATGAGCACGCGGTCTTTGCCCTGTCCTTCGGGTGCCCGCACCGGGTACGTGTGCGCCTCGGCCACCCAAAGCCTGCCACGGGCATCCAGTGTAAAGCTAATCGGGCGCACGATATCCGGCTCCGCCGCCGCCAGTGTCACCGAGAATCCCTCCTCTGTTGTCATGCTTTTAGCCGCTTCCGCGCCCGAGAGCCCTGAATGGATAACCGGGTCAAGAGGAGGAAGGATGATGATGTCGCTCTTCTTCAGCTCGTTGGGGAAATTCGGGCGGGCGGGGTAAAAGAGGAAATCATCGAAGTTGATGTGCGCAAATTTATCGTCGCCTATATAAGGTATCTGCGAGATGCCGGTCTCGTTGTCGATGATGCGAATGAAGATCTCCTTGTTCAATACTGGCGTCAGGTCCACCACGACAGGCTGCAGCGTGGCTCGCCCCGATCCGGAGATCTGGAAGAAAACCTCCCCGTTGTCTGCCCTTACCAGTTCCACCCGGGTGTCCTGTAAGGCGCCGCCTGAAACCTTGAAGGAGGCGAACGGGTGCGTCACCGTGAAGGGGACCGAGGTAAGCGTGCCGGTTGCCTTGTGGTTTTTAGTCCCGCCGCTGCTCACAAAGTACTTCCCGGAAAAACCGATTTCCATGTCCTTGTCATGCAGGGGGGAAGGGTCCTGGGACAGGAGGGCATCCGCGAAGGCATCGCCGGTTGCTTTCCAATCCTGGAGGGTTCCTCTCTCAAAACCCAGGTTCAGGGCTTTCCCGCCTTGCTGGGGCACCTGACCGGCAATGGTTTTTTCCTTTACAATGGGACCATCCACCACCTCAAACTTCCCTTCCATACCGGCCGCCCTGTGCCCGGGAATGGAGCAGAAGTAAATGTCGTTTGCGACAGCCTTGAAGACAATGCTGGCCGTGTCTCCTTTTTCCACCAGCACCTCGCTCTTGACGCCGAGCTTTTCGAGGACAATATCGTGGGTCATGCGCTCGCCGTTCACAATCCGGATGCGCACCATCTCTCCCTTTTGGGCTTTAAGAACCGGGTTGCGCGTCCCGTCTGCATCGAAGTACCCGAGAATCGTGGCCTGAAGCGTATATTCACGGTCATATCGCACAGCTTTGCTTTCTATTGAAATGCCGGAAACCGAAGTTGAGCTGTAAGCGTGTGTTTGGAGTGTGACTGCAAGCAGTAATAAGAAAAGCTGGCGGGTAAAAGGCATCATATAGACAGGGATCTAAGTTAATGAATGAAGTAAGCCAATCCAGGAATCATGAATTTATATATAAATACTGGTCACAGGTAAATAAAGGCCTGGCAGGGGATCTATATATGATTCAGAACACAAGGTATATATAGCCTAAAGATAAAATAAACCCCGCCTTTGTAAACCCCTCAAAGGGACTTATTATTCTTTCCTGCCTTTTGCAGGCAATTCTTCCAGTACGATATCGCTATAGAACACTTTCGCCTTGCCGCCGCCATGTATTTGCAGGGCGATGTGGCCCGACTGGGGAATTGCTACGTCTTCTTCCGTGTAGTCAACCGTCTGTTCCCCGTTCAGTAGTATACGGATTCGGCGCCCTTCGCTCCGGATCTCGTAGTCATTCCATTCGCCGGGCCGGAGCAGTCGCCTGACCTGAGCAGAATCCGCCACGGCAAGCAGCTTGTTGCGGCGGGACTCATCGTATAAGCTGCCCCAGTAGCCCTCCCCGATATCGGCCTGGTAGCCTGTCATCTCATAGGGCGGGTCGGTTATCCGCTGGCTGTGAAACTGCACGCCGCCGTTGATGAAGCCCTCGTTGCCAGTCAGCTTGAATTTAAGTTTCAGCACATAGTTGGTATAGTTCTCCGTGGTGCTGATAAACTCGTTGTGCGGCACGGTCTCCGTCAGGGAGCCTCCAACCAAAGCCCCGTCCTGTATGCGCCAGGTGTGGACAGTGTCTCCCTCCCAGCCCCTAAAGGTCTTGCCGTCGAATAGCTGGATAACTTTCCCGTAGGACTGCCCCACGGCGGAGGAGATACAGGAAGCAAATAATACGAACAGCAGCAACAGGATTCTCATAGCGCGAAGCATTAGGTCAATTCTTGGTGATGTTTTATATCGTGCGGCAAAAGCAGATACTGTCAGTCCCGCTGCTGCTTAAATACGAAGACGCCTTTCTTGTTGGCGACCACCATATCCTTCAGGCCATCCCCGCTGATGTCTTCCACATCCACCTCGACCCCTCCCCCGGAATTATCATCCACCAGGTGCGGCACCCACGCCGGCGTGGCACCGGGCCTGAACTCGTACCAGTACAGCACCGCCGGCTCAAACTCGCCCGGGTCTTTGCCCATATGGGCAAAATAGCGCTTGCCCGTCACCAGGTCCGGGTGCCCGTCCGAATTCATATCCGTGAGCACCAGCCCATGCGATTGGGTGAAGGCATCCGATATGAGGTGAGTCTTCCACTCCGCATTTCCCTGCCCGTCGGTCACCTGCTCGTGCCACCAGATCCCGAGCGCGTGCGCCGAGGAGGAAACCACGTCCTGGTCTCCGTCGCCGTCAACGTCATGGGCATACATCTGGGCGGCCGGCTCGCCGAGGTTCGCCTCATGGAACACCCAGTCCGGTGATCTCGGATCTGCCGGCGCTTCCCACCAGCCTTCCCGGATGATCACATCCTGTCGCCCGTCCAGGTTCATATCCCCCAGGCCAAGGCCATGCGAGAACGGCTCCGTGCCGGGGCTCTTCTCCTTACTGATGGGAAACCGTTGCCACTCCGGCTTGTCACCGGAAACGGGGGCCTTAAACCAGACCATTTCGCCCGTGGGGGAGTCTCCGCCCAGCACATCCATCCTGCCGTCGCCGTCTACGTCAAAGAATCCGGCCGACTCATTGCCCAGGGTCTTATGGATGAGGTGCGATTTCCAGTGGCCTCCCTCCTGCTTCGAATTCTCGAACCAGAGCACCTCCTGGCCGGGAAACCCAACCCGCACGAAATCCACCCAACCGTCCAGGTTCACATCCATGGCGTGGCTCACGAAAGCGTTGCTGTAGCCCTTGTCGTATTCAAACTGCTGGGGCTCCGTCAGTTCATGCTTTTCCCAGTTGGGGGCCTCAAACCAGTAGGCGCCGGCCAGCACATCCGTTTTGCCGTCATTGTTCACATCGCCCACCGCTACACCCTCGGCAACGAATTCGTCCGTCAGCACCTGCTTTGTGAAGGACACGTTCCCGAGGGGCGCTGTTTCCGATGCGTTGCCGTCTCCTGATACCTGTCCATTTCCGGAGGGCTTGCAACCCATCATCAGGCAAAGAGCCAGCAGCATCGCGGCATGGAAGGCGGGATTTACTTTTGCTGCGCTAAAAACAGTAGAGGCGCCATTCAAGTGAGGCAAACGCCGGGTGTTCATGCAAAGGAAATTCATTGGCAGTTCATTTAATTACGCTGAGCACACCATACGGGGATATATGGCTCGCCCTGGATTTAAAATGCAGCAGCATACTTTTCTGCTGCTGCAAAAAGCCTATGACAAGTAGCATATAAATAGAGAAATATCCAACAACTATGAATTTGACAGGAAATTGCCTGGCTTTGTGTGAAGATGCCTCGGGTAAAGCAGTCCTGCGTAGGGGAGAAATGTGCATGCTTCAGTGGCTGCGTGGGGGCAGGGATGGCCGGTGCAGGAAAGCACTGGCAGGAGGCGCCAGCATATGGCTGATCAGCCTGAAGGGGGGCGCCGGAGCGGCACCTGTGAAGAGAAAGTATTTGCAGCGTTAGACTGTATTGCTTCTGCAGCAATCCGCTTAAACCGGCTGTGTCGGCTTGCTATCGCTTTGGGCCAGGCTTGTGAGGTAGACGATATGGTCATTGGTAAGCGGTTTTGTCAGCAGCCCCTTCACCATGGGGTTTTGTGTGACCCTGTCACAATCCAGGTAATTCTCGGACGTGGTCAGCAGCACAATGACAGGGGGAGTGAACCCGGTCGACTCGCCCATTTGCTTTAGTGCTTCCAGAAACTCATACCCGTTCATGTTGGGCATGTTCACATCCAGCAGGATAAAGTTGAAAGACTCTTTCGCCACCAGCTCCAGCGCTTCGCGGCCGTCCTCTGCTTCCACGATCTGCGCTGTCGCATTGGTCCGTCGGAGCGCAAAGGCACTTAAAAAATTACTTGTCGAATCGTCATCAATCAGGAGCACCCTACCTAACTGCGGTTTAGACTTGGACCTGTTCGGTTCCATTTCGCGTGTTGTTCTCCTGTTGTTCATACAGAAGCTTTTTGGATGTGATGCACCTTCATAATTGAGACGAGCAGGGGTTGGTATTAATTGAAATAAATCAACATATATTTACACTATATACGCATTTGTTTTATAATAACGGTTATCTGAAGGATTAATTATGGTGTGCTTATGGTTTGGGGTGGCCTAAGACGAGTTTATATATGTGAAGCTAAGGGTGATTTTGATTTTGCTGCATCCGGAGGCTGCACAGGGGCTCGTCAAACATCACCTGCCGAGCCCCAAAATACGTAACATGCTATTTTCGTGAATGTTACAAGAAAAACATCAACCAAACCAGCTGGCAAATTTTACCTTGGGCGGATGGGTGTTCCTAAATCATTTTTTTGAATCACACGGGCGGGATGGGGCATACGGCGGTATAAACCGATCTCTATTTGTCGATGACCGGCAAAAGCCAAAGAAAGACAACCCAAAGCACCGTAGCCCTCTATGCGCAGCTTCTTTTAAGTGGCGGTACGTTGTCACTCCGACATCCGAACGGTACTCTTCTTAACTTATATATGGCTAGTTAATTTATATATAAGCGACAGGCCCTGCTGCCCTTTCTTGCTTGCCTGCTCGTCTTAAGGCATCCGATGCATTCCTGCTCTACTGCCCCAAGCACTTTCAGTGGAGATCCAGGGCGTGATCTGCTGGGAAATCCTGCCCTGTCCAGGCCTTTACCGCCGTCCAGGGAGCGGCTGGCGCTGCCCAGAACGGATCTGTTTCCGGCAGGCCAAGCGGCAGGAAGATAGCTGCGCAGAGGTACAGGCTCCCGGTGGTGATATAAAAATCAGCTGCATCCGGCTGGTAGCCATACAGGCCAATGTTCAGCCAGCCATCCTTTGTGAAGGCGGAGGGCGCATCCAGCGTTTTCCGGTTCACCGCCGTTAAAGCACCCCGAACCTGTGCCGGGCTTAACGAGGCCGGAAGCCGCTGTCGGCACGCCATGTCCGCCAGATGATGAAACGCCCCGCCCCGGTAGGCGATCGAGCGGCCAATAACAGGGAATGACCCGTCCGTGTTGACCATGCGCTCCTGAATTTCTGCGTAGCGCTTGCTTATTTTATCAAACGTTGGCGCATACTTCTCATACCTGTTGTTTTGCTTGCCGGCCACCTCCAGTATCGTGGCCATATAAGGCTGAATGACATAGCTGTTATAGTAATCCAGCGCAAAGTTCATCCCGTCGGAGTACATGCCGTCTCCCGCGTACCAATGCTCGGAGAATTCCCTGATCCCGTACTCGATCCGGACTGCATCATATGCTATCCCGTAATTGGCGAAGAAAGCCTCGATCATCCCTGAAAACAGAATCCAGTTGCTGTACACCGGCACAGTGTTCCGCGTGGCCCGGAAAGCCGTGATCACCTGTTCCTGCACCTTCGGGTCCAGGTGCTCCCACAGCCAGGGGCATTTTATAAGCCCCAGGGCCAGAAAGGAGGCATCCACCAGGGGCTGCCCCCCGTTCCACTCCATATAGTCTTTCGCAGCAGGGTTAACGGCGTTGCCCACGGCTTTTATAGCCCAGGCGCGGTACTGGTCCCGAAGGGCCACTTCCTCCCGCGATCCGCCCTCCAGGTTCAGCCAGGGCCCGATGCCGCTCATCACCCTGCCAAAGGCCTCCAGGTATGCCACTTTCTCCCGCGATGCCTTGTTGTCGATCTTGGCAGACAAGGCAACGGGCATTTTCGCCTTCAGCTGATCCGATGCCAGGTGAGACAACACCGGCCGGGCCACCTTATCCATATAGCCGAGCCATGCGGCCCTGTCGCTTCCGCCGTTCGTTTTCTTCTTCTGGGCCACCGCCGGATGCAGCAGGAGAGAAAAGACACAGAGTAACAGGAAAAATCCTTTCGGCGACAGCTTTTGTACTTTTGGAGCCATATATAACTATCTAGTTTAGAACTTCCTGTCAGGATGAGAGCGGGATTGCCATATGGGATCCGGCAGGCACCGTGCTCCTGCGCAAACGGCTTGTCTTATCGCCCATTGCCCTGTCCCTCTCCCGTGCCCTCCTGAGGTTTATTTTAAGAACACCGTTTTATTCGACATTGCCGATTCTTTTGCGGCCTCCAGAATCTCCACCGTCGTGACGTTGACTGGCAAACCGTAGAGATCGTACTTGTCGAGCGTTATCCTGCCGCTTACGACGGCCGCCAGCAAGGAGAAAGGGTCGGTGTAGGGTGCGGGGCGGGGTTTCAGTTGTACTACCGCTTCAGGGGATTTCTCTTCCAGCCGTTGCCGGACCGTGGTGGCGTCCACCGCAATCGCATACCCTTTTTCCCCGTAAACCTCCATGTCCTTTCGGGAGAAGGGCCAGTTCCACGAACCCTGTATGATGCATTGGGCTTTCGGGTACTGCAGGATGATAGACGCTTCATCATCCACACTTTTGTAGACCTCAGGCTTGTTCTGATGGGCTACCGCTGTGACGGAAACCGGCTTCTCCCCTTTCAGAAGCCAGGTCATCAGGTTGGCCCCGTAGCACCCGAAATCCATCAACGCACCTGCCCCGTTTTTAAGAGGGTCTGTCAGAATCTCCAGGAAGTCTTCGCTTACGCCAATCTCCTTTGGCCCCTGGTGCCCGTCATTCACCATCACTTTCCGTATCTCTCCCAGCTTCCCCTCCTGCACCAGGTCCTCAACATACTGATTGCTTGCGTACCAGGAAGTCTCGAAGTTGGTCAGGACATGGATGCCGCTTTTTTGGGCGAGCGTTTGGATCTCCTGTGCATCGGCAAAAGTCGTGGCAAGCGGTTTCTCCACCATCACATGGATCTTTCTGGGGGCACACGCCCTGACGACGGTTATATGGTCGCTGTTCGCCCCGAAGGCGGAGACGGCTTCCGGTTTTACCTGGTCGAGCATCTTCTCCAGGTCGTCGAAAAACAGGTTTTTGTCAAGCTTGTACCGCTTCGCGTATTTTTTCGCCAGCGCCCTGTCCGGCTCGTAAACCCCCACCAGCACAATGTCCGTTTTACCCGGCCTGTTAAACACCCAATCCACATGGCCATGGCTAAGCCCCGCGATGGCCATTTTCAGCGGCTTTTGAGCCATTGCAGGGGCAAAAAACAAAAGGAAGAGAAAGAGGGGCAGGCAAAGTTTCATATCCGGGACAGTTACAGGCGATAGACGAACAGCGGGAATTCCCGCGTCAGGAGGGCGCAGCACCCTTTTTGTCAGGTTCTGGCGCTCCTGCTCACAAAATAAACCTTTTTATTCAGTTTTGATAATCAGGCTGGCTTTGCTGCGCTCCCACAACGTCCGCCCCGAGTACAAAGGCGGGTGCAGAAAATCACGAACCGAGAGAATTCTGAGCGCACTGGCGGGGCCACGCCCCTATATCCATAGCCTCTAAATCTGCCGGACGGATCGGCTTTCGGTCGGCAATTCAACCCGTTCCGGCCGGTTTATGGTGTTCGCGCAGATTGAAATACAGCCTATATAACAGGAGCACACATGGGGGCCGACATAGTCAAAATAGCAGCATTCCCTATATATAAAACTGTTTTTTTACTGCCTGGATTATTTTAGCTTGCCCAGGGAAACACCAAACGTCAGGTGAGAGTCGTGGTGTTTGCGGGTGGCTTCCACCTCGCTCTCGTAGGTGTTGGCGAAACTGGTACGGATAGCGATCCAGTTGGTCAGGGGCAGTTCCAGGGAGAGCAGCGTGTTCCAGCGCAGGTTTGAGAAATCGCGCAGCGACGGCTGCACAAAAGTGACATGGGAAAACCTGATTTTCTCCCTGAGGAAGGCATGGTTGCCTTTGACGCGAAAAGAATTCCGTTGCGTGACAATGGTAGGGCGCTCCGTAAAATCAGTCGATTCATGGATGATCGCATTTGTCAGGGTGAGGGTGTTGCGGTCGGTCTGCAGCACGCGGTAGCCGACCCCCGCCCCGGCCAGTTGCCGCAAATCAATGCCCCGCAGGTTGCTTATCTCCACCGTGGCCAGGCCAAAAACATAGGTCTTCCTTTTCTTGAACACGTCGACGAACAGGTCTACATAGGTATCGCGCTCGGCCAACTCCCCGTTCTGCTTCCCGTAGCTGAAACGTGGATTCGTGGCAATGGACAGCACCGGCCCGCCCAGTGTCACCTCGGCCCGCAACACCAACAGGCTGCGGTTTACGTTCCCCTGGGTGAAGTTCCCGTCACCGAACACTCGGTAGTCGAGGGTATCCAGCAAAAAGAAGGGCGTCCCGGCAGTACTATCGACAGGAGCCAGGAAAACCGAGTCAGCCTGCGGAGGCACATTATTCGGCGCTTGCTGCGCGAAAACAGGCTGGCCAGCGAAAAGACAAAGGACAAGGAGCTTTAGAAAACAGAGGCAGGCAGTTTTTCTCATCACCCAAAAATAAAGCAAAAAGACAGGCGAAAGAAGCGGAAAGCATGAAAACTCAGCGAAGCAAGCCTCCTGCCGGCGGGGAACCGCACCGCAGCGGCGCGCTTCTCTCTAAAATATTCCCTTCAAAAACATTATAGCGGCCTTTCAGGCGCTGTTGAATTCTTTCGTTGCGTAGTATGAATTTACCCGCTCATGGGTTACTTTTGCGGAAGGCACGTATTAAAGGTAAATTTTGTTTTTCCTATAAAAAAAGTAACATGTTGCAGAAGACTTATCTTAAAACGAAGAATCACTGTAAAGTTAAATTTACAGTAGCCCCTGAAAATGCGGAGACAGTTGAAATCCTGGGCTTGCATAACGATTGGGAGAACCCGGTTCCGATGACCAGGAAAAAAGGCGGCTTTTTCACTTATGATGCTTCCCTCCCAAAGGACACCCAACACGAGTTCAGGTACCTGGTGAACAAGAAGGAATGGATGAACGAGCCAGAGGCAGACAGCCAGAAGCCGAATGAGTTCGGCTCCAGTAACAGTGTACTCGTCCTGTAAGGACTTCCCAGGCGTAAGCATATGTTGTTACCATGCTGTATACAGTTAAAGCAGCACACCTGCTTCAGTAGACGGCTTTACTACTATGCGTAGCGACAGACCTTATTCCAAAACCCTTTATTTATTTCAGCCGCCACTTACGTCTTCCCTTGTATAAACCTTTAAAGGAGAAGTTATCACGGAATTTACCAGGAGAACTTCTCCAGCCCGGCAAGAGTGGCCATAAGGAGGCACGGCAAGCACAACACGCGCTAATCGAAAGCTTGCCTATTGGCCTTGATTCCGAACTCCTTGTAGCCGTGCGGGGCACCCGGCCCGGAGACGCCGCCTTGGAAGCTTAGGATGGCGGCCTATGCTTTAAACAGGCGAACAGGCTATATATCCCAGACGCAGCAAGCACGGAGCTTGTTGTCACGCACAATAAATATAACATATTCTATAAATAAATAGGTTATGTTTATTTATCTTGCCTTATGGCAAAGCTATTTATCTTGTTGCTCTTCTGCTTTATTCTCCAGCTGCCGGGAAGCGCGGCCAACGCTGGCCGGGTGTATCCGGCGAGGGAAGAAGTAGAGCCGGCCAAGGCCGGGCAGCCGGGAAACTGCTACCCGGCTATCGCCTCCGGTAGCAGCCGGATGGCAGGTAACGGCACGCGGGATTTGAGCACAGTCAGCTCATCTCTCTCCGGCAGGAAAGGCACAGCTGTGTACCTGCAAAGCAATGCCTATATGGTGGTGGAGAATCAGGATGGGTTCCCTGCCTCTGATCAGCTCACGTTCTCGAATGTTCAGGCACCCTGGAACCGGGAAGGCACACCGAAAAACAGGAACCACAAGCAAGTAAGGCTCCGCATCAGCAACAAGGGCACCGGGGAACTCAGCATCACCGGCCTGCAGCTGTCAGATGCCAGCGCCTGGAAAATCTCCCGGTTGGGTGATGCGGAGTACCTAGCGGCGAAGGCGTTGCCACTTGCCGTCAAGCCTGGGTCCGCTGTGGAGCTAACCGTTGAGTTTACCGCCAAAAACCAGGGTGACCGGGTGAAAGTGCTCCGTGGCTCGCTCTATATCTCCTCGAATGATGATCGAATCCCTAAAAAAGAGGTGAGGTTATACGGCCTGTGGCAACGGGCCGGGGAAGGCAACAACGAGCCCGACGCACAGGAAATTATAAGCGCCTTCGGCTTTAAGACCAATACAGGATATAACCAAACCGACGGCTCGAACAACGGGGAGTCTGCCATTCCGGGGTCAGATGAAATTATATCCCCCTTCTTTGTGAGGGCGGACGCGAGCAGGCCTGTGGAAGTTATCCAGATGGCTGCTTACCACGGCTGCTGTTCCCAAACAGAATCTTTCAGGTGGTACGACAAAGGCTCTTCTTCCACGAAAACACTCTTCACGCATCATGGCCTCGACGGCCAATCGCTGCTCCCGATGAAAAGCGGCTCCTCCACAGCGCTTGCCCAGGGCACCTTCAACCCCGGCAAGGCCTTTGGCTTCAGGGCCGGCAGCGCCTATTCTGACAGAACCCGAAACCACAAGGACAAGATTGGAATGCGCATCTGGAAGGCTATTGGCGCGGATGGCAATGTTATCCCGAACGCCTATATCATCGGCAGCGATTACCTCGGCACGGAATTCACGAACTACGATTACCAGGACAATGTCTACTTTGTGCGAAACATCAGACCGGAGACGGGTACCGCAAATTACGCGGAGCTAACCGCCGCTCCCTCAGCGGTTTATTTTGACCCGACACAGGCAGGCGGCAAATCAAGGCTTAGCGTTAGCCTCAACAACTCGGGCAAGGCATACGCAGATGGCAGCAGCGATCCTTCAATAAAGATCGAGCGGATAGAAATTGCCGGCCCAGGCAGTGCCGAGTTTGCGGCGGCTATGCCCGCCGTTACCCTGCTGCCCGTGCAGGGTTCTACTACTGTCAATGTGGAATTCAAACCCGCCGGCCCCGGTCTTAAAAATGCCGCCTTGCTGGTTTATTTCACCAATGGGGCCTCCCCGCTCCGTATCCCGCTGTATGGTGCCGCCAGCAATGGAAGCGCCGCCCTAAAGGTAATGAGGCGCATCAAGGGCGCTGCGGACGTGGATATAACCATCGGCGGAAACGTGTGGGAGGCGGACAAAAGCTACCGAAAGGGCAGCATTAAGCTGGATAAACAGGTGGTGCCCACCCCCGTTGCTGCCACAGACGATGACGTGCTGTACCAGACGTATTTGTCTGCTGCGAAGGACCGGGCCGAGACGAGCTACAGCATTCCGCTGGAGGACGGGAGTTATATAGTGCGCATGCACTTTGTGGAGAACTACTGGTCGGCGGAGGCGGCAAGGCTGTTTGACATCAGCATCGAAAATCAGCTGCGGCTGCCAAACCTGGATATCTACAGAGAGGTTGGCTACAGAACCGCGCTGGTGAAGGATTTTGAGGTAAGCGTAACGGGGGGAATGCTTGATATAACGTTCGCCCCCTCCGTGAACAGGGTAGCCATCGCCGGACTGGAGATATATAAACCCGATGGCAACGTCACCAGCATTCCGCCAGCCATAGCAACAGGAAAGAGACGCGTGCTGCTGTACCCCAACCCGGGAGAAGGGGAAGACGTGCAGGTGTTAATCGAAAACTTCGAACGGCAGGAAGAGGTTACCCTTACCGTATATAACATAGTGGGAAAGGCTGTGTATTCTGAAACCCTTCTGACGGATATAGACGGGAATGCAGCGGCACCCATCGCCATCACCCCTTTTCAGAAAGGGATTTATATCATTCGGGTTACGGCTCCCTCGGGCAAGGCAAAAAGCAAACTGCTTGTTCAGTAGCCAATGGGGTGGTACCTATATGGTTGGAGGGTTTTCTTTCTGACTTTCCCGCTTGTCGCAGCGCCCCCAGCCTTACGGGGCTTTCTCTTTCGCTTCTATATACGCCTTCTTCGCAAGCGATCTCACTGTGGAATACCCTTCTTCAAGCGCAGGAAACCAACTGTTAGAATCACCATGTCTGGTAGGCATTTTACTGCAGCATCAACGACAGGGAAAATCTAAGTTTAAATCACTTCTATATAAATAAACTATAAATACCCCTTTAAGGTATGCAATTTAATATCTATATTGTTATTAATTTCGTACTTGTTCGCTCTTGATTCTAACTGCTCTTTCTCACTTCGATGCCTTAAGAAGTAGCGTTTATTTGATTTTTGTACACAAACAGTCCTTAGAACCTCATGAATGAAAATTCTGTTTTAGCTGCAAATGTCCTTTTTTCATCAATCCTTTATAGGCTATCTCAGATACTGAGAACAGGTTTCTTCTTTATAACTGTCTGTGTACTAATTTTAAGCGGTGCCGCTTCAGGCACCTCAGCCCGCGGCCATATCCCCGGACTCCCAGCTGTCCGTGCAGCACTTAATGCTTCAGCCGCCTATACCTCCCAACCTGCTTCTGATCAGAAAGAACAAGTCCTTTCCGTAAATACTTCCACGGCATTCACATATGCACAGCCTTACGTATCAGCGGTACGGCCGGCTAATGGTGCGGTGGATGTGCCGTTGGATATGTCCGTTTCTGTTGACATCGTGTTCCCGGGCAACAACTCGATTGATGGCAGCACCGTAAGCCCCGCCTCAGTAAGGTTGTATGAAGTTACAGGGACTCAGAAAAAGCTGGTTTCAGGAACTGCGGTAAACACTTCGGCTGCCGGAGACGCCGTCACACTCTCTGCCTCACTCACCTTGAGCACCCTCTATGAATTTGAAATAACGGATAAGGTGAAAGACCTGGATGGGAACGCGCTGAAGCGGTTTACCTCCCGGTTTACCACCACCAGTAAAAGCGCGGGCACGTTGTCTGGCCTGGAAGGGGTAGGATTCTCGGCCCATACCCTTGTTTCTTCCGGCTTCGGCAGCGACGGGTTTACAAGCTTGGTGATTGGCCCCGATCACCGCCTTTACGCAACCACTTCCGGGGGCAAGATAGAGCGCTGGGACCTGAAAGCCGACGGAGGGCTTCAGAACCATACCACCATCTCTCCCTTTGGTGCAGAACGGCAGCTGCTCATCGGGTTTCATTTCGATCCTGCCGCTACAGACACAAAACTTATTGCCTGGATGAGCCATTCTTCCGGCCAATTCAGTAAAGCGCCGGACTGGTCCAGCCGCATCACAAAAATTGACCTGAGCGACCCGGCCAATCCCAAAAGCACGACCTATATAACCAACCTGCCCCGCTCCTCCAAAGACCACTCCATCAACTCCATCGATTTTGGTCCGGATGGTGCCTTGTATGTGCCCATGGGCAGCAACACTGCCATGGGAGGGCCCAGTAAGTTCTGGTCGAACAGGCCGGAGCGGCTGCTGTCGGCGGCTGTGCTGCGCCTGGACATCAAGAGGGCGGAGCAGCAAACTTTGCCGATAGATGTAAAAACACCGGATGGCGGCGGAACTTACAACCCCTATGCCAAGGATGCGCCACTCACCATTTATGCAACAGGAGTAAGAAATGCCTACGACCTGGTGTGGCACAGCAATGGCCAGCTCTACGTGCCCACCAATGGCTCCGCGGCCGGGGGCAGCACCCCTGCACTTGCCTCCGGCACTATATGGTCGGATGGCGAAGCGTATAAAGGCCCTGACATACCGGCTTTAACAGATGTGCGCGACACACAGAACGATTACCTGTACCGGGTTGTGAAAGGAGGATACTATGGCCACCCCAACCCCTTGCGGCATGAGTATATCCTAAACGGAGGCAACCCAGCAGGCGGGGACGAACAGGCGAGGGTTGTATGGAAGGTAGACGGCAAGACATATGGCTACCCGGCAGGGACGCCGGCAGAACCCAACTTCAAGGGCTGGTCCTACGACTTTGGCACTAATATTTCGCCCAACGGCCTGATTGAGTTTAAGAGCAACGCATTTGGCGGCAAGCTGCAGGGCAAGCTGCTGGTATGTCGCTTCAGCGGGGGCGATGACCTGATCATACTAGAGCCAGGCACACCTAAGAAGGATATTTCCGAGGCTGTGGAGGGAATTCTGGTGCCGGGGCTACGCCGCCCCTACGCGAATCCGTTGGACGTGATTGAGGATGAACAGACCGGCAATCTCTATATATCTGAGTATTTTGAGGGCAACGGGGACGGAGTACCCCAGATAACGTTGTTGAAAGCCAGCATTCCGGCGGGCGTCGAAGAGCCACAAGACTCCGTTACGCTGGACGTTTATCCAAACCCAGCCTCCGGACCCGAGGTCTCTGTTTCAGTGTATAGGCTGAAGCCGCTGGAAGAAGTAGCGCTAACGATCCTCGACATGACAGGTCGTGAACTCCAGGTTAAAACCATCACAGCCGATGCGCAGGGCACCGCCAGCACGGAGTTAACTTTTGCGCAAAACCTCTCAGGCGGTGTATACTTCGTAAAGGCCCAGTGCGCTTCTGGTAAACCGATCTATAAGAGGCTGCTTGTGCAGTAGACCGACCGCTGCCATGCCAGCATTGTCTTCCCTATATAGGGGGGATATAGCCATAGGGGTGATGATCAGCGGTTTGCTTCAGCAGCACACAACCCTGAAGAGCGTTTGAAACTGCCGCCCTTCCGTCCTGGAAAGGCGGCAGTTTTCATTCATATTCTTCATCAAGCCTACCACTTCGGATATATTTCTGCTGATCAGTTATATAGGATGAACACGTAAGGGTGACGCAAGCGCTTTGTCCAGGTTTGAAAACATTTCGGTGGAAACTCGTTTATGTGCTTCATGCACACACGCCTTGCCAGACATCAAACCGCCCTTTCACTTACCTTATTCCCGCTCCTGCTGCTCCTGCTCTCCTACGGCTGCGCCAGCAAGGGCTTCTACGCCCAGACTCCTGTCACTGACCAAACCCTGTATAAGCAACTGAGCCAGGCGCCTGACACCGTCGACAGCGTGACCGTGCAGGCTGGCAGCCATTACGCGCGCGGCTTTCTCTACCGGATGTTCTGGGGGTCGCGCCACCGCGATGCCTGGGCGGCTTCCATCACCGTACCCGTACTTGACTTTGACTCCGCGAAGGGCGGCCTGGAGGTAGAGAAACTGGGCGGCGGGATGCAGACGATCAGCGCCTCCCTGGTGAGCGGAGACGGGATGACCTACGCCCTGCGTACCGTTGACAAGCGGCCAGAGGTCAGGCTACCACCTATTCTCAGCAGTACTTTCCTCGCCAATCTTGTGCTGGACCAGACCTCCTCGCTCCATCCCTACGCCCCGCTGGTGGTGGCCCCGCTCTCCGAGGCGGCTGGGGTTCCGCATGCTAACCCGGAGCTGGTTTACGTAAGGCCGAACGAGGAGGCGCTTGGGGAGCACAAAGCACTGCTGAGCGATAGGCTATATATGCTGGAGGAGAAATTCAACGACAGGCGTGCACTGGTCGGGGAACTGGAGGAGGCGCTCGACATCGTGGGGACGAAGGAGATGCTTGCCCGACGCTACGGCCACGGAAACCACCACATCGACCAGTTGGCCTTCGCCAAGGCCAGGCTCCTGGACATGCTGATCGGTGACCGGGACCGGCACGAGGGACAGTGGGAATGGGCAGTATATAAACAGGGCGGAGATTATATATACCGGCCAATCCCCAAGGACCGGGACAACGCCTTCTTCCGCTTCGACGACGGCCTTTTCTCGTGGCTACTGAGCCGGAGGTGGGCCCAACGCAAGTTCGTGACCTTCCACGGAGACTACAGGGACGTAAAGGCACTCATGATCAAGTCGGACTACATCGACGCGCGTGCCCTGCCGGAGGTAACAGCACAGCAGTTTGACTCGCTGGCCCGCGAGCTGCAGCGGGGCATCACAGACGAATTGATTGAGGAGGCCGTACGGCAGCTTCCGGCGGCTGTTTACAGGCTGGATGGTGAAAGCCTGGCCCGCAAGCTTAAAAGCAGAAGGGATTTTCTGGATGGGGCGGCCCGCGCGTTTTATGAGGCGCTGGCCGGGAAGGTGCTGGTGCTGGGCACGAACGAGGAGGATCGGTTCGAGGTGGTGCGCTTAACGGATGAGGAGACGGAGGTGACGGTGCGCCGCAAATCAGACGGAAAGGTGACGTACCGCAGGGTCTTTCTCCGCTCCCAGACAGAGAAGATCGCGCTGCAAGGGCTATCCGGAGACGATCTGTTTGAGGTGCGGGGGCATGTTCGAAAGGGCATTCACATATCCCTTGTTGGCGGCGATGGGCAGGACGAGGTAAAGGACACGTCCTAGGTGCATGGCGCGAGAAAAAAGGTAAGCATCAGTGAAATGGAGTTGGGCATCTGACCAGACCGCTTCCATTTAACTTATAAAATCCGCTGAATTCTATATGTTTCTGTTTGCTTCCAGACTTGTTCACGGAACCGTGCCCGATTTGGCCCCCATGCCTTTACTCTGCGTGTTTTCCCAACAGTTCTTTGCCGATCAGAATGTCCAGCCCCTCCGCCCTGGGCTTCCCCTCTCCCCCTGGTGCGTTGCCCCTTAATCAAGACAGAAGGCTGCGGCAGCCACACGCGCCCTGTCCGTGCGCATAGTCCCTGTACCTGAGGCAGGTAGGCTTTCCTTCATCCAGCGAAAAGGTTATTAAACTCAATTTAAGGTGCTGTTCAACACTTAAAGTTTCTCAACCCCTGCGCTTTACGTTATTTAGGAAGCACCAACAGTTATGGGAACGCGGGAAAGAAACGGAGCAGTAGGAAAGAACAGCATTCCAAGGTCTGGCTGAAAGCCAGGGTTAGTGGCCCCACCAGGATAGTTCTTAAGGAGGATATAGCTTCCTTTATCAGGATATCAGCACAGGTCGTTCAGGCAGATTCCTGCGGAAAATCAAACCGGGACAACTTTATGGACAAAGCGCAAGACTGGCAACATTGTAATTCAGAGACCTTTTGGCGGGAAATAGCCGCCTGTTCACACGTATTACAAATTTACGAGAATGACCAGGCACTCCTGAACCTGCTGGAGGACTTCGTCGTCGGCGGTATCTCGGTCGGCGACTGTGTTATCCTCATCGCCACCGAATGGCATCTGGCTGCATTGGAGAAACGACTGAGGGACCAGGGATTAGATACAAAAACCCTCTATGTGGCCTGTCAGTACATCCCCCTGAATGCCAAGGAAATGTTAGAGAAGTTTATGGTGAACGGCTGGCCTGACGAAGGTCTTTTTGTGGAAGCCATCTCCAGCGTATTCAATCGTATTCGGGACAATAAGCAACAGGTGCGGGCCTTTGGGGAGATGGTGTCCCTGCTATGGGGGCAAGGCAATGGGGCGGCAACCATCCGGCTGGAGCATCTGTGGAACGCCTTCTTCGAAAAGGAAACCTTCTCCCTTCTCTGCGCCTATCCACAGGACAAATTCCCCGACCACGCCACGTCCGCCCTCTCCTGCATTTGCAAGGCCCACTCCAGGATCATCACCAATTCCGGGGAAGCGAGATTTGACCTGGCTTACCAGGACGTGTACTGATCCTTATAACAGGTATTGATCAGGCAGAAAACATCATATTATACAGCTAACCGATCAAAACAGCCTCTTATATCTCCGCTGTTACATGCGTTGCAGTTCAGCCTTATTCCTCGCTAAGCGCCTTTTCTTTTGCGTCTGCGGCTTGCTGCAGCATACCAGGCGGCAGCGACAGCAGCGGCACCAAAGGGTGTGCTGTTATTTTTCCTGTGACACTTTTATCAAGTAGTCTTTCGAAGAGCGTATGCTTTTGCGGAATCAGCACCAGCAGGTCAGCTTGCTGCTCCCTCACGTACTTCTGGATGCCTGCGGCCACATTCTCACTCAGGTCAAAGGAAACATCGTAGTCAATGCCCTGAAAGTTCCTGCTCAGTGTGTCCAAAGCATCCTGTGCCTCAAACTCTTCAAACTGCCGCTGTGTCCGGTACAGGTGCAGTACCTGTAACTTAGCCTGAGTGGCCTTTATAAATTCCCGGAGCAAACGCAGGTCAGCGCCCACAGGCAACTTGTTCAGATCTGCGGCAAACAGCACAGATCGAAGGCCTTTGAACGTGACCCCTTTCGGAAGCGCCAGCACAGGGACATGGCTCACCTGCATAATGGAGATGGTCGTACTGCCAAGTAAAGCCTGGCTCAGCGCTTCCCCTTCCTGCATTCCCATCACCACCAGGTCAGCATTATACTTCCGGATGGCTTGCTTTATCGCCTCGTAGGGGCCACCCATTTTAGCGATGCACGAGATGTTCACACCATCAAAGTCGGAGATTCTTCTGTCAGTAGCGGTGTCGGTTACCAGGCTTGTATGGAGGCAGTAGGTATGCGCCACCACCTCTTTTACTTTGTGTGTGAATTGCTCGAGTTCCCTTCTTTTACCTCCTTCCAGCGCCAGCACTACGTCTGCTGCGTTATAGGATGCGGGGGGAGACATGATCGGGAAAAACGCATGGAACACGATTACATCCGCACTGATCGTTCTGGCCAGTTCCAGCGCGTAGGCTAAAATGTTCTGAGATTCGTCTGAGTAATCGATAGGTACTAGTATGGTCTTCATGGCTGTCAGCATCAAATAAAGGCTCTGCGAGCTTCGCCTGGGTCTTAATCACAGCCAAAGCTACAAAAAGAGCGTCAGGAGAAAGATGCGCTACATCAGCCGCAAGGATGATCCTGATCAGCTTTTCAGGCATGCTGCCACCTGATCAATAGCCTGAAGCAAACATAAAAAAGCAGCTAAGACAAGCCCGTAAAGCAAAAGTACCCGGCTGCCCTATCAGGATAGGATAACCGGGTACTTCTGTTTAAATGGCTCCTTGCGTTCGCGGTATGCAGGCGGTATTTTACTGCACCAAGGTATATAGCAAAGCCGCGGCGGCGGGCACCTGCGTCTCTATTCGCCCACTGCAGCTTCCTGCGGATGGTGCTGCACGCCTGAAGCCGTTCGCTGCTCTTCCATCTCCAGCAGAAGGTTAGCCACTAAGGCCGTCCAGCCGGTTTGGTGAGAGGAACCCAGCCCCTGCCCGGTGTCCCCGTGGAAAAACTCATAGAAGAGGTGATGGTTTTTGAAGTGCTCGTCTTCGGCAAACTGCGCATGGTTGGCATGGTACTGGTATTTCCCGTCGCCGTTCCTTTCAAAAAGCCTCAGCAGCCTTTTCGTCAACTCGTCTGCCACCTGGTTCAGGCTCAGGTTGTTCCCGGATCTGGTCGGGAACTCCACCATGTAGCCATCGCCAAAGTACTTATGGTATTTCCGGAGCGACTGAATGATGAGGTAATTCAGGGGGAGCCAGATGGGGCCGCGCCAGTTAGAGTTACCCCCGAACATCGGGCTGGAACTCTCCCCGGGTTCGTACTGGATGGTGTGTTGGCTGCCGTTGTGCCCGAACTCAAACGGGTGATCCTCGTGGTACTTGGAAAGTGAGCGAAGGCCATAATCCGACAGGAACTCGTCCTCATCCAGCAGCCTTTTCAGGATGTGCACCAGCCGGAACCCGCGCATCACCGAGAACAGGTAATGGCCGTCTTTGCCCTTTTCCTCGATATCAGAAATCAGCTGCCCCAGGTCGGGGCGGGTGCGGGTAATGCTTACTGCCCGAATCTTGAACTCCAGCATCCGGTCGAAGAAGCTACTGTCGATCACCTCTACTGCCAGCAGCGGGATCACCCCTACCAGGGAACGGACTCTCAGCAGTTCACTGGTCCCGTTTTCATATTGAACGGCATCATAATAAAAGTTATCCCGGTCATCCCACAGCGAGATGTCGTTCTTGCCTATATGGTGCATCGCCTTCCCGATGTTCAGGAAGTGCCGGAAGAACTTGGCCGCAGACTCCTCATACGAACGGTTCTGCTGCGCCAGTTCCAACGACATGCGCAGCATGTTCAGCGCATACATGGCCATCCAACTGGTGGCATCAGCCTGTTGCAGCTTTTTGATGCCGTGCGGCAGGTGGCTCCGGTCAAACACCCCGATGTTATCCAGCCCCAGGAAGCCTCCTTCAAACAGGTCGGTGCCATTCACGTCTTTCTGGTTTACCCACCAGGTAAAGTTCATGAGCAGCTTCTGGAAGGCCCGCTCCAGGAAATCCCAGTCAGGCTTGCCTGTTTTTTTCTTGTCCGTCTCATATACCTGCCACACGCCCCAGGCATGCACTGGCGGGTTCACGTCACTGAAGTTCCATTCGTAGGCCGGTATCTGGCCGTTCGGGTGCATATAGTACTCCCTTAGCATCAGTTGCATCTGGTGCTTCGCGAAATCCGGGTCGATGTGAACGAGGGTGGTGGCGTGGAAGGCAAGGTCCCAGGCGGCAAACCAAGGGTACTCCCACTTGTCCGGCATCGAGATGATGTGCCGGCAGGTCAGGTGCTGCCAGTCAAAGTTACGCTTCAGGTTGCGGTGCGGCGGCTGCTCGTGCAGCTCCCCGTAGTGCCACTTGTACATGTCCAGGTAATAGAACTGCTTTGTCCAGAGCATGCCGGCAAAGGCCTTGCGCGCCAGCGTTTGGTGCTCCTGCGGCAGGGCAGCCGGAATGATCGCTCCATAATAGACATCCGTTTCAGCCTTGCGCCGGGCAATTACCTCCTCAAACTCTGTCCAGGGATCGTCTATCGTTTTTTTGCTCAGGCGCACTTTGAAGGTCGCAACGCCGCCCGCCGGGATTTCCTCCTGCTGCCAGATCGCCACTTTCGTGCCCCGCTTCTCCGGGTTAACGGTTGGCGCCCGGTGGATGACGTGGTTGTTGATGCCGTCCTTTACAAAAGGAAAATCATTCTCTTTCTGGTGGACGCGCTGGTTGTTTGTCTCGTTTTCGCAGAATAACTGCTCGCCTTCCTGATGGTACAGGTGAAATTTGCCGTTGCGATCGGAGATTGTCTGCACGCAACCGTCAGACGGCGCCCGCATGTCCGGCCTCGTGTACCTGGCGTTGTGCTTCCAGTAGTTGCGGAACCACAGGTGTGGCAGCACGTGGATAGTGGCGGCTTCCGGCCCGCGGTTATATACCGTGACCTTCATCAGAATATCGGTGGTGTCGGCTTTGGCATATTCAATGAAAATGTCAAAATACCGGTTCTCCCGGAACGCGTCCGTGTCGAGCAGCTCGTACTCCGGCAGGATGCGCCCCCTTTTGTTCTGCTCCAGCAGTTCCTGGTACGGGAACTCCGTCTGCGGGTACTTATATAGAAACTTCGCGTACGAATGGGTTGGCGAGGCATCGAGGTGATAGTACAACTCTTTCACGTCTTCGCCGTGGTTGCCCTGCCCGTTGGTTAAGCCAAAGAGCCGCTCCTTCAGGATGGGGTCTTTCCCGTTCCAGAAAGCGGGCGCCAGGCAGAGGATCTGCTGGTAATCGCATAGGCCGGCAATGCCCTCGTCGCCCCAACGGTAGGCGTTGCTCTGGGCCATGTCATGGGAGATGAAATTCCAGGCGTAGCCATCCGGGCTGTAATCCTCCCGCACGGTCCCCCACTGCCGCTCAGACAGATAGGTTCCCCATTTCTTCCAGGTTCTGTTACTAGTAGACTGAGCCAGCCGCTCTTCTTCTTTATTATGCATTGTGATAGGTGCTGTATAAGGCGCCGGAAAATGATCCGGCATAATGGCAAATATGTTTAATGATTTTTCCTGTTGTAAAGTGCAGCCTTGCTAGGCAAAAGCGTAAACAACGGAGAAAAAAGTATTTGAGGTGTGAAACAGCGCGTGCTTCTTTACGTCAGGATATGATGAGTGGCCCAAGTGGGATTTAAAAGACAGGGTTCTGAAGCCCCAGCGGGTGGAGCGGTTGTAATTTTTCTTCTTGCGTAAGGAGAACAAGCCCCTGTCCGCTCTGCTAAAGAGCACATCTGAATTGTATTCTGACAACTGTAACTAATTATTAAAACGGTTTAACTACACCATACGTGGCTCTGCTAAAACCGGTACAAAAAATAAATATTGGCCGGCCCTCTTCAGGATATACAGATGATTCAGACTGCCTTACGAAAGCGCTTGCATGCGTCGTCTGGCAAAGATAAAGGATAGTTGCCGTTGTTAAATACTTTCCATTAAAATATAAATTATAGCAGCCCCGGTTGCAAAGGCGCTTTTGGCCGAAACACTTATTTTAGCCTGAAATAACCTTTAACCAGCGAAGAGCTAAACTGAACATTTGGAAGCTACTCTATCCTGGTGCTTCCTATATGGCCACTCTGTCATCCTACATTGCTGTTCAAGAACTTGCATCAAATCCAGAGGCCAAATTTATAATACGCCTCCATTCTACTGGATATAGATATGCGGTGGATGACCTCTCAAACCAAAAAGCCAGGTGAATGCTTCAGCTATATGGCGTAGGCTACTCTTTTGGGAAGCAGCCATCACCCCACCCGTTCATCAAAAAGGGTGGCGACTTTCTATCAATCTTGAAGATCTTTTTATTCTTGCCAGCCTTCGGTTTCTTGCTGGCATTGATCCCTTTAGCTGCTTGGAACATATATAAATTATACAGGAGCAATCCCCTATGCAACATAACCAGTAGTTCATCCCGATCCCAGTGCTGCGCCGCAAGGAAAAGGAGGTCATAACGGGCGTCGCTTCCTGTACTTAACTGCCTTTCATACGTACTATATAGTACTCCATAAATGCCATATACCTGAAAGCCCATGGCAGGCGCCATGACTTATGCTCAGCTGCAAAATCATCATTCAGTGATTTGCTGGTGGAGAGTTAAACAAGGAAGTATATGGAAATATGCGCCGATCTTCCGGTCAGGCCGGAGGTGCGGGCAGATAGGGGTATGTTGCGCCGGAGCAGGAGGCATTGGGAGAGATGCCCATATCCGCAACCGGATCCCCTTGAGTGCTGCGATTGGGAATGTAAGAAACCGTTCCAGAGACTGATAGACGATGAAGTAACATACTGCGCTATGCTTTTGCCTTTCCGGGCAGTTAAACCATGGAAGTCCGTTTATATATTAAATTCTTACTCAGTCTTTTCCTCCTGATTGCCAGTAGTGGTTTTGCCCAGATCCAGAAGGTTAGGTTTAACCTGGTTGAGGGGATGAACGGCGTGACAGTCGGAAAGATTACCGGCATCACCCAGGACCCGCAGGGGTATATGTGGCTCTCTGACCAAACCCAGACATGCATCACCCGGTTCGACGGGTACCGCATGACAAGCTTCCGGCACGACCCGTCAAACCCAAATTCGCTCGGGGGCACTTACCCCGAATGTATACAGGCTGATTCTGCGGGAGTCATCTGGATTGGCTTTTATGGCATGGGGCTCGACCGGTTTGACCCGGCCACCGGCACCTTCACCCACTACCGCCATCACCCTGATGACCCGTATAGCCTAAGCAACGACAGCGTTACGGCCATTCTGATAGATCACAAAGGCATTGTATGGGTAGGAAACTATGGAGGGCTTGATCGCCTGGACCCTGAAACAGGCACGTTTACGCACTACCGCCACAATGCCAGGGACAAAACCAGCCTGAGCCATAACCGGATCCGGTCCCTGTACGAAGACCGCTCCGGCACGCTTTGGGTTGGCACGGGCGTCCCGTTTGATTTAGACCAGCCGAATGCGGGAGGGCTGAACAGGCTCGATAGAAAAACCGGGACATTTACCCGCTACCTGCATGTCCCCAACGACTCCAGCAGCCTCATCAACAACAAGGTGAGGGCTATCTTTGAGGACAGCAGGGGCACTTTCTGGGTGGGGACAGCCGGCGACGGGTTGCACACCATGGACCGGGAAAAAGGCACGTTTACCCGCCATCGGTTCGATCCGGCAAAGCCGGACCAGTTAAGCCGCGCACCTGTTCAGGCGGAAAGTCACTTCGACCATATAACCTTTATTGCAGAAGATGGCGCCGGAGCCATCTGGATCGGGACCTTCCAGGAAGGCATCAGTCGCCTGGACCCCGTCACGCAGAAAATGACACACTACCACGACAAGGCAGAAGGCGAAAAAAAGTTTCCGGACAACAGCGGATGGGTGAGTTACACCTCCAGGGACGGCATTTTGTGGATTAGCACCCAATTGAACAACCTGTACCGGATAAATCCTTCCCATAAAGAAATACCACACATAGGTTTGGAAACAAAGGTGAACTCTTTCATAGAGGAAGCACCGGGCGTTTTTTGGATGGGTTCAGAGACAGGCATCATCCGTTATGACCGGGACAGTAACAGCATCACAAGACATTTCCTGGATACGCTGCAGCCTGTTAGCCTGATGAGTAACTGGATATACAACATTTACCGTGGCCGCTCCGGTAAATTCTGGGTATCCTCCGAAAGCGGACTGAACCGTTTTGATCCTGAAACGGGCATGTTCTCCCGGTTTCGCCATGACCCGGCCAACAATGGCAGTATCAGCAAAGGCGGTGTCGGGACTGTGAAGGAGGACATGGAAGGCATTTACTGGGTGGCCACACAATTTGGGCTGGACAGGCTGGATCTGAAAACCAACACCTTCAAACACTTCCGGCACAACCAGGCCGATTCCGCCAGCCTGAGCAACAATCTTGTCACCGATATATATGAAGATAAGTTTGGAGAATTATGGGTAGGAACCTGGTTTGGTGGCGGCCTGAACCTGATGGACAAGGAAAAGGGCAAATTTGAAAGGTTCCTGCACGGCTCTAACATCACTTCGATCTTTGAAGATGCACAAGGCACGCTTTGGGTGGGCACTGAAATCGGGCTATACCGGAAAGCCCCTCATCTGAAAGAGTTTTCCGTCTTTTTGGGTCCGGCTGCTGAAATGGGCACGGCGAATATCGTTGCGATGGTGGAAGACAACGACAGAAACCTCTGGGTTGCCACTTATTCAGGTCTGTTCAGGCTGAACCCCGAACGGAATGAAGTAAGCAGCTTCGGCAAAAGACACGGGATTGACGCGAACAGGCTCAGTTACAATGCCGGGTTCAGGACCAGCCGAGGAGAGCTTCTTTTCGGTGATTACACGGGTTTTTATGCTTTCTTCCCTGATCAGATCACGGTTAATTCCAAACCTCCAGAAATCTTATTCACAGATTTCAAGATCGCCGACCAACCCGTGAAACCAGGAGAAGGGGAGCCGCTCCGGGAACCGGTGGCGCTAGCCAAGAAGATAGCCCTTCGCCATAATCAGAATATTTTTTCCTTCTACTTTGTCGGCATCCATTACAGCAACCCGGAGGAGAACCGTCATTTTTATAAGCTGGACGGGTATGACAATGCCTGGCGGGAGGCCGGTACCGAGAAAACCGCTTACTATTTCAACGTGCCGGACGGGCAGTATCTTTTCCGGGTAAAAGCCGTCAGCAGCGAGGGGCTGTGGGCGGAGAAAACGGTAAAGCTGATCATCTCCCCTCCGTGGTGGAGCACCTGGTGGGCCTACGGGTTGTATGTGCTCATCTTTGGGAGTATGCTCTGGGGGTTCATCCAGTTTCGGTCGCGCCAGCTGCGCATCGAAAAGCGCCTGCTGGAGCACAAGATAACGCTCCGGACAGCAGAAGTCTTACGACAGAAAGAAGAAATCGCGGCCCAGCGTGACCATCTGGGCAATACACTGGATATCCTGAAATCCACCCAGGCCCAGTTGATCCAATCCGAAAAGATGGCCTCGCTGGGCGAACTCACCGCCGGCATTGCCCATGAGATCCAGAACCCGCTCAATTTTGTCAATAACTTTTCCGAAGTGAGTTCGGAACTCCTTGAAGAGCTAAAGCAGGAGGCCAGGGCTAATCATCCAGGTGAGGTGCTGGCCATCGCCATGAGCCTGGAGCAGAACCTCCAGAAGATCCACCAGCATGGCCAGCGGGCTGACAGCATTGTAAAGAACATGCTGCAGCACTCCCGCCACCATACCGGGGAAAGACAGCTGACGGACCTCAATAACTTGGCAGACGAATGCATGCGCCTTTCCTACTATGGCATACGGGCCAAAGAGAAGGATTTTAACTGCACCCTCGAAACCTCCCTTGACCAGAAGCTGGAGAAAGTGGAGGTGGCACCGCAGGAACTGGGGCGGGTACTGCTCAACCTCTTCAACAACGCCTTTGATGCTGTGCAGCAAAAGCAGCGGACAGCCCCTGCGGGATATAAGCCAAAGGTGAGGGTAAGCACGGGAAGCCAGAACGGGAACGCGGTGATCAAGGTGTGGGACAATGGCCCCGGCATAACGACTCACGTGAAAAGCAAGATTTTCCAGCCCTTCTTCACCACCAAGCCCACCGGACAGGGCACTGGACTTGGCCTTTCGCTGAGTTATGATATTGTCACGAAAGGGCACAGAGGAGAGCTGACAGTGGCCACAGAGGAGGGAGAATGGACGGAGTTCACTGTTTCACTTCCCTATATGCCAGTAGAAGAATTACCCGCAGCCTCTACAGCTGCTCCCCCTCCTGCCACGGTACCCTCTTAAGCCCTGCCCCCCCAGAGGAGGCGGTCCAGTGATATACTTTAGCTTATATCCCAACATTCCCCGACCTGGCTGCGTGGATCCTGGACATAGTCCAGAATAACAATCCACCAATCGCCACTGTCGGGGTTTAACTATGATATGACTGATCAGGCAGTCTCAGGTGAGTAGTTCCTGATCCACGCCAGCCCTTGCTTATATAGGGCTGTGGCCAGGTTCACCCTTTTGTCAAAGTCTTCGTTGCCGGTAAAGCCCTGGCTAATGAACTGGCGGATAAGCCGGATGTTGGCTTCCGCAGTCGGGTTCTGTACCACTTCATCTGTTCCGGCTCTGTAAGCACTGAAGGCTTCGTGGGATGCCTCAAACGACTGCGTCAGGAAAGAACCGTCCTGCTGCCGGACAGCGCAGGTTATGCCACTCGCCTTCGCAATAGACGGTGCTAAAGTACCCTCCAGCCCTCTTTTTAAAACAATCACCCCTGAAAAGCCCGCCATACCCGCCAGGGTAATCATCTTCTCTATATAGGTTATATGGAAAACCGAGGTAACCAGGATACTTGCTTTGCAGGGGTTCAGCACCTTCTCCAGTGTCGCCAGAAACGGGCGCTTGAAGATCAGCCTCCTCCTGTCTACCCATCGGTCTAAGGCCGGGGAAAGCAGCCGCTGGTCCAGCGCCCACCCGAATTCCGGTGCCGGTTGTGCCACATCAGGGCTTTGCTGCATAAACTCCGCCCCCAGTTCCTGGTATATCTCCAGCGTGTTCAGGGCGTATTTCGGCCCCGCTGACCTCCCCATGGTGACGACAACGGGGAACCCGGCCTGCTGGAACACCTGCGCCAGTAGAGGCGTGATCATATAGGAATGCTCAACTCCGTCGAACGGCTCTGCCAGTTGTATCACCGCTTCCCTCGCGGGCAGGGCATCGCGGAAGCCGGGGCTGTAGGTGGAGACGGCCGCTTCCAGCAGGCCCTGGTATTCCTCATCCGTTTCGTAGCGCATCCGTAGCATGCTGGCAGCCATTCCCCTGAAGGTTTCCCCGGCTGCGTCTGAGAAGAGGAACCTGCCGAGGGTCCGTGCCTCAGCGGTGTTGAGGTGCTGCTTACCGAGTAGTTTTACCCCTATCGCTTTCATGTCATCGGGCGCATCTGCGCAGAGGCTGTCATATAGGCGTGCTGTTTCCCCGCCATTCCCGAGAAGGAGCCGTTGCTCTTCTACCGTCGGCTCTTTCGCAAGCAGCGAGCCGTAGAAAGCGCCCTTTTGGATCGGAACTTCATCTTCTGCTGACAGGTAAGTCAGAATGGCCTCTATCTGATCTACGGGCAGCGGTTTGCTGCCATGCTTCCCGATGCCGATAACTTTTATTCCCTGCAGCAAAGGATTGTCGGGCACTATATATGAATTTTTCATTAGTAATAAGCTAGAAAGGGGCTAACATCTATCACGAACGCAACATGTATGCTATCGTCATTGAACAGTGTAAACTGACATGCACAAAACATTTATGATACACCTGTTGTGTCAGCGCCATATATGTATTCCGCATGATATGAAGTTATAGCGTCAGAGCTGAGAAAAAAACAGGCGGGCTATATACCATACAAAAGGAGTTGAAGAGGACGCCCGTAAAGAGGATGCTCCCTTAGTTTAGAGTATTATCAAAGGCGAGATCTCTGTTTAAAAGTGGCCTTCCATTTTCAGGAAAGCTGCCTCACCTGGCCACAGCGAAACACTCTATTGGGGCTGTTTTCTGCCGTGCCAGATTACTTACCGAGCCGGAAGGGTGAACGCCGCCGTACTCCTCGGCCATATGAGCGCCCTAACGCTACTCCCCTTACGCACAGATTTTTACACAGCCAAGAACTCCCTTATCCCGTTCACGTTAACAATAAAAACGACTATGGATTCAACAAGACGTACATTCATCGTATTAGTGGCTTCACTGCCGTTGATGGGGTTCCTGGCAAGATATACGAAAACCGAACCGGCCAGTTTACCGCCCACCCCGTCCTGTGATGACCATGACGAACCGACACCGAGACAAACCGAAGGCCCTTACTTTAAGCCTGCTTCGCCGGAACGCAGCAGCCTGCTGCAACCAGGCCTGAACGGCACGAAGCTGATCCTGGCGGGCCAGGTGCTGAACACTGACTGCCAGCCGGTCGCCAAAGCCCTGCTGGACTGGTGGCACTGCGATAGCGAGGGCAACTACGACAATGACGGCTATACCCTGCGGGGCCACCAGTACACCGATAAGCAGGGGAACTTCCGGCTGGAGACCATTGTGCCCGGTTTATATCCTGGCCGTACCCGCCATATACACGTGAAGGTGCAGGCACCGGGCCAACCTGTCCTGACCACGCAATTATACTTCCCGGAGGAGGCGCAGAACCAAGGGGATGGTATTTTCAATGAGGTGCTGGTCATGAAAACACAAAAGAAAGCGGATTACCTGGGGGCGGGCTATACCTTTGTTTTGAAGGCCTGATACACTGGTTCAGCCCTTGCCGCCAGAACCCGAATCGGGCACCGGTATATAAACTGCTGCTGCCGGGCGATCAGCCACGCTGGTTCGGAGAAAACTGGAAAGGGTATCTCCCCCTGCAGTGAGCCACCCGGAGCGCTGCATATGCCAGAAGCGGTCTCTAACCGCTTATCCCCATACCTTCTTTTGGCAGGTATGGGGACAAACATTTATTAGTTAGGGCAATGGTTTCACCATAATGTCCTTGAAATACACCTTGCTATCCGGGTCGTGCCCCTGCAAGGCAAAAGTGCCGCTGGAGATAACCTTGCCCTTTGCATCGGCCGGGCGCTCCACATTCTCAGGCTCTGTGTACTCCACCACCGTTTTGTCGTTGAGCTTCACCGTGACTTTATTTCCCTGCACAATGATATGTTGGGTATACCATTCATTGTCCGGCACATGCACCTCCTTCACATCGTCATATGAATAAACGCTGCCTGTCCGCCGCCAGTCTGACTGTGAGTTGTTGACCTGCACCTCGTGCCCCTTCGCTGGCCAGCCTTCTTCCTGATACGCTGTATGGAAGAAGATGCCGGAGTTTGAGCCTGGCGTGGTCATCACCTGGGCCTTGAACTCAAAGTTGTCAAACTCGTGGTTCATAACCGGACCCTCATAAAACAGGTGCGCCCGCGGCCCGTTCACCACGATCATACCGTCCTCTACCTTAAACGTTTCCGGGTTCTCGCTGGCTTTCCAGCCTGTCAGGGTTTTCCCGTCGAACAGGGAAATCCAACCGTCCGGCATTTTTCCGGAATTCGTGGTGGTACATGCCACTGCCACAAAGAGCGCAAGGCAGCAGAAAATCAAGTGCTTCATCATATGTCTAAATTTAGTGTGGTTTTCAGAATGCTGTTATCAGCTGTACATACTCCCCTGTGGTGTTACCGGTTGCCTCCTTTTCATCCAATCCCCTAATGGCTTCCGCCCATCTGTAGGAGCAGGTTTTACCCTAGTTGCCTCAATAATTGCTGGCAGGAGGTAATATACTATTTCCTGACCATATTGCCCGCGGCTATTCCTGATCTCTGCTTCAGTTTATTCGCGGGCCCGAATGGCCCCTGCAAAAGCGCGCGCACCTGTAGCCTTACCGTGAAGGGGGTACAAGAGGATCGTTTTGGCTTTGAAGCGGAACCCTTCACTGCTTGCTGAAAGCATTATCACCGGGCGCAAGCCCTGCTTCCGGTCTACGTGCAGCACACGGGCATCTCCTGAAAAGAAAACCTGCCCAGTCTTCCTCCTTGCAGAAGGGGCCTGGGCAGGTTTGGTTTATATCAATTTATGGGAGGAGGTTCGGGTGCCTGTCAGCAAATAACAGACACCAAGAAGACCTTTTTAAGAGAGCACCAGGTTGGCGGGCCCGAACTCCTCGTAATGGATCGCCTCGCCGCTGACTCCCATGGCAGAAAGATCTTTGAACTGCTTTTTGATAAAGGCCGCCGGCCCGCATATATAATAATCAGCGTCCCGCAGCATCGCCTGCTCTTTCAGCTTGTCCAGCTCCACAATCCCTTCATAATAGCCCTCCACCTGCATTTCCTCATCCAGGGAGTCGTAGAAAATATGCTTTTTCAGCGTGCCGTGCTGTGCCTCGAGTGTGGTGAGCGGCTCCCGGAAGGCATGCACTTTCCTGTTGCGGCAACCGTGCACCCAGACAATCTCCCTGTCGCTGTTGGTGCTGGTCAGGTACTCCAGCATGCTGAGCAACGGCGTCTGCCCGATGCCGCCGCTGATGAACACCACCGGCGTCTGCTTCCCGGTGTTCAGGAAGAAGTCCCCGGCTGGGGGCGCCACCTCCACCACGTCGCCCACCTGCACCGCATCATGCAGCCTGTTGCTGATCATGCCGTTGGGGTGCTTGGTGGTCCCCTTTTCCTTTTTCACCGAGATCCTGTAATAGGCACCGTTCGGGGCGCTCGAGAGGCTGTACTGGCGGGGCTGGAACAGGTTCATCTCCGGCAGAAACAGCCGGACACTGATGTACTGACCGGGCAGGAAGTCCGCCACCTTGCCGCCGTCGGCGGGGTACAGGTAGAAGGAGGTGATCTCCTCCGACTCCTGCTTTTTCTGCTTCACAAGGAAAGGGCGCCACCCGGTCCAGCCGCCCTCCTTCGCCACGGAGTCGCTGTACAGCTTCATCTCCAGGCCCGTCATCAGGTCAGCCAACTGCTGGTAGGCCACTGCCCACGCCGCCAGCAGTTCGGCGGTGGCGCCATCGCCCAATACCTCGCTGATGGAGGCCAGCAGGTGCCTGCCCACAATGCCATAGTGCTCCGGGCGGATGTCCAGGCTCATATGCTTGTGCCCGATCTTGGTTACTGCCGCGAGCAGGACAGACGGGTCTTCTATGTTCTCTGCATAGGCAAGCACGGCCATGGCCAGCGACAGCTGCTGTTTCCCGCTCCCCTGGTTGCCCATGTTAAACACGTTCTTCAGCTCGGGGTTGTGCGTGAACATGCGGTTGTAAAAATGAGTGGTCAAGGCCACCCCGTGCTCCCGCAGTACCGGCACCGTGGCCTTAATCAGTTCTTTTTGCTTTGTTGTAATCATCAATGTATCAAATTAATCCACCTCAAAGTTCGAACATAGAAGCAGAGAAAAAAATGACCTGTGTCACTCCTGAACATCAGCGCCTCCTGAGCGCATGAGAGGGGTATATAAATCCTGCAACAGGATCCCTTTACTTGAATTTGGGGAAGGCAGCTGGTTTTGGAAATGCGGGGGACAGGATATGGGAAACCTTCAGGCGGTTCGGCTTTCTGCCTGCTTTCGTTTTCGCGGGCTTGCTCAGGAAGCTATCCCGTATTCCTGCATCCTGCCGTCTCAGGACAGGATTTCCGTGCCCGAAACCAGGCGCAACCAAGCATAGCGCCCGTCTATCGCAACATTTCGCCGGCTGTATAAAGGAATGTGTATGGAAGAGAAAACTATTTCTTTACGATCCAGTACTTAGCGCTTTAAGACGAATTTCTGTTACACATTCAAGAGAATCAAATAAAAGACTATCTTTAAGTAACAACTAGTCTCCACCTTAAAATTCTAAACCGATGACCTTGACATCACGCAGAGACATACTCAAAGGACTTGCCTTAGGTAGTGCGGCGGCCCTCTTCTCTCCTCACACCCTATTGGCCGCCACGCGCCAGAAAAAAGAAAGGCTCGGAGTGGCCTTGGTCGGCTTGGGGTACTACAGCACGGACCTGCTCGCGCCCGCCCTCCAACAGACAAAGAACTGCTACCTTGCCGGAATCGTGACGGGCACTCCGTCCAAAGCCGCCGACTGGAAGAAGAAGTACAATATTCCTGATGCGAACATTTACAACTACCAGAATTTTGACCAGATTGCCAACAACCCCGCCATCGATGTGGTCTACGTGGTGTTACCCCCTTCCATGCACCGGGAATATGTCGTGCGGGCGGCAAATGCCGGGAAGCACGTGTGGTGCGAAAAGCCGATGGCCATCACAGCGCAGGAATGCCAGGAGATGATAGACGCCTGCAATAAAAACAAAAAGACTCTTGCCATCGGCTATCGCCTGCAGCACGAACCCAATACGCAGGAATACAGGCACATTGTAAACCAGAAGCTGCTGGGCGATGTGAAAGGGGCCAGTTGCGGAGCCGGCTACCGTGAAAACAGGACAGACCATTGGAAACAGAAAAAGGAGATGGGCGGCGGCGTACTCTATGACATGGGCGTTTACTCGATCCAGGGCGCCCGCATGGGAACGGGCATGGAGCCCATCGCCATTGTATCAGCGGCGACTTCCACCACCCGTCCTGAAATTTACAAAAACGGGCTGGACGAAACCGCGGTGGCCACGCTGGAGTTTCCGGGCGGTGTGCTGGCGGACATCAAAACTAGCTTTGGTGAAAATATCAACTACCTAGATATAGCCTGCCAAAAAGGGGATATCAAAATCGCCCCTTACCAGGCTTACGCCGGGATAAAGGGAGTTAGTCCGCTGGGGGTGATCAACCATGTTTACCAGGTGCCCTGGCAGCAGGCAAAACAGATGGATGATGACGCCATGGCGATCATGCAGAACAAGCCGATGCTCGTGCCCGGCGAAGAAGGCCTTCGGGATATACGCATAGTGGAAGCCATCTATAAAGCAGCAGCCTCAGGCAAGCGCGTTAACATGTGACATAGCAGGCAGAGAGAACAAAGACCGCTCAGCCTGCAAAAAAGAAAGTAGAAAACAGCTGCGGGCTGATGGATAACTCTTTTGAGTCATCTAGCAGCCCGCAGTTGTTTTTGCCTGCAGCGTTATGCAATAAGGGCGCGGCAGATAACCGACGCGATCCACAGCAAGGATTTTTGTATGGGATAAAGCCAGTAAGCGCTTTATATGATTAAGCTACCCATATGGGATATTGAGCAGGTTATGTGGTTGAAAAGGATTTTAAAACGCGGCGTTCAGTTTGGTTCCTTCGTTTCCGCTGGCAGGGGAAGGCCATATGCCTGCGCATGCGCCGATCTCCGGGTTAAGCTGCACCGGGCCTTGAGTGCCCGCCATGGCTGAGGTATATATAGCCCGGCTTAGGCGACCTCCTGCAGTCTCGCTACCCGCACCCTTTTCTTGTAGGCCATATATACCAGCAAGGCGATGCCAACGAAAACGAGCACCAACAGCACCCGCGAAGCGTTCACATAAAATAAGGTCTGCTGTAGCCGCTCGATCTCGACCGGGTTTACTGCGTTAGCCAACTGCTCTTTCAGGCCACTGTTCATCAGCTTGCGGACGATAGAGTTGTTGTCCAGTTGCCAGTTGCCGTTGAAAGCCGCAGACCAGTCGTTGTCCTTGGGCGTGAACAGGGACCCTACAAACACCCACAGCAAAAGCATCGGCGTCACAAACTTAATGATGAACTTGAAAAAAACCGGTATCCGGATATCCGCGCCGGCGTTGATTTCGCGCCAGCCTTTGTCTATCCCGAACACCCAGGCAAAAAGAATGGACTCGAACAAAGCGAAAACCACCAGGGAGACCGTGCCGGCCCAGTAATCGTATTCATCAAACACGCCGTAATTGAAAAAAAGCACGGTTGGCATGCCCAGCACCAGCACGATCAGGCCAAACGACAAAGCGGCCGGCCGAAGCTTCCAGTTAAACTCGTCCTGCAGAAAGCCTATCCAGGGAGTACCCATGGACAAAGAGGAGGTGATACCGGCGAAAAACAGCAGGGAAAACCACATAAACCCGGCCAACGCACCCAGCACATCCCCCCACTGGAAAAACAAGTAGGGCAACGTTTTGAAGCCGAGGCCCAGGCCGCCCAATTTCACCAGTTCTGTCACCCGGTCGATGCCCAGGTACCCGATGGAGATGGGGATCAGGATCGCACTGCCCAGCACCACCTCCACAAACTCGTTCATCCAACCGGCCGACATCGCACTCAGGGCAATGTCATCTTTGGGGCTGACATAAGCGGCATAGCAATGGATCGTCCCCATCCCTACCGCCAGCGTGAAGAAGATCTGGCCAGCGGCGGCAAGCCAGACGGTCGGCGACCAAAGCTCATCATAGTCCGGCGTCCAGAGGTAATTGAGCCCAACGGAGCTGTCGTGGATGGCTCCGTTTTCACCAGCCGTGACGGTGAGTCCCTTGTAGGCGAGAAAGATGCCGAAAAGGATCAGCAGCGGCATTCCCACCTTGGCAACGCGCTCCACTCCCTTTGCCAAGCCAAGCGACAGGAAGTAGGTGTTGAGCAGCAGGCAGATGACAAAAAACACGATCGGCTCGTACGGGATACCTAAGGTGGACGTGCCGAGGTTGACATAAGAATCAAAAAAAGCCGCCACGCCCTCCTGGTCGAGCCCGCTGAAAGTGCCCAGCAAAGAATGCAGCATATAGGAGAGCGTCCAGGACTCCAGGTAGCAGTAGTAGGCGGCGATGGCAATGTTCGTCCAGATACCGAATACGCCGATGTACTTCCAGAGGCGGTTTTTTCCCATTGTATCCAAAATAAACGGCGTGGAGTGGTGGCCGAACTTGCCGCCGAACCGCCCCATCGCCCATTCGATCCAGAGAAGCGGGATACCGATCACCAGGAAACAAACCAGGTACGGGATGATGAAGGCTCCCCCGCCGTTCTGCACTGCCTGCACCGGAAACCGCAGGAAATTCCCGAGGCCCACCGCACTCCCGGCCATGGCTAAGATGAGGCCCAGGCGGGAGCCCCACGATTCTTTGTTGGCACTCATATGGTCAGAAGCGTTAAAGGTGGTTCATACTCGGGATTTATATATGGCAGGAGGCACGTTGCGTCCCGCTTCTTCTCTGCTGCAGCACCTACCTGCCTCCGGGCGGACAATGCAGCCTCAGGTAATTGGTGAATAAAGTGGAGAGGTGTTCATCCGTACCTTCGCCCTCCGAAATGCTGTGGGTGCGGTTCGGGTAGGGCATCACCTGAAACTGCTTGCCATGCCTGATCAGTTCGTTGATGAGCTGCTCTGCATTGTTGTAGTGCACGTTATCATCGCCCGTGCCGTGTATATAAAGCAGGTTTCCCCGCAGGTTTTTGGCATGTGTGATGGGCGAGCCCTGCACGAAATCCTCCCGGTTCTCCTCCGGCAGGCCCATATAGCGCTCCTGATAGATATTGTCGTAGGTGAGCTGGTTTGCGACCGCCGCAATGGAGATGCCCGTTTTATATAAGGACGGGTGCTGAAACAGCAGGTTGAGCGTGGCAGAACCGCCGCCGCTCCACCCCCAGACCGCCACGCGGCTGGTGTCCACGTAGGGCAGCTTCAGGATTTCCCGCGCGGCCATGGCCTGGTCGTGTATGTTGAGCAGGCCCACTTTCCGGTATATGCTCTTGCGCCACTCCCTTCCTTTCGGGGCGGGCGTCCCCCGGTTATCCACCGAAACATAGAGGTAGCCGTCCTCGGCCATATTGCCTTTGTACAGCCCATTTTGCCCTATCCCGTACTGGTCCAGCACGGTCTGGCCAGCGGGCTCGGTATATACCTGGAACACGACGGGGTATTTCTTCTGCGGGTCGAAGGGAACAGGTTTCACCATCCAGGCATCCATTTCCACGCCCTCACTGGTTTTCACTTCGAAAAACTCCAGGGAGGATTTTGCCTTATCTGCCTGCGCTATCGCCTGCGCGACCGTACTGTTGCCATTTAAGGCCTTATGATTGGGCAACGCCACCCACTCCGCCGCTGGTTTGGTGTAGTAATTCGAGAACCGGTGATAGGCGAACCTGGTGTTGGGCGAGATGTTGTAGGCGTGGGTACCGGACTGTGTTTCCGGTGAGAGCCGCTCCGCCTTTCCCTTGCCGTTGAGGCGCACCCGGTAGAGGTACTGCTGCGTTGCGTTGTCCGGCGAAGCCATGAAGTATATATAGCCGGTCGCTTCGTTCACGGCGGTGATGTCCATGACATCGTACTTGCCTTTGGTGATCAGCGTCTCATTTCTGCCGTCGCGGCTGATCCTATATAAATGCCGCCAGCCGTCCTTCTCACTCGCCCACAAAAACTCCCTGCCCCCGTTCAGCCAGTTCCAGCCGCCAAACCGGTAGTCGCTGTCCCAGGCTGGCAGAATGTCGATCCAGGCGGCGTCTTTCTCCGCATATACCTGCTTGGCACGGCCGTTCGTAACGTCACACAGGTACAGCTTGCTCTCGTTCTGCTTGCGGTTGAGTTGCTCTACTATCACCTCCTCTGAATTTGCAGCCCATTCCATGCGCGGCACATAGTGCTGCTTCGGGTCGCCCGGCACATCCATCCAGTTTATATGGGCAGTCGCTACGTCCACCACGCCTATCCTGTAGGGGGAAACCGCTTCCCCTGCCACAGGATACTCCACCGGGATGACCACAGGGTATATGGAATCGGTGTGGTTGATCATCAGGTAATCTTTCACCTCGTTAGCGTCTAGCTGCCAAAAGGCAATGGCCTTGCTGTCCGGGCTCCAGCGGAAGCCGTCGCGGCAGTAGAACTCCTCTTCATAGGCCCAATCGAACGTGCCGTTGATGCGCTTTGTGATTCCGTCCTTTGTCAGCTGTTTTACTTCATTGTTCTGCAGATTTTCTACATATATATTGTTCCCGCTCACGTAAGCCACCTGCTTTCCGTCCGGCGAGAATTTGGCAAACATCAGGGAAGAGACGGGTAGATTTGCGCCAACTTGAGCGAGCGTTTGTTTCTGCAGATCATATACCCAGTAATCGCCTCTTGTATCGAGGCGCCACACTTTTACCGTGTTGGTGTAAAGCAGCAGTTTCTGCTCATCCTCCGAAAAAGAGAAACTGCGCACTTTTAACGGCTCCGATTTGCCCGCCGGCACTAATTTCTCCTTTGCCAGTATAACCTGCTTTTCCTGAGACGGCAGTTTGTGCCGGATGATGTTTCCCTCTTCCTGCTGCGCGTAGGCATCGCCTGCCTTCAGCCATATGATCTCCCCGTTGCCTTGAGCCGCCCCCGAACGTGAAAAGAGCGAAAGCTGCAGCAAGAGCAGCAGTACAAGCACCGGGATTCGATTCTTTACAGGCATCTTTGAAGTCTAAATCTATATATAAACTATCTGCTTTTGACAGAGGTGGCTTTGCGGCTGTTTCCCGGCGAGGGTGATTCCCTGTAAAACTTCCAGCTGGTCTTGTAATCCTTCGGCAGTTTCTGATCTGTCAGCACCGCCCGTACCATCTCCACGGGGAGGCTATTTTCCTGCAGCACGGCATCATGGAACTGCTTGTTGGTCATCCTGCCGCTCCCCACCAGCTCCTTCTGAAGCGCATAGAACTGCAGGCCGCCCATCATATAGGCTACCTGGTACAAAGGGCTGTAACGCCCCTCGAACGACCGCCGGACCTCCCCTTCGGCATTCGCCCGCTCGTGCCCTACCCGCTCCACCAAAAAGTCGATGCTCTCCTGTGGCGTCCACTTGCCGAGGTGGTAGTTGAGGGAGAAGATAATGCGGGCACAGCGGTGCATCCGCCAGAACAGCATGCCGATGCGGTCTTCTGCCGAGCGCGGAAAGCCCTGGTCCCAGAGCAGCATCTCCCAGTACAAGGCCCACCCTTCCGTCCAGAAGGGCGTTCTGAAGTCTCGGTACTCCTTGTAGCGGTTGTTCATGAAGCCCTGCAGGTGGTGCCCGGCGATCAGCTCGTGGTGCACGGTGGCGCGGGAGAAGTGCGGGTTGTTGCCGCGCATGCTCATCAGCTTGTCCTGGTGGGCCATGGTATGGGTGGGGTACGAGATGATGAACGTCTCGCCGCCCAGGAAAAAGGGGTTGATCAGCTGCCGCTCCGGACTCATCATCTGCATACGCCAGGTTTCCTCGGCAATGGGCGGGATGGTGATCAGGTCTTTCTGCTTCAGAAACGCCACCGACTGGTTATATAGCTCCAGCATGGCCTCCGGCTGCTGCCCCGCCGGCACATAGGTGTTTTTCACTTTCTCCAGCGCCTGGTGCCAGTCATCGCCAAAGCCGAGCTCACGGGAGGCTTTCAGCATTTCGCGGTCGCACCAGGCAAACTCCTTGTTGGCAATTTCTATTAGTTCCTCCGGGGTATAGGGGATCATCTCATACTGGAGCTGCCGGATGAGCTCTTCTTTCCCGATGGGGCTGCCCACGATGCCGCTCTGATCGACCTTCTGGTTTTTGCCTGGCACTTTGCCTTTCTGCTCCGCCAGGGCGGCATAGGTTGTCAGCAGGGTGTCCACGCGCTTGTAAGGCTCCGGCACCCACCACGTGAAGCCCGGCTCATATTGGTTGTAAAACGTGTAGACGCTCTTCAATGCGTCCTGCAGGTCTTTCACCGTACCCTGCAAACGGAATGCAAGGTCCCGGTTCAATGCTTCTTCTTTTTCGAGGGCTGCCCTGGACAAGAGCAGTTCTTTCTCGATGCTGTTCAGTTCTGCGGCGATCTGCTGCCCGTTAATATTTAGCCCGCGTCGGCGCGGTTTTTCGAGCGCATAGACCTTCTCCGCGAAAGGCACCCATTTGCTGATCTGCCTGTACTCAAAGGCCGCTTCGTTCAGCAGGCGCAACTTGTTCTCCAGGTCCCGTTTCGTCAGCAGGTAGTCTACCCGGCTGCCCGCATTCATCCCCTCATAATTCAGTTCGCCAAGCTGTTGCAGGTAGTTTTCGTACAGCTGCTGAAAGCGATCTATATATTCCGGCGAGTTCTTCATGAAGTAGAACCGGTTCAGGCTGCCTTCGTCCGCCTGCAGCTGCACCATCAGGTGGTGCACATCGCTGGTCTGCCTATATAACGGGTTCTTTTCCTGCGCCTGGCTGCTTGCAGAGCCAGCAGGGAAAAAACACAGCATCAGAAATGCAAGCCGCAGGAAGTTTAGCGCAGGAAGTTTCATATATGGTTTGGGTTTAATGTTTCAAAGCACCGGCTTCTATATGGCCCTGTTGTGCTTTTCAGTAGCTATCTCCGAGTGCTTCCCTGCGCCCAACTTCACTGCTGAATCTGAATGCTATCTATAGCTCAGTTGTACCGGTCGGGCGAGAAGGCATCGATCAGCACCGAGGCTTTCCTGTTCAGCAGCACTTCGGTCAGCAGCTTGCCCGTCGCCGGGGCCAGGCTGATGCCCATCATGCTGTGGCCGGTGCCGAAAAGCACGTTGCTCCAGCGCTCCGTGAAACCGATATAGGGCAGGCCATCCGGCGAGCAGGGGCGCAGGCCGCTCCAGACGTCCTCCTTCTCCGGGAATTCGCACGAAAAGCCGCTATAGTATTTCGAAATGGCATCATGGATGCCTCGCACGCGGTTGAGGTTGATCTTGCCGTTGTCAGCCGTGATTTCCATCGTGCCTCCGAACCTCACTTTCTCGCCGAATGGCGTCACGGCCACGCGCGCCTCCGTCAGGATGGCCGGGCGCTGGATGGCCGGGATGTTCTCCACCAGAAAGCTGTAGCCTTTGCCGCCCAGCATGGGCATACCGATCTTCAGTTTCCGCGCCACCTCACCCGACCAGGAACCGGCTGCGATGACCACGTAATCCCCGGCAAAATCGCCTTTGTCCGTCACGACGGCTTTTACGGCTTTGCCTGAAAGTTTAAAATCAAGCACAGCTGCGTTGGTGACGATCTTCACGCCCTTGCTCTGGAGGTGCGTCAACAGGAAGGCGTTCAGTTTGGACGGGTTCAGGTGCGCGTCTCCCGGGAAGAACACGCCGCCCTGTACATCCATGTCTGCATAGGGCTCCAGCTTTTTCACGTCTTCCGGCGTCAGCACGTCTGCCTCCAGCCCATGTTTACGCGCCAGGTGGGCAAACTCCACCTCCTCCTGTTCGGCCTCTTCTGATTTATAGAGCATCAGCAGCCCTTTCTCCTCCAGGCCCAGGTCTGCAGAAGGGTGCTGCTCCGCCAGCTGCATATACAGGCTCCTGCTGAGCAGGCTCAGGTTTTTCAGGTAAGGAATGCTGTACGCCACATGCTTCTTTGTCGCGGCCTTGTAGAAAAGCAGGCACCACTGCGCCAGGCGCAGATCCAGCTTCGGGTGAATGTAAAAAGGGCTTGTAGAGGAGAACATCCACTTCAGCCCTTTAGTAATGATGCCGGGGGAGGCCAGCGGCACGATATGGCTGGGCACGATCATGCCGGCGTTGCCGGTGGAACAACCGATCGACAGGTCTCCTTTGTCCAGTATCATGACCTCAAACCCCTCTTCTGCCAAATAATAAGCGGTAAATAGGCCGATGATGCCGCCGCCAACAATCACAACGCTGCTCATATCAGATCACTTGAAATCCGTGTACATAAGGGTCTTCGTCATCCATAAAAATGGTGTTCAGGCCAGTAACGATAGCCCATCCTTCAATGCCCGGCAAGATAGCTGGCTTGTTCCCCACCCTGGTTTCTTCCTCGATGGTGCCTTTGAAGATGGAGCCGATATAGCTTTCGTGGATGAACTCCTGCCCCGGCTTCAGCAGGCCTTTGGTATACCACTGGGCCATCCGGGCAGAGGTGCCGGTGCCGCAGGGCGAGCGGTCGATGGCCTTGTCGCCGTAGAAAACCGCATTGCGTGCCGTGGAAGTGGGTTGCAGGGTGTCTCCCGTCCAGAGGATATGCGAAAGGCCCCGGATGGTTGGGTTCTCCGGGTGCACGAACGTGTACTTTTCGTTCATCCGCTCCCGGATCACGCGGCTCCAGGATATCAGCTTGTCTGCCGTGAACTCCTGCAGTCCCGGAAAGTTGTCCTGTGGATCGATGATCGCGTAGAAGTTGCCGCCATAGGCGACATCCAGCGTAAGCTCCCCTAAATCCGGGCATTCAATGGTGAGCGCCTCGGCCTCTAAGTAAGAGGCGACGTTTACTAACCTTACCGACTTTACTTTGCTGCCTTCCTGCGTGTAGGTCACTTTCACCAGGCCGGCGGGCGTCTCCAGGCGCAGCTGCCCCGGTACTTTCGGGGTGACCAGGCCTTCCTCCAGGGCAATGGTTACTGTGCCGATGGTGCCGTGGCCGCACATGGGCAGGCACCCGCTCGTCTCGATAAAAAGCACCGCCACGTCGTTCGCCGGGTCGTGGGGTGGGTAGAGGATGCTGCCGGACATCATGTCGTGGCCGCGCGGCTCAAACATCAGGCCCTTCCGGATCCAGTCGAACTCCCGCAGGAAGTGCTGTCGCTTCTCGCTCATGTCAGCCCCTTGCAGGACGGGGCCACCGCCTGCCACTAACCGGACCGGGTTGCCGCAGGTATGGGCATCGATACAAAAAAAAGTTTTTTTTGCCATGTGAAGGTTCTATCAGCTGTCCATTGTTAGCTGGCCATATAGGGCGCTGCGTTGAAAGTGTTTTTTGTTAAAGTACTTTAGGCAGCTGTTCCTGCGATGCCTGCTAAAATAAGGTACAAAAAAGAATGAAGACGCCGTATGGCTGCAGGCCTGCAAAGAAACAGGCGCTGGTCAGGCTGCGCTACCGATGGCGTGATCACTGCCCATCCATCTCACTTTTAAATTTGCATTTTTACAGACCGCTCTCGATCCGTGGAGCATCCGTTCAAATAGCAAACTCCCCATGGTAAAACAGGTTTTATATATGCCTGCCAGGCTTCAGGGCACTCTCTTGGTGAAGCCTGCCAGGCATATAGAAGGTTTAGATGGAAGAGCCCGCCATGCTAAATCCTTGTGGTCATTTACTCGGAGGCCACTTTGCTCCGCAGGCTGCTCCCCAAATGTTGGCTCTGGTTCAATGCCTGCATTCGCGGCCTTGTTTTCAGTGCCTGGCGGATGATGCCTAATACCTGCTCCCGCTCCAGTCCTTCCAGCGGCAGGCGCGGCAGGCGCACATGCTCGGTGCCCAGTCCCGCCTCGGCCTCGGCCAGTTTGATGTTCTGCACCAGTTTGGGATGGATGTCCAGTTCCAGCAGCGGGAAGAACCAGCGGTTGAGCGCCACCGCCTCGGCCAGGCGCCCGGCCTTCACCATTTCATATATGGCCACCGTCTCTGCAGGGAAGGCGCACACCAATCCGGCCACCCAGCCGTCGGCTCCCAGCACCAGGCTCTCCAGGGCAATGGTATCCACCCCGCAAAGCAGGCTGAACCTGTCGCCGAACCTGTTGCGCATCCGGGTGATGTTGCCCACATCGCGCGTCGATTCCTTTACCGCCTGAATGTTAGCGCACTCAGCCAATTCACCGAACATGTCCAGCGTCACCAGTATCCGGTAGTCTATCGGGTTGTTGTAGATCATGATGGGAAGGTCAGTGGAGGCGGCCACTGCCTTGAAGTAGGCCACCGTCTCACGGGCGTCGGCCTTGTAGCGCATGGGCGGCAGCAGCATCAGTCCGCTAGCCCCGTCCCTGCGCGCCGCCGCCGCCGCGGCCACAGCCCCCGCGGTTGTTTGCTCGGCGATGTTGAGAATCACCGGCACGCGGCCAGCCGAGTAAGACACCGTCTCCCGTACCAGCACCGCCTTTTCCTCGTCGCTCAGCGTACTGGCCTCTCCCAGGGTACCCCCCAGGATGATCCCGTTTACGCCTGCCGCAAGCTGCGCCTCCACGTTCTTGAGGAAGGCCGTGATATCGAGCCTGTCGTCTTCGGTGAACTTGGTGGTCACCGCCGGGAATACTCCCTCCCATTTTACCGTCATAAATCCTAAACTTTAGCGTGATTGATATGATACTCTGATAGAATCAATTGTATGAATGAGCACATCCGATATATGATCAGAGGGCAGGGCGCGGGCCATTCCGCCTTCAGAGACCTTCATTGCCCCTTGCTTCTCTCTTTCTGTTGAATGCTGAAGCAATTAACAGCTAAAACACTTAAAAAACCTTCCACATACTAACCAATCGTGATACTATATTATCCCACAGAGAATCATATGGAAAGTAAGCCAGGTTATCCGGAGGGTAAGCTAAGCTGATATGCTGCATCGGGAAGTTTTCCCTGCAAAATCATATCCTTTTGACTCCCCAGAAAGTTGAGGATATATGGTTATATAGCCGTATCTAAAAACTAAAATCATATAAGGTAAAAAGATCGAAGCCGTGGCTTATATGAGTTCTTTCTCCTATATATAGCGCATCCCTTATTCCACCTCGCTCCAGGGATGATGGATTCAGGGTGCGGGCGCTGCTTCAGCGGCTTCCACATAAAAATTGGGGTCAACTTTCAGGGAAGAGACGCCTTTGCCTTTTTTGATTTCCTGCCAGGCTGTGGTCGGTTCCAGCCACCTTTCTTTGCCGCCGAGCGTGACTTTCACAGGCATATCAAACCCGGGTACGCTGTTGCTCCACCGGTACCTGAGTTTGTTGCCGGCAAACTGATACTCCAGTTTGGGAATCCGGACATCACGCAGGTACTGATCGAAAAAGGCGGAGAGGTCGCGGCCAGTGTGCTTGCTCAGGTAGCCCTCGATCTGCTGCGTCGTCACGGTCTGATGGTAGAAATCGCGGTTCAGCCCCCGCAGGATGCTGCGCCACTTCTCGTCGTCGTTCACCACCTGCCGCAGCGTGTGCAGCATGTTGCCGCCCTTCGGGTACATATCGCCGGAGCCGCTGTGGTTTACGTTATATAGGCCGATGATCGGCTTGTCGTTTTTGATGCCGCGCCGCGTACCGATCACATACGCGTTGCCAGCCTCCTTGCCATAATGGTATTCCACGAAAAGGCTCTCCGAGTAATTTGTGAAGCTTTCGTGAATCCACATGTCCGCAATGTCCTGGTAGGTGATGTTGTTGGCAAACCACTCGTGCCCGGATTCATGGATGATGATGAAATCGAATTTCAGTCCCCAGCCGGTGCCGCTCAGGTCGTTGCCCCGGTAGCCGTTCCGGTACCCGTTGCCGTAGGTCACCGCACTCTGGTGCTCCATGCCCAAATAGGGCACCTCTACCAGTTTATACCCATCCTCATAGAAAGGGTAAGGCCCGAACCAGTGCTCAAACGCCTGCAGCATGCGCGGCACGTCCCTGAACTGCGCCTTGGCTTTCTCCAAGTTTTCTTTCAGCACATAATAGTCGCAGTCCAGCCGCCCCTTCTCGCCCTGATAGGTCTCTGAGAAATGGGCATAATCGGCCACACTGATGTTCACGCCATAATTATTGATGGGGTTGGAGACAAACCAGTGGAAGGTCCTGGTGCTGTCATTCCGCTCCTCGACGCGCCGCAGCTTCCCGTTCGACACATCCATCAAATGCTCCGGCACCGTCACACTGATGAGCATGCTGTCGGGCTCATCGTACATATGGTCCTTGCAGGGCCACCACAGGCTGGCCCCGTCGCCCTGGTTGGAGTTTGCCACAAAGGGATCCCCGTTGGAGTCCCGTTTCCACGTCAGGCCGCCGCTCCAGGGCGGATTTTCACTCACCACCGGCTTCCCTCCAAACGTGACGTTGAGTTGGTTGATATCTCCCTTTGTCTGCTTCTCGCTTAGCTGGATAAAGTACGCGTTGCCGTCCCGTTTGAATTTTAACTCCCGCCCGTTCTGCACCACCTTTTCTATTTGCATGGGGGCTTGCAGGTCAAGCTGCATCTTTTGGTTTGGCTCCAGCACCCGGTACTGCACGGTGTTTACCCCCCGGATGGTGCTGTCCCCGGGGTTTACCTGCACATCCAGGTGGTAATAAGTCAGGTCCCACCACGCCCGTTCCTTTGTGACGGTACCGCGCAGGGTGTCCTGCCGCGTGAATTCGGGTGTTTGCGCAAAGGCACCAGCCACAGGGGCCAGCAGCAGAAAAACACTGCTTACCCTGAAAAATACCGCTGACATTATTTTATACAGCATCTTATATATAAGTTTCGATCGCTAATTCGTCATTTCAGTTTCTGACACCTGGCTCACGCACCTGCCGTTTTCCAACTGAATGACCTTCGTTACGCATTCCGGGATTTCGTGCTGATAGTGGCTTACGTAGATCAGCGTCATGTTGCTGGCTTCGCATATCGCGTTGACCAGGGTTTTGAAATGCCGCTGCCGGGGAGCGCTAAACCCATGGCAGGGTTCGTCGAGGATGAGCAGGACCGGGTTCTTGACCAGCGCGCGCGCGAGCAGGCACAGCCGCTGGCTGCTCGTGGGCACGTGCTTGAAAGGCTTTGCGGCCAGTTCTGCTATCCCGAATATTTTCATCCACCGCAGCGCGACGGCCTGTTTGGCCGGCTCGATGTCCCGGAAAAGCCCCAGGCTGTCATAAAACCCCGATTCGATGACATCGGAGCAGGACACGTCGCGCGGAAAGTACTGGAACAGCTCGGGGGAAACATACCCTATATGCTGCTTGATATCCCATATGCTTTCCCCGCTTCCCCTTCGCCGGTCGAAAAGCGTGATTTTATTCCTATAAGCCTGCGGGTTGTCGCCATACAGCAGGCTCAGCAAAGTTGATTTCCCTGCCCCGTTGTGCCCCACCAGCGCCCACCTTTCCCCTTGCCTTACCTCCCAAGATATATTGTCCAGCACGGTTTTATCCCCATACTGTATCGTTACATCCTCCATCTTCACAATTGCCTGGAAGGATGGAATGGCGGAGGCGGAAAGGAGAGATTTCACCTCGTCCCTGTCCAGCGTTTCGGGCTGCACCGGGTGCCGGCCGTTCGGGTGATACTGTGCTTTTAACTTGTTTTCCACTTCCTGTCCCTCGTTCCAGATGGCAACGTGGGTGATGGCGTCCGGTATTTCATCGGGGGAAGCGACCAGCACCACCGTGATCCCGGAAGCGGTGATGGCGGTCACCAACTGGTTAAAAGCCTGCCGTGATTTGACATCCAGGCCTGACAACGGGCTGTCCAGCAGCAGCACAGACGGGTTACGAAGCAGGGCTTCGGCCAGGAGCACCCGTTTCGTTTCGCCGTTCGAGAGTTTTATCAGCTCTTTCTCCAGCAGATGCTGCACGCTTAGCGCCGCCACCACTTTCTCAAACGTCCATACCGGGGTATCGGGGAAAGGAGTGATCTCCGACAGGTGTTGCGCTACGGTGGCGGCGTCTTCCGCGTCCGCGGCGTTGTAGCGCTGCTGGTAGTAAAACGAGTTCTTGCTGGAGAGGCTGGTGAAGTGATGCCGCGCAGAAACGAAGCTGACGGGCTTTTGCCACAGAAAGTGAGGCGACTGCACCGGGTTCTCCCGCCGATACCGCTCATAGAAACCGTAGCTTGCCTTCCCGCCCACAACTGGCACCCTGCCGGCAATCGCTTCCAACAGCAGGTGCTTCCCTGCCTCGTTGTCGCCGACAAGGGCCCAGTGCTCGCCTTTCCTGATTTCAAAACTGATATTACCTACGACAGTTTGCCCCGTGGAGCGCACCGTGATGTCCTCGAAAGACAAAATAACCTCACTCACTATATCCTTGCTTTTTTAATTATATATGTTTTGATGTCAGCTTCTCAGTTGAAGCTATTTTCCGGTACGGCGGGGGCATATATTCATCGTTGCTCAATTTATATATGCGATTTATATATCCAGCCTGTTGCGCTAATTTATATATGTCTACTGCCTGTTCTCATCATTCATCCATATCGTTTCAGGCGACGCCTCCGGGAAAAAGGCCAGCATGCGCATCCTGCCATTTCCGCTGTTCCGCACTTCATGCACCGTCATGGGCGGGATTACAGCCACACTCCCGGCAGGGAAATCATACTGTTGCTGATTCATCATGACCTGCCCATGCCCTTCGAGGCAAACCAATAACTCCTCGGTACGATGGCAATGCGGCGGGACATATCCTCCTTCCTCAAAATAATTCTCTAACAGGGCAGTGCCTGTGGTACCGAGTTCCTGGTTGGCGAGCCACTGCCGCGTTCTGCCCGTGTTTAACTTTTCAGGTTCCGGGGTCGGTGCTGGTATAATGTAGCCCATGACTGTTTGTTTCTGATTCGCCTGTAACCGCCACAGCAGCTTCTATAAAAGTATAAAAATCCCCCAGCCTTTTCAGCAGAAAAGCCTGGGGGATGCTTTTGTTTCTGTATATGGTTGCCTGTCGCTGGCTTTGAAGGAAGGTTCTATATCCCTGGGCTCAGGGGTTCATATTATGAGTACCAGGTCATCGCCTATATCCGTATATGCGTCGGCCGGTACTGCGCTTCTAACCTATATGGAATGGTTTATATAACTTCTAATGCACCAATGCCTATATGGATTTCACAGCTTTAAATATCCCCATATTGGAAACCGGCACCATCGCTTCCCTCATTTCATAGAATAGTCTACAGGACAGTGGTTGGGTATATAACGCAACCGCTCCTTAATAATTCAGCTTCACATCGCTCATTTTTGTAGGGAGCCAAACCTGCATCTGGCTTTTCCCACGGTTTGCCCACGCGTAATACGGGATGGCGGTAATGGTCTTTTTGTGAGTGGCCGCCGATAAGCCATCCGCACTGATGCGCACAGCCGGCACCTCGGCCTTCAGCGTAACCACGCCGTTGAGCAGGCTTTTGTCATAACTCACCTGGAAAGCCGTGTTCGCTGGCACCACCATGTTCCAGGCCTGCTTGTCGTTGTCCACGCCTTCCACGCAATACACCAGCGGGCCTCTCTGTAAGGCTATCCGGTTGTTGTTGTACACCAGGCTATCCTTCGACACAATCTTCTTCACTTCCATCGGGAAATTCAGCTCTACCTTGTCGCCTTTCTTCCACTTCCGGTCTATCACAGCGTACCCCTTGTCCATTTTATAGGGAACCGCTTTCCCGTTCAGCAGCACCGTGAACTTGGCAGGGTCTTGGTCGGTGAAGCGGTATAGGTCTCCGGGAACAGGCTCTCCCTGCACCCAGCCGGGGATGCGCAGATGAAGGGCTGATTTTGTCGCTGACTTCGGGTTGAGGGTTATATCCACTTTTCCCTCCCAGGGGTAGTTGGTCTTCATCTCCACCGGCACCTGCTTATTGCCCATGTCAAATGTGGTATTGCTGCCCACGTAAAGGTTCACCCATATCCCGTCACCTGACTGCGCATAGATATAGTTGCCGAGGGAGGCGATCAGGCGGGAGATGTTGGCGGGGCAGCAGGCGGTGCCGAACCACTCGCTGCGCTGGTGCTGCCCCTGCGAGGCCAGCGGGTTGCCGTAAAAGAACCGATCCCCGCTCAGCGACAAGCCGTCGAGGGCGCCGTTGTAGAGGCTGCGTTCCAGCACATCGGCGTACTTGCTGTCGCCGGTGAGGGAGTTCATGCGCTGGTTCCAGAAAACCATCCCGACCGATGCGCAGGTCTCGCTGTACGCCCGCTCGTTGGGCAAATCATAATCCTCGGAGAAGCCCTCGTTCCTGCCCGAAGAACCTATCCCGCCCGTGATGTACATGTTGCGGTACACCACGTCTTCCCACACATCCTTCATGGCGTTCATATACCCTTTATCGCCTGTCTGGGTAGCCACATCCGCCGCGCCGGTGTACATGTACATGGCCCGCACGGCATGGCCCGTGATCTGCTTCTGCAGCTTTACCGGCAGCACATCCTGGGCATAGGCGGTGTCTTTCCAGTCTGTCCAGGTATATCCCTTGGCAACTTTACGCCCGCGCTCTGCCAGCAGCCAGTCTGCCATGTCGAGGTACTTTTTGTCTTTCGTGGTTTTGAAAAGCTTCACCAGGGCCAGCTCCAGTTCCTGGTGGCCTGTCACCCAATGTTCCTTTCCGGGGCCAAACAAAGAGGCGAAATGATCCGCGAACTTTGTGGCTACCTCCAGCAGCTTCTTTTTGCCGGTCGCATCGTAGTAGGCAACGGCAGCCTCGATGAGGTGGCCGCCGTTATAATCCTCGTGCATGCTCATATCCGTCCAGCGCTTTTCCGGAAACTGTAGCGTGTAGTAGGTATTGATATACCCGTCCGGCTGCTGGGCCTTGGCGATGATGTCGATCCACTGGTCTGCCTTCTGCTCCAGTTGGGCATCTGGCCTGTTGTTTAGGGAGTAGGCAATCGCTTCCAGTGCTTTGTACACATCCGAATCATCATAGAAGATGCCTTCAAACTTGCCTTCTTTCAGACCAGCCGTGATCTCAAAGTTCCGGATCCGCGGGGTTTTCACCTCCGTCTGCTCGATGCAAACGGGGATGGTCACGGTGGCCACCTGGTCGATGCGGGGTTTCCAGAACGAATCCGTGACGGTGACTTTTGAGAACTTAACTGGCTCCACCCGCTGCCCCTGTGTTTGTGCAAAGGCGCCTGGCAGGAGCAAGGTTAAAGCGAAAGCGCTACATAGTGTCTTTTTCATGCTGCTCGTTTCTGTATGATGAATTGCAATAAGCTGAATTTAATCGGTTGCTGGTAAAGCTATATATAATATGAAGTTATATAGGGCGCTGCCACGAAGCTACCTTGCATTTATATATAGCTGCAGGTTGCGATATATAACTGGTTAATTTTTTTGATGACAGAAAACCCACCCCTGCCCCTTCGGCAGCTGCGTTTTCTGTGTCTCCCCTAATCATGGCACTATATTACCTCTGTATTGCTTTTTTTGCTTAACTTAAAGGTAATATTGCCGCATGCACACCAACCAGCACCATGAAACCAGTCTATTTCCAGATACCCAAGACATCAGGCGAAACCATCCGCGTTCAGCATGAGGTTCAGCCGCATTTTTACGATAACCTGCACTTCCACCCCGAGGTTCAGATCATGCTCATCTGCGAAGGCTCCGGCACGCAGTTTATCGGTGACAGCATTGGCAGTTTCACCTCCGGCGACCTGCTGCTGCTTGGCCCCAACCTGCCGCACGTGTTTCGCAACGACAAGCGGTATTACGAGCAGGATTCCGTGCTGAAAGCCGAGAACATCTCCGTCTTCTTCCAGGTAGAGTCGTTCGGCGAGCATTTCCTGTCCTTGCCGGAGGCCTATCCAGTGCACAAGCTGCTGCTCTACAGCAAGCGCGGCATCCGCATCAAGGGGGAAACGAAAAGCAGGATGACCGCCCTCACGCAGCAGATGCTCCGGCTGGAAGGCTTCGAAAGGATCATCCAGCTTTTCACCATCCTGCACCTGCTCTCCCTGTCCAGGGAACTGGAGCCGCTCTCGTCTGTCGGCTTCGACGGGCCACAGAACGAGTCGGACAGCAAGAAGATCAACGATGTGTTTACCTATATCATGAACAACTTTTCGGAGGAGGTGAAGCTGCAGGAGGCGGCAAGCATCGCCAACATGAGCGTGAATGCCTTCTGCCGCTACTTCAAACAGCACACCCGCAAAACCTTCTCCAACTTCCTGAACGAGATCCGCATCGGCCATGCCTGCCGCTTGCTCATTGAAGACAAGTGGAACGTGCGCGAAACAGCTTTCGATTGTGGCTTTGACAACATCTCCTACTTCAACCGCCAGTTTAAAAACATCACCTCCTACACTCCGTCCGAGTATGTGAAGCTGCACCGGGAAAAGTACTCCGCTCCCCTGCCACTGGTATAATTGTAAACTTACTTTAACTCAATCATCAATAAAGTTTTTTGCCTCCGCTTATAGCTGCCGTACATCCCCGGCCTCACTACAATTCATGTTCTATGGCTTACTTTGGTGCTCTCTTAGGCCGAGAGGCCGCGTTTTCCCGTCCGGCGCTGTGTAGCTGAACCTGCCCTCGCTCCGCTGCGGCCTGCCTCACTGCGTTCGGCACCGGAACAGCTACAAGGCGCCTCCTTGAAAAACTGGAAGAGGCTTTGCTTCGATTGGTCATACAGCAGCTTTATAGTTCTGTAACAAATTAAAGTGCGGTAATCTATGATCCGCTGAACTCCCGAATTCACATTTATAATTATATCGCCTTACCTCTTCGCTTATGGCCGGGAAGGCCCCGGAACCCTGTACCTTTTTCGCTATGATTCCGGCACTGCAGGCTGCTGCCCTTGCCACTCCGGCGGCTCCACCCCCAGCAGGTGCCGCACGAAGAAGTCGCGCCGTTTGTGCTCGCCGTAATCGCCGCCCAGCGAGTGGCCCATGCCCGGCACCATCAGGAAATCGAAGTTCTTGTTCGCCTTTATCAGGGCGTTGACCAGTTGCAGCGAGGAAGCCGGGTCCACGTTATCATCCATCTCCCCGAGGATCAGCATCAGTTTGCCCTGCAGTTTGTGTGCGTTCTCCACGTTGGAGGAAGCCGCGTAGTGCGGGCCGATTTTACCCATCCACTGCTCGTTCCACCAGATCTTATCCATGCGGTTGTCGTGGCAGCCCGAGGAGGAAACAGCCACTTTGTAGAACTCCGGGTGAAACAGCAGCGCGCCCGCCGAGCTCTGCCCTCCGGCGGAGTTACCGAAAATGCCTACCCGCGCCGTGTCCATATAGGGGTACTTCTGGGCGGCGGCCTTTATCCAGCCGATCCTGTCCGGGAATCCCGCGTCCTTCAGGTTCTGCCAGCATACGTCGTGGAAGGCCTTTGAGCGGTTAGAAGTGCCCATGCCGTCCAGTTGCACCACGATAAAGCCCAGTTCCGCCAGCTCATGCAGGAACCGGTAGCGGAAGTCAGAGTCAAATGTTTTAGGCACAAAAGAACTGTGGGGGCCTGCGTATATATACTCGATGATAGGGTATTTCTTGGCCGGGTCGAAGTTGCTGGGCCGGATGATGATGCCCCATATATCGGTCTGGCCGTCCCTTGCCTTGGCGGTGAAAACCTCCGGTGCTTTCCAGCCTGCCTTGAACAAGTCCGTGGCGTCTGCCCGCTCCACCTCCATCAGCGACTTGCCGTCCGAAGCCCTGCGCAGCACCGCTACCTGCGGCGCATCTATCCTGGAATAAGCGTCCACAAAGTACTTATGGTCCGGGGAGAGCGTCGCGGCGTGGTTTGCATGCTCTGTGGTGAGTGGTGTCAGGCCGCTGCCGTCGAAGTTTACTTTGTAGTACTGGATCAGATACGGGTCCTGCCCCTTCTCCCGGCCGCTGCCCGCAAACACGATGCGCCGCGCCTCCTCATCCACATGCAATACCCCGCGCACGACCCACTCCCCTTTCGTGATCTGGTGCTTTACTTTCCCCGTCTCCCCGTCATACAGGTAGAGGTGGTTCCAGCCGTCGCGCTCCGAGGCCCATATAATCTCCTTGCCGTCCGCTACATCGTGGCGGTACTTCTTGCTGCTGTAGTCGATAAACGTCTTACTCTCCTCTTTGATGAGCTCTTTTACCTTGCCCGTCACCGCGTCTACCTCCAGCACCTTGTAGGCCTGGTGTCCCCGCTGATTGTACTCCAGCGTGAAGGCGCGCCCATCCTTTCGCCACGCCGGGTTGGAGAGGCTGTACTGTTCCCCGGGATTGAAAGGCGCGGGATCGACACGCACCTGCTGCTTTTTATTTACCAAGAAGAGTTGCGGGGACTTCTGGGGCAGGGCGTCGCCCGGCTTCAGGTAATTGCGGGTGTGCAGTTTGGGCTGCAGTTGGTCTTCCGGCGAGGACTCGAGCAGGTAGATCAGGCGTTCCTGGCCCTGGCGCACCTTGTTGGTCGCCAGCTTTTCGGAGTCCGGTGACCAGGAAATGTAAGAGGAATAGTACTCTCCCTTCGATCCGTCAAAACTCAACTGGTGCTCTTCCTTTTGCTTCTCGTCCCCGGCCGGGCGTATATAAACATTGTAGTTTTTGATGAAAGCTACCCACTGGCTGTCGGGCGAGGGAACAGGCTTGTTGCCCAGTTCGTCTCTTCCGCCGCCCCAGTACCCGTTCTCACGCCGCTCGGCAGGGCCTTTTTCCTGCAGCTTGTAGGAGCGCAGCGACATGCTCCAGACCTTGCCACCATGTTCGAAGCCCAGTTCCCTGCCTTTGTCTGCAAAGGTGATCCTGGAGAAGGGTAGTTTGTAAGGCGCCACCTCCTGGCCTGTGGCTGCGGAGAGGGCTTTGGCCAGCCGCTCCTGATCGAAAGCCGCTTTTTTAGATCGCTTCGCTGCATCCACCAGCATAAACTCTTTTCCTTTGGGCGTCTGTTTCACGTACCAGAACATCTCCTCCCCCTCCAGCCAGTGGAAGCTGCCGGGGGCGTGGTACATCTTCCCGTCCATCGCCTCTTTCATGGCTTCCGCGCGCTGGTAGTCCTGGCGCGTGCCCTGCGCCCGAAGCGGGGATATATAGCACAGGAGTAGCACAGTCATCAGACAACATGCAAGCACCGTGGTGCGCAATGGGCGTGGGGCTGAAGGGAACGTGCTCGTAGGGGTATGGGGAAAAATCATATATTTCCGGGTTTGAATGATCGCTTTAGCAATTAACACTTTAAACAGCAGAAACGCCTTCTGCATACTAACCAATCCTGATACTATATTAACCTCTCCAATGCCTGCGCCTGAGACTATATGGCCCAAAGAAAAACCGCTCACCAGTTTACCCCACCATTTGGGGCACCGGTGAGCAGAGTAATCTCACTTAAACCTAATATGAAGTTTTAGTATCCCGGGTTCTGTTTCAGGTTCGGGTTTTTATTTAACTCCGCCTCCGGGATCGGGAACAATGTTTTAGAAGGATCGCTGGGCGGGTGGTTGAACCACGCCTTTGTCGTGAACACGCCGAAGCGGATCAGGTCCTGGCGGCGATGCGCCTCCGCCGCAAACTCCCAGCCAAGCTCATCCAGCATCCTGCCGTACTGGATATCCGCTCCACCGCTTCCGGGCCCGTTCAGGATAGTACCATTCTCATCCTGCAAACCATATGCATAGGTGCTGCCCTGCATCAGTTCAGCGCCTGTCACCACGGCTTTGGCCGGGTCTGTGTTTCTGAACGCCCGCTCGCGCACCTGTGTCACCAGCTCGGCAGCCTCATCTGCCCTGCCGGTCCGGAGCAGGCTCTCTGCCTTCATCAGCAGCACATCCGCATACCGGAACATCGGGTAGTCGTTGTCGAGTGAACCCGTTGCGCCCGGCTTGATCTTGTATTTCCCTATCCGGAAGCCCTGGTTCGATTGTGTGGCGGCAATGCTGGGGAGCTGTTTCACGTAGTTGATCACCACTTCCCCGGTTGTGGCGCTCACCTGCGGCCCCATGATCCACGAATCCTCTAAACGGCTGTCATCCTCGTCATAGGTGTCGATGAACTGCGGCACGGCGGCGTTTCCGCCCCAAGGTCCGGCCTGCATATTATAGACAAACCTGCTCAAGGGGTCAAGGGTCTTCATGTGCGTCGTGTTCCCTGTGCCATATATCTCATCGTACGGCACCGCAAAAATGATTTCCGGGGAGTTGTGGTTGGTGTAGGTAAACACATCTGCGTAATTCGGGTCCAGGTTATAGTACCCGCTGTTGATGATGTCGTTGCATTGCTCGATTGCTTTTTCCCATTGCGGCGTCCCGGTATATACCTCGGCGTTCAGGTAGATTTTAGCCAGCAGCGCCTTCACGCCCCACTTGTTTAGCTGCCCGTAGGTGGAGGAAGGGTCTTCGCTCAGGAGGGGCATCACGGCCAGCAGTTCTGTTACAACGAAGTCATATACCTCCTGCCGCGTTTTCTGCACCGGGAGTTCCACATCCCTGAAATCCGTCACGATCGGCACATTCCCGTGGTTATCCAGCAAAAGATAATAGGCAAATGCACGGGCTGCTTTCAACTCCGCCTCCAGCGCCTCCCGGCCGCTCTCGATCGGGATCTCGCCGTCCTCTACCTGGGCCAGGATCCGGTTTGCCGTGGTAATGCTCCGGTAGGCGCTCTGCCAGGTGTTGGTGGGTTGCCACTGCAATGGTGTCCAGGTGTGCGTGTGCATGCGCAGGTAGGTGCCGCCATCGTACCACCCGTTGGGGCGGGCGGGCGTCACAATCGCATCCGCCGGCTCCTCCTGCAGATCAAGGTAGCCCTGCCACCCCATCATCAGGCCCCTGAACGAGGCATAGACCGGGGCAATGATGGCGGGGATATCCCGCTCGGTAGGCTGAAAGCTGGTCGCAAGAACCTCCGAGAAAACTTCCTCGTCCAGGTCTGTGCAAGAACTGATAAATCCTGATGCCCCGATGGTGGCGGCTAACATATATAATGTAACTTTCTTTTTCATAATCCTGATTCTTAAAACCTTAGAATGTTAAGCTGAGACCTGCTGTGAACGTCCGGGTAGTCGGGTACTTATCGCGCTGGTCGTTACCCGGATCAAAACCTGTGTAGCTGACACCCTCGGGGTCTATGCCTTCATAGTCTGTGATGGTAACCAGGTTGAGCCCTGACACATATACCCGTGCATTCCGGACAAAGCTGATCAGGTTCGCCGGCAGCGTATAGCCCAACGTCACATTGTCCAGCTTTACATAGTCGCCCTTCTCAATGTAGTGGCTCACGTACACCAGGTCGTTGTTCAGCCGCTGGCCATATACCGGATCATATGCCTGCTTCAACATGTTATATGTCTTGTTCTTCGGATTCTCATAGAACATCCGCTGGAAGTTAAGGATGTCGTGCCCGAAGGCGCCCCGCATGTTCACCGACAGGTCGAAGCTCTTAAAGCGGAAAGAGTTGTTCCAGCCTGCTATTTGCTTCGGAATCCCGTTGCCATAGAACTGGCGGTCTTCCTGGGTGGCATCGTTAATGGAGATCGTCTCCCCGTTTGCATTTTCCACGAGCCAGGTGCCGCTTTCATCGACCCCTACCGTTTTCCAGACAAAGAACCGTCCCACTGGCTCGCCTACCACCACACGGTGGGTATAGTCCTGCACGGGCTCTCCGGTGTACCCTGCGTTGAAGAAATCATTCGTGGCTTCAAACTGGTCGTTAGATAAGGACACGAGTTCATTGCGGTTCGTGGAGAAGGTCAGGTTGGAATTCCACTCAAAGTCGTCGTTCTGCACCGGGGTGAAGTTCACTAATACTTCGATTCCCTCGTTTCGTAATGTACCGGCATTGATCATGGTGGAACCTACCAGGTAGGGCGGCGTAGGAACCGGGAAACTGTACAACAGGTCGTTTATATTGCGTCGGTAAGCGTCTATAGAGCCACTGATCCGGTTATTGAGGAAGGCGAAGTCAATACCCGCGTTGTACTCTTCCTTCTTTTCCCAGCGGAGGTCCGGGTTGAAGTTACGCGCCGGCACAAAACCCGGCACCCACTTCCCTCCGATAAACGCGCCGTTGCCCTGGCTGAAGTTGTAGCTAATCTGTGACAGGTATGGTGAACCGGCAATGGTGCCCGTCACGCCATAGCCCGCTCTTAACTTCAGGTCCGTAACAGCAGACATTCCTGCCATAAATGGCTCTTTGCTCAGGCGCCATCCTGCCGATACCGCCGGGAAAGTACCCCATTGGTTGTTTACCCCGAACCGGGACGAGCCCTCGCGGCGCACGCTGGCCATTAACAGGTACCTGTCGTCCCAGCTATAGGTCAGGCGGCCGAAGAAACCGGCCAGCTGCCATTTCTGCTTGTAGCTGCCCATGCCCGCCTGGCCTGCCTGTAGCGCCTGCCCGGCCCCTAAGTTGTTCCAGCCGTAGGCATCGGTCGGGAAATTCCAGTTGCTGGCGTTAAAACCCTCGGCCGTTTCATCCTGCCAGCTATAGCCACCCAGCACGGTAAAGCGGTGCTTGTCGATGGTTTTGGAATAATTGGAGGTCAGCTCCAGCAGATTTCTCCTTTCGGCGTCTGTGCTGCGGTTGGCGTTACTGTTCCTGTTGTTCAACCAGGTGTCGGTGTGCTCGAAAGTCGTGGCATAACCCCACAATGAATTTGTCTGGATATGCGACACCAGCATCCGGATATCAAGGTCCTTGATCGGTGAATAATCCAGGCTACCGCTCATCCGCATTTCCCTGTAGGTATTTTCGGAGTTTGTCTCTTCAATCAAGGCCACCGGATTTTCATAAAAGTAGCCGTCCCGCTGCTGCCATTCGCCTGTCTCTGTTCTGACACGGTCCGTTGGGTTCCGGATGATCGCCTGCCGGTAGGCGTAGCCACCCGCGCCTCCCTGCGCAGCTGAAGTAATGCGGTTGATCACCTGTATATTGGCCCTGAGTTTGTCCTCGAACATAGAATGGTTCAGGTCGGCCCGCACTGTAAAACGCTCCTGCCCTGACCGCTTGAAGATGCCCTCCCAGTTCCGGTAGTTCAGCGAGCCGGTGAAATTGGTGGTGGAGTTGCCCCCGAAGAAGGTCAGGTTGTGGTTATGGCTAACCGGCGTCTGCATGATCTCATCCAGCCAGTCGGTGTTGCCGCCATAGTCGTCATAATCTATCCCTTCCTCCTGGATCAGCCTGCGGTAATCGTCCCCGGTCAGCAGCTCCGGTCTTCTGGCAATGGTCTGCACCGTCGCATATGCGTTGTATTCGATGGTGCTGCGCTCCCCTGAGTTTTTGCGGGTCGTGATCAGGATAACGCCGCCTGTGGCGCGTGTTCCATATATAGCCGCCGCCGATCCGTCCTTCAGCACGTCCACCGACTCGATGTCTTCCGGGGCCACGGTGTTAAGGTTACCCGGCACGCCGTCAATCAACACGAGCGGTTCGGAGTTGCCATTGATGGAGCTGATGCCTCTCAGGTTGATTTGCGTGTTCGCCGCCGGGTCGCCGCTTGGGGTGGAGATGCGCAAGCCGGCCACTTTCCCCTGCACCAGCTGCGCGGCATCCCGCACGGCCCCCTGCACGAAGTCCTCTTTGCTGACGCTGGAGACCGCACTTGTCACATCCCCCTTCTTCTGCGTGCCGTAGCCGATCACTACTACCTCCTCCAGCTGCTTCTGGTCCACGGCCAACTGCACGTTCACCTGGCTCCTGTTATTGAGGGGAACTTCCTGTGCCGTGAAGCCGATATAGCTGAAGACAAGCGTAGCATTGAGGGGCGCGGCCAACTGGTATCTCCCCTCCGCGTCTGACACGGTTCCGGTGGTGCCGCCTTTCACTGAAATCGACACGCCGGGGAGGGGTGTCCGGTCTTCTGCTGACGTGACAACTCCCGTTACCTGTGTTTCCTGAAGCGCCGCCCCGGGGCGATTGATCACTCCTGCAAAAGCGTCTCCACCCTGGAAACAGGGAACCACGACAGACAGCAGCGCAGTGCCCGAGATCGCAAGAATCCGATTAGTAAATTTCCATTTCATCATGTGCTTGTTAAAATTGAAAGTGTTTACAACTGTTGTGTATTGACATCAAAGCCTGATGCATTCGGGCGTAGTACATCCTGTGTTATAAACAGGCGCACAGGCCTTACTTATACCACTCGCATTCTTCCCTTAACCTGATAATTTCAGCTATTAATAATGATGGAATATTTATATACCGTGATCACGAGTTTTAAATATCCGCGCCGCAAGACGGGGCTTCTTCGAAAAAAACCCCTGTATCCAACGTTGTTTATTCTGCATCCTGAGTGTTAAAGAGCACTCTTGCACGGGCATGGCTTTTCCAGGCAACATCTATATATAGCTTTTAAAACTACCTAAAGATCAGCGTGTTGAACCCTGCCATATCATTTTCTAATGTTACTAAATTATAGTAAAAATTATCGATAAGCGAGTATCTATTAGCCAATTATGATACTATATTAACATAGCGCCGTTCTTTTCGGTAAATTTATATTATAGTCAGACGTGGAAATGCACATGATATAGCCGATGAGTAAGAAGCGCCTATCCTGCTCAAAATTTGCTCAACCCTCCCTGCAGGAAGATAACCAGGGCAGAATATTCAGCTTGCCGCATCGGGTTATATGGTTGTGATTTGAGCAGATGGAGGTGCAGCTATATCCCGGGGACTTGCTGCTGGAAGGATGAAATAACAGCGCTTCTTTGAACGCCATCCCGAGAAGATGAGATTTGTTAAGTCAAGAAGAAACTGGGTTGTGCTGCCGGTCCAAGGGCTGTGTTTTCCGGGACATGAGCAGGTAAATGGAGGAAGGGTATATATGGAATTCCGCGGTTCGTCGCTTTGGTGCTACGGACGCTTCCGGCAGTGTGCTGTTTAGAGGCAGGGGATGGCACAGCTTCAGGCAGGAACGGCCACATCATCTGAACCGCCCCTGCACTGAACTGCTATGCTTTTGAATTGAACTGCTTTTCAGCAGAAAACTTTTTAGGTGCGCGCTTCAGCACCTGCTGTTGACAAGGTAAACACCGGCATATGCATGATCTCTCCGCCTTTCATGGCTGACTCGTGCGCCAGGATGCCCACGCAGGTGATGTTGGCCGACTGCCGTGCGTTGGGGTACGGCTCGCGCCCCTCCACCAGTGCGCTCACGAACTCGTGCACCAGGTGCGGGTGCGAACCGCCGTGCCCGGCCCCCTGGATGAAGGACAGGTGCTGGTTGTCGTCCGAGTCATATACCCCCGCCTGCGTAAAGTTCTGAATCTCCTCCGGAAGCAGGTGCGCGTAGTCCGGGATCTTCACCCGCTCAGGCACCTCGCCCGTATGGATCACGCTGTCCTCGTGCTCGATCTGCGTCCACTCAAAGGATTTTTTGGAGCCATATACGTCGAAGCTCTCGCGGTACTGGCGCGCCGTGTTGAACAGCGAGCGCGTCACCTCCGCCGACAGGTCTGAATTCCTGAACTTGATGTGGCAGGTCTCGATGGCGAATGGGGAGCCGTATTTCGGGATCAGCTCCTCGTCGATCCTGCCTGAGCCCAGGCACGAAACGTACTCAGCCTCTGCACGCGGCAGCGCCAGCACCGGGCCCACGCAATGGGTGGCGTAGTGCATCGGCGGCAGCCCTTCCCAGTAGCCCGGCCAGCCGGCCATCTCCTGCTGGTGGGAGGCCCGCAGGAACTGGATCCTGCCCAGCTCGCCCTTCTCGTACAGCTCCTTCACAAACAGGAACTCCCGGCTGTAGATCACCGTCTCCATCATCATATAGGTAAGGCCCGTCTCGGCGACCAGCTCCACGATCTGGCGGCACTCCTCCACCGTGGTGGCCATGGGCACGGTGCAGGCCACGTGCTTGCCTGCCCGCAGCGCCGCGATGGACTGTGCCGCGTGGCTCTGGATGGGCGTGTTAATGTGCACTGCGTCCACATTCGGGTCTTTCAACAGGTCCTCGTAATCCGTGTACCGCACCTCGATGCCGAAGGCGTCGCCGATCTCGTCCAGCTTGTTCTGGGAGCGCTGGCAGATGGCATACATATTGGCGTTCGGGTGCTTTTGGTAAATAGGAATGAACTCGGCTCCGAAACCGAGCCCAACGATTGCTACATTTATCTTTTTCTGGTCCATCATTTGTCTTTTTACTATGATCAGATTGTTTTCTCTGTAATGGGATTTTATTTTACACCGTCCCCCGGTGCGCAGGCTCTGCGCCACTCGCCCACTGGCGCAGAAACCGCAGGCCTTCCCGGGCGAACCCGTCCTGGCTGGGCACCAGCGGCCGCCAGATGCACACCGCACCCGCCAGCTCCTTCACCTCGGGCGTGAAGCTCTCGATGGAGACAACGCCCTTGTAGCCGATTGCCTCCAGCCCGCGCCTGTAGTCTTCCCAGCGTGTCTGGCCCGTGCCGGGCGTGCCCCGGTAGTTCTCCGAAACCTGCAGGTGAATCAGTTTGTCGCCCGCCAGCCGGATGGCCCGCTCGATGCTGGGTTCCTCGATATTCATATGGAAGCCGTCGAGCAGCACCTTGGCCGCCGGGTGGTTGATGTCGGCGATCAGCCGCATCACATCCTCCGCCGTGTTCACCAGGTCGGACTCAAAGCGGTTCAGGGGCTCGAGCGCGATCTCCAACCCGCGCGACGCAGCCATCTGGCACACCTTCCGCAGGTTGGTTACCGCCCTGTCCCACTCTGTCTTTTTCTGCTCCGGGGAAACGAGGCGGGCCTTGCCCACGGCCGAGTACATTGGCCCGGCCAGGAAGCCCGCTCCCAGTCCGACGCAGATGTCCAGGCAGGCTTCTATATAGTCAAAGCTTGTCTGGTGGTAGGTGGGGTCGTCGTTTGTCAGGTCGCGGCTCGTGCCGAAGGCCCCGCACACGATCGGCTCCAGCCCATTCTCCGCCAGCGCCTCCTTTACTTTCTTTACGTCCAGCAGCGCAGGGTCCTCCACCGGGATCTCCACCGCGTCGTAGCCCATCTCCTTTATCTTCGGGAAGAGGGAAACCGTCTCCGTGCTGAAGGGCGACGTCCAGAGCCAGGTGCTGACGCCGAATTTGATGTCTTTCAATCCCACGTTCGCACCTGGTGCAGCAGTGTCGCCGCTATATTCGTTTGAAGTCATGTGTTTCCTGCTTGTGCCTTTTACTATTCAACCTTCATGATACCGTTCATCAGGCGCCAGTGCCCAGGCACGGTGCACACGAACGGGTACTCTCCCGGCTTGTCCGGCGCGGTGAACACCAGCGTCTCCCGGCCCTGTGGGTCCACCAGCGGGGTCGCGATAATGACCTGTGTCGTACTCGGCACATAGTTTTTCTCGGCTCCCTTCGGGTCGCGGGCCAGCGCATCGGCGGCTTTGCCCACTTCCTCCAGCGTACCTGGCTGAATGAGCACGAAGTTGTGCTGCATAAAATCCGGGTTGGAGAAGTTAAGCGTCACCTTCTGGCCAGCCTTCACGGTAAAGCTCTGCTTGTCGAACTTCATCTCGTGCTCCACCACCTTTATATTGATAGTGGCTGCACTGGGTGCTTTTTTGGCGGCAGTGGCTTTTGCGGCGGGCTTGCTGTTCGGGGCAACTGCCCGTACGTTCTTCTCCCTGGTTACCGCAGCCACGGAGGCGTTTCCTGTTTTCCGGGCACTGGCAACCGGCTTCTTTAATTCCAGGCTGGCGTCCCTTCTCAACTCTCCTTTGAAAAAGAACCTGTCCGGGTAGTCCCCTACTTTATTATCGCCTTCGCGCACATCACGGCCCACGCGAACTTCTTCCAGCGTCAGCGGTTTTGTGAAAAGAGCGGGCGCCTTGGCTTCAGCCACTGTCTGGTCATTTACCTGTATGGTCATGACACCACCGGAAGTCAGTTTGGCTACCGCATCGAACCTCTCCTGCGGCAGGGCCGTCGTAGAAGTCGCTTTGTAAGGCTTGCCATTCTGCTTCACCAGCCAGTGCAGCTTGTTATCCTGCACATACAGGCTGTACCCGGCCTTGTCATCGCCATGCGACATGATAACCCCTTCAAACCCTTCCTGAGACGGGCCGATGGAGGCGCGCACTGTGATTTCTTTGTCGGTAACATCCGGCGGGAACATGATCGGGGTCCACCTGTCGAGCCTGTACTGCTCCTGGCCCATGCTCTTGACAAGGCGCTCCGAAACGGTCAGCACAGAGTCCGGCCTCTCCAGGGATAAATCCTTGGGAGCTGCCGCCATAAATCCCTGCTGGTGCGCGAGCGCGGCTGCGAAAAGTGCCTGCGGCATGTACTCGTCTTCGGCAATCCCGGGTTTCTGGCTCGCCTCATATACCAATTTTCCTAAATCAGCGGAGGCGGGCATGTCGGCAATGGCCAGGGTAGTGGCCAGGGTTACCCGCAGGTCCGGGTCGTTCATCAGGTTCGCCTGCTGGATGGCTTTCAGGGTCGCCTCGTTTCTCGGCAGCACCTGCACCGCGTTCTTCCGCACACCGGCGGCCGGGTGTGAAAGGGCCTTCACCGCCACTTCCATTGCCTGCGCGTTCGAACCGTCTAAGGCTCCTAAGCCATGCAGCGTCCACAGCGCGTGCACAGCAGGGTTATTCAACCCGATCTCATCCACGCTCTGGTCATTCACCATCGCATAGAGCGCCGGGATCACTTCTTTTTTCTGGTTTTCCACGATCAGGCGTTGCGCCGTGGTGCGCCAGAACATGTTGTCGTTTTTCAGCGCTGCCAGCAGCCCCTCTGTATCATCTTTGCTCAGCTGCATCGGTTCGCGTGACTTCGCTCCTTTGTAAACAAGGCGATAAATGCGGCCGTGCTGCTTGTCGCGCCATGGGTTCACGTAGGCATTGCCCTCCCCGTTCTCAAAGCCGCGCGGCGTCGGGTTGTGCTGAATGATGAAGTTGTACCAGTCAGCTACCCATATAGCCCCGTCCGGTCCCACTTCTGCGTGCACAGGGGCAAACCACTCATCCGAGCTGGCCAGCAGGTTGAAGCCGTTCTTCTCGGTATAGCCTGCGCCCTTGCGCTCCAGCACCGCCTTGTGCAGCACGCGCCCGGTGGGCTCGGTTACAAGCCCCACGCTGTTCCAGAAGGATTTCGGGTAGTCCCGGGCGGTATAGATGTTGTGGCCCGCCGCGGCGGTGTAGCCGCCGTGCCAGTCTACCTGGCGCAGGTACGGTGTAATGTGCGGCATGTCGTAGTGGGTATCGATGCGGTAAACGGTGTTTCCTGAACCGCCGGCCACAGCCCGCTTCGCGTACTGGTTCGGCATGGCGAAATACGCGCTGTGCAAGCCGTTGGCTGTAGACACGAACACGTCGAATTCCTCGGAAAAGCCCAGGCCCCACGTGTTATTGGTTGTTCTTCCCAGCGGCTCCAGATTCCCTCCGTCCGGGTCGAAACGATAGAGTGCCTGGCTGAAGGCCATATCCTTGTCGTTCACGGTTCCGTTGTAACCGGAGTAGCCTACTACGCCCCATATCTTGTTGTCCAGCCCGTATTTCAGGTTAGAAGGGCCCGCGTGCGTGTCGCTTTTGCCCCAGCCCGTGATGATGTTCTCCCGCACGTCAGCCTTGTCATCGCCGTCCGTGTCCTTCAGGAAAACGAAGTTCGGAGCCATGGAAATGATCACGCCGCCGTTGGCAAATACCATACTGGTGGGGATGTTCAGGTCCTCGGCGAACACTGTTACCTTGTCTGCCTTGCCGTCGCCGTCCGTGTCCTCGAGTATCTTGATCCTGTCGTCGCCCTTGCCATCCTCGGTGCGTATCTCGTTGGGGTAATCCACTGTCTCGATCACCCACAGCCGCCCACGCTCGTCCCAGGCCATGGCGATGGGGTTGATGATGTCCGGCTCTGATGCGAAGAGCTGTAGCTCGAAGTCAACAGGCACTTGTATCAGTTTCTGCGACTCCTCCGGCGTAAGGGCGTGCTGGAACCTTGGTGCCGGGTCACGCTTTTCGTAATTGGGGATATCCGCCGCCTCAAAGGTCGGCGTGGGGATATTCAGCCGGGCCAGGCGGTCTTTCGCTTCGTCGCTCACAGCCCACTTCACGCCGTTGGCCACTAAATCGTGGAAGCCGGGGTTACCCCAGGTCCGCTCGTCATGTCCGTAGGCAGTATAAAAAACCTTTCCTTTCCCCTGTGTGCGCACCCATGTCCATGGTTCGCGGTGATCGCCTTCCACGCGCTCCATCAGCACCGTCATATCGGGGTTAAGCTTGTGGTGCACGTAAGTCTCGTCCCAAGTTTCGAATTCAGAAAGCCCTTGCATGACCGGATGTTCCGGCTTGGTGATGGGGGCGGTAAAGGTGCCCACGCCATGCGACTTGAACTGGCCGCCCACGGCGCTTATATACCAGTCGGAGTTCTGGAAGCTGAAAGAGGCGCTGTGAATCGGGATGAAGGCTTTGCCGCCCTCCACGAATCCCTTCACCGCCTGCTCCTGCTCCGGTGTGATTTTTTCATGGTTGGCGTAGATCATCAGGCCGTCATACTTGGCCAGGTTCTCCGCCGTCAGGTCAGCCGGGTCAGCCGTGTAGTGCAGGCTGATGCCCTCCTGGAAAAGGGGCATGGCCAGCATCGGGAAGAACCGCTCAGAGTCATGGTGCCTGCTCTCGTGCCCCAGAAAAAGAATGTCAATCCGTTTGGCGGGGGACTCGGCCAGCGGGCTTTTGCCCGTCTGCGCCTTCTGCGAGCAGCCTCCCAGCATCAAACTCAAAAACGTGATTACGCACAGTAATTTCCTCATCATTTTGGTCTCGTCTTTACTTATTAGTTATGTAATCTTTTCATTCTTAAAACTGGTATTTACAATAGCTACATCATCATACAACAATTGCCTCTATCTCCTGAAGCCTCTTTATGGCTCCCCTCTCAGCTTACCGGCTCCTGCACTTCAAGCTATATATAACCTCGTGACCGGCGCTGTTCACAGGGGTTTCTTCACCACCCATATCTCCTTTGCCAGTGAATTTACCTGCTCCAAGCCCAGGCACAAGTCAACGCAGTATCTTACACGAAGGGATGGCCGGACAAAGGTTAAAACACTCCGTAAATGCTCAGACCTTAAACACCAGGCACTACTGCCCCTAACTCCCATATGCGGATCAGGCTCTGAGCTGTAAGCCCATCGAGTTGATTCAGAAGAACATGAGACAGCGAATCAACCTGCCTTACGCCTTTACATGAAGTCAGTGCATATAGCGAGGCAAAACGATCAGCCTTGCGAGAAAACACACCCTCTATAGCAAATGTAATAAATACACTTTTAAAAAGCACCTTCCTTATTATCAAATATAGATACTATATTAACAAACTGCAGAGGTGTTAAGATGCGCCGAAGCGCGTGATTTACGAAGGATTATTAATGGCCTGTTCTAAACCTGCTTCTATATAGCCCGTGTGCAAAATACCGCCAAAGACAAATCATACACGTTTTTTAAATGCAGACGATCAACTTTTAAGTCGAATCCCAGGTGCAGGTATACCCCAAATTCCCTTGCAGGATCGCGTATCAGTGAATGCAGCAAACTGGGCAAACGGGCGTTCCCTTTAATAACAATAGCAGTTGGGTCATGGGCATTCCGTTTGACCTGACTGCGGATTCTCCTCCCTGGAGGGGTAGGGGTGGGTGCTGTAGAACAGCTTGGTGCGCAGGATGCAGGTGATAGGGGTATAAAACAGACAAGCGCGTAAATCAATGATTTACGCGCTTGTCTGTTTTAACGCTTAGCATGCGAAAGTGGAGAGGCAGAAGTACGACCCTATATAGAGCACTCACCTATACCGGCTTCTTCCGCTTCTGCGCCTCGCTGATAGCAATGTCCCGCAAGTGCAGTTCCAAAGGCTTAAGCCCCGGCTATATGAGCCGGAGACGCGGGGTGGTGTGAGAGCTGTGCTCCGTGAGCTAGTTCTGTCGGAGGTTTTCCATTATCCAATCCAGAATCTGATGACGCGTTGTCAGTGAAATCCAATGTTCATTTACAGGTGTAATCAACGCCTCTTTTTCACTTTTCAAGGTATTAAAGACGATATAGCTGGTGGTGGGCGGGCAGACATCGTCATTAAAACCCCAGGTCATAAACACAGGCACCTTGATTAACCTGGCGAAGTTAACCACATCATAGTATTGCAGTATCTTCAGCTTTTCCGGGGTGTCCATGCCCTCGAACTTGGTGAAAAGGTGCGGATAGCCTCCGGCCCTGTTGGCTTTGTACCCTGCCATGTCGCTTAAGGCGGGATGGCTGGCTGCGCAGGCGGTTACCCTGGTGTCGAGGGCTGTGGTGACCAATGCCAGGGCTCCTCCCTGACTCCCTCCCTGGGCGATGAGGTTTACCCCGTCCCATTCCGGGAGGGTGGTTAAATAGTCCAGGGCGCGTACACAGGTCAAGTACACTTTTTTCATGTAGTAGGAGTCCCTGTTGTCCAGGCCGTTGACTAAGTAGCTGTTATTGCCGCTGCCGAAGGCCCGACTCACCTCCTGGTAAGTTTCGGCATCCAAGTTGGGCCGGATGCCGTGTATTTCCATATCAAAGCGGATCACCCCGTTCTCGGCATAGAAAATATCTTTTAAGGGGTTCATCGGCTTGATGCCTGCGCCAGGAGGCGAAAACACGACAGGGTACTTTCCCTGCTTTTTGGGAATGGTGAGGTAGCCGTACACAAAGCTGCCTTTCTGGTATGCCTGCAGCTTCACAAGGTAGCAGTCCACTTTGTCATTCGAATATTCAGGGACAAAAACTCTGCTCACTTGCATGGGGCACTCGGATGCCTCTTCCTTCGCTTTCTGCCAGAAGCTGACAAAATCCTCCGGGAATTGCGTGTAGGGCGTAAGTTTCTCCGGCTCGAATCCGACTTTTATGTGGTGCTGGTACTCCTCCCCGTTGAGTTCCACCTTTAGCTGGCAATCCTTAAACCCCGGCTTGGACATTGTACCCAGGGAAATCACCGCTTTGCCATTCCTCAGGGTAGCTGTCCCGGTTTTATCGCTTGGCATTAACTCGGGCCCGATGCTATAGCTAATTTTAGCATTGTCTTGCAGGATGCCATATTCATAAAGCGAAACGGTGATTTTTGCCTCTTCATTCAACTTATAAAGCCAGTTGGTACTGCTGGGAGTCGTCACCCACAATACATTACTTTGGTGAGGGTAATTCTGGGCATCCGTAGCGTATATGATCAGGAAGCAGAATACGAGCAAGAGGAGTTTTTTCATCATCAAGTATGTGTGTCAGGCAGTACGGCTTTTGGTTTTCAGTTATATATCGGAACATCTGATCAGCGCACAGCCATGGGATCCCAGTTGCCAAAGATGTTATTTAAGGTATATGACTTTACCTCCTTCGCACTCAGCTGTTGCGACCAATCGGTTCTGGCCTTCGGATTTGCTCCGGGTCCTTTAGAATCATACTCCGCATAAAAGGTTGTTTTTTCTTTATCCGGGAACATTTCATCCCCTTTCCACGGATCCCAGCCCTGCGGCAGTATGTGCTTCTCCATCTGGGTTCTGATAAAAACCGTTTTTGCATAGGGCCTCCAGGGCCTCCCCAGGTATACTTTTTCCACTGAAGGGGCTGCAATCAAGGTGCAGTCAATAAACACATACCCGAAGTCGTGGCCGGGTCTGGTAGCGGCAGCGGTGATATAGGCATCCGTCAGGCTCTTGATCGTACAGTTCTGAAACACGGCGGTTGCCTCTCCAAAAATAAAGTCTACCGTTCCTTCGATGTAGCAGTCTTCATAATACTGACGGCTGTTTTCACTGGCCGTATAGAGGGTGTCCTGATTTCCCAACAACCGACAGTGCCTTACCACAACGCGATCTCCCTCCACGTGTAAGGCTACCGCCTGCCCTACCCGGCCGGCTGTGTTTTCTATGGTTAAGTTCTCCAGGATAATGTCATTCCCCTGAATCAAAACCGTATGGGAAGTATAGGTGCTGAATTTCTCCTGGCCAACAGCGTCTGCGCCCCCAGGTATTGTTTTCCCTGAAAAATCTTTCCCGGTAATAATGGTGTTCTCCAGGCTTTCCCCAATTAAGGTAAGGTTGGTTTTCCAGGAAGGAACCACCAGTTTCTCATGGTAGGTGCCCCTTTTGATCGAAATCGTCACTCTTTTGTGGCCCAGGTCCCGAACAGAATTAACCGCTTCCTGAATAGTGGTATAATCCCCGCTTCCATCCTGGGCAACCGTTATCGCGGAAGGATAAGAAGGTTTCTGCGCTTTTGCGGGAAACAAGCTTCCTAACATTAAGAGGAAAACCAGCAACAGCTTTAGCTCCGGGTTATTTACAGAAGTGTTTTTTAAATGGGTATGGTAATCCTGGTTCATGATGTTACTTTTTACAGTTCATTGTCAGCCTATATAACCTGACAATCCAGATTGCAGGGGAGTGAGCCCATTTGCGGAGATTCCTGTCTATATAGAAGCACCGTAGCCTGCCCTTTGTATAAGAAGTTTGCCTCTAAGATAAGCCAAAGGCCATGCGGAATGAAACCCTGGGCGAAGCATTGCATTATGGAGCAGGCCATACAAATCACGAACGTTATCCCCGCATCTTTGCTACTAACAGTTAGCCCGCTAAGCTTTGAAGGTTTGTTCTATTCCTTTATGAAAAATAGTGGCTCCTGATGGGAGTGAGTGAATAGCTCCAGCACTGGGGCTGAGACATGAAAAGCCGGATTCCCTCAAGAGGAATCCGGTTGTATTCACAATTCCACGCACATCAATTGCAGCCCGGGTTATATATTGACACAGGCTTTAATAATTCGGATTTTGCTTAAGATTTGGATTGGACACGATTTGTTCGGTAGGAATAGGGTATATGTTTCTCCATTCCTCAGTGATCCCTGTTTTGATACCAAACGTATCGGTATAATAGGATCCGAAGCGAATCATGTCTCTTCTCCTGTGGCCTTCCCAGAGAAGTTCCCGGGCTCTTTCATCTTCTATATCCGCGATCGTAAGCGTTGACAAAGGCGAGGCATTGCTTCGTTCCCTTACCTGGTTTACCAGGGTCAAAGCAGTTCCCACATCACCCGTTCTGAAGAGTGCTTCGGCTTTTATAAGCAGCACGTCAGCATATCGCATCAGCACAAAATCATTATCAGCATTAAACCCAGCCCACGATACTCCCACCGGCGAATATTTCAATACTTTGTATCCTTCGTTATCTTCCGCAGCCGTCATATCCTGGATAGGTACTAACACAAGCTGCTCGCCACTTGCATCCTTCAAAGGCGCTCCGTTCAAATAATACTGCGGACCATACGCAATCAGTTCTCTGCGTTCATCCTGCTCTTCATACCTGTTCAGAGCTATAGGCCCTGTGCTATATCCATTTGCCGGCGTAAAGGGCAAGCCGTACTTTTCTTTGTCCAGTGCGTGCTGCGTATAGAGAATGAACTGATTGTTTCCGGCGTTCACGGTGGGGTCTATCGAAAAGGAAGATATAATCTCTTGGGAATTCTCCTCGTTGGTGGCAAGAAACACGTCCCCTACTTTTCCCTCAAGCGCATAAGCCCCGGAATTAATCACTTTGTCGGCCATATCCACAGCCTCGCTCCAACGGGGGGTGCCGGTGTATACTTCGGCATTGAGGTATATGGTGGCTAAGGCAGCGTAAATGGCTTCCTTCGTAAACCGTGGATAGTACTCCGCACTGTTTACTTCGTTTACAGAGGGCAGTTCTTCGGCTGCCGCCAGCATTTCCGATACGACAAAGTCAAACACCTCTGCCCTTGAGTTGGTTGTCGGCAGGTTGTTTGGATCCACTCTGGCCTCGGTAAAAATGGGTACATTACCCCAGAAGTCCATGGCATAAAAATAAGCGTACGCTCTCAGAGCCCTTGTCTCGGCAATCAAGCTCCCCAGATTTTCCGCATTAGGAGAATCTGACAGGCTTTGCATCACCGCATTTGCTCTGCCGATGGTTGGGAATATGTACCACCCCCAGGCCCTGCTTACGGCCGAATTCTGTGGCGTAACCTGATGGCGCATGATCTCCATATTGTGCTCGTCGAACCAACCGCCGCTGGTCCTGCCAGGCACGAAAAACTCGTCTGTTCCGAACTCTGCAATACGCCAGGCGTCTCCCACATCCACCACCCTTGAAAGACTCTGGTAAACACCTACGACTGACGAAAGCGCTTCTTCCTCTGTCTGGTAATAATTATCCGGCGATAGCCGGCCAAACACCTCTTCGTCCAGATCAGTACAGCTTCCCGCCACCAGCGAAAGCAGGACTATTATCTTAACTTTTATTAAAATATTTTTCATGAGTATCCTTAGTTGGTGAGTTAACATTAAAAAGAAATGGTAGCGCCTATGCTTACCGTTTTTGCCCTCGGGAAGCTTAGGTAGTCAATCCCCAGAGGGGCAACGCCGCCACCGGACACATCTGAATTAACTTCAGGATCCAGGCCTGAGTAGCCCGTCAGCACGAACAGGTTTTGCCCCAAAAGGTACACTTTTGCATTGGAGAGAAAGGTGTTGGAGGTGTTGAAGGTATAGGACAGAGAGAGGTTGTCGAGCCGGAGAAAAGAACCGTCTTCAATCCAACGGGATGAGAATTGCTTCGGCTGGTCTCTCCCCACGCCACTTTCTACGGCAATGTCGAATACATTCCTGCCCGGCAGGTTGCTCATGTAGCCGAGGTTGTTGGCCGTCATGTTATACACGTCGTTGCCCACAGAACCTCTCAGGTTAATGCCAAGGTCCCAGTTTTTGTATCCGAAGGTATTGCTGAACCCATACGTAAAGTCAGGCTGCGCACTGCCGATTATTTGCTGTTCCTCCTCAAACTGCTCAACCCCATTCTCAATCCCAATAAATTTCTTTCCATAGAAGGTGCCGATTGGCTGACCGGGTGTGATGAGTTGGGAATATATGCCTGACAGGCCCTGCCCCTGCACCGGCGCTGTTTTGATGTCCTCGCCTTGCCATTGGTCATTGGATAGGCTGAGCACTTTGTTTCGGTTTCGGCTGAAGTTAAAATTAGCATTCCAGATGAAATCCTCTCTCCTGACCAGCTCAGCCCCCAATTCTATTTCCACTCCCTTGTTTTCAATGCTTCCGACGTTGGCCAGTTGCGTGCTGATAACGGATGGGGAAGGCACCGCTAACTGGAGGAGGAGATCAGAGGTTTTCTTATAGTAATAGTCTATATCTCCATATAGCCTGTGGTCAAACAGGCCAAAACTTAAACCCGCATCGAATTGAGCCGTCTGTTCCCACTGCAGATCAGGATTGGCATACTGCTGCGGCAGCACAATGGTAATGCGCTGCCCGCCCACCAGATAGCCGGTGGTGCTTGCCCCTAAAGTAGTGATCGAGTTAAGGTTCCCGATTTCCTGGTTACCGGTGACCCCGTAGCTGGCTCTCAGTTTCAGATCCGAGATCTGGCTCACCTCGAAGAAATCCTCCTCGGATATTCTCCATGCAGCCGCGGCTGAAGGAAACAACCCCCACTTATTGCCTGATCCGAACCGGCTGGACCCATCTCTTCGGATGGTGCCTGTCAGGAAGTAACGGTTGTCGTAATTATAGTTTACCCTTCCGTAAAATGAAATCAGTTTATTACTCCCGTAGAAACTGGATACCTGGGAAATGGTGCTGGCTGCCTGAAGACTGTACCACTTGAACTCATCTGAGAGAAAACCGTTGGCTGTGTTATGCAAGCCCTCGTCTTTAAAATACTGATAGGAATACCCTGCTACCGCATCTACGGCATGCGAACCGAATAACTTGTTGTAATTGAAGGTAGTTTCCAGCAGCCTTGAGAAATCTACCAGCTTTTGCACACTGGCATATCCTCCCAGGCCCTCACCGAGCGGGTTGTTTTTGCTAATGAAGGAATTCCTGTCCGTGTTCTGCCGGGTGTAGCCAAGGTTCACCTTGATGCTTAGTGGCTCTACAATTTTGTAAGTGGTTGAAAAGCTGGAAATAAAACGTCGGTTCTCACGCTCATCAGCCAGGTCATTGGAAAAGGAAACCGGGTTGATCCTGAAGGGAGGGACGTGGTAAAAATTGCCCTGCTCGTCCCTTACCGGATAGGTCGGGTTGAAAACATAGGATTCGTAGTTCAGACTTGACCCTAACTCACTTCCTACCGTGTTGGATACAGGCGACTGGCTGGATTGATTTTCCCCATAGTTCACCCGCAGGTCAAAGAGCAGTTTGTCATCCAGCTCGGAGTGACTGATATTGATGCGCGCATTGGCTTGCCTCAGATCCGATCCTAACATAACCCCTTGCTGCTTTCCATAGCCTACGGATGCCCGATAAGTGGTTTTATCGGTTCCCCCGCTCAACGACAGATAATGGTTGTGCTGATAGGCGGTCCTGAAAATCTCATCCTGCCAGTCAGTGTTGGCCCCTTTGTCGTCAATCGGCAACCCCAGGTCTCCGATCACTTCCCGGTACTGGTCGGCGGAAAGGACATTTAGCGTGTTGGCTACTTCGGAAACGCCTCCACTCACATCGTACGTGACTTGTGCCGTGCCTTGTCTTCCTTTTTTTGTCGTGATCATGATCACCCCATTCGCCCCCCTGGAACCATATATGGCGGTAGCTGACGCATCCTTCAGCACAACGATCGACTCAATATCGTTCGGGTTAAGTGTCATCAGGGGATTCACCGGCTCCTGATCGAAGAAATTGGTGTTGCTTGTGCTGATATTGGCCTGATTTACTCCGCTTGTGGTCGAAATTGGCACCCCATCTATGACATAAAGCGGATCATTGGAAGCTGAGATCGAGGTACCTCCCCGGATTCTCACGGTATTCGACCCGCCTGGTTTGCCACTGTTTTTGCTGATGTTCACGCCAGCGACTTTGCCCTGGATAAGCTGCTGTGCGGCGAGCTGGGGCCCCTGATTAAAATCCTCACTGCTTACAGAAGACACGGAACCGGTCAGGTCGCTTTTTTTCACGGTTCCATATCCTATCACCACGACTTCCTCTAATGCTTTGGTGTCAGCAGAGAGCGTGACATTAACAGTAGACTGGTTGTTAACCGGCACTTCCTGCGCCTGGTATCCGATAAAGGAGAAAACCAAAGTCGCTTCACCATCTGGCAAGCTCAATGAAAAATCACCGTCCATACCGGTGGCCGTACCGTTAGCGGTGCCTTTCACGAGAACAGTTACGCCCGGCAGGCCCTCCCCCTTTTCATCCGTTACCTTGCCGGTAACGGTTTTAGTTGTCTGCCCCTTCTCCTCCACAGCATCAACAGGATCAACAGCAGCCTGCGGCTTCGCCTGCTTCTCCATTTTAACAACGGGCGTTATCAGGTAGGAGCCGTCTTTTGAACGCTTGTACCTTAAGCCCAGTGGTTTTAACACAGCCTCCAGGTTCTGGTCCAGCGTGTGGCTTGGATTGATGAGATCGTTAGGAACAGCGTGATCTTCCACAACCTGATCAGAAAACAGGATATCTGCCTTGTATTGCGCCCTTAAGCCATTCAGGGCGTCTTTTAATTTAACAGTGGCGATCTTAGATGATTTTCCAGAAGAGCCCTGGGAGTGTGTTTCATATGCCAGGCCTTGGGCCTGGCTCTGGGGTTGCCAGATGGAAAGGAGCGCCATCAGCGTACCGCATATACTTAACCTGTAAACTCTTTTCTTCATATGGAAAGTGAATAAAATGGTGGATGAACTGTTGTAGGCTTCTCTCCTGGCCTCGGAACCCTTTTTGCAAAAGGCAATAGGGTTCCTGTCCGCTGAAAGCAGATATAATTTATTCTATATATAGCTTAATTATTTATTTAATAGCGATCAGCAGGAACAACTCGTCCTGGTGTCATCAATATAGTTTTAAAGCGCATCTATTAGCTTTTGGCCGGAAAGCAATGAGAAGGATATATAGCTTTGATGCTTTCACATATATACTCTTCGGCAATTTTGTCTCTCTCCGCCTAAGGTGTCATTTGTTGCCTGTAAACAGCACATGCTTATCCTGTCGCATTACATTGACACCAAGCACTTCCGAAAGGGCTTGCAGCAGCTCATCCGCGTTATTGGCTTTGAATGATCCGGAAACCTTCATCTCGGACACGTCAATTCCTCCCAGTTCAACAGTCAGCCCGTAATTGTCATGGAGCATCTCCTTGATTTCGTAGAGGGAGGTGTTATCAAACACAAACCGCCCGTGCTGCCACGCAGAAAAGTTTTCAGGAGACGAGACCTGTGTTACCTGTAGCCTCTTTTGCTTATTATCAACTGTCACCAAGTCGCCCGGAGCCATGACCAAGGCGGTAGCTGCCAGTTCTTCCTCCTTTTTATACAGCACCCTGACCTGGCCCTTTTGCAGCACCACCCTTGTGCCGCTCTTGCGGGCAGAAAGATTAAACTCTGTCCCAAGGACCTCTACCTCAAAGGCAGAGTCTGTCTGGACAACAAATTTTTTATCATCAGGGGTATGGACAACTGAAAACCGTGCCTCCCCCCTTAGGTGCACATGGCGGCTAAACTCCCCAAGGTTAAAACGAGGCACCTGTAGCACAGAATTCGCGTTCAGCAGTACGCTGCTCCCATCCGGGAGTGACACCAGATTGGTTTCGCCATATCCGGTGGCATAGCTCTTATATAGGACGGCATCGCGCAGAAGCCACGCTCCAAATTGGAGCACACACAAAACAGACGCGGCAACCAACCATTTCCTCCAGCCTCCCGCCTTTTCGGACTTCAGCTGCCCCCTCTGCCCCACTTCAGGCTGCAGGGAGTAACGGGATTGACTCAGGATGCCTTCATTGAACTTATCAATAGCCGCATCGGTGTTTACCCTATACTGGGGATGCAGCGTTTCCCACTCATGCAAACAAGCGTAGAAGAATTCTTCATTACCAGGCTTCTCCTCTACCCATTTCTCTATCATCTGCTTCTGCAACACAGTGGCCTGCCCGGCAAAATATGCGAATAGAAGCTCCCTTGTTACCAATGATTGTAATGACATCTGATCCCGTTATATCATATAGACAACTACACCCGGAAAAACCCTTATCCGAAATGGAAAATAATTTTCTTTTTTTTCGAAATGGCTTGCCATAGCGCGAATCACCGTCTTTGCCCGCAGCGCGAGGTGCGGCGGAAGCGCTGCAACCAAGGCTATATATAGAAGGCCCAGGAAGCGCCGGCATCGTGAAGGGTATCGAGGCCGCAAAAGGGTATGACTCGAAGCAGATGTGCCTGATCCAAGAATATGAAATGCAGGGTTTACCCGAGGCTATGGAGCAGCAGCAGGAAAATGGAGCTCCGGGATAATACTTTCTTTACGAATTGACTTGCTTTCCTGATCTGCACCTCCACTGTTCGGGGGGAAAGGTGGAGCAATTCGGCTATTTCGGAATACTTCATGTCTTCGAAGCGGTGCATCAGGTAAATCTTTCTGCACCTGGCAGGGAGGGAATTAAGCGCAGACTCTACTTCCTGGCACAGCTCCTCATATTGAATGATTGAATCAGGTTGCTGACTGACAGCATCTGAATTACGATCATAAGTTTTGTCTAGCTCCACCGACCGGCCGGCCTCTAACCTGATATAGTTGTAGGCTTTGTTCCTGACGCTCTTATAGAGAAAGGCCCTATAGGAGGAAAGCACTCCCGTGAAGGTGCGCTTTACATAAAACTTTAATATGATCTCTGATACGATGTCCTCTGCGATGGATTTGGAATGCACAAAACGAATGGCGTGGTTGCATAAGGCCTGGTAGTAATGGCGGTAAAGCAACTCACACCCAAACCTGGGGTCGGATTCAAATGCCTTCCTGATCAACAGTTCACTATCTGCGAATCCGGCTTCTTTTCCAACCAAAGGGATTTCCAGGGCACCTGCATCAGGTGCAACCTGGAGGAACTCCTTCTCATCTGCAACCAAAAACGTGCTACCCTTTCCCATACTTGCTCTTATTAAGTTATTAAACGGCTGCTCTCCTTCAACTCTTCCCAAGGGGTAAAACCGCGGGCGCATCAAAGCCTAAAGCTATTCTTCCTCATCGTTCAGCTTTATTGCCACCCTCGTAATGCATCACTTTTCCTGCAAATCCCCTTCACAACTATACTTCATCAGGGATGACTTAAACAAAAGTGAAGTTTAAGGGACTTGACTTTTATGGTGATGTAATATGCCCTAAGCAAAGTAAGCATTGCCCCATCCGGCAGGTTAACCCTGTTACTTTTGATAGTGATCAAGGCAACCAGCAAAAAAGCAAACCTACACAGTCTGCCTAGGTCGAAACACTACTATCCTATCTCTTGCTACTCATAACTGACCAATCACTTACCGAACAAGCTAAAGACGATGCGCAATCGTTTGCATTATACAAATAAGGAATTAATTTGTCAAGAATTTATGAGTGAATCTTCGAGAATATATAGTCTATTTGCAAAAGTTAGTTGAAGGCTGTATAGAAAGGGCAGTCATATCCATGTGGCACTCTGCAGGAAATTTATCAAGTAACACAGGTTTTTATATCTCTGAAAGCACTCCTGCCCCTTCTCTTGCCTACCCGATTGTGCCGTAAGGCGTTTATGCATTAGGTGGGGTTGGCGTCCATAGGTGTTGCGTCTTTTATTTCTTAGCCATGCCTGCCTCTTCCGGACTTGCTGATGCATCAGATCACTCCGCTATGAGTTGAAAATCAAAGCCCTTATACAACACAGCTACCCGCGCTTGCTTTTCTTCCCTGCATCTCATTATAATCCAGTTAGTAACAGCCCGTTTCAGCACGAAGCACCCTTCCGACTCCTGATGCCGGTTATTTATACCAGAGAAGGCATGGTTGCTGCTACTGTGGGTGCTGCAGTTAAGGAGGCAGTCGGCCGGTAGCCGTCCATTGTTAGCTTTTCCTTCTACTGGGGCTCAATTCAAGCCGATACACTCAGCAAAGCATCTGTCAGGATATCAGTATTTTGGAGATAGCACCTGTTGCCATATATGCCTCCGGCTGCATGCTGCTGCTGTTGCTCCCCGACCTTGCAAGTGAGTAGCCCCTTTCCTTTTAATTTCTTTAGAAATTTTTTTATTTTATGGAAAATATTTTGTTAATTGCTCATGCGCAATCGATTGCGCATGTTAATTGTAAGGATATGCCTCCAAAGATTCTGAAAATCCATCCCGATGATAATGTGCTGGTTGCCCTAACGGATTTACCAGCCGGCGAAACAATAACCTACATGGGCTCTACCATTACGCTGGTGGAGGACGTGCCGGCCAAGCACAAATTTACCTTGCACCAGCTGCTGCCGGAGCAGGAGGTTATCATGTATGGCGTGCTGGTGGGTAAAGCCGTAACGGTTATTCCGGCAGGAGGCAGAATATCTACCGAAAATGTAAAGCACCAGGCCTCCACTTTCGCCGGGAAAACAAAATTTACCGGCTGGAATGCGCCAGATGTTTCCAAATGGGCGGGTAAAACCTTTCAGGGCTACCGACGCGCCGACGGGCAGGTAGGCACCGCCAACTATTGGCTGGTGATCCCGCTGGTGTTCTGCGAGAACCGGAACGTGAATATCATCAAGCAGGCTTTCCTGGAAGAACTGGGCTTTGGCCAGCAGGACAGCTATAAGTCCTATGTGCAGCAGATGGTGGCCATGTACCAGGCCGGCAACACAGCGGGTATTGCTCAGCTACCGCTCCAAAGCCAGGAATACAACAGCCAGAAACGCGTCTTCAAAAATATCGATGGCATTAAATTTTTGACCCACGAAGGAGGCTGCGGTGGTATACGCCAGGATTCTGAAGCGCTCTGTGCCCTGCTGGCCGGTTACATCCATAACCCGAACGTGGCGGGAGCCACGGTACTGAGCCTTGGTTGCCAGAACGCGCAGGTAAGCATACTGGAGGAGAAGCTTAGGGCACTCGATCCGAATTTCACCAAACCGCTTATTGTACTTGAGCAGCAAAAAGAAGGCACTGAGCATGAACTGCTGGCCAATGCCCTAAGGCAGACCTTTCTCGGGCTGATAGAAGCCGACAAGCAGGAACGCCAGCCCGCGCCGCTAAGTAAGCTGGTGGTTGGCCTGGAGTGCGGTGGCTCCGATGGCTTCTCTGGCATATCTGCAAACCCTGCGGTCGGCCATGCCGCCGATCTGGTGGTGGCGCTGGGGGGCAAATCGATGCTTTCCGAATTCCCGGAGTTATGTGGTGTGGAGCAGGAACTCATCAACCGCTGTGTGGACGAGAAAACTGCCGACCGCTTTGTACAGCTCATGCGGGCCTACGCTTACGCTGCAGAAGCCGTTGGTTCTGGCTTTGACATGAACCCGAGCCCGGGAAACATCAAAGACGGCCTGATCACAGACGCTATCAAGTCAGCTGGGGCAGCGAAGAAAGGAGGCACTTCTCCTGTAGCAGATGTGCTGGATTACGGCGAATATGCCACCAAACCCGGGCTGACACTGCTCTGTACCCCCGGAAACGACGTGGAGAGCACCACAGCCATGGCGGGCTCAGGGGCCAACATTATCCTGTTCACCACTGGCCTGGGCACGCCCACGGGTAACCCTGTAACACCGGTTATCAAAGTATCCTCCAACACTAAATTAGCGCAGCGCATGCCCGATATTATTGATATAGACACGGGGCCGGTGATTGCAGGAGAGAAGGGCATCGAGGAGATGGGAGCCGAGATGCTGGACCTGATCATAGAAGTGGCAAGCGGCAATGTCAAAACAAAAGCCATGCAGCTCGGACAAGACGACTTTATTCCCTGGAAGAGAGGCATCTCGCTATAAAATATCTTCAAGAATCTTTCCTGCCCGGCCAAAGCATGGAATTTATACCACGTCGCCTAAACCTTCTTTCATATATGGCTTCATCTCTTTGAATGAAAGGTACTGCCATTAAGGTTACTCTGGAAGGATGTATATATGATTTGGTATTACATCCTATCTAAACTTCCCGGCAGGAAGGGTAGGAGTGAATCTCAGGGCCCCTGCTTGTGCGAGAACACAAGACAGCCAAACCGGGAACCCGGTGATATTTCCGGCACAACGCTTTAGTAATAACGAATCAAAGGCACAGCTCAAAACTACAACTTATGGATGATCAACTGGCATTACCAGTAGGAACAACCCTCGACAGGTTTATCATGCGCAAACAAGAGGAGTTCCCTTATGCTTCTGGCGAGCTCTCGCAGCTGCTGCGGGATATTGCCTTGGCAACCAAGATCGTGAACCGCGAAATTAACCGTGCAGGCTTGCTGGGGGTAACAGGCACTTTTGGGCAGCAGAACGTCCAGGGCGAAGAACAGCAGAAGCTGGACGTGATCGCTAATATCCGCTTCATCCGGGCCCTGCGCAACGGCGGAGAAGTATGCACGATCATCTCCGAGGAAGAAGAGGGCATCATACAGACCGGCAATACCAAGGGCAAATATATTGTCGCGATGGATCCCCTGGACGGCTCGTCTAACATCGATGTGAATGTCGCCATCGGGACTATCTTCTCCATATACAGGAGGCTGTCAGACAACGGTGTGGAAGGCACGCTGGAGGACTGCCTGCAGGACGGGACAAAGCAGGTGGCGGCCGGCTACATTATCTATGGTTCCTCCACGATGCTGGTGTACACCACGGGCTGCGGCGTGAATGGCTTTACCTACGAGCCGTCGCTTGGCGAGTTTTTCCTGTCTCACCCGAACATAAAAACACCAAAGGACGGTAAGATATACTCCTGCAATGAGGGTAACGTGAACAGCTTTCCGGATGGCATCAACGCCTACCTGAGCTACTGCAAGGAGCAGCGCTACTCGGCCCGCTACATCGGGTCGCTCGTGGCGGATTTTCACCGCAACCTGCTGAAGGGCGGTGTCTACCTATACCCGCCCACAGCCAAATCCCCGAACGGCAAGCTGCGGCTTGTGTATGAGTGCAATGCCCTGGCAATGATCATAGAGCAGGCGGGCGGCAAGGCAACAGACGGTTCGGAGCGCATTCTGGATAAAACCCCGACCGAGCTGCACCAGCGCTGCCCCTTGGTGATCGGGTCTCCGGACATGGTCGATAAAGTAGAGGAGTTTCTGACTGCTGAAATGGTGACTGCTTTGTAAAAGCTCCTTTCATATATACCGAAGCCGGAACAGCATCCTGTGTCGTTCCGGCTTCGGTATATATGAAAGGATTTCGAGCATTTACTCTGCTGCTGTAGCCCCGGCTCCTGTGATATAAGATTCTCTCAGGCTCTTTGATTACGCTTTTAAAAAAAACAGCAACGGTCTCCCTTATATATACTTTGTACCAGCTAAGCCGCAGGCCCATTTTTAGCTTTCCGGTGAAATGCTGTCCGGAAGCATTACCTGCTTTCCGTTGATGGTGACGTTCTCAAACTCAATTTGATTTACATTCGAGAACTCGTAGGGCACCTTCACATTCTTGATCTTCACGTTAATCAGGCGCAGGTTCTGCACAGGCGACTCCTCGTAACCCTCCAGCAAAACGCCTGTTTCACCGCCGTTTTCCACCGTCATGTCCTTTACTTCAATGTTCCGGACAGTAGGCATATAGGGGCCTTCATCCTCATAGAACATGTTTACCCTGATCACCTGCTCCGCCACCTGCCCCACCTGTATGTTGCGCAGGTAAACGTTTTCTACCACTCCGCCACGCATAGAGCTTGTCTTGATTCGCAGGGCTCTGTCCAGCAACGGGCTGTTCATGGTGCAGTCCTCCGCAAACACGTTCCTGACACCTCCTGATATCTCACTTCCGATCACCACGCCGCCATGGCCGTTTGCCATGGTACAACCTTGTATCACAATGTTTTCACTGGGCACATTAATCCTGCGGCCATCTGCGTTCCTACCTGATTTGATGGCAATGCAATCGTCTCCCGTGTTAAAATAGCAGTCTTTAATAAGCACGTTTTTGCAGGACTCAGGATCACAGCCATCAGAATTCGGCCCCTGGCTCTCAACGGTTACCTTCTGTATGGTTACATTCGTGCAAAGCACCGGGTTGAGTATCCACATAGGTGAGTTGATGATCGTAACGCCCTCTATCAACACATTCTCACACCGGTAAGGCTGCACGAACTGTGGCCGCAGGTAAAATCCATCGCCGAACACGCGCTCGCTCACCGGCACATTGTTTTCTGCCATCGCAAACAGGGCCGCTCGTTTGTCATCGTCGGTCTGGTTAGGAGTGCCCGGCTGCCAGCCATACTTCTCCTGCCCTTTCCAGGGCCACCAGTTAGTCGTATTGGCCTGCCCGTCTAACGTGCCCTCGCCAGTGACGGCGATGTTCTTTTCCTCGAAGGCGTAAACCAGGGGAGAATAATTCATCACCTCCACCCCCTCCCAGCGGGTAAACACCACAGGCAGGTAATCAGCGGGGTTCGTGGAAAACAGGATGGTTGCGCCTTTCTGCAGGTGCAGGTTCACGTTGCTCTCCAGGTAAATGGGCCCGGACAGGTACTTGCCGGCTGGCACCACCACACGTCCCCCACCCGCTCTGCTGCAGGCCTCAATGGCTTTCCGGATCGCATCTGAACTATCGGCGGTGCCATCCCCTGCTGCTCCATAGTCTGTCACCGGAAAGTCTTTGTCGGGAAAGGACGGCGGATTTATCTGCTGCAGGATTCCGTCTATGTTTTCCCAGGCATCAGCTTGGGCTACGGGCTGCTCTGCCACCTTACCGCCCCGGCTGCATGCCAGTAGGGCAACAAAACAGGCACATGTTAAGAAAAGATAATAAAAGCGGTTGTGGCGCATGGTGTGAACGTAAGTTTTTCTTGCCTATATGTCTGTGATTTCGGTTTCAGCCAGCAGCGGTGCCTCTCATTTGCGAAGCTGCAGGTCAGTAAGAGTACCGCATCATGAGCAGGTGCGAGCCACCCTTCGATAAAGTTCTATTGCGCGGCAGCGTGGCTTTACTTCAGCCATTTTTCGAGCCAGGAAAAAGCATCCTCCTGCATCTGTATTGTCATAGAATGCGGCACATCATAATAAACCGCCCTGAACTTTTCCGGGGCTTTCATTTTGGTGTAGACGGCAGACAGCTTTTGCTCTGCCGCCTGCATGCCTGCGATGCTAAAAAGCTTGTCCTGCCTGCAGTTCATCACCAGCAAGGGACGCGGCGCATTCAGAGAGGCCACATCCGGCAGGTCCAGAAACTGGGCCTGCCGCGGCACATACATCATCCAGGTATGGTGGGCGTACTGCCGCAGCATGTGTTCATACGTGGTGGAGAAGGCCGCCACCACGCCTGTTTTAATTCTCGGGTCGAGGCCAAACAAGTAGGTGCTACGCAAGCCCCCCAGGGATAGCCCGATGCAGCCAATACGGTCCGGGTCTACCTCTGGCCTGGAAAGAAGATAGTCGACCGCCACCCTGTCGTTCTGAGCGATGATGCCCAGCCAGGTGGTACCGGCAGTGAGGATGGTCTTGTTCATGGCTGTCTCGTTTGGCCCTGCCACCTGCCTGTTATATAGCTGGATGCGCTCACTTTCGCTGGCATCCTGCGCTTTCTCTTCATATCCATTTGAATCTAAGAGCAGCGCCGGGTCTAGCTTCTGAGAACCGAAATAGAGGACATCCGGGCAAAGCACCACAAAGCCTCTTTTGGCAAGCTCATCGGCATAGTACCGCCCCTCATATAGGTTCTGGACATAATCAACCAGAATGGGCGGCTGGTTGTCTGTCAGCGTGTGCTTCTCCTTGCCGAAAAAGTAAAAGCCGCCATGGTCGTGCAGGGCAATAACGGCAGGCGCGGGTTTCTTCAGGTTATCCGGAACGAGCAGGAAAGCTTCTGTTTTCTGTAGTGCGTTCAGGTTATACCGCACCAGGTACTGCGTATAGCCGGCTCTCCTGGTGGTGCTGAGTACTTCCGAATTCAGCGGGGCTGGCTGCGGGTTAAAGGCGAGCAGCTCGTGTAGCTGTGCTTTGGCCGTTTTTCTCCACTTCTCCGTGTTCTTCCAGCCTTCATCTGCCAGGTACGACAAGCGGGCCTCGTGCTGCCCGGCATAGGCATCCAGCAGCGGGTAGAAGTTACCTACATCGGAGGATACCTGTTGGGCCGAGGCCGCCACAGAGACAAACAACAGGAGAAAGAGACTGATCTTTTTCAGGCAGTAGGGCAGGTAGCTTTGAAATTTATCCACTGGTATATATGCTTGGTTTGCGTTGGCCCACTCGGTCAGGAGCCGGGTTTTAAAATCTTTATCGGATGCGCCCTTTTTCTCCAGCTGAAGATGCCGGCAAAGCCAATGCCTTCAGCCCATCAAACACCAGTTGCGCCACGGCCCTTGCGCCTTCCGGTTGGAAATGGGTATTGTCTTTCTGTCCTTCAGGATACGCTTTGTATTTCCCGGCAGGCAGGTTCATGAAATAATGAGAAGACACGTATGCTTCGCCCCTGGAGGTAAAATAGTCGATGGAGTGCTGTGTCAGGTCAATAAGAGGTACCTTGAGTTCTGCTGCTACCTCCTTCACTGCCTGCGGATAGTCACCATGCACATTGCTTAGTTTCCCGTCTTTCCAGGGGTAATTGCGGTTAACGGGTGTCAGAAGGATCGGCAGTGCCCCTTTCTCCCGCGTCTGTTTTATATATAGCCGCAGGTACTCCTTATATCCCTGAATACTGGTATAGCGCTCCGGTTTGTTTTCGGCGGCGTCGTTGTGACCAAACTGCATCATGACCACATCACCCTTCTGTAGCGCCTCGTGTACTTCCGCCCAGCGCCCTTCTTCAAAGAAAGTGCGGGTGCTGCGCCCGCCTCTTGCCTTGTTCACCACCACGGCGCTGTCTCCTTTAAAGATGTTTCTGATCTTGTGCAGGCTATCTGAATGCAAAAAAGGCTGGAACACCTGCCCCCATCCTGCTACCGGGTACCGCTCTGTCATGTAGTCTTTTTCGTCATAGTCTCCGGTATAGTCGGCCACTGTGGAGTCGCCGATCAGGTATACCTTCACCGGCTGCTTCTTCAGCGGTGCGAAAGCAGCAAAGGCAATACTTGCCAGCAGGAGTACCACTGCTATATACTTCTTCATAGGAGAAAGTTTATGTGAAGCTTGCATGATTTTCTTTGTGCCATATATGGCAGCTCTATATAGGGTACTTCTTAAAAGCGCCTCCTGAAATCCTCTTCAACCGCTTACTCTTTCAGCAGTTTTGCCACTTCAGGAAGGGCCTCCCGCATCTCCTCTACCACCAGGTCGCTCACCCGGAAAGCACCGTATGCCGACAAGTGGGTGTTATCCTCTCTGCCCTCAGGCAGGGATTCGTATTCAGAAGGGGCGATGTGCAGAAAGAGTGCCTTCGAACGCTCTTCGCCATAGCGGGAAACAAGCTCTTTCGTTTTCCTCTCCAGATCCAGTAAAGGCACCTTGCGTTTTGCGGCCACTTCTCTCACCACGTCGGGGTACTTGCCGTGTGTATCCACCAGTTCGCCGCCCTCAAACTTTCTTCTCACAATGGGAGTGGCCAGCACTGGTATGGCCCCTTTTGCGCGTGTCTCTGCCACGTAGCGCTCCAGGTTTTTGCGGTAGTCCGTTTCCGGGGCTGCGTAACGCTTGGGGTCTTCGCTCTTCTCGTCGTTGTGGCCAAATTCAATGAAAACATAATCGCCCTTCTTTAGCTTTTGAAGCACTTTATCCCAGCGGCCTTCGTCCCGGAAGCTCTTGGTGCTCCGCCCGTTTACCGCGTGGTTCTCCACCTTTACGCCTTCCTGCAGGTACAGCGGAAACACCTGCCCCCACCCCTTCTCAGGGTTGCCCTTGCCATATGGCTTGTCGGCTAAAGTAGAATCCCCGATCAAAAAGATGGTTGGTTTTTCCTGCTGGATATAGCTTAACAGGGGCAGTACCAGGAGGACGAGCAGTCCCCAACGCATGGCGTTTTTCATAGCTAAGGCATTATTAGTTTCAAACAAAACATTCTCTTTATTCAGCGCAAGCGGACAGCGACAGGAACCGGTCCTGCAGCGGCTCAAACGATATATAAAACACCCGCTGCGGCGGCACGCAGGCCAGGTTGACAGAATAATACCGAAAGCGACAGCGCCTCCAGCAGTCTATCACTTTGTGGCCACCCATTTCTGTTTCCAGGCGGGAAAGTCTTTTTCCAACAGCTCTTGCGGGGAATTTACATACCAACTATAGCCTGCCCTTCGCTCCTGCTCTATCCCGGAAAGCGCTTCCCGCACAATTCCATCACGCCCCACAAACATAGGGCGGTTGGTCCCTATCTCGTAAAAACGTGCCCACAAGGGTGGAGCAGCGGGATCTTCTACCACCACCACATCATAACCTTTGTGCAGGACGGGCTCCTTCACCCGCTCAAGCCGGATACCCATGATCTTGACACGTTCAAACCAGGAGACTGCGCTCTCCACGGCGCGTATTATCTCCGGACCGGGGTTCTCAATTTCCATCAGGTACTTGACAATGGCTGCGCTTTCCCCACCGCTGATGGAGGGCAACTCATAGGCACGGGCTTTCTGGGGAGTCAGGTCCACCCGGTCGTGCTGGGCACACCAGGCGGTTAACCTGCCGCCTGCTTTTATCTGCGCCTGTAAAATAACGTCCAGCCCTTTTTCTATGGCCTCTGCCGCCCGGCTCCTGCGCGCATCGTCCACGAAAGTGTAAGGGTTCTTCTGGTGGGCCACATCGCGCAGCAACCGCATGACACCGATCATGGCGCCATCGTTAAAGGTGATGTGCTCATAGTAACCTTTCCGGACAGGGTAGAATTGCGGCCAGCCCCCATTGGCGTACTGCGCCTCTAAAAGATAGTCCATCCCCCGTAAAAAGCTTTCTTTGTATTTTTCCTGCCCGGTGCCCTGGTAAACCCTGGCGAGGTATTCCATCTGCGTGAAAGTGGCACTGTTATCGATGGTGGATGCACCTCGCTTCTCTGCCGCTGATGCAAGCGCCTCTTTCTTTTCATCGCTCAGGACTGTGGCCATATCCGTGTTCTTATGCCAGCCGCCATTAGCCCGCTGATACAACAGGAGATTGTCGGCGATGCGGATAGCCTCCGCGCTTGAATACCAGTCCTGCTCTTGCTGTAGCAGCGCCCGGCCCCACCTGACAGGTTCAGCAGCAGTGGCGGTGTTAGCGGCTTGCGGCACAGCGACTGCGCTACCAGTAGTGGCTGTTTGTCCTGGCCCGGCACAACCTGTGGCGGAGATGCAGCACACCAGGTAAAACGCTGCCGCCATACCTGCCTGCACCAGTGCGTGCAGGGAAGACTTGAAATAATCAGATGCTTTGAAACAGAAAGCCCGTTGTTCCAGGCCAGCTGCCATATACCTCCTCATAGTGCTCCCATACCTGCTCATATACGCCTATACTTTACCTCCGAAACGGCGCTGCCGCCGCTGTTATTTAACAAAAAGAAAGCAGCACACCCGGGTATGCTACTTTCCGTCTTATTGCTCCATGGTGAGCGCCGTGTTGCTCAGTTCTTTACCTTTGGACACTTGCTGCGAAGCGTTCTTAAAGTCTTTGCGCTCCAGCTTCACATTCTTAGTGAGCGGGCCCAGCACCTTTACGACCGGCCCCTGCGTCTCATCAAAAGACAAGCCCGATACCTCGACGTTCTGGCTGTTGTAAATGGTCAGGGCCGGGCCTTTTTCTGTAATGACTTTCACGTTTATCAGCTTGATGCCATCCGCATCGACCGCCGTTATGCCCTGCTTGGCCTTCAACACCGCATCCTGCAGCACCACGTTTTTCAGGTTCATCTCGGGCAGGCCCTGCAGCACCAGCGCCTGTCCGGCACCAGCCACCCGGATGTTCTTCATGTAAATATCTTTGAAAGAAGGCGTTTCATCTGTTACAGGCACGGGCTTCTCGTCTCTTGCCTCGTCGCCCGCCCGCTGGTCTTCTTCCAGCACAGGAGAGTTGCCGCCGTAGAACAGGTTAAAGCTGATAGCCTGTGTCGGTATATCGATCATATCAATGTTGGAGATGTAGATGTTCTCTACCACACCGCCCCTGCCGCGCGTGCTTTTAAAGCGAAGGCCGATATCCGTACCCATAAAAATACAGTTCGAAACGTGGATGTTCTTTACGCCACCAGACATCTCGCTCCCTACCACAAAGCCGCCGTGGCCGTGGTACACGGTGTTGTTTTTCACGATCACGTTCTCGGTCGGCATGCCTCTCTTGCGGCCGTCTACATCCTTCCCGGATTTGATACAGATCGCATCATCCCCCACATCGAAAGTATTGTTATATATAAGGGCGTTTTTACAGGACTCCAGATCCAGGCCGTCACCATTTTGTGAATACCAGGGGTTTCGTACGTTCAGGTTACGCAGGATCACGTTCTGGCTCATGAGCGGGTGCAGGTTCCAGGCCGGGGAGTTCTGGAAAGTAGGCCCGTCCAGCAGCACTTTGTTGCACTCGATCAGGCTCACCATCACGGGGCGCAGAAAGTCCTTCACAGACTCATACTGCTCCTTTGTCTTGAGGTGCGTAGGCACGTTGAAGTTACTGCCCGGTGTGTCGCCCTGCTTCGCATTCTCGGATGGGTACCACATCTTGCCGTCGTCGCTCAGCACACCTCCTGATTTCACCAGGATCTTCCATTGCGCATCGGTCAGCTTACTTTTCTTCACAGGCCGCCAGGCATCACCGGAACCATCGAAGGTACCCGGGCCTGTGATCGCAATATTCTCCAGGTTCCTGCCCGAGATCGGAGACTGCGCCCGGTATGTCTCCAGCCCTTCGAAGCTGGTTTGCACGAGTGGGTAGTCATCAAAGTTCTCACTGAAGATAACCATGGCACCTTTCTCGGTATGCAGGTTGATGTTGCTCTTTAATACAATTGGCCCTGTCAGCCACATTCCCCGCGGAATGATCACTTTGCCGCCGCCCTTGGCCGCTGCTGCCGCAATGGCTTTTTCAAAAGCCTGTGTATTCTTTGTGAGGCCATCCCCCACCGCGCCGAAGTCTACGATGCTGACACTGTAGTTGGGAATGGTTGGCTCCTGCACCCGCGGCATGTCAAATTCAATGCCCTCGTATATAGAAGTCATATCTGAGGTAGCGCTTGCTGTAGTTGTTGCCGGGCCTGCTGTGGCTGTGGCAGTCGGTGCCGTAGTCGCCTGTGCAACAGGCTGGCGCTGGCAGGAGAACTGGAGGGCGCCGGTTAACCCGATCAGCAGTAGCAATCGGTTTACGGCTATCTTTCTGGTATTCATATGCTATGGTATTTATTTCTTGCTTTGAAAAGTGGATGTTGTGTTTGGCGTGATCCTGAACCAGTCATAATCGGCATAGCCGGAATCGTTTGTCTTTTCTTCCCGGGTGGCGAAGATGCCGACCTTGGCCCCGATCCAGCGCCCCGGTACAGCGGTGAAGGCGCTGCCTGCTTTTTTGAAATCACTCCCATTCTCGCTGTAGCTAAACTGGCATTTGGCGCCTTGGTCCACGCTTACCCGCAGGTATACCTCGCTTCCCTTCAGCTTGCCCAGCAACTCCTCTTTTCCGGGGGTGCCTTTGTGTGCATCGTCCACAGTGGTGTAGGCCAGGTAAAGGCCGTCTTCCTTGCTGACAAGTGAAAGGTAAGCGTAGTCTTCGCCCATCACGATCAGGCCCGTCCGCTCGTTCTGCAGCTTTGGATTCGGGGTGAACTTGAGTTTTGTCGTCGCCGTGAAGGCCTCGGCGGGGAACTTCTGCAGCAGCAGGTTCGGCACGTCCCAGAAGTTCCTGTAGTTTTCCGGGAGCTGGTCTGTGAACAGCCGCAGGGCGCCTTTGCCTCCTGTGGCGAAAGCCCAGGTAGCCTTCGGGTTCGCATGCCACTGCCACTGCAAGCCAAGCCTGTTCCCGTCAAATTCGTCTGATTCGGCAGGTGTGGTGACCGGGTAAGTCTTGCCTACGTTCGGCTTTTTGTAAGTCAGCACCGGTTCCCCTGTGCCGTCGCCGTCTTTGTCCACGCCGATCACCGGCCAGTCGTTCACCCATTTCATCGGCTGCAGGTGCACCACCCGGCCGTACGCCTCTATGTCCTGGAAGTGGAAGAACCAATCCTCCCCTGTGGGTGTGTCCACCCAGGCCCCTTGGTGCGGGCCGTTGATGCTGGTGCCTCCCTGATCCAGCACGATCTTCTCGTCATAGGGTCCATATACGTTTTTAGAGCGCAGCACCAGTTGCCATCCGGTGGATACCCCGCCGGCCGGGGCAAAAATGTAGTAATAGCCGTTGTGTTTGTAGAACTTGGGGCCTTCCACTGTCGGGTGGTTCTCGTGCCCGTCAAATACCATCACGCCCTCGTCCAGCAGCTTCGTGCCGTCGGGGCTCATGCTGTTCACCACCAGTATGCTCTTGATGCCTGCGCGGCTGCCGGCGTAGGCATGCACGAGGTAAGCCTTGCCATCCTCATCCCACAGCGGGCACGAGTCGATCAGCCCCTTTCCTGCCTGCACCAGCACGGGTTCTTCCCACCGGCCAGCCGGGTCCTTGGTCTTCACCATATAGATCCCGTAGTCCGGGTCGCCCCAATAAATGTAGAACTCCCCGTTATGGTGCCGGATGGCGGGTGCCCAGACACCGTTGCCATGCTGCGGCTTCGCAAAATGATCGACGGGCGTGTTGCGGTTCAGGGCATAGCCGATGATCCTCCAGTTCACCATATCCCTGGAGTGCAGAATCTGCAAGCCTGGAGCGGCGTTGAAGCTGGACGAGGTCATATAGTAGTCGTCCCCTACGCGGCACACATCCGGGTCGGAGTAATCGGCGTGTATAACAGGGTTTTGATACGTCCCGTCGCCCTGATCTGCCACCCATACTTGTGAAACCGCTGCGGCAGCCTGTGTGGGGGAAGCTACTGACGTATTACCTGCGGTTTTGCTTTGCGTCAAGCCCGACGAGCAGGAGTAGTTCCAACAGGAGAGCGATAAACAGGCATATAGAAACAGGCGGTGGTGCGTCATGATAAAAAGTATCTGTGCGGTGTTCATTCATTCCGATGATCATGGCTCCAGCATTGGAAGCAGGATCGGTGCTATTTACTGGCCGAGGTCTGTGGCTTACCTGGTTCCCAGCCTTTAAAAATGTTGGCTAAGGTATACTCCTGGGCCGCCTCTTTCGTGAGCTGATGCGCCCACTTCACCCGTTTGGCAGGGTTGGCTCCCGGACCTGTGGAGTTGTACTCTGCGTAGAAAGAAGTCTTTTCAGCGTCCGGTTTGCTCCAGTTGTGCCAGCCTTCCGGCTTGATCTGCTTCCCCATATATGTGTTGATGAAAACAGTTTTGGCATAAGGCCTCCAGGGCCTGCCCAGGTAGTAAGAGTTGGCCGGTGCATTGCCTGTGATCCGGCAGTTCAGGAACACAAAGCCATAGGGCGTTTCCTCCAGCGTAGAAGCAGCCGTGATATAATTCCCGCCCTCTTTGCAGTAGATCTCGCAGTTCTCGAACACGGCGGTGGACCAGCCAAAGATAAAATCAGTGGTGCCCTCTATATAGCAGTTTTTATAGTACTGCCTGCTCTTTTCGCCGTGTGGGTACAGCGTGTCCTGGTTGCCGAGGAACCTGCAGTTCGTGAACATCACCTTGTCGCCGTCCACGCGCACGGCCACGGCCTGCCCTACCGGCCCGGCGGAGTTCTCGAAGGTGATGTTCTCGGCAGCGAACTCATCCCCGAAAACATAAAAACCGGTGGAGCCGGTGGTGCCCATCTCCTCACCGAACCTGTTCTTTTTAGAGGCGTAGTCGTCGTTGGTCAGGATGGTCTTCCGGACATCCTCGCCCACAAACTTCACGGCGGTTTTAGAAGCGGGCAGCGTCAGCTTCTCTTTGTACACCCCGTTTTTGATATAAATCGTCGTAGGGTTCTTCCTGAAATCAGGCACGGCGTTGATCGCCTCCTGTACCGTTTTAAAGTCGCCGCTTCCGTCTTTGGCCACTACAAAATCATGGGTTTGCGCCCGCACATGCGTTAGCACCAGGCAGAGCAGGAAGGCAAGCACAGCAGCGTGTTTCTTTATTGTCATCGTATAGGTTTCTTAGTTTGATGCCGTTTTGTTCAGTTCCTCAAACTCCAGCGAGGCCATAATAAAGGGCGCTACCGCTTTCGGGTCGTTGTCCCGGCGCTCTTCGTTGATGTAGTATTCATAGGTACCGTCCCGGTAAGGATCACCGCCCAGGCCTGCCACCGCACACACCTGCGTGATGCTGATGGTTCCGTCGTCGTGTTTCCGGATGAGGTTCTTCACAATACCGTCGTATCCTTTCTGCGCCGTTTCCATATACTTTGCGTCTATATGGCCTTCCCTGGCAGCTTTCACCAGGAAATAAGTGAACATACTTGATGCAGAAGCCTCTAAGTAATTGCCTTCGCGCCCGCCCTGGTCGACCACCTGCCACCACAGCCCTGTTTTCCCGTCCTGGTACTGCGCGATGGCCTTTGCCATTTTCCGCGTAATCTGCAATACCTCTTCCCGCTTCGGGTGATCCTGGGGCAGGTAGTCCAGCACGTCTACCAGCGCCATCGCGTACCAGCCCATGGCGCGGCCCCACACGTTCGGCGCCTGCCCCGTTTCCGGGTCGGCCCATTTCTGTTCCCGGCTCTCGTCCCAGCCGTGGCGCCAGAGGCCTTTTTCAGCGTCCCAGGTATATTTGTCTACCAGCGTGATTTGCTTCGCTACCTCGTCAAACAAGGCGGGTTCGTCAAACTCCGCGGCATACTGCGCCAGAAAAGGGGAAGCCATATATAGCCCGTCGAGCCACATCTGGTGCGGGTAAATCTTCTTGTGCCAGAAGCCGCCCTCGGAGGTGCGCGGGTGCGTGCGCATCTGGTCGCGGAGGTTCTCCACTGCCAGCTTATACTTGTTGTCGCCCGTTTCCTTGTACAGCTCTATCAGGAACTTGCCCGGGTTCACGCGGTCGATGTTATAATCTGTTTGCTTGTAGGTCATGATCGTGCCGTCCTCGCTGATCATCGTGTCGGCGAAGGCCTGGATGTAATTCAGGTACTTTTCATCCCCGGTTTTCTCCCACACCCGCTCAATGGCGCTCGCAAACAGTCCCTGCGTATAGTCCCACTTCGGCTCTTCCTTGAAATCGATCATCCACCCCTCCGGATTCCGTTTGATATCTGAGTCTGCCATCCAGACAGAATATGGTTTTTGTGCAATCCGAGCTTGAGCTTCCGCAGTTTCCGCTGTCGTGGAACTCCCGGAGGTGCAGGCAGCAAGCAAGGCAATGCATAGCGGCAGGACGTATTTCGTAATGGTCATGATATAGGTTTAGCGTGTTGATGCTCTCTTTAATTTAGTTAGGAACAGGCCTGAAAGGGAACATTCTGTTCCCTTTCAGGCATCCACCTTTTTATCCTTTGTTCTGCGTAAACTCTCCCGCGGTTGAAGCCAGTCAGAGCTGCGCCTGTGGTGTACCCGGCGAGGCGGGGAAGCATTCTATTCAAATGCTACCCCGCAAGCAACCTTAGTAGCCAGGGTTCTGGTCAAACTCCCCTTCATTCAACAGCAGGGCCCGCGAAGGAATCGGTCGTAGTATCTTGAATCCGCTTGTCCCTTCAAAGGGGTCTATGCCCCGGCTATACCAGTTCCTGATGTCCCGGTTATATAGCCTGGTTCTTTCCATGAGCGTGCCGGTGCGCTTGAGGTCGAACCAACGCTTGTATTCGCCGGCCAACTCCCTGGCTCTCTCGTCCAGGATAAAGTCGATGTCCACATCTGCGGCCGTGATCCTCATTTCGTTTTCCTTTCCAGGCTTGGCCGCTCTTACCCTCACCTCGTTTATCCGTTCGGCCGCGGTACCGGCGTCACCCAGCTGAAAATAGGCTTCCGCTGCGATCAGGTACGTTTCGCCCAGGCGTGCCAGGTATATGTCGCGGGTACTGGTGGAGCTGCCAAAGGCCGATTGCGGGTCGTCGAACTTTTTGATGGCCGGTGTGGCGTTATCCAGCACCGTGCTAGTGGATGCTTCCCAGGCTTCAGAATAAGGAATCACCTGTGCATTGTCGCGCCGTGCCGGGTTGGCTGCCCGCCAGGCGGCAATGGCTTCGGGAGAGTTCGCCCACTTCGGCGCATAATAGTAGCGCACGTTCAGGTTCTCTCTTTCTGAGCGCTTGTCATAATAGTCGTAGTAGCGCTGGTAATACTCGATCATGAACGTGGCCTCGAACCGGGCATCGTTCTCATTGAACACGTCGAACAGGTACAAGGTGGGCACCAACCTGTAGGCGCGCTGCGGATACCCCTGCGCGGCTCCCTGCCCGCCCATATAGGGCCCGAACCAGTAGTTCTGGTTATTGCCCCCGGACTGGGGGTTGGCGATGGAACCGGGGTCGTACTGGATGGAGAACAGTATCTCGGGGTTTCGCTCGTTACCCGGGAAAAACAGGTCCTCGAAAGAGGTGGTCAGCGGCTGCCCGGCGATGGCCTCGTCAGCCAGCATGGCCGCTTTCTCGAAATCATCCGCGGCGGCAAACGACTCGTAGCCCCGCGTGAGATGCACTTTTGCCAGGTAATGCTGAACCGCCCGCTTGGTTACCCGCCCGAAATCCGAGGAAGTCTCAGGCACCGCCGCGAGAGCCTCGTTCATCTCGTTGATGATGAAGGTATAAACCTCCTCTGCCGAGTTGCGCGTAAACTGCTCCTCCGGTGCGGTGAAGCGGTCAGTCACAATGCTTACCCCGCCAAACTGCTGCACCAGCAGAAAGTAGTAGTAAGCCCGCAGGAACTGCACCTCTCCTTTTCGCTCCGGCAGCGCAGCCGCCGAGGCTGTCTTGTCGTTGAAGTAAAGGGCGGTGTTACACAGCTGGATGGCCGCATACGTATTGCGGTAGAAGTTTTCGACTGAGGCTTCTTCCGGCGTCAGCTCCCGGTACTCGCTGATCCCTTTGGGTTGAGCATCGCGGCCCTCCACAAACAGATCCGTGCCGGCTGTAAACACCCACGGCTCGCTGTACACGCTGCGCAAGGAGGCGTAAGAGGCGTTCACCAGTTTCTCGTAGCCCTCCGTGGTGGCGTAGTAGGCATCCGACTCTATGTTCGACTTGTTCTCCTCCTCCAGGTAATCTTCACATCCCGCAAAGACAACAAGCACCAGGAGCAAACTCAGTATATTTAAATTTTTCATCTCGCGCTATTAGAATTTAACATTTACACCAAACTGATACACAATAGAACTCACGCCTGAATTGTTGAGCGAACCGTTTGTGCTGTTCGTTACCTGCGTCGTCGTCAGGTCAAGCCCGTTGGCTGTCTCAGGGTCAAAACCACTGTAATCCGTGAATACAAAGGGGTTCAGCACGTTGGCATATATGCGGAGGCTCTTCAGCTTTACCCGCTCTACCAGCCCTGGTGCAAAGCTGTACCCCAACGATATGTTCTGCACTTTCACGAAAGAGGCATCCTTATAATAGCCCACCTGCGACCAGTAGTCCCCGGGGCGACCCGGCATGGGGTATTCGTTTGACACGCGCGTGGGCGTCACGTTGTTGGGCGGCATATAATAGTTTACATCCAGCTTGGACCTGCCCCGGTCGCCCATGTTGGTGAACTCAGCGTGGAAAGGGCTATACACCTGCTGGCCCTGCCTTGCAAACAGCGCGGCAGACAAATCGAAGTTCAGGAAGTTGAGCTGCGTGGAGAAGCCGCCGATCCATTTCGGGTCTTTCTGGCCGATGATCGCCCGGTCGTTGTTGTTGATCAGGTCATTGCCATCCAGGTCCTTCACTTTTGCCTGGCCGGGGAGCTGCTTGTATACCTGCGCACGGTCCACTTCATCCTCCTGCCAGATGCCGTCAAACACATAGGTGTAGTTCACGTTGATGGGCTGCCCGATAAACCACGCGTTGCCGGGCATATCCTCCTTGCCGTTGATGAGCTCCACGATCTCGTTTTTGTTTCTGGAGAAGTTGAAGGTGGTGCTCCAGGTGAGGTTGTTGGTGGCGACGTTCACGGTGCGCAGCGAAAGCTCCACGCCCCTGTTCCGTACCGAGGCAACGTTATCGACCACAGACTGCCAGCCATTCTCAATAGGCACCTCACGAGCGAGTATCAGCCCCTCCGACAGCTTGTTGTAGACATCGATCGTACCGGAAACCCTGTTGCCCCACAGCCCATAATCCAGGCCGGCATTGTACTCGCGGGTTTCCTCCCAGGTAAGGTTTGCGTTAGGCAGCCTGTTGGGGCTATAGCCCAGGGCCAGCGCACCGTTCCAATCATAGAAGGAAGGGCTGCTGAGGTTCATTTGGGTACCGTAAGGGGTTACGTTGTTGTTGTTGCCCGAATAGCCCAAACTTACCCTGGCTTTCAACTCAGACACGAAGCTTAAATCCCGCATGAAGGCTTCCTCAGACATTCTCCAGCCCAAGGCAATTGAAGGGAAAGAGGCCCACTTGTTTCCGGGGGAAAGCTTGGAGGAACCGTCCCACCTGGAAGCCAGCGTGAGCAGATACCTGTCTTTGAAAGAGTAGTTCAACCTCGTCATGAAAGACAGGATAGAAAACTCAGAATAACTGCTGGCGGTGCGCTCCCGTGTAGAGGCGGTCTCTAAGTTGTAGAAAGACGAGTTGAACGGCAGGTTGGTAACACGGCTGAACAAGGATTCGTCCCGGTCCTGCTGCATGCTGTGCAACCCGGTGAAGGTAAAGCTGTGCTCGCCGATCTCTTTCCTGGCGGTCACCACGTTGTCGAGGATATAGGAGAAGGACTCCTGCTTCATCATTTCGGCGGCAGGCTGCGACCCTCCCCTTGACTCGGTCTGGGAGCCCCAGTAGCGGCCGTTCCGCTGGAAGGTAACGCGCGGCGAGAACGTGGAACGCAGGTCCAGCCAGCTAACCGGGGAGAACTGCAGGTACAGGTTGCCCACGCCGAAGTAGCGCCTCGTGTTGTTCTCGGAGTTGGCGTTATCCAGCAGCGGGTTCACGGAGCTGGTCATACTGGTTACGCTGTTCGTGCCCGGCACCGGTATCTGGCCCGGCCTGAAGATCAGCTCCCCGTTCTCATCGTAGGGCTTGAAGATGGGGGCCATCCGGAAAGCGTTGATGACAGCAAGGTCGCTGCCGCGCTCGCTCTCAGAAAGCGAGAAGTTGAAGTTGGCACCCGCCGACCATTTTTCGCTGATCTTGTGGTCCACACTGGCTTTAAAGTTATAGCGCTCGAAGTAGTCGTTGGTAAAGTTGCCCTTCTCGTTCTGATACCCGGCCCCGATCACATACTGCATGTTATCGCCGCTCAGGCCCGAAATCGTTAACCAGTGGTTGTTCTGCGTGCCCGTCTGAAGCACCTGGTCGCGCCAGTTGGTGAAGTCCTTCTCTGCGATGCGCCTGGCCACCTCCGGGTTGTCCGCCCCGGCGATCGTGCTTGTGTAATCATCGTTTCCTGCTATGAGCTCCGGCACGATATAGGCGTTCTGCCGGAATTGCCACCACTGGTCACCGTCCATAAAATCGGGCATGCGGGCCACCTTGCGGACACCGGTGTAGCCGTCGTACGACACGGTGGTGCCGCCTTTCACACCGCTGCCCTGCTTGGTGGTGACGATCACAACGCCGTTTGAGCCGCGCGAACCGTAGATAGCGGTTGAGGCCGCGTCCTTCAGCACGTCCATCTTGGCTATATCCTGCGGGTTGAGGAAGTTAATGTCTGGCACGATCACACCGTCCACCACGAAGAGTGGCTGCGCGTTCGCCAGGGAGTTTTGCCCGCGTATCTGGATGTTGAAGTTGGAGCCTGCCCGGCCCGTGCCGGTGGAGATGTCCACGCCAGCGACCTGCCCCTGCACCCCCTGCAGGGGGTTCACGGTGCCGCGCTCCGCGATGGCCTCCCCGGTTACGCTACCCACCGCCACCGACACGTCGGCTTTGTTCTGCGTGCCGTACCCGGTCACCACCACCTCCTCCAGGGCTTTTGCGTCGGGCGCCATCGTCACATTGACCGTCGCCCGGTTATTGATCGCCACCTCCTGTGTCTGGTAACCTATAAAGGAAAACACGAGCGTGGCATTCGGCGTGGTAACCGGCAAGGTATAGTTGCCGTCCACCCCGGTGGCCGTACCGTTAGAGGTGCCTTTGACTAGTACGGTTACGCCCGGGAGGCCCTCGCCTTTCTCATCCGTAACCTTTCCGCTCACGGAGACATTCTGCGCGAGGGCTGCGGCAGCAGAAAGAACGATAAGCAGGAGGCTTAGCAAATACCTCCCTCTTCTAAGTAATGCTCGATCCATAAACTGATTCATAATAGTGTGCGAATTAATGAAAGTTGAGTTTTCCTATGTAACCTGTTCTGAACTCTACCTAAAAGATGCCGCCTACTGCTTCACCACCCTTAAGTCACGTGCCGGATTGTCTTGTTTAAATCATTCGCGCTGCCATTGCTGTACAGGCATTTATGTCCTTTATTCCATAGCCGTATACTGGGCAATCGATTGCACAATATAGGCAATAAAATTTTAATTCACTACTCACTCACCATTTATCTGCCCCCTGTTACCACCCCATAGTAGCTGCTCAGCCTTACATATTCGAACTTCCTTAAGCTTTAGCCGCTTCGACCAACCGCCCCTGGTAGCAGGAGATGTCCCTAATAAGCCTTTCAATGGATATCCGGCAAAAAAGCCGATGCTCTGTCTCCGGTTTATCCCGGTTATGCCAGCCTTCAGGCTTAATGCACCTACCAAGGGTGGTAGCTAGCGTGTCCTGCTGGCCGATGATACAACCATCCTTAAACACCCAGCGATGGCCTCAACATGCAACGCAACTATCTGAGCGTTCCCGACAGTGAAACTCATTTTCCAGGAAGACACTGCATCCTGCCCCCTACACACGCCGTCCCTGATGAAAACTTGGACGCATTCGAACGGGAAAGCCCGGACGGCATCCACGGCGGCCTATATAGAAGCATAATCACCGCTGCCATCCTGCGCCACTACCAGCGGGGGTGCTGTGCCTGAGCCGCAACAAACGGCCAGGAAGAAAAGCAGCATGGGAATCAGCCTTATATTTTTGCTTTCCTGTTCACCAGGCTGTTCAGGTATACCTCGATGTTGGTGTACTGCTTGTCTAAGGTATAGGCGGCGGCATCCGCTGGCTTTCCGGGATTGAGCTTGTGCCCTCTTTCCCAGGTATCCGGCATGCCATCCTGGTCTGTATCGGCCGGGGCGGATGCAGGCTGTAACGCCGGCCATCCCCCCACATCCTGCTGCGAGTCAATGATCCCGTTCCTGTTCTTCCCGTTTGCCGGATTGTTCCTCCGCACCTCCTGCACAGTGCGCTCATCCACCTGGTCGCGCATATAGCTTGCGCCGGCGTGCAGAAGCACCGACTCGTACGCCTCTTTAGCTGACTGCTCTCCCACAGCGTCTACCTCGAAATCTTCTGCGACAAGAGCAGAGTCAGGATGCTCCATACTTACCCCCAGGGCATTATACTGTGTCACCTCCGGGTTTCCCTCCATCACGTTTCCTGCTATGTAAAACTGGCCGTAAGGCGCATATGGCTCCAGCAGTCTGTCTTTCTTTGATTTTGGTGTGGCAGGGCCTGGCTTATAGTAGTTATTGACCATGTTGTAGCGCCCCTTTTCTCCGCCATATACATTATTCCCGCCCCAGTTGTAGATCACGTTGTTCCGGAAGTCTACTAATTCATCCACGGAATTTGCTGTGGTCTTAGAACCGCTGAAGCGCGGCATGCGGCTCATGTGGCTGGCGATGAGGTTGTGGTGAAAGGATGCTCCTTCGCCTCCCCATATGCCACCATAGCCATGGTCTCCTTTGGCGTGCACAGACTGGTTCAGGCTTTCTGAAATGATGCACCACTGTAGGGTAAAGTTCTTGTTCCGGTAAAAAGAAGCGCTCTCATCCGTGGCCCAACTCATGGAGCAATGGTCTACGATGATGTCGCTCTTCCCTTTGTTTGCCCCTACTGCGTCTGCCTGCACATTCTTCGCATCACCTAGTCGAAAACGCATATACCGCACGATCACGTTATCCGCCTTGATGTGCATGGGGTGGTAGCGCAGCGTTACTCCGTCGCCGGGTGCTGACTGGCCGGCAATGGTAAGATCTCCGTTGTTGATGTCCAGCGGCGACTCTAAATCGATATAGCCTGACACGGCAAACACCACCGTGCGCGGTCCCTTTCTGCGGATAGCTTCTCGTAGACTCCCAGGGCCCTCATCATGCAGGTTGGTTACGACCACCACCGCGCCACCGCGCCCGCCTGTGGCATGCTTCCCGAAGCCTTCGGCTCCCGGAAATGCCAGTTCCTGTGTTGTTTCAGGCGGCTCCACGGCGGAAACAGCTGTACGCCCCGGCTGTTGTGAGCAGGCGGATATACCTGCCAGCTGCAGCGCCAGGCAAACCGTGCCAATCCCTGTAATGATATTCTTTTTATGCATGGTGTCTTTCCAAATCGTTTTAAACAGTGGAAAACTGTGTGTTACAGCTTGGGCTTGGAGCCAAACTGTACCTGTACCGGGTTCGCGAGCTCCTGTGCGGTTTGCTTCAGGTACTTCAAAAACTGCTCTTCTGTCTTAATTCCCTCCGGCTCCAGTTCCCAGGCTGCCAGAAAGTAATATTCCACTTCATTTTCGGAAGGGTTCAACACCACCACATGGCTGTGCTCGTCCTCCGTGATCTCCAGCAAATCCGTTGGCCGGAAAAGCACCGCGATGCCCAGGTTGTCTCCTTCCCCGTTCAGGCTTTGCTTCCCGTAGCTGGCTATATATCCCCAGGCGTTTTCTGTTCCGCGGCTGGTATGCAGTTTTGCCCGTTGATCCTTGATGATACCCGTACTCAGGTTCTGCGGGTCGCCTCCCGATACTTTCACCTGGTGGTGCGTCAGGCGGCTGCCTGCCGGTATGCTCAGAAGGGAAGTCACATCCAGTAGATGGCCTGCCACCTTCCAGCCGTAGTAGTTCGTTCTGATGGAGGAGTACACGGCTCCGTTTTCAGCGATCACGCTGATCATGCTGTCTGTTTCGGCTAGGCGGTTCGCCTTCCCCTCGTGGAACATCGCCAGCGTGCCAACCCCCAGCGTTTTGCCTACCTTCAGCACATCCATCCCCCAGGGCTGTGTTTCGTGGTAAGAGTCGAAGCCGTCCTGCCCCACCTGCTGCAACACCATCTCTTTCGTCTTCTTGCCGAAGACATCTGTGCCGTTGCGCCAGTCAAGGTAAAACCTGTAACCTACTTTGTCTGATTCCCAGCCGGGCCCTTCGTATCGGATATAGTTCGAGTGGTCGGTATGCTCGGAGGGCACCCGCAACGAATCAACATTTACAAACTGCCCGCCAATGTATTTCCGGTTCTGAAATTCACCGCCCACTTTGTGCGAGACTTCTGCCTGTGTGCGCCTGGGGTAAGTGCGGACAGAGGAGCCCTTTTCGTTATAGCGGATGGTCAGGTTGCGGGTGGCTTTAGGGGCGAGCTGGTCGAGCACCACCACGATTCCCCTGTTTTCGCTGTCCCTCAGGTTATACTGGCTGGCGATTTCATTTTTACCGTCCAGCACCACAAACGCCTTTGGGTTGAAAGAAGCGATGCGCTTTTTTATTTCCTCTCCCTCCACCAGCACCATCACGTCCTCCCGCTGCTGATTCAGTGGGTTGGTGACGGTAACGGTGAAGGATTTTGGAAACTCCTTTTTCAGGTTCTGTGCCAAGAGGCTACCTTCGCTTAGCAGGACCAGCGCCAGGCTTAAGAGCGATACTTTCATTTTGTGCATCATTATATCTATGTTTTTTCTACATATTAATTCTGCTGGAACCGTTAGTTCCTGACTCAGACGCTTGCAGGGGCTGCGCACGCTACGAGGCCGTGTTTCTGTTTATGCTGGTGCTTGGTAAAGCCCCAGTCTCTTCCTCTGGAAGCACCTTTATTTTACCTGCGCCTCCACAATGTCCTTCACCAGGCTGTTTATATATACTTCGATCAGGCTTTTGCCATTGGCGTTGGCCTTGGCCGGGTCCAGTTGATGTGCTTTCTCCCAAGCGTCGGGCATGCCATCGCTGTCTGTATCCAGCGGTGCAGGGGCAGCGCGCTCAACTCATCAAAGTAAAAGACAGCGCTGTTCCTATCACAGGGAGGCTGTACTTTAGGAAGGAGATCGCATGTTGTATCAGGAGTAAAATAACACGGTGCAGCAGTTCAGGCGGCACCGTGTCATGATTTAAACTATGGCCTCCAGCGGGGGTCCCCTGCGCTGTTGTACCCGCTAAACGTTCTGTCCATAAGCGTAAAGTCCCCGTTTGCCGGATCTTTAAACAGGTAGCTGTGCTCCCTGCTGTACGAGATGATGTTGGGCAGCTCGTTTGAAGTCGCGGTGTAGTCTGACGTGCTATATGTCCCCATCACATCGACACTGGTGCCAGCACCCGCTTTCACGCCTCTTACGGCTGTAGCTGTTTCTCCGATTTTAGCCCAGCCGATGCCTAGCAGGCTATTATGGATTTTGATGTTGCCCGCCACATCGTTGCTGTTGTAGTTAACCAGGTAGTTGCCGCTCAGGGGGGCTTCGTTAAAGGTGACATTCTGGATCAGGACTGAGTTGGAGCCAGACTTGCTCACCAACACCTGCTGCGCCTTATAGATGGTGCTGTTCAGTATTTTCACGTTCTCCACTCTGGCCGCTGTGTTGTCCACGTTCAGGACACCATAGCCGTTGATGCTATCGATCACACTGTTGTTGATGGTGAAGTCGGAGATAAGCACCGGAGAGGAGGACTTGATCCTAACGACGCCCCGGAAGCTTTTGATCTCACAGGCATTGAATATCACCTTGCCTACAGTGGCTTGCTTGTCGACATTCATCACGTAGCCACCTCCGAAGTCGCCGCTCATGGAGAGAGAACTGAACCTGATAGAGTCGATCGTACTGCCAGCCTCAAAATCAAAATTGCCGCTGAACTTGATTTTTGCGACAGGGTCAAAGCCAAGCCCGCTCACGATGGTAAGGGCACCTTTCAATAACGTGGTAGAAGAGATGGTATAGGTCAGCCCTCTCTGCAGGATGACGACACTCCCGGCCGGCACATCGCCCTGCAGCGTCTCCTGCAGTATACTGGGGTTGTCTTCAATGCCCCGCAGGTCAATGATGTTACTCCCCGGGTATTCCTGGGCCGCTTTTGTCGTATATTTCTCCCATCCTCTCACTGTCTCGCCGCTATATGCATATATAACATACTCTGTAGCGCCTGCCAGTCCGTTCACTACTTTGCTCTGTTTCTCCAGATCCTCCGCTGTCAGCTCCACTTCCTTTACCAGCGACTGGTCATCCGCTCTTAGCACTTTAAGGGCAGTGGCCGCTTCCCCGCTGTTCGTCCAACGCACCAGGGCGGCGACATCTGTCACATCGTTCGCCGTAGGGGAGATGAGGATGGTCGGGAACTTGGCGGTTTTCATTTCGCCGAGAAAAGCCATGCCGGAGCTCTTAGCCGGATCCTGGGCCAGTGCCTGCACCTGTATCTGGTACAGCTGATCCCACTCCAGGTCCTCCAACAAGACCTGGTTTGTATCAACCTCCAGCGTAAGGGCAATTGTTTTAAAGGTATCACGGCTCAGCTCCACCTTGTAGGCAATGGCTTCTTTATCCTTTTGCCAGGAGGCCATTATCCAGTTTCCCTGCGACTCCATCAGCCCTTTCTGCACCGGCCTGAAAAGCCGGTCAGGGCCTACTAATTCTTCGTCTTTCTCACAGGCGGTAAGCAACAGCAGTGCTGCAAACAACCCGAAAAACACATTTTTCATCGTACTGTATGTATAGTTCATCAACAATATCTTTAAGTAGCTGGGAAAATTTTGATTACGCCTCCGACGCCCCGGAGCCTTGGCTTTAACGCACTCGACAGTTACATCACGCGGTGCCTGATTAGAAGCCATACCCGTCGTTTGCCAATACGCCCAGGCTCCCGGTAACAGTCTCACTCGGGATAGGCAGGATATACCGTACTGCCGATGCCCCTGTCTCGTCACGGTAGCCTCTCCAGTTCCTGCTTATATAGTCTGCAGGCTCCATGGTGGTCGTATTGATGTTTCCTCGCAGCCAGGTGTGGCTGTAGTAGCCGTTCGGGTTGTCTCCCTTGTTGGGCGAGTCCACCACCGGAATGGTGGCAGGGTCAACGCTTCTGAACTTATTCAGGTAGGTGATGGAGCCGTCGGCGTTGCGCTTGTAGTACAGTACGCCCGGCAGGTTGGCATACTCACCTGCGTTGTTGTAGGTGTCGAGCCCCATTTCGGTAAGGGTTTGTCTTGTCTCAGCTACCTTCTGCCCGTACAGGTTCCAGCGGATCAGGTCATACTTGCGGATCCCCTCTGCGCCGAACTCCCAGGCTCGCTCGTCTACGATAGCCTGGAAAAATGCCTCTTTGCTGCCAGACACCCGGCTTATATACTCATCCACTTTCTCTGTCCAGTTCTCCTGCCTGAAAGCGCGTTGCCGCACTTGCTTCAGGGCATCCGCCGCCACGCCTGCTGGCCCGTTCAGCTCGTTCTCCGTTTCGGCAAGCATCAGCAGCACGTCCGCGTACCGCATCACCGGCCAGTTTACCCCTGTGCCTTTGGCACTTGCCGCCCCCGGAGGCGTTTGCAGCCACAGGCGGTTCCATTTGCCCGGGGCTATCGAGGCCACGTTTACCGGCTGCTCTAACAGTTCTTTATCATAGGCAACCAAAGAGCCAGTTACAGCCTGCCGTGTATCCAGCGTGTCGAAGGAATAGTAATAGCTGGCCGGGATGCTCACATAGTTAGAGCCTGAACCATAGGGGTGGGTTCCGGCATCCACTCTGACGCCGTTGTTCCAGGCGACATCGCCAAAACCCGGGTGAAAAGCGACTTCGAAGAGCACATCCTCGTTCTCAGGTGATATATACTCGACCTGGTTGCGGAACACCTTTCCAAAATCAGGCGTCAGCGTATGCGGTTTCAGGCTGATGAGCTTCTTCGCATATTCATTGGCAATCCCGTAGTACTCCAGGTAATCGGCGCTTCTCTTCGCAGACATATCCGGGTAAAGCGCATAGCCTCCACGGGTTAGCGACAGGCGGGCGATCAAACCCATCACAAACTCCCTGTTCACGCGCTCTATGCCATAATCCAGCTGGTCGGCCCACATCATATCAGGCTCCGCCTCTCTCAAATCTGTTATAAGCTGCGTCAGAATCTCGTTCCTGTCTGTTTTGGGCAGGTAGAACTCATCCCCTGCCTTGGTTGGTGTGAGTTTAAGCGGCACATCTCCCCACAGGTTCACAAGGTAATAATACCAGTGGGCCCGCAAGGCAAGCGCCTCCCCCCGCAGATGCTTCATCATGGGATTTCCCTGCTTGTAGAGCTCACTGTTCTCAATCCCTTCGATGGCTTCGTTTGCCCTGTTGATGGCGTTGAAGGCATTGTTCCAGACAACCCGCACATCTGGGTTTCCCGCTGTCGCCTCAAAAGACCATATATCCCGGCGGTTGTTGTCGGGGGAGGCGCTTACGCCCCCCATCTCGGTGTCGGTGTTCCCCATGAAGTTGCTGGAAAGCCTGGAGGTATAGGCATCCTGGTTGAAGAGCGCATAGATTCCGTAAACAGCTTTGGCCGCGTCTGCCTCGTTGCTAAAAATGTAATCCTGGGTGAAAGACGACGGGGAATCTGTTTCCAGGTAGTCATCGCAAGAGGTAAAGAGCAGCGCAACCACTGCAGCACTATATAAGATTATCTTTTTCATCGCATGAACAATTTATATACCTGATGATTGGAATTAGAAGTTGACATTGACACCAACGGTGAAGGTGCGGCTCTTTGGGTAGGCTGAATAATCCACACCGGGCGTCAGGGCTGCATAGGAGCTGCTTCTGGTGGCGCTCACCTCCGGGTCATACCCTGAGTAGTTGGTCCACAGCCATGCGTTGTAAACAGTGCCATACACCCGCAGCTGCTTCATGCCAACTTTAGACGTCAGGGCGTTGGGCAAAGAGTACCCCAGCGTGACATTGCTCAGGCGCAGGAACGAACCATCCTCTACCGCCCACGAGTTCATCACCGGCGAGGCATTGCCCATGGAGAATGGCGACCATATGGTTGCATCCGCATTCAGGGCGCGCAGTTCCTCCAGGTCTGTCACCAGCTGGCCTGCCTCATCTATATAGGTAAACCTGTTGTCGGAGTTCATCGTGTTCAGCATGTTGCCATAGGTTGTCCTGTGCAGCATGTTGAAGGATATCTTGCCGGTGTTGTACACGTCGTTGCCATATACCCAGTTCAAGAAGGTAGAGAAGTCAAACCCTTTGAAAGTAGCGTTCAGGCCAAAGCCGCCGCTATGCTTGGAGGTGGCGTTCCCGATGATCTGGCGGTCATTGTCCGCAGTGATAGTGCCATCGCCGTCCAGATCCTTGAGTTTCATCACGCCGGGCCGTAAGGAGATGCCCCCCAGGTAAGAGGCCACGTTGGGCACGCCTTCTTTAAGGGTATAAGCTCCGGTGGCAGGGTTATAGGACTGGAAGTCATCCACGGTGTAGAATCCGTCGTTCACAAAGCCGTACATCAGGCCCACGTTTTCGCCCACGTTCAGCCGGTAGTCATCCTGCCCCTTCAGGTCAGTGCCAGCCCAGTTCGACATGAATGCCCTGCTATCCACACCATCCAGCTTGTCGATTCTGGATTCATTCACGCCTATGTTAAAGCTACCGGTAAGGGTGAAGTTCTCTGTGTCTACGATGCTTCCGTTCAAGCCGAGTTCCCAGCCTTTGTTGGACGTTTGGCCTATGTTACGCAGCTGCTTGGTGTAACCCAGGTATGCAGGAATATCCGACTCCACCAGCAGGTCGCTTGTCGTGTTCCAGTAGATATCAAAAGTACCCGACAAGCGGTTGTCCAGTATACCGAAGTCAAGGCCGGCATTCCTGGTCACGGTTGTCTCCCATTTCAGATCAGGGTTTACCAGCACGTTTGAAGATGCCACATAGTAAGGCTGTGCAACATCGCCAAATCCGATCGTCCTGTTGTCGGAGATGGCATAGGTTCTTCTGAAAGCATTGTCCCCGATGCGGTTGTTGCCTGCCTCGCCATAGCTCAGCCTCATTTTCAGGTCTGATACCAGTGGGAGGCTTTTCATGAAATCTTCTTCAGAAATACGCCATGCCGCCGCCGCAGCCGGGAAAATGCCCCATTGATTGCCCTTGGCAAACTTGCTGGAACCGTCCGCGCGCAATGTCAGGGTAAGCAGGTATTTGTTCATCAACTGGTAGTTGGCACGGCCAAAGAAGGAGAGCAGATGGTCTTCCACATCCACATTCGTGGATTGCCTGTCAGGGGTTCCCAGCGCCATGTTGGCAAAAAGCACCTCCGGCTGTAAATGCTCAGCAAAGTATTTTGCCCGCTGGAACCTGGAGAAACCAGAGCTCTGGATCATTTCCTGCCCCACTAACAGGTTCAGGTCATGCACATCATTTGCTTTCAGGGTATAGTTAAGGGTATTGGCCCAACGGTATTTCTGGCCCTGCGAATTTGTGATTTCACCCAGCGGCATGTTCCCGCCCACATTCCGGGATTCACCTGTTAGGGGCCCGAAATAGCGTTTGTTTTCGCCAAAAACGAAGTCAGCGCCGAATTCAGAGCGGTACATCAGGTCCTTGGTCATGAACCACGACAAAGCCGCGCTCATGTTAAGGGTTTTGGTCAGCCTGTTCCTGTAGTCCTGCCTGGCAAGTTCTGGCGGGCTGATCATGCTCCGCAGGAACTGATCGTAATCGTCATCTGCCCCTGCAGTTGTTGCCGGATCTATTTCGATGGCGTCGGCGATGCCGTTCACGGGGCGTGTCGTGATGCCGTCTGATATCCTGATGCTGGAACCGCCTGAGGTACCGGCACCGTCTATGTTGGTGTTCGAAAAACGGGAAGCCAGGTCAATCCTCAAGGCGTTGGATATCTCGTGGTTCAATTTAAAGTTGAGGTACGTGCGATCGTAGGCAGAGCCCACCATCAAACCTTCATCCTTGTTATGCGTCACGCTGAAGCTCATCTTAGTCTTGTCTGTTCCTCCCGTAACGCTCAGGTTATGAAACTGCGACATAGCAGGGTCTCCAAAAAGCTCCTCCTGCCAATCAGTCCCTTTCTGCCTCTTGTAAAGCTCCAGGTCCTCGTACACGCCAAAATACCTGCTGAAGTTCTCCAGATCGGTTGTCCCTCTTAGCCTGGCGTATTCATACTGCGCCAGCACGAACTCGTATGGCGACAGCACCTCTAACTTCCGGGGTAAGGTCCTTGCCTGCACATAGCCATTATAGGACACATTGGTTTTGCCGCTTTTGGCGCTCTTTGTTGTGATGATCACAACGCCGTTGGCGCCGCGGGCACCATATATAGCCGCCGAGGCCGCGTCCTTCAGAATGTCGATGCTGGCGATATCGGCAGGAGCAATGTCATTGATACTGCTCACCGGAAAACCATCCACAATGTATAAAGGGGAATTATCCTGTGTAACGGATCCTCCGCCGCGCACACGGATCACGATTTCTGCCCCCGGGGCACCGTCAGTCGTTGTCACCTGCACGCCCGCCATTCTACCGGTCATGGCTTCCGCGACATTTGACACGGGTATCTTCTCTATCTCTCTCGCAGCCATGGAGGTGACAGCCCCAGTCAGATCCTGCCTCTTGGCAGTTCCGTAGCCGATCACCACCACTTCCTCCAGGGCCTGCTGGTCCGGAGTCAGGGTAACAGAGAAGGTGGTCTGGTTGTTGACTGGCACCTCCTTCGGGTCGTAGCCGACATAGGAGAAGACCAGGACGGCATTGCCGTCTGGAACAGACAGCGTGAAGTTGCCGCCGATATCGGTTGCGGCACCGTTCGAGGTGGAACCCTTTTCGAGCACTGTCACCCCCGGCAGTGCCTGATTGTTTTCATCAACCACCTTTCCAGTGACAGCAAAGCCCTGGGCAAGCGCCCCTGCTATCGCGACAAAAAAGAAAGCGAAGGTAAACAGACATTTCGACCTCCAGAGTAGAGCGTTTCGCATAAATAATCAAGTTAAGAATGTGATATATAATTTTACTTTAATTGAAAGTCTCTCACTGCCTGTCCCTGCCTTCGTAGGCCGCTTGTCAATGTAAAAAGCCGCTTTGATGCTTTTACCGCTTCCGCCTCATTCCCATTTTGAAAGTTGCCAGCCCTGTGATAATGACTAATCACTCACAATCATGCAACCATTACTTGCGCAAACGGTTGCATGATATGAACATTCCTGCCCAATCACAATTATTGTTAAAACATTTTCTGAAATAAATTTAAAAATGTGGTTCAGTTCAGCTTAAACCCATATTATAAAAAATGTCAGTGCTTACTTACCCAGGCACACTTTTGCTCTAAAATGTAATAATGAAAAGTTGTAAAATAGTTTTTTTCAAAATTAATCGTAATTTGCGCAAACGTTTACGCAGCATAATGCCGATAGATGAGAGTACACCCCATACGCTGCAAACCTTCCCGCGCTGCGCCGAGTACTTCCCTGGACGCCGCGAGCTGGACGTTATCAACCTCGGCCCGGTCGACACGCTCACCATGGACGGGGGTATTCTGGCCACCATCGGCAAACCGCGCAACGAGCAGTAAGCAACCGGGCAGGTTACAGGCTGGCCTCCAGGTTACTCAAGACATATGGACAAAAACCCCAGGGTAACCATCCACGACATCGCCCAGCGGCTCGGCATCACGGCCTCCACCGTCTCGCGCCTCCTCCCTGAGGACAGGGCCCCGGGCCGGGGAAGCCGGCTATCTGTAAGCAAAGCCAAAGGGCGGGCCCCCTCAGAGGGACGCCCCGCATCTGTATACATAGAAACTAAACGCCCGCAGGGCAAGAGACAACCATGAGGCCACTCAACAGACA
>NZ_BAABHC010000030.1:0-6062 GCF_039541895.1 Pontibacter saemangeumensis
ACCAGTTCGTGGCCCAGGAGTTCGGCAAGGAGAACGTGGTGCGCCTGGTGCTGCACCTGGACGAGAAGACCCCCCATCTGCACGCCGTGGTGGTGCCGCTCCGGGAGGGCAAGCTGACGGCCAAGACCATTCTTGGCAACAAACAGGACATGAGCCAGCGGCAGGACCGTTACGCCCAGGCCATGGCGCCTTTCGGGCTCTCCAGGGGCGTTCGGGGGAGTAAGGCCGCCCACAACTCAGAAGGCTGGTACCTGGGCCAGCAGCAGCAGGCGCAGCAGGCCGTTCTGGGCGATTTGCCGAAGCTCACGGCGCTGGACAGGCTAAACCCTGGTCAGTACGAGCAGAAGGTTCAGGAGCGCTTTAAATCGGCCACAAAGGAGAAAACGGACGCGGCCATTGAGCTCCGGCGCAGGGAGCAGCAGCTCCAGGCCCAGGAGCGGCAGATATCCAGGCTGCAGCAGGAGCTGAAGGAGGTAAAGAGCCGGCTCCGTATCCTGCAGGAGACGGTGACGCTGTTTGTCAAGTCCCTGCTGGGCAGACCCGTGAGCGAGGAGGAGAAAAAAGTGATGGATGTCTACGCCAACAGCTACAAGAAAGCAGAAGAAAGGAAACAGGGCGTAAAGGAGGAGCAGCAGCGCCCGAAGAAAGACCGGGGCATGGGACTATAGCGTACCTGCTCAAAAGCACTTTATGTTCAATGAAGATGAAAGCGTGCTATGCCATATAGCTTACATCTGACGCCATGGTAGGGTAACTGAAAAGAAAACTTTTCAGGTCTCTTGCCTTCATCCCTGCTTTCATAGCCAAAGCAAAAATATTGATCGTCTCCTCCGCGAGCGGACCCACCAGGTGCGCTCCAAGTATGCTTCCGTCAGTCTTGCTCACCAGTACCTTATAGGCGTAGGCATGGGCGCGGTGCCTTCTGCCGTTAAACCACTGCCTTGCGTCATGGGTGTTCACCTTGTAGTCCAGCCCCTGCTCTTTCGCCTGGCTTTCGGTAAGCCCCACAGAGGCCAGTGACGGAATGGTGAAGACCACCGTGGGAACCTCCGGGTAGTTCACCTTTTTGCTGTTTCCCTTGATGACGTTCGTTGCCAGGAAGTGGCCCTCATAAACGGCTACAGGCGTTAAGGGCAAGCCTTCAGTGTCTGCCACGTCTCCGGCTGCATATACGCGGGGGTTGGAGGTGCTTTGCAGGTACTCATTCACTTCAATGCCCTTCCTGCCGTGCCTTACGTTGCCTTTGTCCAGGTCAAGCAGCCCTACTTCCGGCACGCGTCCAATGGCACTCACTACCAGCCCCGTTTCAAGTGTTCCCTTGCCTGCCTCGCCTTCCAGGCTAACTTCATAACCGCTGCTCTGTTGGGTGATGCGCTGCACCTGGCAGTTCAGCCTTATGTCAATGCCTGCCTCTTCTGATACCCGCACCAGTTCATCCACCATGTCCTGCTCAAAGTGCTTCAGTGGGCGGGTGCCGTGCTCTATGATGGTGACGCGGGAGCCTGCGCGTGCGGCAAGGTGGGCAAACTCAAAGGAAATATAGCCGCCTCCCAGAAAGGTGATGTGCTCCGGCAGCGCCTCAAGGTTCAGGAAATCATCGCTTGTGATGGTGTGCTCTGCCCCTGGGGCATCCAGCTCTCTTGGGCGTGCGCCAGTCACTATCACTATCTTTTCAGCGGAAACAGTTTCTTGACCAATCTGTAAGGTGGATTCATCCAGAAAGGCGGCGGGTGCGTGGTAGGTGTCTATGCCGGCTTTCTTAAAACCCTTTTCCATGTTCTCCGGCACTGGTGCTGTGAAAGTCTCTTTAAACTTCATTAGCTCCTGCCAGTTCACCTTCACATCTCCAGTGAGCCCTTTTCCAAGGTGCAGCCGCACTTGCTCGCGTAGGTTTACGCCGTCTATAAGCACCTTTTTTGGGTCACACCCCCGCAAGGCACAGGTTCCTCCATAAGGACGGAAGTCGGAGATGGCAGTCTTTAGCCCTGCTTTCGCGCACTTTTTGGCCACAGCGGCACCGGCCATCCCGGCACCAATCACAAACACATCGTATTTCATAGCAAGTTCGTATTGGTTAGACTTATTTAAGTATTTGCTTAAATACTTTTATGTTTGTAATTTTGTTGTATAAATATTTGAAATGAAGGAAGACAAAACATGTATCCGGGTATATGCCGATGAGCACCGGCTGAAGCTGTGCGCTGAGAAGCTGAATTCTGCAGAGACCATGATTCAGACGCTGAGCCAGGTGCTGAGCCTGGCTGGCAGCGAGACGAGGCTGAGGATCCTCTACCTGCTGGAGGAGGAGGGGGAGCTGTGCGTGTGCGACCTAAGCGACGTGCTGCAGATGACCATGCCCGCCGTATCGCAGCAGCTGCGCAAACTTAAGGACGGTGGCATCATCCAGAGCAAAAAAGTGGGGCAAACGATCTTTTACTCCCTGAAGCAGGAACACCTGGAAATCATAAAACCCCTTTTCAAGCATATAAGCAGTAAGTTAGAACAAGCATAATCCCTATCATGAGAACATCCCCGATAAGACTATTAGGAACCGGCCTGCTGGCGGCCCTTTTTGCATCGCTCTGCTGTATCGCTCCTTTGCTGGCCCTGGTAGGCGGCGTCACCGGTGCCATCTCCGCCTTCGGGTGGGTGGAACCTTTCAGGCCTTATCTGGCAGGCATCACTGTGGCTGTACTGGCCCTGGCCTGGTACCAGCGGTTAAAGGCAAGGAAATCAGCTGCTGCCTGTGCCTGTGAGGGGGAGGCGAACCCTACTTTTTGGAAATCAAACAAGTTCCTGCTGGCCGTAAGCTGCGTGGCACTGCTCCTGCTGGCCTTCCCGGAGTACGCGGGAGCCTTCTATAGGCAACAACAACCCGTTGCCAAAGCTGCCACCGTGCAAACGGACTTCACACAGTCGGTAAAGCTGCAGGTTAAGGGCATGACCTGCGCGGGCTGCGAGGCGCATGTGAACCAGGAAATAGGTAAGCTGACAGGTGTCTTCAGCGTGAGCACCTCCTACGAGAAAGGCAGTGCCATTATCAAGTATGACAGCACAAAGGTAAAGCCCATGCAGATCCTGCAGGCGGCGAAGAAAACAGGCTACACTGTGGCTATTGAGGATAAGAAGCCATGATGGATAAGACAAAGACAGCCTCCGTGCTCACCTGCCCGGAGTGCGGGCACAGGAAAGAGGAGCAGATGCCAACGGATGCCTGCCAGTATTTCTACGAATGCGAGCAGTGCCGCACCGTACTGAAACCCAAGTCAGGGGACTGCTGCGTGTACTGCTCTTATGGCACAGTGCCATGCCCGCCCATCCAGCAGAACAAGAGCTGCTGCTGACCTTTTCAGACGATTGCTTCTCCCGCCAGAGTACCAAAACCTCCGACCCCGATTCCAGGCTGTGGGGGCTGTTTGCGGTATAACTACTTTTATGTTAAATAGAGCCGGTTTCTGGGCTGGGTGCAATTCCGGACAAATAAGGGGATGCGCAATGCGCATTGCGGAATACGGATTCCAGATTATGTATTGCGCATTTACTGCATAAGACAGCCTCACGAAGCCAGCTGCCAGAGAAATACTCTCTCTTCCCTTTTGTTTACCTTTAAAGTATTTGCAACAGGTTGCAGCTGTTGCTACCTTGTGGCAAGCAACAGCGTGCAACATGGCAAAAATAAGCATATCAGAAGCAGCAAGACTAACTGGAAAGAATCGCAGTACGCTGCATCGCCATATTAAGATAGGCAAGCTCAGCAAGGATTTTGATAGCGATGGCAGCCCTGTTCTTGATACAAGTGAGCTAAGTAGGGTCTATCAATCATTCAAGATACCTGTCGCAGAAGGCCAGCCTGCAACAGTGTCGCAAAGCAACAGAAAGCAACAGGTTGCAACACCTCATAAAACAGGTGATGCAACAGTTGAAATTGAGCTTTTGAAGCTGAAACTGCAGCATGCTGAGGAAAAGACAACTATTGAAGAAAGCCGCCGCCGTGAAGCTGAGCAGCGCGAAAGGGAAGCGAGAGAAGAAATCAATCGTTTGTTAAGCGTTGTCGAAAAGCAAACCTATTTACTGGCCGCGCCACAGCCATTAGAAGAAGCGCATCCAGAGCCGCCCAGGATTGGATGGTGGAAGAGGTTATTTAACTAAGGAATGCAGCTGATGACCAAACACACAGAAGCTATTTTCTTCCCTTTTGTATTTAGCCCTGGTACTTGAAATCCTCCTTGGCGATGTGGCGCAGCAGACCGCCATATGAGGTAAGCGGCTTGCTTTCTTCCCTTGCCTGATCTTCCAGCCGCTCCAGGCGGTCAGAGAACGGCTTAAGCCGTTTCTTCTCCACCAGGTAACCCAACAGCTTATTGCAGTACAGTTCGGCCTCTGGAAGGATTGTTTTGAGCATCTGAGCACAATACCGCATGGACTCTGCTTTAGCTTCCTCTATCTGGTTAAACCTGCGCTCTGAGTGAACTATCTTGAAGGTTAGTGTTCGGTCGAAATCCTCTTTTCCCCGCTCCTTTTTGTCATCCGTGAGTTTCACCCACACATCCGACTTACCAGCGTCAAAAAGCTGCTTCAGCTCCTTCTCTGCAGCAGATAAAACCCTAATCTTAAAGTCTCCATAGCGCTCATACTTGTCCTCCAGGCCAAGCTTGTAGCGCAGATCCTCGGCTGATATCCTAAATATGCCTGTGTCATGGTACTGGCTAAACATCATGTAGAGGCGCTGACTGTGCGTATTCAGGTGCATTATCGTCTCCAACTGGTAAGCGGTGAAGCCCCGCGCTAGGGAGACCATGTAAGGCATGAGCAGGAAAGAGACCTGCAGCTCCCACTTCTTCGCGTCCTTGTTGTAGCGCCCGTAGTTGATGAAGCCGACATTGAACCATTGTTTCTCATCCTCCACCTCAAAACTCTTATCCCGCAAGTCCTTCAATGCCTTGCGTATGCGAGCGTGGTTCTTCTCCCCCTCGGAAACCATCATATCAGCCAGGTAAAACTGAATCTTAAAGTCAATCTCTCCGAACATGTTTCGGTTAAACTCCACGTCGTTCCGATTGAGTTTGTCCTGGATCTGCCTGACAACATACATCAGCACCCGCATTTCATACTCCGTGAAGCTATACCGGGCCTGTGTAATCACATTCGGCTGGTAGAGGGTGGGTTTAGTCGTTTCCATGAGGTGAATTTAGACAAAGTTATTAGTTTGTCAAATAATAATGTCATTAGTAGTCCTCAAGGGTATTCAAATTGTCGTAAAAAGTACGCTTAAGGGTATTCAAATTGTCGTAAAAAGGTATTCAAATTGTCGTAAAATTAATTTTAAAACAGCTCTTAAATAACTGTAATACAGTATTTTATGAGCAATAAAAAAACTCCTACAAGGAAACCACAAGTTTACCTTTACAAGTAAAGGGCTCAAAATGCGTAGAATTTGTTGTTTAGAGCCTCGCAGAAACCGGCCACAAGAGAAATTCGCAAACCCAACCACCAGGACCAAATACAAAAGGGAAGAAAAAGCCACGAAAAAGGAAGGAAATCGTATATTCGTAAGTGTAATGCTTCACATGAAGTATAGCCCACTAGACTTCGTGCCGAAGCCGCGGGCCCTGCGGGGCTGGGGGGCATGCCAAAACCAAACAGACTGCCATGGGATTCGCCGTCTTCCACGCCGAGAAAATGAGCGCCTCCGGAGCGGGGCTGGGCCACCACATCGACCGCAAGGAGGGGCACGAGCACACCTTCCAGAACGCCGACGCCGGGCGGCGTCACCTGAACCAGGCGTTCGCCGTCACAGGGCACTGCGCCAAGCCGCTGCACCTGGCCATCACGGACCGGATCGTCGAGGGCTACACCGGCACCACCGCCATCCGGAAGGACGCGGTGCGGGCGCTCTCGCTGGTGTTCACCGGCACGCATGAGGACATGAAGGCCATCGAGGCGGACCCGGAGCGGATGAAGGGCTGGCTGAAGGCCAATTACCAGTTCGTGGCCCAGGAGTTCGGCAAGGAGAACGTGGTGCGCCTGGTGCTGCACCTGGACGAGAAGACCCCCCATCTGCA
>NZ_BAABHC010000031.1:0-935 GCF_039541895.1 Pontibacter saemangeumensis
TCATTATCCTGGATGTTCTCCTGTCGGTTTCCCTGTATGCTTTGTTCCATTCGGCAGGTAAGTCCACTGCATGGTTGATGGTCAGCCTGAGGCTGGCCTATGTCGCGGTCAAGGGGTTTGCCATTGTCGGGCTGTTTCTAGCCAGGGACATGTATTCAGCTCCGGTTGGGGCAGACGCAGTCCAGGTGGGCGTGTATGCCGCGCAGGCGATGCAGTTCCTGAAAATGCACCACTACGGTTTTGCCGTCGGGCTCATCTTCTTCGGCCTGCACCTGATTTTCCTCGCTCTTCTTCTGTTGAAGGTCAACGGGATCCCAAGACTGTTTGCATGGATGCTGCTGAGTGCCGGTGTAGGCTATGGCATGAACAGCCTGGTTAGCCTCTTTGCCCCTGACTTTGCTCTGTTGAAGATTACTGTCATTGCCGTTTTCATCATCCCCATGACTTTTTCAGAGCTGGCTTTTGGCGTGTGGCTTTGGGTGAGGCATAAAAGCGCTGCGCCTCCGCTCACAGCGTGAGTCGTCACCGTTTCCCGGAGATTCGTTTCCGTATTCTGCTCAGGGTCTCGGGTTTTATGCCCAGGTAGCTTGCCAGGTGGTACTGGGGCACGCGGTTTATCAAATCCGGTCTTTCTTCCATCAATTGCAGGTAGCGTTTTTCGGGGCTCAGTGTTATGAAGTAGGAACTCAGGTTCTGATACTTCCCAAATTCACGGCTCATGAAGAGCCCTGACATTTTCTCAAGTTTGGGGTTCTCAGCATATGCGCCTTCGATTCTGTCCAGCCTGCCAATAACCAGTGTGGTGTCTTCCTCGCAAAACCAGCTGAAGGTACAGGGAGCATTTTTAGAGGCACTGTCAAAGGCCACTATTGCCTCCCCCTCCGAATAGAAATAAGTGCTCTTTTCTTCTCCATTGATGATTTCATACTGCCTGA
>NZ_BAABHC010000031.1:1136-12724 GCF_039541895.1 Pontibacter saemangeumensis
TCTATGGTTGTTTCAGATTCATTGTCTACAACTCGGGGACATGCGTCAACAGGCGGCTATCTACCTGTGGCCGGAGGTGGCCTGCTTCAACTTGGGTGTAGGACCAGAAGTTTTCAAAGCTATTTTACTTTTTTCCGTCCTGCTTCTTCAATATAAGCAATTTTGCGTCAATCCCTGCCTCCCACACGTGCTGAAGCCAGGATTACTAAGAAGCCTTGGCAGGTGCAGGATGGTTTGGGCTAAAACTATAGCAGTCCCGCGAAACGGCGGAAAATTGAGATGAAAATCACCTGTAGATAGCTCAAGCAGCCAGCGTAACGATTTTCCCTAGGTTTGCACCTAATTTGCGAATGGTTTGCAGCAGGTTTGCTTCCGATGGAAAAGCACAGGTAAATACCTCTACTATGTCAGTCGCCTCCCAACGTAGAAGCGCTTTCGCTGCCGGAGAGGCCAGAGGCAGCCTATAGGTGCGGATCTACCGTTATTCCCGCTTCGGTCTGCCCTGGCTGCACTCGGTTTGCAAACAAGGTGCAACCGCGGGTTTCGTATCATTATTCCCCCGTTTTACGGGATCCGTGGACGCCCGGAGGCCCATCCGCGAAAACGGCCAGCGCAGCGCGCCGGGGGCATATGCCGATTCCCGTTTTGCCGTCTCATTAATCAAAATGCATTCGCTATATTTGAGATGAGTTAATGAGATGCTTATGAAGGTAGGGTACGCCCGTGTCTCGACACAGGACCAGAAGCTGGAGCTGCAGACCGACGCCCTCACCCACTACGGGTGCGGCCAGCTGTTCCGCGAGAAGAAATCAGGCAGGAACAAGGAGCGGCCGGAGCTGGAGAAGATGATAAACCAGCTGCGGGCGGGCGACACGGTGGTGGTGTGGAAGCTCGACCGGCTGGGCCGCTCGCTCAGGGACCTGATTGATTTGGTAGCGGAGTTCAAGGAGAGGGGGGTGGAGTTCGTGAGCCTGCAGGACGGCATCAACACGGCCACCCCCACCGGCAGGTTCACCTTCAACATCTTCGCCTCCCTGGCAGAGTTCGAGCGCGAGATAATCCGGGAGAGAACGAAGGCGGGGCTGGCAGCTGCCAAGGCCAGGGGCAAGAAGGGCGGCAGGCCGGCGGGTCTGTCAAAGCCAGCGATGGAGAAGGCCCGCTCCGCCCGCATCCTCTTCGGCTCGGGCACCAAGACGGTGGAGGAGATCGCCCAGATCCTGGGCATCGGCCGGGCCACCTGCTACCGCTACCTAGGCCAGGCGAAGGAGGCATGAGCCTGCCTGACTCCGGCCAATTAGCGTTTGCACCCGGTTTGCAGTTGTGTTTGCACCGGGGACAATAGCACCTGAAGCAGCACCCGTGCAAACCCCTCTGATGCCGCTGTTCAGCGAATTCAGCAGGCAAGGCTTTTTTTTGACATCGAACTGGTTTTCAGGTATTTACTTTGATGAAGATTCTGTCTACTTTTACTCAGGCGGGCTCTTCTGTGTGAACATACAGCGAATGCAAAGTGGTATGCGATCCATATGAAAGAAGATCTGCTTTACTGACATTCAAAACCGTTTCCTATGAAAACATTTCCTACAGTGAAAACCCGCCGGCTTTTGTTGATCCTATCTGTCTTGCTTGCCTCCTGCCATGACGATGAGATTGATTTTCCCCAACCAAGTGAATGCAAACTCACAGAGGTTTCCTTCTATGAGAATGGAGTGTCGGACGGATCTGCCACAAAGGTAGAATACGACAGCCAGGGCTACGTTACAAAGGTCACAGAGGTAGAAGGCATGCCATCCGAGCTCGTTGAGGCTTCCACTTTCTCCTACAATGCAAGCCACCAACTGGTAAGGGAGGATTATATCTGGGACAGCGGCCGCATCGAGGGCTATAAAACCCATACGTACAACCCTGACGGAGCCTTGGCTCAAACGGTCGACCATAGGGACGGCAGCGGCTTGCGCACTGAGACCTACACCTACGACACGAATGGAAGAGTAACGGAAATCGCTGAAGCTGGCGATGGGAGCAGCTCCAAGAGGACCTTCGCCTACATCGGCAATAGTGAGAATATCAGCAGGGTCACGCATCATGACGGGAACGGGCAGGTTGTAGGCACCACGACCTATGAGGACTATGACAACAACCTTAACGTTATTTATGCCGCGAAGGGCATGTTGACGGTTGGCGTAAGCAGAAACAACCCCGGCAAAGAAACATCCGTGCATGTTAGCCAGCAAGATGAGATCACCCACTACACTTATCAATACAATTCCTCCGGTTTTGTGACGGAGATGGAAGAGACAAGAGAGGGAGAGGCTGGAGCTCATCAAAGCGTGTATACCTACTCGGGGTGTGACTGAGGCAGTTGAACCTGCCCCCGGTTAGAGGAACTGGCCCCCAAAAATACGGGTTGTCGCAAATCAGAGAAAATAGCCGTTTCATGGGACTGATGCCCATGGTTGCACCCGGTTTGCAAACCGGGTGCAACCATGGTAGTATAGGGCAAGAGTGGCGGTGCGTCCACTCTTACAGGCTGCTGCATGCTGATCTGGCGGAAATAGGCACTGTCCATTCAAAAAGCAGCTGACACAGCAGAGATGTTTACCTGTGCTGTGTCCCTTGGTTTGCAAACTTGCTGCAAACCGTTCGCAAACCAAGGGAAAATCGTTACGCTGGCCGCCTGAGCCCCACAAAGGTGATTTTCATCTCAATTTCCCGCCGTTTCAAGAGACTGTGTCTCGGCCTGAAATAGGTTAACCTAAAGGCGACCAGATGAAAGCCTGAGAGTTTCCCATCTTTTGTAACCTTAGCTTATGATGATACGCTCCCCAACTCAGTTGTTTTGAAGCTTGCCCTTTTCTACAGTTTAACCAGGAACAACTTATCCAAATAAAAACAAGTAAAATACAATAGATGTGCACCTGATGCTATACTTTACTCGAATCCTGAACTGAAGGCTTCTGTTGCTGGCCTCAAACAGGGAAGCGAAAAACAACCTATTGAAGATATGCGCCATGTCGAAGTATTTACAGCCGGGCCGCTTTTCCCGATCGTGAAGAAGTACCTGATCAACTACAGCACTCCCCCCAGCGAGTACGTGCTCCCCGTGGTGGCCAGCGGCGCCTATCTCATCTATGCCCACGCGGAAACAGCGGATTTAAAGTACAAGCACCATACCGAAAAGGTGATGACCTGCTTTGGGGTGGGCGGCAATATTTGCAAGGAGCAAATGCAGGTCCATTGCTCTGGCTATGTAGAGTTCATCTTTGTGGAACTCCACCCCGTCGCGCTGTATCATCTTTACAGAAACCCCTTAAGAACATTCACCGACCGCTTCACCCCCATAGACGCCGCAGCTGAAAACGAGCACACGGACAGAATCCTGAACGCCTCGGATATCCACGCAAAGCTAAGCCTGGTCAAGGGGTTTCTTGAGACACATCTGCCGGTGCATCAGATATTGAAAGATGACGTTTACTGCCTGACGCAGTGGGTTGAGCAGCGCGGGGGGCAGGTAAGCGTAACGGAAATGGCCCGCCTGCTGGGATTGGGTGAAAGGCAGGTGGAGCGTGTCTTCCTGGAGAAGATGGGCGTCTCGCCCAAGTACTACGCCAAGATGGTTCAGATGCGGCAGGCTGTCAATCTGGTCATGGGGAAAGGCGACAGGCTGCTGACTGATGTGGTGTACGAAAAGGGGCACTATGATGCCGCTCACTTCAACAAGGACTTCAGGCGCTTCATCAAGATGAACCCGAAACAGTTCCTGCAGGAGGACTCTCCATTCCTGAAACGGCTTTTGCAGGAAGAAACGGAATAAGGAGCCTTTCAAAATTTCGCTCACATGACGGGTTTTTACAATTATTCCTTCTTCCAATCTCCTATCTTAGGCATACAGTTACGAACCGGGGCGAACTGACCGTCTGTTCGCTTTAGAAGACGTTTGCGGCAAAGCAGAGTGGGTATGAACGGCATGAGTGCCTTCAAAGTAATCTTTTATAAGCACCGTATCATGTGACAGGCACATCATGTATTCGGCACTACCCTATAGAGTCAGGCATGCAACTCAAGCCGTGCGCCACGACTGACCCTCCGAAGCCGGGTTTCCTAAACCTGGCCAGAGCACAGGTTAAGTGATAGCCTAACACGGGATGCTCGCTAAAGAACACTGCCAGTAGCACTCTAAGGATAAAGAAATGAAGGAGGTTATGGGGAAGTTTACAACAGTTTGCGCCTGCCTTGTGTTTTATGCTTTCCAGGCACAGCAGGTACTTGGCCAGGCGCAGGTAAGGGGGTTGCTGGTAGAGGCCGAAAGCAAGCCTTTGTCTTTCGCAAATGCACTGTTGCTGCAGGCAGGGGATTCCGCTTTGGTGAAAGGCGCCATCACGGACATGGAGGGGAGGTATTCTTTTGATCAGGTAGCACCAGGCTCCTATATCATAAAAGCTTCCATGGTCGGCTACAAACCGGCCTTCTCGCCGGCCTTCACTGTGGCGGGCACCGACTTCCTGGTGCCCGGCATTGGGATGACACAGGATGCGCTGGCCCTGGGTGAAGTGACCGTAGAAGCGACACGGCCGCTGTACGAGCAGCAGATTGACCGCCTGGTGGTAAATGTGCAAAGCAGCATCACGGCTGCAGGGGCCACGGCGCTGGAGGTGCTGGAGCGCTCTCCGGGCATCGCCATAGACCGGCAAAACAGCGCGCTTTCCATGAACGGCAAGTCAGGCGTGCAGGTGATGGTGGACGGCAAGCTCAGCCGCCTCCCGTCCGCTGCGGTTCTTCAGATGCTGGAGGGCCTCACCGCGGCCAACATAGAGAAGATAGAGCTTATCACGACCCCTTCCGCACGATATGACGCGGAGGGAAACGCTGGGATGATCAACATTGTCCTCAGAGAGCACACCGGCTACGGCACCAACGGCTCCCTTTCCGCAACCGCGGGCTACGGGAGGTACGGAAAGTACGTAACCAGCCTGAGCCTGAACCACCGCACGCAGCGACTGAACCTTTTCGGGGATTATTCCTGGTCCCATAACCACAACTGGAACGAGCTGGGTAATATCCGTGCGGTAACTGATCAAGGCACCACTACCCATACCAGCTCTGTGAGCGACAGCCCCTATAAGGTCATCAACCACACGTCCCGCGTGGGATTTGATTACAGCGTAAGCCCCAGAACCGTCCTTGGGGGAATGGTCTCCGGCTTTTCTAACAAAACGGATACTGATGCCCTGAACACCATTCAGATACAGGAAGGGCAGAAACCGCCCACACTGATAGCGCAGCACACCCGCGAGATAAACCGCTGGCGGCACCTCATGGCAAACTTAAGCATAAAGCACTCGCTCGGAGAGAAACAGCATATTGACATTGACCTGGATTACCTGCTGTATGATAATGCAAGCCCGGCGGCCTACGACATCCACTACCGGTTCCAGGGGAGCGGGGAAACTGCCCGGGAGGAGATAAGGGTTGACAAGGCCACTCCCATGCGCATTGGCGTGGCAAAAGCGGACTATACCTACACTACAGCCGACAACACGAAAATAGAGACGGGCGCCAAGGCCACGTTCACCAGACTGGACAATGAGGTGGCGGTGGAAAGGGGACTGCAGGAAAGCTGGGTAAGGGACGCTCAGCTAAGCCAGGAGATCGACATGTCTGAGGATATCGTGGCTGCCTACGCGAACCTGAATCTTCAGGGAAAATACAAGACTTCCCTGCAGGCCGGCTTGCGCTGGGAGTACACCTTCACCAACATCAACAGCCCCGACCAAAAGAACCTCGTGCTGCGCAGCTACCATAACCTGTTCCCCAGCCTCTTCCTGTCCAGGGAGCTGAATGGGGACAATAGCCTGCAGTTCTCTTACAGCCGCCGCATCACCCGCCCGACCTTCAATAACCTGGTGCCTTTCGTGAGCTTCAAAGACCCTTATTCCCTCTGGTCCGGGAATGAGGCGCTGAAGCCGACCATCACCGATGCCGTGCAGGCAGGCTACCAGCTCAAAGGTAAATATATGCTTTCCCTGCAGGCCAGCCATGACAGGGACGCCATCAACTGGATGGTCCGCCTGAACCCCGGCACCAACATCCAGAACGTGTATATAGCCAATGTCGACAGGAACGAGACTTATTCCCTCAACCTGAGCCTGCCGTTTACGGTGGCCTCCTGGTGGCAGATGCAATACAACCTGGCTGCCGTCTGGCAGCAAAGCCGTACGGCGTACGAAGGCATGCAGCTGAAGACCTCCGGCCGCTATGGCAGGATGAACGCTACCCAGACGTTCAAGCTTCCTGCCGATTTCAGCATGGAGCTCACAGGATTCTACCAAATCAAGGCGCTGTTTGGCATGTTTGAGCAAACCAGTACGGGAGCGGTGAATTTCGGGGTTCAAAAGAAGCTGGAGAAAGAGCGGGGCGCGTTTGACTTCTCCATCAGCGATATTTTCTGGACCAACCGGTTCAGAATCAAACTGGCCTACCCATCGGCAAACCTGGACCAGGTGTTCTTCAATATCCATGAGCCCCGGGTAATACGGCTCACTTACACCCGCAACCTCGGGGACAAAAATGTCAAAGCGGCTACTAAACGGGAGACAGGCTCTGAAGACGAGCGAAGCCGTGTCGGAAATTGATGTTGGCTTACCTGTTATGGCTGTCGGTGCCAGGCTCTACAACAGATTGACAGTTGACCATGCACCAGGTTTACAACAGACATATCAACCTGACCCGCTGTTGCACGACCTTTCTAATGTCTGCCTTAGAGCAAATAAGCTGTTGGTAGTGGCTTCTTAATTTTTTGCTTCACTATTCTTAGATAAACGATGCAAATACTTCAACCTCAGCATCTGCTATTAAAACCATATGTCAAGCAGATTCATCGGTTTACGGTTAGTCCCAACGGGCTGTCATCTATGACCGCTATTCCAACCGGTAATGTATTCATTTCCTTATTCTGGGGGAGCGGGAAATACGTAACTAGAGGACCTAGCTCCACAGAAAGGTCTGAAAGTGGCGATATGTTTATTTCAGGCCAGCAATTTGAAATTGCGCACCATTGGGTTCAGGGAGGCGAGGTTAACATCATCGGGTTCGAGCTGACTCCCAACGCCATTCACCAGTTCTTCGGAATCCCTCAGCATGAGATGACAGGGCAAGTATTGTCGTTAGAAGATATCTGGGGTAGTAAAGCATCCATACTCTACCAGCAGGTGATCGAGGAGCCTGATCCCGCCAAGCAGCTTTCTCTTGTTGAAGGGTTCCTCTGCAAAAGAATTATAGCGAAGGAATGGCGTGAAAGCCACAGCATTGCCGAAGCTAACAGTTTAATAAAACTGTCCAAAGGCAATATATCTATTAAGGAGTTAGCAACAACATTGAGAATAAGCACCAGGAGCCTTGAAAGAAAATTTATAGAAGCAGTAGGCATTTCACCGAAAGCGTATTGTAAGATCATAAAGTTTAATCATGCTTTCAAGCAATTGGCTATCTACCAAAAGGATGTATTGGATGTTGTGCATGAAACAGGCTACTACGATCAATCGCACTTTATCAATCATTTCGGCAAAGTTGTTGGGATGAGTCCTGCTCAATTTCTTGATGAGCAAGAAAAATTATTGATCTGTTTTAAGGAAGATACAGAAGATGGTCCCATGTTTTCTTTAACGAATGCACTTAAAGATGTGCAAAAGTTGTACGTTTTATAAATGTCGCATTTTTCCAATACTAGTTATTATTTATTCCTGAATTTAATATCAGATTTCAATTCATTTTGGGATTGGTTCTCTTAAAGAAAAAGGGGCTATCATTAGCTATGATAACAACCAATTAATCTGATTTTAAATATTTTAAATCATTATAAAGTAAAGTATGGCAACTTGGCTTAAACTTGATCAAAATCCGGCAACACAGAAAATTTGTACATCCTCAGACAGAGCTCTGTATCAGTTGCACAATAACGGCAGAATCTGGCGCTACACAGGCACACCAATAACAGGATGGGAGTTGATAGACCAGAACCCTGCTACTGTTGATATCGTTGGCGCAGCCGCTAATACTATTTATCAACGGCATCGTGACGGCAAGATTTGGCGTACAGGCGAAGTAGGTCACTTAAATTACTCATTAGTCATCACAAGCGTTCGATGTGTAGATGAAACAGAACACGAAGGAGTGTGGCCTTTTGAAGGGGAAGGAGTGGCAAATGAAGCGATGCGCCTGAAAGTTGTTACTACATCCCAGAAGACAGGACAGCCCGTAGAACAACAAACAACTCCGCCGCAAGGTCTATCCGACCTTGGTAGCAACTACCAAGATGGTACTGTTGTACCAATGGAATTAGTTGTAGCAAATGTTGAACTAGCTGCCAACGATTCCTTACCCATGAGCATAAGTGCAGGATTCTTCCTTATAGAAGAAGATTGGCTTGGCGATCTCTCTGGAATAGAGGAAGCTATCAGAGAATATGCCAAAGCTACAAGAGAGGTTCACGGAACTTTGAGTGCTATAATATCCCAGATTCCAGGAACAGGATGGCAAAAAGGTTCAAAGATTGGCGCAGTAGCCTCCGTCTTAGAGCCCGCTATTGCAAATGCGGTATTAGCCGCAGCAAATGACGTTTTTCCGCTTTCTGATGTGTCCATTGTTGTTCCAGATAGAAATGCTCCCTTTGGTTCTGGTGCTGAAAGTAGTGTTTTGCATTTTGTTGGTCATGGAGGCGAATATGAAATATCGTATTTATGGAGAGTTATAGAAACAGTACCGCCTTCGCCTTGTGAAATAATTTAGCATTCAGTAAACTATTTCAACTTTCTTAAGATGCAAAGGTAAAGATAATTTAGCCGTTAGGTTTTATTGAGTCTGTCAACGCCTAACGGTAAGATTAATTCATTACCCTTCGAAGTCACATAACTGGTCTAATTATTTACCGTGGCAAGCGGTGCGTTCTTTTGCCTAAGCAGTCTTCTTAAATAGAATCGAAAAGTGTTAGGAGGCTATTGTACGTTGGTACATCAGGGCTCTCATTTAACATAATCGGCGTTATCGAACAACAAAGGCTCCCCATCACGGGGAACCTTCCTTTTGCTATAGCCCATAAGCTGCTTTATGTTAAGCAAAATGATTTGGCTAAATGATGGCTAGCCGGCGTTTTAGTTTTGTTAGCAGCAGGTACTTTACCCGAATTCCCTTACCGATAAAAATCAGGCTTCAAATAAAGTTATCTATAAACAGCAGGGTTCTTACATGACTATCATTGATATGCATAACTGATGCCTAAATATTATCTCCTCACCCTATAAACATATGAATTACACCCTGTTGCTTTGAAAGCAGAAAACGCTAATTTAGAGGGCATGGACAACCAGAAGCAATCCCCTGAACCACACTCTGACCAGCAACTGATAGGGCCCGCACCGCAAGCAGCAGTATTTCCCGGCCGCTGGGTGGGGGGAGCCAGCTTGATTTTGGGCCCCGCTCTCATTCTTACCGGCGCTTTGCTTCGCATTCAGTTTCACTTCTTTGCCCCGCAGCAGTTGGAGGCATTTGAGGCGCATCCCACCCTCATCACTGCCGCTTACAGTTGCTATGCCTTAGGCAGCGTCATCCTGTGTTTTGGGATCATTTCCCTGGCAACGTTTATCGGAGCCTGGAGCAGGGTATGGGGGATTTGGGGAGGCACGTTGGCTATTCTGGGGCTTTTTACCCGCACTTTCCATGCGGGTATCGACCACCTGGCCTTTCAACTGGTTCACGTACAGAGCCGGGAGCTGGCGTGGCAAGCCGTCTCGGATTCTTATCGGCCCTTCCATGTGTTCCGGAACCTGAATGGGGCCATTATGGCTGGTTGGATTGTACTGGCCATTGGAGCCTATCGCTCCGGCACGCTTAATCTGCTCCGCTCCATTGCCCTGGGTCTGATGGTTATGGTGCCATTCGGCACGCTCAAGGGTACTGAAATCCGGGCGATCGGCATCATTGGGCTCTGTGTCGCACTGGTGCCGTTGGGAATCACCATGCTGCGTAACGGGCCGCCCCTCAGTCGGAAGGCGATATTCTGGACTGTTGTCATTTGTGTGCTGGGACTTATTTTCAACATCCTCGCACTTTTCTTTCCGGTACTGAGGAATTAAAATGCTGGGTTTTTTCAGTCTCCGTTCCTGTCAAAGTACTAAAACAACCCCTCCAAGAGGCTGCAAGGGCTGTTTCGCTTATAACTACTTTCATGTTCAGCAGAGGGCTTTTCTGTGATCAGTGCAATAGCGTTTATATATCCCACTATGGTACACGTTCCTTATCTCATGTACCATGATGGTACATGTACTATGATTCATGTACCGTTTTCCATACTTTTGTCTCACAACAAACTCCTCGTATGGCCATAGCACCCGATAAACCTTTCAATGATCTTTCTCTTCTGCCCCCTCCTTCCCAGAAGATAGAGTCCATAACCATTTTAAAGCAGGAGAGCAGGGCGGCGGTAGCCCTGGCAGAGCTGAAAGGCCTGGCCAAAACACTGCCTAACCAGGGCATCCTCATTAACGCGATCGTGCTCAAGGAGGCACAGGCAAGTTCGGAGGTGGAGAATATCATTACCACGCACGACAAGCTCTACCAAGCCCTGACGGCAACCTCCGTGCGGGCAGATCCTGCCACAAAGGAGGTGCTGCGCTACCGGGAAGCGCTGCTGTTTGGTTATGATGAAATACAGACACGAGGATTTATAAATGTCAACAGCATCTGCCGTATACAGGCTATACTGGAGGAGAACCAGGCGGGCATTCGGCAGCTGCCCGGAACGGCGCTCAAGAATGACATGACGGGGGAGACTATCTACACGCCGCCCGATGACAGAGAGGTCATTCAGAACCTGATGAGGAACCTGGAGCGCTTCCTAAACGAAGAGCCCGGGGAAACATCGCCCCTGATCAGAATGGCCATACAGCATTACCAGTTTGAGAGCATCCACCCCTTCTATGACGGGAACGGAAGGACGGGCAGGATCCTCAACGTACTATACCTCATCCTGCAGGGGTTGCTGGAGATCCCGATCCTTTTCCTGAGCGGCTATATCATCGACAACAAAAGCGATTACTACCGGCTACTTCAGGAGGTAAGAACGAAAGAAAATTGGGCGGAGTGGATTTTGTTTATGCTGAAGGCCACGGAGAGCACAGCCCGGCAGACCATCGGCCAGATAAACGACATACACGCCCTATTCAACCAGGTTCAGGAGAAAGTAAAACAGGAAGCCCCCAAAATATACTCTAAGGACCTAATAGAACAGCTCTTCATCCACCCCTACACCAAGATTGAGTACATCTCTAACGGTCTAAAAGTGGAGCGGAAAGCAGCCTCCAGGTACCTGAAAGCACTGCAGGCAACTGGGGTGCTGTCTCTGGAACAGATAGGCAAGGAAAATGTCTACATTAACCACCAGCTCTATAAGCTGCTGCGAAATGGTTAAGCAACGAGAAATAGCTATTGCTGTAAGTACCACAAACTGGTTCTACTTTACATCCTATGTTTGTCACTAATCCTGTAAGTATCCTTTTTCCCTTTTGTTGATTGGGTTGAAAGTTTATCAGAAACAG
>NZ_BAABHC010000032.1:0-1340 GCF_039541895.1 Pontibacter saemangeumensis
ATGATAAGGTTCGGGAGTGTAATTCTAACTGTGTCATCATTTCCCTTTTGTCCGTCTTCACTTCAGGTCCAGCTGCATCCTGTCGCCAAACCAGATAGCGAGCTGCTGGGCCGTCTGGCTCCAGTTGCTTAGCGGCATGACCCATTTTTTGCTGATGTTCTGGTGGGACAGGTAAATGAGCTTCAGCAGGGCCATGTCTGAGGGGAAAGCCCCCTTTGTCTTGGTCACCTTCCTGACCTGGCGGTGAAAGCCCTCTATGGCATTGGTGGTGTAGATGAGCTTCCGTATCTGCTCGGAGTACTTAAAGTACGTGCTCAGCTTCTCCCAGTTCCGCTGCCAGCTCTCGAGCACCTTGGGGTACTTCTTGCCCCACTTCTCCTCCAACTCCAGCAGCCGTAGCTCGGCCAGCTCAAGGCTCTCTGCCCGGTAGACGGGCTTCAGGTCCTTGAGGAACTCCTTCTGGTCTTTAGAGGCCACGTACTTGAGGCTGTTGCGGATCTGGTGCACAATGCAGCTCTGCACCTCGGTCTGCGGGAAGACGCTGTTTATCGCCTCGGCAAAGCCCCTGAGGTTGTCGATGCAGGCGATGAGCACGTCCCGCACGCCCCGCTGCTGCAGGTCGGTGAGCACCGAGAGCCAGAAGGTGGCCCCCTCGCTCTCCGAGACGTACACGCCCAGCAGCTCCTTGTGGCCGTGGCGGTCGATGCCCAGGATGTTGTAGACGGCCCTGCTGACAACGCGCCCCTCCTGGCGCACCTTGTAGTGCACGGCGTCGAGCCAGACGACGCAGTAGAGGGCGTCCAGCGGCCTTGCCTGCCACTCCTTGACCTGGGGCACGATCTTCTCGGTGAGGGCCGCCAGCGTGTCATGGGAGATGTCCATGCCGTACATCTCCTTCAGGTGAGACGAGATATCGCGCAGGCTCATCCCCAGCCCGTACATGCCCAGGATGCGGGGCTCCAGGTTCTCTGCCAGCACCGTCTCCCGCTTTCGGATGATCTGCGGATCGAAGCCAGAGGAGCGGTCACGGGAGCTCTCCACCTCGATGGTCCCGTCCGAGGTGCGCACCTGTTTCCTCACCTTGCCGTTGCGCCGGTTGCCCTTCCCCCGCTCCTCTGAGCCCAGGTGAAGGTCCATCTCCGCCTCCAGGGCGGCCTCGAGAAAGTGTTTGAGAAGAGGGGCCAGTGCTCCGTCCTTGCCGAAGGTGGGTTTGCCGCTCCGGAACTCCTCCAGGAACCGGCGCTTGATCTTCTCCAGATCCAGGCTGTCTTGATTTTCCATTTTATCTGCGTTAAAGGTGTTACTCAAAACCCTTTGAAACAGTTAGTTTTACAGCCTCG
>NZ_BAABHC010000033.1:0-3496 GCF_039541895.1 Pontibacter saemangeumensis
AGAGCCCGATGAACTATGAAAAGAACCATTATATTTATAACCGCTAAGCAAGTTTACTGTCCGTCATTTTCGACACACCTCATTCAACTACTAATGTCTCGAACGAAATCGCGGCAACATCAACCAATGTTACAGTGATCTTAGCGGTATGGAGTGTGCTATTTGCGTTAGCCGGTATTGGTGTAGGTGCATACGTCAACTCACAGCAGAACAAGTCAGCTAAGAACTTGGAGGAAAGCAAGGCTGTACTTACGACACAGCGCAGTATTGAAAATGAGGTTATGTTAGCCAAAAAAGATATGCAGGATATTCAATTTCAAGTAGGTGAGACGAAGAAGGAAGTAAACTACACATTGCAATTAATTGAAAATAACTTAACTGAACTATATATAAAACTTCAAGCTGAGGAAGTAAACTTTTTAATAGAACAGATTTATAAACAACCAAATTTGATGCATCAGTTGTATGATCGATTCTTGGTTTTAAGGCTTACTGATGAACATTTCCAAAAGTTGGTAACCTTTATCTTTGAGCAAGGCAAACTTCAGTCTGATAATGAAGCAGTCAATTCTGTGTTCAGCATCATACTTAATCAGTTTCCTAAAAAGTGGTTAGAAGACAACCGTCTTAAAGAGTCTTTTATAAGTATGAACAGTTGGGTAAAAATAATTGGTCAATATAATTTTGAAGGCTTAAAACCTCTTGTTGATAATCTATGTGACTATATGTTGGATAAAGCTCCAGATAAAGTCGATTTTAAAGTAGGAAGTGCTTATTTAGAACAGTCCTATAAATTATATAAAGGGATCGTTACAAAGAGAGTAATCCCTCCTGAGGTAAGGGATTCACTACCGGATAAGCGGTTAACACTATACTTCTACAACAAACTCAGCAGAAAAGAACTGAGGTTTGATATGTATGATGTATTGAGGCAATATAGCTGCGGTATCCACTTCTGGAAACTGCTTGAGGCTGAATATAAGAGTGACCAGACTAACACACTTAAACAAACAGAATTGCTGAATCTTTGTAAGGATGTTTATATGGGTCATCCTGACAACGTATAATGCTCTTCTTAGAATGTGACCGGTGAATATAATTCAATGTAATAAATTCATTACATTTGGGAGTAAAAAGAGAGTAATCAGTTTTTTGTTAGGTCTTTTAATTATAAGCGACTGTAAAATAGGCTCCTAAGTTAGGAGAGGGGCAAATGATGATTTTGCGGTGCAATTCTTAAAAGAATCAATTTATTAAATACTAAATGGCAGTTGATATTTTAATAGGTCTGCAGTGGGGTGACGAAGGCAAAGGTAAAATCGTTGACGTACTGGCCCCGACCTATGACATCGTAGCCCGTTTTCAGGGCGGCCCGAATGCAGGCCATACACTGGAGTTTGAAGGAACCAAGCACGTGCTGCACCAGATTCCCTCCGGCATTTTCCACCCGCACATTCAAAACATAATCGGCAATGGCGTGGTGCTCGACCCTATCGTGTTCCGCAACGAGATGCAGAAGCTGACAGACAGGGGCGTTGATGCCGCACAGAATCTCTTCATCTCCAAAAAAGCATCCCTCATCCTGCCCTCACACCGGGTCATGGACAGGGTATCGGAAGAGGCGCTGGGAACAAGTAAAATCGGTTCCACGCTGAAAGGCATCGGGCCAACGTACCAAGATAAGATCGGCCGCGTGGGTTTGCGCGTGGGGGATATCCTCTCAGATGATTTCCGGGAGTGTTACAACAAACTGGTGGACCGTCACCGCAGCATTATTCAGTTTTATGGGGAGCAGTTGGAACTGGGCGAGCAGGAACAGGCTTTCTTCGATGCCGTGGATTACCTGCGTACGCTGAAGTTAGTGGACACGGAGTATATGATTAACAGCGCCATCCAGAGCGGGAAGCGGATTTTAGCGGAAGGGGCGCAAGGTTCTCTGCTGGATGTGGATTTCGGCACCTACCCCTTCGTAACGTCCTCTACCACACTAGTGGCAGGGGCCTGCACCGGTTTGGGAGTGGCCCCGCGCCATATAGGAGAGGTATACGGCATCTTTAAGGCATACTGCACGCGTGTAGGCAGTGGGCCCTTCCCGACAGAGTTGTTAGACGAGGTAGGGGAGGAGATCCGCAAAGCCGGCAACGAGTTCGGCTCTACCACGGGCCGACCACGCCGGTGCGGCTGGATAGACTTGCCTACCCTGAAGTACTCGATTATGCTGAATGGCGTGACGCAACTGAACATGATGAAAGCAGATGTGCTGACAGAGTTCGACACCATCAAGGTATGCACACACTATAAACTTGCTTCGGGCGAGGTTACAGACCATGTGCCGCACTCGCTGGAGGCAGAAAAGCTGGAGCCGGTTTATGAAGAACTGCCCGGTTGGAAAGTAGATCTGAACAAAATAGAGTCAGTGGAGGAATTGCCAAAGGCTTTCAAGGACTACCTGTCTTTCCTGGAAGAGCATCTGCAGGTGCCTATCACCATTGTCTCCGTAGGCCCTGACAGAAAAAGTACCTTAAGGAGAGAAGCAGTGATCGCTTAGAAAATTCAATTTGAAATTCCTTAATGCAGAGCCCCGGCAGAACAGCCGGGGCTCTGCTATTTTATAAAAGAGGGTATATGGGTGGTGGAACTATATACAAAGCGAATCATATAGGGGGATGTGATATGCTTTAGATAATAGGCTGTATAGCATAAAGTGTTACAGTAGGGAAATAGAATTAACTGCAATAGGAAAAATTTATCAAACGTACCACCCAAATGAAGGCAGCGCGAAAAGGCAGTTTATATATACCGCCCTATGTCCTCCGGAGCCAGATACCATTGCTGTACTCAGGCACCAGGGCTATATATTTATTAGGTATTGATTGATACTTCATCTATTAGGGGTTTGGGAGCAGTCTTCCCGGATTCGGGGCTTTAAAATTATGCCGTAGATTCTCAGGCGGTTGCGCAGGCGGTTCCTGATTCCGTGGGATTTCTTTTGCTCCGGTGTTTGGAAAGGCCGGGGGATTGGCTACCTTTGCATCCCGGTTCGGCAGGGACGGGGGAGAGGCTGAGAGAAAGGGCGGTGGCGGAAAAAAAACTTTTCGCCTTGCTTGGAAAGCAGAAAAGCTTTCTTACCTTTGCATCCCGCTTCGGAAGGAGGCGGAAAGGGGCGGCCGGTAACACGGGTGCTGCGGTGCTGGAAGAGAGGCTTGGAAAGGGAAAAAAACTTCTGCCCGTCGCTTGGAAAGAAGGGAAGCTTGCTTACCTTTGCCACCCGCTCCGGCAGCAGGCCGAGTGGGGAAGGGAAGTAAAAAAATATTCTTCTTTTTCATTGCGGATCGAAAAGGTTTCCTTACCTTTGCATCCGCTTCCAAGGCGACAGGCCTTGGGGAAAAGAGAAAGAAAAAAAGATTGCAAAATGTTTGGCGGTTCGGCAGGAACCGGCGACCTTTGCACCCCGCCCCGGAGCGAACGGCTCGGCGGGGTAAAAAAAGACGCCTCG
>NZ_BAABHC010000034.1:0-1301 GCF_039541895.1 Pontibacter saemangeumensis
TTATGAACTGTGCTAAAAAGCAAGTGTATCTGTGCTTTTATTCCAGCAGCTGCGTTCAGCATTGCGCTGAGTAAACCTCTCCTGATTTTACCATTCCGAACACCTGCTTTATCAGCTTGTTCATCACGGCCACCAAGGCTACCTTCTTTGCTTTTCCTGCCGCCACCATCCGCTCATAGAGCTCCCGGCAAGCCTTGTTGTGCACTTTTGCAGCCATGGCACACATGTAGAGCGTGGCCCTGATGTTCTTGTCCCCGATCCTGCTGATCCCCCTGTATCCTCTTACCGATGTACCGGACTCGTTGATGCAGGGACAGACCCCGATAAAGGCGCTGAACTGCCTGGCCGAGGTAAAGTTGCTGAACCCGCCAGAGACAATAATTAGCTCGATGGCAGACTTGGTGCTGATGCCGGGAATCGTCTGCAGCAAGGTAAACAGCTCCTGGCAGTGCTCTTCTGCCAGCTGTTGCATCTGTTCCTCTAGTCTCCCGATTTGCTTTTCTATGCTTGCCACGACTGCTTTGCAGGCCCTCACAGCGGCTTTGTCAGCTTCCTTTAGCTGCGCCAGGGCATGCAACTGGTTGGAGAAAGAGCGCTTGCTCTTGACCAGCAGCTTCAGGGACATGCGCTGTTGCTGCAGCTTCCGCATGAAGGGGGCTGGCGGCTCGAAGAGCTTGGGCTGCATGCGCTCCCCGTACTCAGCGATCAGCGCCGCATCCACCCGGTCTGTTTTCGTCCTTTTGAGCTTGGTCTGGGCAAAGCGCTTGATCTGCAGGGGATTCACCACAGATACTCTGATTCCTTTTTCATACAGCGCTACAGCTAAGTGCAGGCTATACACTCCTGTTGCCTCCATGATGCACCAACTCTGGCTTGGTAAGCTCTTAAGGAAGCTGCTGATGCCTTTTTTGTCGTTGCTGTGCAGGGAAGTGGTGACGCTTCCATCCTGTTTTGTAGCGACCACAAAACTGTCTTTGGCCACATCGATACCCATGTAAGTTTGCTCCATCATGTCATGTTCTTAGGTTATTCAGGTGACAGAAAGATGGCTTCTCTTGTACTCAACATCCTGATGCAGGCTCCGGGCCTAATGAACTGTTCAAGGTGAAGAAGCCGGGTAGGGGGATTGTCATAAAGCGCGGGCTTTTAGAACCCATGTAAAGCAGGAATCTTATTCCCTACCCAGTCTTTTTGTCTACAGCTTAAATACTCATTTTCTCTGTTTCTGATAAACTTTCAACCCAATCAACAAAAGGGAAAAAGGATACTTACAGGATTAGTGACAAACATAGGATGTAAAG
>NZ_BAABHC010000035.1:0-80638 GCF_039541895.1 Pontibacter saemangeumensis
TCATTATCCTGGATGTTCTCCTGTCGGTTTCCCTGTATGCTTTGTTCCATTCGGCAGGTAAGTCCACTGCATGGTTGATGGTTAGCCTGAGGCTGGTTTATGTTGCGGTCAAGGGGTTTGCCATTGTAGGGCTGTTTCTAGCCAGGGACTTGTATTCAGTTCCGGTTGAGACAGACGCAGGCCAGGCAGGCGTGTATGCCGCGCAGGCGATGCAGTTTTTGAAAATGCACCACTACGGTTTTGCTGTCGGGCTCATCTTCTTCGGCCTACACCTGATTTTCCTCGCCCTTCTTCTGCTGAAGGTCAACGGGATCCCAAAACTGTTTGCCTGGATGCTGCTGAGTGCCGGTGTAGGCTATGGCATGAACAGCCTGGTTAGCCTCTTTGCCCCTGACTTTGCTCTGTTGAAGATTACTGTCATTGCCGTTTTCATCATCCCCATGACCTTTTCAGAGCTGTCATTTGGCGTGTGGCTTTGGGTGAGGCACAGAAGCGCTGCACCTCCGCTCACAGCATGATTTGTCATTGTTTCCCGGAGATTCGTTTCCGTATTCTGCTCAAGGTCTCGGGTTTTATGCCCAGGTAGCTTGCCAGGTGATACTGGGGGACCCGGTTTATTAAATCCGGTCTTTTTTCCAATAATTGCAAGTAGCGTTTTTCGGGGCTCAGTGTTATGAAGGAGGAACTCAGGTTCTGATACTTCCCAAATTCACGGCTCATGAAGAGCCCTGACATTTTCTCAAGTTTGGGGTTCTCAGCATACGCGCCTTCGATTCTGTCCAGCCTGCCAATAACCAGTGTGGTATCTTCCTCGCAAATCCAGCTGAAGGTACAGGGAGCATTTTTAGAGGCGCTGTCAAAGGCCACTATTGCCTCCCCCTCCGAATAGAAATAAGTGCTCTTTTCTTCTCCATTGATGATTTCATACTGCCTGACCAAGCCCTGAATATTGAAATAGCACTCCTTGGAAACTTGCCCCTGCCTGAGCAGGTGGGTCCCTTTTTTGAAAGTCCTGTAGGGAACCACCTTCAGAACAGATGCTTTCTCTTCCTCCGTGAGCGGAACGTACTTTGCAATATACTCCAGGATCTTTTGTTCCATTCCTATGGTTGTTTCAGATTCATTGTCTACAACTCGGGGACATGCGTCAACAGGCGGTTATCTACCTGTGGACGGAGGTGGCCTGCTTCAACTTGGGTGTAGGACCAGAAGTTTTCAAAGCTATTTTACTTTTTTCCGTCCTGCTTCTTCAATATAAGCAATTTTGCGTCAATCCCTGCCTCCCACACGTGCTGAAGCCAGGATTACTATGAAGCCTTGGCAGGTGCAGGATGGTTTGGGCTAAAACTATAGCAGTCCCGCGAAACGCCAGTAAAATGAGTTTCAGGAAGACAGAGCCGGAAGCGCCCGCAAACGCAGCATGCCATAGGCGGGGGTTCCCACTTTGCCGTCTCAAAATTTAAATCCAGATTTTGTTTCGTGAGATGAGTAAGTGAAACAAAAGAATAACTCCATTTACAGGATGCGCGCTTCCCGATACGCTCTTCTCCCCTTTGTACTTGATGAGACTAAGTTGATTCAGGAGGTTAATGATGATAATGGGAAGGATGAGTTTAATGAGACCCATTAGGTTCATGAGGGACATTGACCTCATGAAGCAGAGGGGGGCAGGGCACAGCGCTGCAAGGTTTAATGCTTGGTGCCACCCTGGACGTAGCCTGTCTCATCAACCCGTCTCAAAAACAAAAAATCCCTTTTGATTCGGGAGACGGCCATGCGGGAATACGCGTACGCCGAGCTTCTGTGTCTGAGGGACTTCCAGATCCGGTTCACTCAGTATCGAGATTCGGGGGTTTCGCGAGACGGTTTATTCAAGGATTGGACAGTAACAGGTTTATAAGTCGCAGGAAGTTTTAGAGCATGCGATTAAGTTCTTTGTGTTAGTATCCAGTTCGATTTTCACATAATCCTTATCATCGCTCGCGGGGGTGTTGACGGTAAGTTTGCTACTCGCTTCTAACATATTGTTTTTATCTGCTGCCCGTGGAACCAGCCGGGCTAATTTCTGATCAGTGGAATAAGCTTCTTTTTCCCAGGGCGTGTGCCGGTCGTAGTCGCCGAAGTTGTAGAATGTTGTGCCTTTCCAAATCATCCTGTCTTCATGAGCTACCAGCTCTTTTTTTGCAAATTGTTTAACGTGGATCATTTCATGGGCTAGCACAAGCGATTGATATTCTCTGTTCAAATTAGCATCAACCCACACCCGGATAACCTGATCAGCATCTGCCAGCTTCAAAGGATAGGAACGGGTTATTCCATGCAGTGTTTTTGGCAGATTCTTCGATAAAATTATAGTCACTTGAATATTCTCCTGAATATCCAAGTGATCGAGGTATAATGCCGCTTGTTTTTTTATGTGTTGATGATTTCCGCTGCCCAAAACAGTTATGGCAGGACGAGAAAAGGCAATCTCCCCTGCTGTTTGCGCCATAAGCCAGCCTGGGAGCATGAACAGCAAAAGAAGGGAGCCGCATGTTGAACTGAGCCTCATAATTCCATTTGTTTAAAGTCCGCCACTTATTTTGGGCAAATGAAGCAGGAGACTTTATAGAAATCTTGAAGTTTCAGGGCTTACCCTCCAACAGGCTGGTTTTAAACTGCGGCTTCGGGCATTTTCCGGGATGGCGCGTCGAATAGCACCTCCAGCCTGTGCCAACCTTCCCGGTGCCGGTAACTCACCCCAAAGCCGTTCAGATCGCATATCTGCTTGACAATGGCCAGGCCAAGGCCAATCGAGTCAGCGCTCTGGTTATCTTTCTTAAAGCGCTGAAACAGTTGTTCCGGCTGTAACTGAGGGGGCCTCCCCGTGTTCTGGATAAGAAGCCTTGCTGACGTCAACGCGACCTTTACCCTGCCGCCCTGGTTGTTGTGGCGAATGGCGTTGCTGATCAGGTTATGGAGCAGGATGTCGGCCAGTGCGGCGTTCAGCCTTACCTCTGCCTCTTCCTCTATCTCCGTTTCCAAACCGATTCTCTTCATCAGGAAGAGCTCATGGTAGGCACGCAGGGCATGGTGCAGGAGCTTGCTGAGGTTTACCGGCCCGGTGGGCTTATACTCCTGGTTCTCCATTCTGGTGAGCAGGGTCAGGGCCTGGTTCGTTTTGGAGAGCCGCTCCACCGCCTCATGGGCTGCCAGTATGAGGCTGGCCTGCCTGTCGCTGATTTCCGTCTCCATCAGCAGTTCCAGCTTTCCCCGAATAACAGCCAGGGGTGTCTGCAGCTCATGGGAAGCGTTTTCGGTGAACTCCTTCAAAGAGCGGTAGTCCGCCACCGCTTTCCGGGACATTTTCTCCAGGAACTGGTTCAGCAGCCTGAATTCACTTGTCCGGGTGGGGCTGAGCCGAAGCGGGCTTTGCCTCGTCAAGGAGAAAGACTTCACTGCCTGCAGGGTCCGGTTGAACGGGGCGAGCATCCTCCAGGACAGAAACCGGCTTAGCAGCCCGACCAGCACCAGGAGGAGAGCAAAAGTCCAGCCCAGGGACTGAACCACCCCATCCGCTATCTCATCCTGCTCGGGCACTAAGTTGGAGGCGGCGATCTGGTAGTGCCTGTCGTTGATTTTATAAGAGGCGACCGCCCTTAGCTCCCGCTCATAATGCTGGTGCGGGGGGAACCAGGCCACCGTGTCCTTGACATGCATGGGAATCTCCCGGGCCGCCGGGTCCAGTTCTTGGATGTTTACCTGGTAGCCATCCAGCTGCCCTGTTTCGGTGCCTTCCCGCAGGTTCCGGGCCAACAGCTCGACCGTGTCCTGGAGCCGGCGGGCATCCTCCCGGATGATTTCCCTTTGCACGACGTGGAAGACAATGACACCGCCAACCAACAATACCAGCGCAGTCACGAGAAGGAACCAGAGGGTCAGCTGGTCGATTAGCCTTAGCCTGGGTAGTTTCATTAGCGGCCTGTGTCAAATTTATAACCTAACCCGTACACGGTCCCTATGTAATCCTTGCCGCCAGAGGATGTGATTTTCTTTCGCAGGTTCTTCACATGCTGGTACACAAAATCAAAGTTGTCGAGGCTGTCGGTGTAGTCGCCCCACAGGTGCTCGGCGATTGACTGGCGGCTCAGCACCCGGTTCTTGCTGATCAGAAAGTAAAGCAGCAGGTCGAACTCCTTCCGGGTCAGGTCCAGGAGCGTGCCGTTCACTCTTGCTTCCACGGCGGCGGCGTCCACGCTGATCTCCTGGAAGGTGATGGTGCTGTCTGCCCGGAGGAACTTGCGCCGGTAGATAGCCTTCAAACGGGAATGCAGCTCCGGGAGATGGAAGGGTTTGGTGATATAGTCATCTGCCCCCAGGTCAAGTCCCTTGACTTTGTCATCCAAGGCGTTTTTGGCTGAGATGATCAAGACGCTGCTTTCATTCTTCTCTGACCTGATCTGCCGGAGCAGGTTCAACCCGTTCCCGTCCGGCAGCATGATGTCCAGCACAATGCAATCGTAAGAATAGGACACCAGCTTATCCTCCGCCTCCTCAAAAGAGAAGCAGAGCTCGCATAGGTAGCCCTCACGGAGCAGAAAATCCTTGATGTTCTGCGCAAGCTCCCGGTTATCCTCAATGATCAGCACTTTCATAGTACCCATGAATGTAAGGTTCTTTTTTGAGGAAATCTTGAAGTAAGGTGCAGGTGGCGTTAAAACTCTCTGGCTGCTTATGCCTATTCCAAAGCGGCTTGCCGCATTTTTTCATTTGAAGAGCACGGAGCTCCATAGGCAGGTGCCCGGCGGGGGTGCTGCCTTCCCATCACGGGCATGGTTGATTGGTGCCTGTGGGTTTGCTGCTAACATCTTATGACAAGCAATAGCATGCCTCAAGCTCCTGTGTCCTAAACATAATTGCCGTTATAAGTATGTTAGGTCCAGCATGCTTATAATTAACTATTTATTAGAACAGATTCTGCTGTTGCTCTCTTGGAATATGTTGAATCACTTCAACAACCTCATAGCCTTTGTGAATGTAGTGGTTCACAGATTGATCAAAAACTCGTTTTATCTTTAGAACTACGACAAGAGAATCACCCTTAGAAAAGCTTCTTCCTTGGTCAATACTTCTGTAAAAGGTCTGATCAATCACTTTGGCGGTTATTTTCCGACCTTCATAGTAAAAATCAGATTTTAGCTTAGGATCAAAAGATAATTTGATGATGCTAAGCTTAGCGTCCGGCACATCAATGGTATCAGTGTCTTTTTCTATTATTTGGTTAGGCTCTGATAGTGCGCTAAAGTCTTCTCTAGGGATAGTTATTATAGGCTTTTCTTCTACATCAGTAATAGAAAATCCTGCAATTGATTCATCATTTTCCAGCGTTTGAAAGCTCTTCGAGATCGCTTCATTCACCGTGAAATTGGTCGTATAAATATTGTAGACATGATTGGTGACAGTTAAAGTCCCACCATTTTGATTTTGAATGGTTACACCATTATTTGAAGCAGTTTCCTGAGCTGGTTTTTTGCCTGCCAAAAATTGTTTCAAATTGTAAAGCCCACTAACTATTGCAACAATACTGGCCGCATCGGTAAGGTTGGCGCTATTAAATAAACCTGGGACTGATGAAATTAGATTTCTTATTAGCTCGATATGAACTAAGAAGCTACCCCTTTCCAGCGCCTTGATTTTTACATCTATTTTTGTCTCTGGTTTTAGCTCCCTATTTACCTCTTGGATAATAGAGTTTAAATGGATCAGGTAATTGACGAAGGTATTAGCGTCAATCTCATGCAGCTCACCATCGAATTTGACCTTAAATTCATTATCAACTGTTACGTCTTTTATGTTTTCTACCATATACATATTACATTCACAACAAATATTCTTTTATAAAAATGCCATGAATTCATTAGATTTTAACCCATCTATCCCTCTAAGGTAGATATGAAAAGCAGCTACCAAGAGCTTAATAATCATCAAAAAGTTAGGCAAGAAAAAGTGTATGCGAAGATATTTTAACCCTACACTACTTCCATTTCTGTAATGTGTTCAAAGCAGTAATATTCTCTCAATTTTATCCTCTAGAAGCGGCAACCGATCATGGTCTCCCAAATGGCACCCTAATATCTCTTCTCTATAGCGGTTCTTCCATATTTCCCCATACTCTTGCTTCAGATACTCCCTCACCTCATTTGGTGAGTTTGCAATCTCGTCCACAAGCCTTACTCTGTTGTCTGTGACATATACTATGTCCTCAAAGTCATGGCTGCTGCGCGGATCACCGCCTCGGTTGTGATAGGCTGAAAACTTTGTTGCCAAGAAATACGCTACTGGCAGGATGCGTATACGCAGCTCTCCTCCTGGTAAGGCAGTTTGGATTGACTGCTCCAGCCCAGGCTGGTACCAAGGATTGCTAAAACCCAATATTTTCGGGTCATCCGGCATCACGTCAATGGTAATACCCTTATAGGAGAAGCGGCAGATCACGCTGCTCTGCGGATCCGGGTGAAACTTTAGCTCTTGTAAACGCTCTTGAAGCCTGTTCCATGCTCCATAGCCTGCGAGAGAAACACTCAAATCAATATCACTGGTTGGCCGAACAGCATCGGCTGCGGGATCGTCGGCATACAGACTGAGCGTCGCACCGCCTACAAATACCATTTCCTGCCGAAGCTCCTGCAATCCATAGGCTACTTTTTTAATAACTCCTATGTTTACTGCTTTACCGTCCATTCATGATTCGCTTTTCTAACTCTATGCTTGCCAACTCTCTCTCACGTATTCTGCCCACTCTAAGTGCATCAACTAATGCTAACAATTCATGTAAGTTAGGGTTTCTAAGTGCGGCTTCCACAACGGTAGGATAAAGCGGTTCTACCGATTGCCCCCTTTCCGTTCCCTTTGCGTAGGGCCAGACCAGTTTCTCATTGCTCATGATCATATTGTTTAAAGGAGGTGCGCTAAATGCAGTGGGCACCCCCCTCACGATCGCGCCAGGTTCCTGCGGAAAGACATAGCGGAGGCCATGCGTTAGGAACTCAAATAAAGCATGCCGCATCACCTTTTTCTTCGACTTATCAATTAGCCCCGCCACGTAAGATCTATGGAGCGACTCCGACACCTCTGAGGCGCTGATATTAGCCTCCTGGGCAATGTCTTTCATCATCCAATGGCTCCCACCTTTGGCGATGATATCAAGCAGTACCACAATGTCCTGTGGACGCATACCGCTGTGCTTCTTCATGGTATTCTTAATTCTTGATTCGCGAATTGCAAATTAAGAAAAAAAAGAACAAGTACGCCTGCCTTAGAAAGACTGTGTACCAAAGCTATAAGAACTCATAACTAGTGCATGTCCTCCACCACATCCCAAAAGTCATACTCATGCACAAGGGAGATCCTATACCCTTCCTTGCGCATAGAGATGGCCTTCTCTACTTTCCTACCATAGCAGGCAAAGGCCCAGCAGGGGTTTCCGCTGTCGCCTACAATCAAATAATCTGTGCTCTTCGTCACACTGCCGCTGATAAGCCCCCCAAGCTTAGCCACCTGCGTCTCAATTTCTTTTCTGGTGGCTCTCTGAAAAAGGCCTGTGAAGCAGAATGTTCTACCGTCAAAGTGAATATCTGGGTTGGAGGTACAAATACCGCTAATCTTTATTTCGGCAATCTCACTGCTGATCTTTCTGCTCAGCTCTTTATCCGTCAGTTTTGCAAACTCATTGAAGTAGGCCATAAGGCGCTTTCTCTCCTGTTCGTCTACTTTCCCGTCCGACAGGACTGAGGTGATTAGGCTGCTGACTTCATCGTAAGGGTAATAGGTATCAAGGTGTGCGTGGCCATCAAGCCATTTGTCTAGTTCCTCTACCTCTTTGTCAGTAATCATCCCATCAGCAAGAACACCATGGCAGATGCCTTGGAGGATTTGCAAATCCGCTGTCGCGGCATCGTAAAAGACACTATTGTGCTCATATTGCTGACACAGCCAGACAAGGTCCTCCATCAGCTCTGGCCTGTTCGCGTCCTCGTTTACTGCTTCGTTTATCAGAAGCATCAGCTCTTTGAAGGGATTTCTGTTGACAAGGTCATGGTGCTTTGTGCACCAGCCCTGAAGCTCTTTGACTTCGGAGGCATTGACTTCTCCGTCCAGTTTTATGCCCTGCAGGATGCCCTTGAGGGAATTGATTGCTTTGTCTGCCTCGCTTCGGGTGGTGTGCTTCCGGTAGACTAAGCTGTCGTAGTTGCCTGTGCTCATTGGGTTTAAATTGTTATTGTTTAGTAGGACAAGAGATACACATTTAATATTCAATCAATGCACAGTCAGTTTAGATTGACTGCCTTCTAAGGCTACAGGAGCTGTGTTGTTAGGCACCGGCTTTACGCTGCTTAACAACTTGCGCGCCTCCCCAAAATCATAGTATCTCTCTTTAAGGATCTCGCCTTTGAATTTAACAGGCAGCATGGCACCCCACTTAGAGAAATCCAGCAGGGACTCGTTCTGCTGCACAGCCTGCTCTAGGTGAAAGTCCACATCATCTATAAAGAGAACCAGCTGTTCAAACAAGTCGGCCAGTAGGGTAGGACTGACAGAAAGGGTGAAGCTGCTGCTGTGCTCGTCATAGTCGTACCCCAGGTCAAGGCAATCCAAAAGAAAGGCAAGGCTCCTGTTGACCTTCGTGCTGGCAAAGGTGTAGAAGGTGGTTTGAAGTTCCTTCTCCAGAACTGGCCTTTCGGTACTATGGTCGCTAAGCGGGAAGACCGCGAAGTCTTTGCGCAGCTCAGCGATGGCTTCCTGGCTTGGCTCATCCAATTCAGAATAGGCAGTGTCTGCAAAAAGGATTTGAAGCATCTTCTGGCGAACCCGTGCATCCACCGTGCCACCACCCCCGAAGAAGATAGGCTTTTTACCATCGGAAGCGGGTGTCACTTCAATTTTCTTTGCCTTAAGATCCACGTATTTGATCTTCCATATCCTGGCCGCCAGCAGGATGTTCTCATCCTCCCGCACCTGCTCTGTGAGCGGTATCTGGCCGATTGCTTTTCCGGCATTCACAACCTTAAAGCTGGGTTCTGTCTTGAAGACGCTGTAGAACTCCCGGGTGTTTACAGCCCTTTCCCCCTCCACACCAATGATGAGCTCACGGTGGAGTACCTCCAGCCACTCATGCTGCACCAGCTCCTGGATGATCTCGTGAATTTCTGTTTCAGTGATCTCTGTAAAGGCGTGGTTGTCCATTAGCCTTCGGGTCAGCTCCTCCCTCATGCAGCCCGAGGCTCCCTTGACAGTGGAAAGCGCCTGGTGCAGCAATATGTCATATGGCTTCACGGCTGTCCTTACAGGCTCTATGTAACCCTCCTGGTACAACAGCCAGCAAGCCAGTGACTGCAGCAGGCTCCACTTGTCCGTGGCGTACAGCAGGAGCTGGCTCTTTTCGCCTTCCCTCCTGCCGCTTCTTCCCACACGCTGGATCAGGGAGGCGATGGAGGTAGTGGCATCCACCTGCACAACTTTGTCGACGGAGCCGATGTCAATGCCCAGTTCCAGGGTAGAGGTACAGGAGATGCAGAAATTCTGTCGCTGGTTGTGCTTTGCAAAATGCTCGACATACTCCCGGACCTCCTTGTCTACTGAGGAATGATGCGAGAAGTAGTGGGGATGGCCATTTACTTTTTCTGATATCCGCTTGAGTTTAACAGCGATCTCTTCCGCCTTGCCCCGGCTGTTGGGAAATATGAGCACTTTGTGGCTGCAGGTTTGCTTATAAAGGTCTTTGATTAGTTCCACCGGCAGTTCAGCAGTGGCTCCCTTATGGTACCGGAAGGAGGTGAGCATCTCCTTTGATGTCTTGTCCAGCAGTACCTTCGTATTACCCTCTTCCCCTGTAAATTTCTTCGCCTCTGTATAGTCGCCAATAGTAGCCGATAGACCGACTACATTAAATCTGTTTTTATTCACTTTGCTTAGGCGCGAAAGAATGGACTTCAGGTGAATACCGCGGTCTGTTCCCAGGAACGAGTGGATCTCGTCAATCACCACATACTTAAGGCTGGAGAAAAGGGCGCTGACACTGTAGGGGGCGTTGACAAACATTGCCTCCAGTGACTCCGGCGTGATCAGCACGATCCCCTCGGGTGCCTGCACCAGTTTTTTCTTCTCAGTCCTATTCGCCTCCCCGTGCCATTTGGTCACCTTCACATCCAAGTACTTGCATAGCTCTTCAATCCGATGGAACTGGTCGTTGATTAAGGCAATGAGCGGCGAGATGTAAAGCACCTGCACACCCGCCTCCCTAAAGTTTACTTTGGAGAGTATGGGCAGAAAGGCAGCCTCCGTTTTACCGGATGCTGTTCTGGAAGCAAGGATAAAATTGGCATCAGTGGATAAGATGTGCTGTATCGCCGCTCCCTGGATTGGGCGCAGTGACTCCCATCGTTTGTCACGGACATATCTGCGAATGGGTTCAGAGAGCAGCTCGTAAGGCATTAAAGCACCTCAATATTATCTACCAGACTGTCTACTTCCCTCTCGTCAGGCCGCTCGTCGCGTATCTCTATTTGTCCGAAGAGCTGCTTCTTGTCGACACCGGGATTCTGCCGGATGATGCTCAGTATATTGAGGAAGTCCCGGATCACCTCCCGTGGTGTCAGGAATTCGCTGGCTCCGGGTTTGTTAAACATCTCCTCCATAAAAAGATGGATCTCTTCGTCGGTGATATCCAATTGCACCTTATAGTTGAAATCTAAAATTGCTTTCAGCTTCTTGAGGAGCACGAATATTTCGTTGTGGTTAAGGGGCATCAGGCGGATCACTGGCTGCGAGAAGTCCCGCACTTCCAGCGTCTCAAACTTATTCGTCTCCAGCCGTGACTTAAGTGCCTGGTAGCTAAAGAGACCCCGGCGCTCATTCTCAAGCACTTCATGCGTTCCGGCGAAGTTGATGAAGAAGTTGTTGACCTTGCCCTGGAAGCAGTCGTTATAGATGGTCAGAATCTTCTCATAGTTCTTCTCACGCATGACGGAAGTAGAAATCTTATAAAGGTTTATCGCCTCATCCAGGTTGATCATGAACCCACTGTAACCCATGCTCACGAACAGCCTACAGAAGTTCTTGAGCATGTCGTAGTAATTCAGGTCGTGGATTATCTCGCGCACTCCCAGGTCCTGCCGGGCCTCCGTTTTGGTCCGGTACTCTCCCTTCAGCCATTTCAGGGCGCTCCTTCGCAGCTGCTCATTATCGCTGATGTAGCCCTCGTAGTACTTCATGACCACCATCCCAAAGTCAAAGCCACCCACATCCGTGATCTCATTGATAGTACGCATGATGCTGCCCTGGACCAGAGGCAGGTGCCGCTCGTCCCTGATCTCAGTCAGAGAAATGCCCTTGTCTTGTGCCGTCTTGGTAATGACCTGCTCAATCCATTTCTCCAGCAGTGTGGCCAGTGCCCCACCTTCAGGCTTCGTCTGGATGGATATGTTGTCCATGATAGCTGAGTACAGCGCCACAGCCTTTCCGTCGTTAGCATAAAGCCTGTTGTCTGGCGTGAAGTCAGCGTTGGCCACTACGAACTTCTGCTTCAGGGCAACTGTGTTGAGCAGGTGCATCATGAAGGACTTGCCGGAGCCGAAGTCACCGATCCAGAACTTGACCATGCTGTGCCCGTTCTTCACGTCCTCCAGGGATTTGATAAAAGCCTCTATTTCTGCGGACCTCCCCACGGTGATGTGCTGCACCCCTATCTTAGGGACAACACCTCCCAAGAGCGAATTAACGATCGCGGTGGCCTCCTTCGGTTTGATATTATCTATCATTTCTTTATGAGTTGTTGAAAGTAGTTTTCATAGATCATGTAATACTCGCCCTCTTCCTCGATTAACACGTCGTCCAGCTGTTCATAGCAGGTCTCGTTGATACTATCGATGAGTTGGTTCCGCATCTGTTTGTTGACTTTGGAGAAAACCTCCACCTCCTTCTGGGCAATAGTAAAATTATTATCGGCAAAAAGCCGCAGTAAATCACACTGTACGCCACTTAAAGCAATGCTATCCAGGAAGAAACCATCAGAACCTTTCGCCCTTGGAATCAAACTCTCAAAAGAGATTTCTTCTTCGATAGTATCCGCTGGGCCATTCTTAGCATCAGGTTGTACAGGCTCATCGTCCTCTTGAAGGTATTCATTCAACAGCTCTACCGTACCGGCATGCTGCTGCTGCACTTCTTTTATGGCATCTCTGTTGATCTGTATTTTCTTTCTCTTAGGGGCATATAAGCTGGATACAGCCTGAACGGCCTTCTCTAAATCCCGCTCCCGTATCAGTTCATTGATGATGGCTTTGAAATCGTTTAATTGCTCCTCAGTTTTAAACAAGCTTTTCTGGACAGTCTTGGTGAATTGCTTGTTATTGAAAGCAACGGATTGCAAATCATAGTACAGGTAATGGATATAAAGGACTAAAGCGGCCTCGCCGTCTGTTTTAGCGATAAACTTAGATGCTTCAAAATAAATATTCTCAAGCGAAGGGTTCTTTTTATTAAGTTCTCCAAGCTGTCTAATGTCCTTAATGAATTGCTTCCCGTCTGACCCTTTGGAACTGCCGGCGATTTCTTCAAACCTTGTCTTCCACCGTGTCGTGTTTTGGGCATTAAGTTCATTTTCGGTGGCCTCATCAGGTAAGCTAATGCTGCTTAGCAGCTCGGGAATAATGGCATTGATCCTGGTTGTCAGTTTCTCCTCAAACACGACTGCTACTTCTGGGATTGTGTGGTAGACAGTCTCTGTGCTTACTTTCCGTTTATGCCCGTAATACTCCCGGACGGCATTCTCGCAATGCTTAAAAATTGTACCGTAAAGCTCGTTGGAGGTTGATTCTATGCTATACTTATAGTTGTTAGAATTACTCCTGTACTTGAAATACTTGCGGGCAACTACATCGGACACAGCCTTAAATTCATTTTGTAGCGACGATCCCTCTACGGCACATCTGTCTCCTAATTTCTTTATAATGGCCAGGTAAAGCTTGCTCACCTCGAGTAAGCAGAATTCAACCCCACAGAAATTATTCCCCGGATCCCAGAGTTTGTTCAGCAGTACTGTCTCCTCCTCTGTCAGCGCCAGCTTTGTCTTATACTTGCTTCCCAGCTTCCAATACTCACTGCCATAGTTGCTCTGATAGGAGTTATAATAACTGTACTGGCTGCCTCTAAGTCTTTCTACCCCCTGCCTGTCACCTGCTGCCTCCATCTTCTGAATGAGGAAGGATGTTGCATAAGACTTTGTTTTAGGGTAGTGGTGCCCCAAAGCTGCCAGATCATCCTCCAACTTAGTAAGGTCTCCATGCTTTTCATACTCATTGGTTAGTAAATCGAAAAGGAGTATGAATGCATAGTTGGTGTTTCCTTCAAGATCAAGATAAACACTATTCAAAAACGATTCTTTAAAGCGCTTATAAAACCTAATCTGCGCTCCAGTAGCCCTGTTTATTTCAGCATAAGAATACACATACTGGTGGCTCCAGGTAGGCACCCCTAGATCCTGGTCTTTCTTAGTGGCATCTTGTGTCCTGTAGTTGAGCTTATAGGCTTCTCCTGTCACATCAATGATAGAGCTATCCTCTGTCACAGTAGTTTTATTCTCCATTCTTATAGGCCTTGCCAGCTTTCTTGCTTGTTCTTTATGCAGGGTATTTTCTCTTCGGGTCAGATTAAGAGCAGAAGGTGGGGTGCTAATTGGTTTGGCTGGAGAGAAGCTCTTGCTGCTTCCTTTCTTTTTAGAAAGCGCTGCTGTTATAGGAGGTAGCAGCAGTAGCCCCACTATCAAAGTTATCAGTGCGGCTAACGTATCACCGTTAACAAAGCCGCCAATGGATCCTAAACAAAAGAAAAGTCCAAAGAACCAACGGATGACGCTAATGAAAGTCTTCATGTACTACAAAGCTTGCTAGAAAAGAGATTTGCAATACAATATAAGAAAAAAGTATATACTATATTAGATTTATAAAAATAACAAGAACAAATGGGCCTATTTTATTATAAAGCATTGAAAATAAGCTATATAAATATGTTGTAAGTCATCTAATCTATAATCCAAGTAAAGAATACAGTATCTACTAAACATAAAAATACTTATCGGCTACCCTAATAAACGCTATAGTGCTTCCTGCATCATAGGGGACGTCTTCTAGAGATGCTTACCCGCTCCACCTGCGCCAAATGCCGCAATTCCCCCATCCATTTTCGCCCCTCTTGGCTCTCCACGAAGCGGCTGTGCATGTCGATGATGGCTGGCAGCGAGCGGGCGTAGCGCAGGGCCTGCTCCTTGGCCTTCTTCATCTCGCGGTCCCAGGTGCGGGTGTCGCGGGAAGCCGTCCCGGACTTTGTTTTCACCCGTTCCGCGCCCAGCATTTCCGCCTCGGATAGATAGGCTTTGTCGGAGCCTTGCTTGGCATCCAGCACAAAGCAGTCTTTCTTGTAGAGGTCGATGAAGTTGGTGCTGGTCTTGCCCTCGCCGTCGTCAAACACCACGGGCCGCTCAAAGGTATAGGTCGCCTCGTGCACCTTGTCGGACGCTGGCCTTGGATTCTCCACGCCCAATAGTTCACAAAGTTCTGAGAGGAATAACTGGTAATTGGTACGTTCCGAAGCGCCGGAGGCCTTCCAGCGGGATATAAATTGCGCGATGGCGGGGGGAGGGGTGTGGGGCATGGTTTGTTTTCAGGATCGTCTATAAAATTAAAGATGCATTATATAAAAATTTTACGATATTTACGCTGTTCAAACACGGTTTTAATTAACCCCGCAGCGTGCGCAGCTCCTGCGGGGTGGTCTGGGGCCGACATGTACCAGGCTTATATCTTTCAAACCCTTATACATCTTTATGAAAACAAATTTACTTTACCTGCTGCTTGTGCTCTTCATCTTCGCCGGCTGTTCAGATAACAACGAGGAAGCACCCGCTCCGGAGAAAACATACCTTCTCCAGCGGAAACTGTCCGAGACGACTTTTGCAAACGGAGGTGGCGTCACCATCGACTTGACCTATGGCTATAACCCAAAAAAGGAATTGGTCAGGATAAGCGGCGTAATTATCAAAGAAGATGAATTGGTGCCATTACATACTGACTTGTTCTATGATAGCCAAGGAAGGGTAACACGGGTAGAAAACCGCCTGGGCACCGTTTGGACAAACGAATACAACGATAAGAACCAGCTGGTAAGGTCTACCAGGAAATATAAGGACTCAGAGCCTTTCATCCACCTGCATTCTTACAATGCACAAGACCAACTGGCGGAGATAAAGACTTACAAACAGGTGGAAAGCCCGGAAGCTTATGTGGGAAATACGGTCATTACATACAGCAGCGGTAACCAAATACACATAGCAAGAGCTTCAGTGGCTGGAGAGGCCAAAGAGTACACCATTGTCACCGACAGCAATAAGAGAGATTTACCCGCGCTCCCGCATCAGATAACAGCCGAGTTCGGTGCAGCAGAAATCTTTGCAGAGCCTTACATCACAAGCAACAACATCGCTAGCATAGAAATTCTTGACAAAGAGACAAACCGAAAGGAGGGAGCAAGCTACCAGGCAGTCCGCACGTACAACGAAGGCGGACTGCCCGAAACATGTGTGAGACTTTTTGAGCACGGCTCTATCGAGAATATATCCTATACCTATTCAGCTGAGTAGCGCCTCTGAATAACTGGATTTAGCTAGCCAATCGCAGGTAGTTCCTGGTGAACGATGACAATTTCCCGCCTTTAGCTTAGGTGTGACCTTAACCCCATGCTCTCTCCTAGCGCCTGCCTGGAGAGGGCAGGGCTTCAGAAGCGTTATCTTATTCTATTTAGGTTTTCCTACTTATCATAAGAAAATTATTAAGACACGCATATAGCTAAAACAAACGACTGTTAATTTATAACAACCTGTGTTCTGCCACTTTTGTTTTTTCCAGGCAATTAAATACAAGCTTGTAAAATTCAGGGTGCGACTGCCATGTTTTCCCGGTAATAATTTTTCCGTCCTGAACGGCCTGTTCCGCGGTCACATAAATCCCCCCGCATGATTCAACTTCAAATTTTACATGCTCATAACATGCGATTTTTCGTCCATCTACCAGGCCAGCGGTTACCAATATTTGAACGCCATGGCAAATAGCAAAAACATATTTATCGCTGTTATAAAACGCTTTAACAATGTTTATTACCCGTTGATCATTGCGTAAAAATTCGGGTGCCCTGCCGCCAGGAATAAGAAGGGAATGGTAGTCACCAGGATTTACATCATCAAACGCAAGGTCAGATTCTATAAGGTAACCGGGACGTTCTATATAGGTATCCCAACCCGGTTCAAAATCGTGCATCACCAGGTTCATTCGCTTTACAGCAGGTGCTGCAATTACAGGTTGGTATCCGGCCTCCAACAGGCGGTGCGATGCGTACAGGATTTCAAAACTTTCACCTGCATCACCGGTGATAATAAGAATCTTTTTATTGAAATTCATAAAACTGATTTAGGATGACAGAACTTTAAATATCTGCAATATTGTATAATTAAAAAATTAGCAAAGCAAGGCATTCATAAATTTCCCGAAATTAAAAGACATACATAAATGTGCTTTACTGTGGAATATCTACTGAATCTTTACCTATCAAGGTTTAGAATGATATTCTGAATTAGGAGTAATAGCTTTTAAGACTATGCCAATTTTCTAACCAAAGGGTTACAGGACTACAGTGTGATGCTGAAAGCAGACACGTGTTACCCGGGAAACAAGCATTGCGGATAAGCCTTACTGCGTCGGCCCCAGGTCCACGCGGCTCTCCAGCGCCAGCTGTACCTGCAGAGGCACCGCTGAGAGCAGGTCGTAGCCGGTGGCCTGCTCGAGGGCGTCCACCGTGGTGCGGTAGCTTCCCCAGTCGGGGCGCACGCTGTTGCTGTTGGGCGTGTCCACGGCGATCACGCGCGTGCCGGTGCTTATCCGCTCCAGGTCATCCTCCCCGGCCTCCAGCACCACCAGCACCTTCCAGATCCGCGCGGGCACCGTCACCCTGCCCTGGTCGATGGTTTTTGCGCTGCCCTTGCTGCCGGTGCCGCCCTCCCCGTAGCTGCCCATCACCACGTACACCTCCAGGCCCTCCCGCACCAGCTCGCGGGTGTAGTCCTCCAGGTTGGCCCACGTCTCCTGGTTGTTTCTGGGGGCCTGCGGGATCATGTTGGTCATCAGGAAGGTGGCCGAGTTGTCCTCTTCCGATCTGGTGCGGTCGGCCGAGGGTGCGTTGTGGCCGCGGTCAAAGCCGCTGCCCGTGTAGCTGGAGGCCGTCACCCGGTACCAGCCCCCGGGCAGGCGGGGGTCGGAGCGGAAGTCATCCTGCCGATCGGCCGCGCCCAGCCAGTCCCGGCCCACGTGCCAGCTCACCCAGTTGGGCGTGCTCCGTTCGCGGCTGTAGGAGAGCGCGTACTGGGCTTTCAGCAGCAGGTAGTTATCGGGGTTGCCCTCGTCTGCCGTGGCATTGCTGGGGTTGCCCAAGAGCAGCTGCTCCTCTTCCAGTGTGAGCGTCTGCTGCGGGGCCACCTCCGGGTCCTGGCAGCCACTTAAAACGAGAAAGAGAAACAGGAGGCAGCGGTAGTGTCGTCTGAGCATAAGCGTGGCGCTAGGCAGCATATTTGGCAAAAAACAAAGTTAAGGAACTTACTCCAGCAATCCCTCCAGGTCGATCCCCTCCAGGTATGGCGCCAGCATGCCGGGATCCCTGAACCCCCTGACCAGCAGGATCTCGTTTCCCTCCTGCGCGTACCACACCTCGGCGAAGAATGCCCTCAGGTCATAAAGCGCCACGCTGCAATCCCTCTCCTGGCGCAAGGCAAGGAACCGGCCGTGCCGCCAGACAAGGTCCGCCCGCTTGTTTAGGGAATAGTGGCTGAACAGGAAGAGGTTAAGCATGGCCCTTGCTTGGATTAGGTACTTTTTTGTACGCTGGCATGTTAGGAAAGGATTGCCTTTCTAGAATAGACAACCCAGCGCTGCGCATCTGTCAAACCGCTATTTTTTTCAGCGTAAAACTAAAAAGCCACCTGGCTGCCAGGTGGTTTTACGAGGTGCCCAACACTACCCCCCCGGGCCGGCTCCTCTGTGTTTCGGTACGGCAATCCGGTTCTTTCGCAAAAGCTCCTCCAGCGCCTCTGATTTGTTGCGCTCCCCATCCAGCCTTTCCCTCACGGCCTGCAGCTTTTCCTGCTCCTTCTCCAGCGCCTGCTTGACCGACCGGAGCTCCCGCTTTGCAGACTGTAGCTCCCCCTGCTCAGACTGAAGCGCCAGCTTTACGGACACAAGCTCCTGCTCCGCTGTCTGTAGCTCCCGCCTGGCGGCCTGAAGCGCCTGCTTTGCCGCCCCAAGCTCCTCCTGCGCTGACTGCAGCAGGGCCCTCAGTTTCTCCTGCCCCGGGTCCAGCAGCATTTCCCCTTTGCCCGTCAGGAGCCAGTTCAGGTCCAGGTCGGGAAAGGCGGTTGCCAGCGCTGTCAACTTCTCCGCGGGGGTCCTGGAAGCGTTGTGCTCGATCATCGCGACCTGCGCTTTCTTCACCCGCAGGACAGCGGCAAAGTCCTCCCCCTTGAGTTTCTTGCTCTTGCGGTACGCCCGGAGCCTGCCGCCAAACGTGTTCAGGTCAGTCATATAAAGACAAGAATGTGCTGTTTCTCCGCGTACGCGGTTGTAGTTTGCAAAGGTTCATCATGCGCCCTGACGGCGCTTCTCGTTTTCCGTTAGGGGCTTTCTGCACATTTAGTTAAAATTCACCCGCTCTCGTTCACCATGGGCCGCATGATACATACACCCCTTACCGGTACACGATTTCAAAGAAGTTAAACCCGGCCGCCTCGCCGGCAGCGCCCCGATGCACCAGGCCCGGTCGCGGGCTGCGGTCCCAGGGGGGCAGGAAATCACCGCTGTAGTAATCCCCCGCTGTTTTGACTTCTTTCCAGGCTTTTCCTCCTTCGCTCCAGTAAAACCGGCACTGATACCCTTTCTCCACTTTCATTTTCAGTCGCACGGGCGTGTCCCCTTGTATTTTTTCTTCCCTTAAGACCCGTCTTCTCTGGTTCCTGGCTTCCCACACCGTGACCGTGTTGCCCGTCACACCCACGCCCACAGACTGGCCTGCGTCGCCGTAGAGCACTAAGCCCTGCAGCGCAGGGTTGCGGCTGGTCACTTCGGTGGTCATCTCATAATCGCCGGCCAAGGGGCGAACGGTTAGCGCAGTGCCCGTCAGGTTTGCCGTGTCGGTTTGTCCGGACAGGTACAAATGGCCTTTATCCATCTTCCATTCCGGCTGGCTGTTGCGGAAGTCCCATTGCCAGGCGTAAGAAAGCGCCGCCTTTGAAAAGTCATCCCTGAACCCCCTGATGGCCGCTGCCTCTTCCCCCAGGGGTTGTAGCGCGGGCCACCCGTCCTGCCCATCCCACTGCACCTCGGCCAGCATGCCCTGCCTTCCGGTATAGACCCCGTCCGCTTTGCTGTAGGCGTGGTATAGATAGAAGTCTTTCCCTTCTTTGGAGGTCACCAGGGTGCCGTGGCCGCTGCATTGCCAGGCTTCCGTTTCAGCCAGCAAGGGATTTCCCGCGAATTCGGTATAAGGGCCCCGCAGCGCGGCGGACCGCGCCACGGCGACCTGGTAACTGCACTGGCGGCCACAACAGTTACCCGGCGAGTAAAACAGGTAATAGAAGCCGCCCCGCTTCACCAGGCACTGTCCCTCCATGCCCTTTCCCGCATCATCCCGAAGCAGGGTGAACGGCTCCCCCTCCACCTTCAGGCCGTCGTCCGAGAGCCGGCTGCCCAGGATCTCGATAGGCCGCTGGTCGAGCCCGTAGGCCTTCCAGGTTATGTACAGCTGACCGCCCTCCTCGAGCACAAAGGGGTCGATGGCCTCTTTCCCGAACGCTAATAATATGCCCCGGTCGGTAAAGCCCTTTCCCGGATCTTTGGAGGTGGCCACCCCGATGCAAGAGACGCCGTCGCTTTTTCTTCTGGCCACATAATACACATAATAGGTTCCTTTCCGGTAAAAAAGCTCGGGTGCCCAGAAAGACCCCGCCGCCCAGGAGGGCGTTTGGCTGAACACATAGCCAATCGGTTGCCAATGCAGCAGGTCGGTGGATCGGAACAGCGGAAAATGAGGCGCCCATTCCGATGAAGTCCCCGTGGCATAATATATATTGCCCCTTCTGATGAGGGAAGGGTCGGCGAAATCGCCCGGTATGACCGGATTCTCTTTGCCCTTGCTGCTGTCTTGCGGGTGGTTTCCGGGCGTTTCTTTCAGGCCCGGGCTTTCCATGTTTTCTTTCTGAAAGGAGCCTTCCGCCTGGCTTGGTAAAAGACAAAGCCCGGGAAAGGAAAAAAGCAGCAGCAAAAGAATTCTCATGTGGTCGGATCGGTTATGAATACACCTAAAGTAAAGATTTTTTTCGAAAGCAGGGGCGTATGGGCTTTGCAGCAAGCACCCTGGCTTCGGCTCTTTCTACCCGGCGCCAAGGGGGAAACGGCGCTATCGCCTGTTTTCAGCCGCTGTTTTGTGGCTAATCCGGCTTTATCCCCCTGTGATTCCAGTTGCCGGTCCCGCCCACGCAGGCACAGGCGCCGGCGTCACAGATGCGCTTCAGGAAACAAGGCCCGCTCTCTTTCACAAAGCGCCAGCTTCTGTACCGGTGCAGGCCCCCCGTTCCGTACGGCCGGATTTCGCGGAATCGGAACCATCAGATGCTTGCCCCTGGAGGTAACCCGGCAAGGGATGTGCAACGAACATGCCGCGGAGGCTCCCAGGATCCTGAAAGGAGGCAGGTCTCGATTCCGAGGAGCCACGCTTCCAAAAAACCAGCTGCTCCCGGCTTGTCCTGCATGGACCAGGCAGTTGAATTTTTCGAAGGAGTGCATAGGGGCAGGAGGTGAGGAAGGATGGGATAAGTACAAAAGGGAGGGGGAAGGCGTCCCTGCTTTGGCTGGTGGGGCATGCCGTCGACGCGGCCATTCCCGCTACTTTCTTAAAACCTGCTCCATGGTCTTTCCTTTCGCCAGTTCATCTACCAGCTTATCCAAACAGCGAATCTTCTGCATGAGTCTGTCTTCGATTTCCTCCACCCGGTAGCCGCAAATCACACCGGTGATTTTTGAGGCGTTTGGATTCAGCTGCGGGGCCTGTGCGAAAAAGGCCTGGAAATCATTCCCTGAGTCGATTTGTTGCTGCCATGCTTGTTGGCTGTATCCCGTCAGCCAACGGATGACCGCATCGACCGCTGCCTTTGTGCGCCCCTTTTTCTCCGCTTTTAGAACATCATGCGGATAAACACGGGCAAACGGTGTTGTGAATATGCTGTGCTTTCCCATTTTCTATGTTTACACGACCTGTGCCTTTTTAGCCAATAATTTCTATCTTAACGCCGGAACAGACAAACAACACCATGTACACAGGGATACAGCATCTGCACTCTTACATGACATACCTGGTGCTGCTGGGTGTGCTGGTCAGCTTTGCAAGCGCACTGGCCGGCATGTTCGGCAACAGGGTATTTACGGCTGGCGACAGAAAACGGGGGCTGCTGGGCCTTATACCGGCGCACCTGCAGGGGGTAATCGGGGTGATCCTATACTTTGTTTCCCCGCTGGGCGCCTCCAATTTTTCCGGCGAGGCCATGGGCGACTCCACCGCCAGGCTCTACCTGCTGGAGCACCCGCTTACCATGGTCATCGCCCTGGTGCTGCTCACGGTTGGCTACTCCCGCGCCAAGCGCACGGCGGGTACAGGGAAAGGCTTCAAAAGCATCGCTGTTTTCTACGGCATTGCCTTGCTGCTCATCCTGCTCCGCATTCCCTGGGGTGCGTGGCCGGGAAACGAAGCTTAATCAGTGATTTCTCAACTCATCTCAGGCCGAGGCAGGTGCTGCCTATTTATTTCTTTTTTGTATGTTGAGGTGCCGAAACGGAGTTAGGTACTCAGCCACTGCATGCATCACATCAGAAGAATTTTAATCATTGACGATGACGCCACGAGCGTATTCCTCACCAAGCGCACGCTACGCGGCATGTACGCGGGCGCAGATATCAGGACAGCGGAAACCGGTTTGGAAGGGTTGAGGCTGCTGCAGGAGGCCGCGGCGAACAGGCAGCCCCCTGAGCTTCTCCTGCTGGACGTCAACATGCACGGGATGAATGGCCTGGCCGTGCTGGAGGAGTTGGGCAGGCGCAGGCTGTTGAACCTGATTGACACCAGGATCGTGCTGCTGACCTCCACCCTGGACCCGCTGCACATTGCCTTTGCCAAAAATCACATGGCGGCGGCATACCTGCAAAAGCCCCTCACCAGGCAGGCCCTGCTACGTGTTCTTCCTTGACGCCGGCCCCTCCCCTTAAGCGGCCATGGCGGCCGGGGGCAGCGCTTCCCTGCGCTCCTCCGCCTTCAGGCCCAGGATGTAGCTGGCGGCCCTGAACGCCCTGGTGCCGGCGGAGAGGAGCATCGTCTTATCGTCTTTCAAACTACCGGCCCAGCCCTTGAGGTAAGCCACGGAGTTCCCGAACACCGCCTCCCGGATGCCGGTGAAGGCGCAGAGGAAACTGGCCCCCATCTCGGCGATCAGCTCCTCTTTGCTGTAGTCCTCCTCCGCGAGCCGGCCGGCCTTCTCGGTGAAGCGGCTGAGCCTTTGGGGGTGGCCGGTGGAATGGATCAGCTCATGGAAGAGCGTGGCGTGGTAGGCGTGGGGGGAGGCAAAGCACTTCAGCTCCGGCAGCTGCACCCGGTCGCTGACGGGGGCGTAGTAGGCCTGCGTGCCGCCGTGCCCGATGTGGGGGCGCGGCATTGGGTAACTTTCCACCACCTGCTGGCAGGCCGCTATCACCTGCCACTCGGTGTGCTCTACGGCGGCAGGGAGGGCCAAGTCCGCGCCCGCTATCTGTTCGATGTTGAACACGGTCCAGATGAAAGGCACAAACTTTCTTGCAGGCCCCTCTTTTTCCCCTTCTCCCTGCCCTGCCTCATTTTCACGGGCTTTCCCCTCCCTGATTTTCCAGTAGACAATGGGGGTGCCCTTTTCGCCCTTCTTCACGTGGCCGCCCAGCTCAAGCGCCTGCCGGAAGGTGAGGAAATAGGGCGCAGCGAAGCGCCGTTTCTCCGTGACGTGTTGGAGGTAAAAGGCGTTGAAGCCCTCGTAGGGCCGCCCGGACAGGTAGTTCTTCGGCAGCCCGTAACAGGTCCAGGGCTGCTGCCAGGGCACGCGGCCCTGCGCCAGCTGCGCGATGACCTCGCTTGTCACCTGCTGGGCCAGCCGGTTGAATTTTTCGTAGGCGTTCATAGAAGTAAACGGTAAGGTAGGACGGGATAAGTACAAAAACAGGAGGTTGCAGGGAGTCCCTGCTTTCACGGGTCAGTCCCCGGCGGGCTTCTTCCCGGAGGGCTGGTTTTGGAAGGCAGGCAGGCCGCTTCCCTGCAGCAGGGCGTCGCGCATCCGGCGCAAATCGGACAGGAGGCCGGCGTAGTGCACCCCGTAGGTGGCGGCATCGCGGACCAGGTACTCCGAGAGCAGCGTGTACGCCTCGTCCAGGGAGCGGGCCATCTCCAGCGGGGTGTCCTCGGCGGTGAGCACCTGGAGCAAGGGGGCCGCGTCAAACGACCCGCCGGGCGTATGACGGTTTGTCACCAGCCGGTAAAAGGGCTTCTTCAGTTCCGGGGAGGGGGTGGGTTCCTCCATGCTTTTCCCGTGCGGGGCGGACGTCTCCATAGGAAAGGGTCATGCAATGTGACGGACGGGGAAAGCCCTGCCCTGCAGGAGATGCGTCAGGTCCTGCACGCGCCCGCGCTCGTCCGTGGACTGCAGCGTCCGGGCTCCTTTGCTGATGGCTACCTTCACCGCGCGCTGCCTGGTGGTGTAGTCGAGGCTGCTGGCCTTGCAGATCAGCTGCCCTTCTCTGGTTTGGAATGTTGCTTTCATAGTCTGAATATTAGGCATACCCAACATTTATAATAAATAAAAAAGGGCTTATTGAAATGCCTTTCTTATTTATACGATCAAAACAGGCCTAATGTTGGGTATACCCAACATTTATATAATAAATATTACTATTTCCTGTTTTTCCTTTTGTACTCGATGGGGTAATCATTCAGGCGTGAAGGCGGAAACTTGTCCGTGTCAATATACCGTTTGGTTTCGCCGTCCATTGTCCGTTCCTCCACAACCTCTACAGCCCCTCTTTCAATACGTCCATAAATTGCGGAATCCGACACGCCGCAGAGCTGCGCGTATTTGTATGGGGTAACGAATCGTGGATGTGCTTTATTTGCCATTTAATGCGCTTTACGCAAAGCTAACCGAGATGTTAGGTATACGCAAGATCTGCTGCAGCAATTCCTGTGTTTGCCTTATTGATTCTTTTTCCCTTTTGTATTCATTGCTATCGGCTCATTTCCTGGCAAGATCAACGTCAAACACCCACTGGGCCACTTTTATGTTCAATAGATCAGAGGTCCGTTTTTGCATTTTAAAGGTTTATAGAAAAAAGTTAGCCAACACAGCGTTACGCTTAGTATGTTGTTTTTGGACTGTCAAAGATTGACATAAGCGCTTTACTTTTCTATCTTTGGACTTTAGGATTTAGAGCCATGAATATTCACCTGACGAAACATTTTGAGGAGTATATCGCCGGTAAAATCAACTCCGGCACGTTTAACAACGCCAGTGAAGTGGTGAGAGCAGGCCTGCGTGCGCTGGAGCTGCAGGAAAAGCTGATGGAGAACCGGTTGGAAGAGCTAAGGGCGGAAATCGAAAAGGGGTATGTGGGCGAACCCAAGCCCTTTGACGCAGCCGCTATCAAACAGAAGGGACGGGCGCTTATGGCACAGCGCTTTAAGAAGCCCGCGTAAGGAATGGTTCTTTACCAGCTGAGCCCTGCAGCAGAGGCAGATCTCACTGAGATATGGCTTTACCTTGCAGAAAACGGCAGTGAACAAGCGGCGGACCGCATCATTGATGAGATAAGCGCTACTTGCCGGCACTTGGCACAAAGCCCATTGATCGGAAGGGCCAGGAGTGAGCTGAGGAAAGACCTGCGAGGCTTTCCGGCAAGAACTTATCTTATATTCTACGATGTTGTTGCTGCAAATCATATCGTGGTGCGGCGTGTTCTGCATCAGAGGCGAGACGTAGATACTCTCTTGGGGGAATAGCACACCTACAGCCGCCTTCTGCCACCGAGCAACATCCCAGATCGACCCTTCGATTCAACTTAGCGCTCTTGCTACTCACTTAATACACTCCGGAAGAAATTCACCCCTGCGAAACATAAAAGCGGTTATCAGGTCAAGTCAACATGAGCAGAAATTGACTGACCATCGCTCTATGTTGCTTCGCTTACCAGTATCAGTATTGCTTCGCGTGAGTAGTAGGGGGGAAGTAGTGAAATCTGTATTTAGAGATGGGCGAGGCGCAACAGTGTCTCAGCCCCTCTTACTGGCACAATGTGGACGGCGAATGGGTGCACTATACTTTGCCAGGGCTACAGGCGGTTCAGCCTGCAGCCCCGTCTGCCACATCAGTTACTATGAGGCTGCCGCCTCTGCGTCGTGGAAAGGAATGCGGCTGCCGACTGGGGCGGAGAGGGAAGTCGCTGCAGATCATTTTAATTGGGGAAAACGGTGGGAGTGGCGTAAATACATACATAAGTCAGCTTCAGCGTTAGTTGGGACGACTTCAAGGAAAAGGACACGATCGGTGTCCTTTTCTATTTTATAGGCCCCACGATCTTCTACAAGAGCACTGGTCAGGATAAAGATGAAGCATCCCAGAGGGTGCTATACTTTTCAGGCGGTGTCAGCTGCAGCTTTTGTCTTGATCCATGTTTTTCGCAATCCTAAACCCCAAGTCGTCAATTTTAAACGAGATTGGATGGCTTCTTCTTCGGGTTGTCGCCATAACGCTGCGTGCCTCATCACACCACCCGCCCCCCCGGAGAATGCGGTAAGAGCCATACACTGTTTCATCGTACATGTCAGAGCACCACTCCCAGACATTGCCAAGCATGTCGTACAGCCCCCAGTTGTTTGGTTCTTTTCCACCGACCGCATGCGTTTGGTTACCGGAGTTGGCCTTGTACCATGCAATTTCCTTAAGCTCACCGTAACGGATGGTGTTTGTGCCTGCCTGGCAGGCGAACTGCCATTCTGCCTCGGTCGGCAGCCGAAACCCATTTGCTCTCGGGTTGAATGTGATGTTGTCTCCCGTCTGGTCGATTGAATAGCAGGGCAGAAATTCTAGAAGCTCAGACAGCTTGTTGCAAAAAACAACGGCCTCCTTCCATGAGACGGTTTCCACAGGCAGGTTATTGCCCATAAACTTGCTTGGGTTTTCATGTGTGACGGCAAAATATAGTTCCTGGGTCACAGGGAGCTTTGACAGAAAAAAGGAATTTATTTCGACGAACCACTTTTCTTTGATGCGGTCGTCCCTCATTTCAATAATCCCGTCCGGCACTACAGCCAGCTGGTCCCTGATGACAGCGAAGTCCATGTTTTTATAGCTTCCTGTTTCCACTTGTCTCTTTCGATGGCAGCTGACTTTACCTTCTCCCACTACCAATACCCATGACCCGATGTAATAGGGGAAGGCTACCCTCTTTCCCCGCCACTACTGCTCTGAATCCTCCTTACCAGTTCTTCCTCCAGCTCTTCAACAGTGGGCAGCTCCCCTTTCAGCTCCTCCGGAACGGCATGGATGAGCCGGTACTCGGCCACGCCCAATGGGGAAGCCGCATTCTTCAGGGAGTACTCCACCACGAGCCTGTTCGGCGTCTTGCAGAGCAGGATGCCGATGCTGGGGTTGTCGTCCGGGTGCCGCAGCTGCGCGTCCACCGCGTTGAGGTAGAAGCCCAGCTTCCCCGCGTACTCCGGCTGGAACTCGGTCACCTTCAGCTCGACCACCACATGGCAGCGCAGCCTGGTGTGGTAGAGCAGAACGTCCAGGTAAAAGTCATCCCCGCCCACGTTGAGCCGGTACTGCCTCCCCATGTAGGCGAAGCCCTGGCCCAGCTCCAGCAGAAACTTCGTGACCTGTTCGGCCAGCGCGTCCTCCAGGTCCCTCTCCCGCGCCTCGGGGCCGAGGCTGAGAAAATCGAAGTTGTAGGGGTTCTTGAGCGTCTCCATGGCCAGATCCGCCTGGGGCCTCCTGGGAAGCGTCAGGGCAAAGTTGTTCAGGGCCTTTCCCTGCCTCCTGTACAGGCCGCTCTCCAGGTGGTGCAGCAGCACGGCCCGCGACCAGCCGTGGCGTATCGTCTCGCTCACGTAAAAGAGGGCCTCTTTGACTTCGGAGCACTTGGTCACTAGCTCGCGGTTGTGCCCCCACGGAGTTAGTCCCACAAGCTGTGGGACTAACTCCTATTCGTTGTCCAGGTGAGCAGTCTCGGGTAATTGTCCCACAAGCTGTGGGACAATTACCGCTCCCCGCTGTAGAACAGGTACCACTTCCTGACATAGAAGAGGTTGGTCCTGGAGAAGCCCTTAACCTGGGGGAAGGCCGCGCTCAGGTCCCTTGAGAGCTGCTCGATCAGCGCGTCGCCCCAGCCCGCCTCCCGCTGCTTCTCCACGATTCCCCTTCCCAGCTGCCAGTACACCTGCATCAGCTCCGTGTTCACCCTGACCGCCGCCCTCAGCTGCGAAACCCGTATCCTGTCCTTCAGCCCCGCCAGCCAGGACTGGTAAGCCGCTGTTCTGTTTAGCTCCATGTCTGCCATGCCTAATATTACGCCATTGCGCCTACAGCCGCAAGAGCAGGTCCCACAAATCCACTTTGACTTCACCCTGCTGGATGGGCAGGCAATACTTCCGAAGCAGCATTTCCCCTTTGCCCGTCAGGAGCCAGTTCAGGTCCAGGTCGGGAAAGGCGGTTGCCAGCTGTATCAATTTCTCCGCGGGGGTCCTGAAAGCGTTGTGCTCGATCAACGCGACCTGCGCTTTCTTCACCCGCAGGATAGCGGCAAAGCCCCCCTTGAGTTTCTTGCTCTTGCGGTACGCCCGGAGCCTGCCGCCAAACGTGTTCAGGTCAGTCATAGATTCCGTTAACAACTATGCGTAACTCCTGCTATATTAGAAACTTCAAGATCATTAGATGAACGGCTTTCATCTCTTTTCTAAATAAAATCTTAAAATAAACTTCTGGAAATCCTATGAACAAGATTCTTCTGCTATCTGTCGTCTTGCTGGGTTCATTCCCTTTTACAAGTTCTTTCCAAAGCCCTGCTCAATCCACTGAAAACCTGGCTGAAAAGGCAAAGCCTAGAAGTCTTTTCAACGGGAAAGATTTAACCGGCTGGCATATGGATGTACCTGAAACGGATAATGACCCTACTGCGCGTAATCCTTTTATTATTAGGAACGGGTTGCTGGTTAGCTTAGGCACGCCCGGTGGCCACCTGATAACCAATGACAGCTATGAAAACTACCGCTTGGAGATAGAGTACCGGTTTGCCGGCAAGCCCGGCAACTGTGGGGCGCTGGTGCATGTTTCTACCCCGCGGGCGCTGTACGGGATGTTCCCCCAATCGATTGAAGTACAAATGATGCACGGGAATGCAGGTGATTTCTGGTGCATACAAGAAGACATTGCCGTACCGGATATGGATAAAAGGCGCGGACCCAAAGAAAAATGGGGAGTAAACGGCGATAAACTGCGCCGCATTCCAAATTTGACTGATGGTTCGGAAAAACCGCTGGGAGAGTGGAATGGCATGACGATTGAGTGCGTGGGGAAGGAGGTGAAAGTTTGGGTAAACAATGAGTTGGTGAATCATGGTTTTGATGCGACCGTGCAACAGGGGCAGATTGCACTACAGGCCGAAGGGGCCGAAGTTGAATTCAGAAAAGTTTTATTAACTCCAATATCTAAATTGGAAGATTAATAGCACCAAATCAGCCCAGACCATGATACAGATAACCCTGATACATATCATGGTTAAGAAATTAGCCAGTTAGATCTGGCCAGGCAGTGAGGTAATGTAAGCCGGGCATGCAAAGTCATGAGCTATAGCCGAGCTTATCTAAGTATCATCATGAAGCTCATAACTGCTTTTATGTTAATGAGGGCTAAACTACGACGGTAGTGTTCAACATTGTTCTTTGATTTCAGGAGAGGGGAGCCCAAAAGGAAAACAGAAACTTCCAAATTGCGCTGTCCTTACAAAGGACAGTCTTGGCCTGTTTTGGTAAATTGAAACAGAGTTCCCGTAACATCATACATCAAACGCTGCCACTCAGATGAAGGAAAATATAGCACAGGCTACCATTGAGTCCTTGCTCCAGTACTTTGACCGCCTTATTCCACTAGGCAGGGAGGAGAAAGAGCTGATTGCCGAAAAATTCCACCCACGTCTCTATCGCAGGCGGCAGTATGCACTTCAGGAAGGCGACGTCTGCACGCAGTTCTACTTTGTTGTCCGGGGTTGCCTGCGCATGTATAAGGTAGATGACCATGGTAACATCCATATCCTTCAGTTTGCGGCTAAGGACTACTGGATCAATGATTTGGGGAGCTTTCATAGCATGAAGCCTTCCGAACTGAATATTGACGCACTGGAAGACACGATGGTGCTTCAGATCAGTTACCAGGATTTGATAGCGCTCTACACGCAGGCACCGAAATTTGACCGTATTTTCCGGGTGCTGATAGAAAACAGCTTCGTCAGGCTACAGAAACGGTTGCTGCAAAACATCAGCTCTACCGCAGAGGAGCGTTACCAGTCCTTCTTTGACGTTTACCCGCACCTGGCAAACCGCCTTCCCCAGGTGCAGATCGCGGCATTCCTGGGCATCACGCCCGAGTTCCTGAGCCGCCTGCGCAAGAGGCTGAGCAAAACGCCCAAGGCAAAGCCTTGACCTAGGTCAAGGCTATTTCTTAAACCAGGTCATTGGGCAATCCTGCCCCGCAACGGAAATTTGTACTCACAAATCAACCGTTCACCATTTAAGAAATAGTTATGTCACAGGAAAATTCAAACAAACCGAAAGTAGCCGTTATTGGCCTCGGCAATATCGGCCGTGCCGTTGCCGCTAACCTTGTCAAAGGCAACCGGCCCGTTATTGTTGCAGACAGAAAGACCGAAAAGGCAAAAGAACTGGCGGAGGAATTAGGCGGCCTGGCGCAGCCAATGGACATCCCCACTGCCATAAAAGAGGCAGACATGGTGGTTTTTGCCATTTGGTTTGATGCCATCAGGGAGCTACTCAACAAGTATGCTTCAGAGCTTCGGGGAAAAACCATCATTGACCCATCCAATCCCATTTCGCCGGACGAGGAAGGCGGATTCAGGAAAATAATCGGCGAAAAGGAGTCTGCAGGCGAGATCCTGTCAACACTTCTTCCCAAGGATGCAAAATTAGCTAAAGCCTTGGGCACACTAGGCGTTGCCTCCCTTGCCGGTGCGGCCTTCCGGAAGCCAGCGCCTGCAGCTCTGTTCTACGCCACAGATGACACCGGCATCAATGCGCAGATTGAAGAACTGATACGGGACAATGGCTTTGAACCTGTTCGTGTCGGAGGTATAGACCAATCGATTCGCATTGAGGTGTTCGGCGACCTGCATGAATTCGGCGCACTGGGCAGAACTGTCACTGTGCCAGAGGCCAAAGAGAGAATCTAACGTAGACACAAAAAAATCATCTTCCAATCCTAAAGAAAAACAAGTATGGAAATCAAGAAACTGCTTACAACGCTCTGTTTTATACTGGCCATCACTGGTTTTGCCCAAGCACAGACCTCTGTTGAGGAAACAGCCAAAGAATGGGAACGGGCCAAGGCCTACACCAAAGAGTACCTGGATGCCATGCCCGAGTCCGGCTATGCCTTGAAGCCTACGCCGGAGATGCGCTCCTTTGCCGAGCAGATGCTGCACCTGACGGATGCCAACTATGGCTTTGCCGCAGCGGCAACAGGCGCAAAAAGCCCCGTGGGGCAGGGTGCCTCAGAGAAGTCGGCGGACAAGTCAAAGGCGAACGTCACCAGGCAGGTGCTGGCGGGCTATGACTTTGTCATCGGCAACGTCAGGAAAATGACGCCTGCTCAGCTGAATGAGCAGATCAAGCTGTTCAACCAGTTTGAGATGACGAAGGGAGCGGCACTGGAGAAGCTCTTCGAGCACCAGACGCACCACCGGGGACAGACCACCGTTTACCTGCGCCTGGCCGGCGTGACCCCGCCGCAGGAGAAGCTGTTCTAATCAGCCATGTTTTACAGAGAGGGGGCAGCCAATGCCCCTTCTCTCTTAAAAACCTGTACCATTGCCCGCAGGCCGATTCGTATGGCGTGCTGGTTTATCTAATAAAAGTTTATCTAATAAGTGAGTCATGAGAAGTGTAGCAATTGTGATCATAGGCTGCCTGCTGCTCTCAGCAACTAACGCGTATTCCCAGGCAGTCAGGCTTGACAGGAACAACCTGAAGCCGGTTGACGTGTCCATGGCGACCGAGAAGGTGATGGGCAGAGAGGCCGTAAGGGTGGTGAAGGACGCTGCCGTGAAGGAGTTTGACGAGCCTACCTTTGTCAAGATAAAAGACATTGACTTTCAGGACGGCACCATCGAGGTGAAAGTGCTGAGCAGGCTGCTCAAGGATGCGCCTGCGTTTGCCCGGGGGTTTATCGGGGTTGCCTTCCGGATTGACGAGGGTAACAAAGCTTACGAGAGTATCTATATCCGCCCGACCAACGGCAGGTCGGAAGACCAGGTGCGGCGCAACCACTCCATCCAGTATTACGCCTACCCTGACTACAAGTTTGACCGGCTCCGCAAGGAGGCACCGGAACGGTATGAGTCTTACGCGGACATGGGCCTGAACGAGTGGGTCACCATGCGGATCGAGGTGAGGGGCCAGCAGGCAAAGCTCTTTCTGAACGACCGAGAAGAGCCTTCCCTGATTGTGAATGACCTGAAGCACGGAGCCAGCGCATCGGGGGCAATCGGCCTATGGGTAGACGTTGGGACGGAGGGGTTCTTCTCTGATTTAAAAGTCCAGAAAGACAAGTGAGGGTATGTAATGCTTGGTGCAGTAAGTAAGCATCAGCCGGATAATCAATGATTGAAAGATGAAACGCACGCTATTTTTCCTGATTGCATCTACGTTTGCATGGGCAGTAAGCCAGGCGCAGACACCCAAGCGCCTGATGCACTTTATGCAACAGACGCCTTCCCCGGCTCATGCCATACCCTATGGCGATAACCCCAAGGCGGGGCATTATGTGAAGGCTGGCGATACGAAGATCTACTATGAGGTGTATGGCAAAGGGGAGCCTGTCGTGGTCCTCCATGGCGGTATAGTGGGTTCTACCTACGAGATGCACCAGTTTATTGACAGCCTGTCCAAGAGCCACCAGGTCATTGCCGTGTCCACCAGAGGGCATGGCAAATCGGAGATGGGCTCACAAACGCCAACTTACGAGCGTAAGGCAGAGGACGTCAACGCCGTTATCAGCGCGGTAACGAAAGACAGTGTGACTGTATTGGGCTTCAGCGATGGCGCCTACACCGGTTATTTTCTTGCCGCATCGCACCCGGAGAAGGTGAAGAAGCTGGTTGCTATCGGTGCCGGGGAGTGGAAGCAGGGTTTCCGAACTTTCGACAATATCCGGAAGTCGCTTTTCGGCATGGACAGTCTCTACTTTAAGCAGCAACTCGCGCTGATGCCCGAGCCGCACAGGTTTGACGAGTGGCTGGTGGCCCTGAGTAAGTACTACAGCTCAGTAAGCATAGGCAAAGAACCATTGAGTGCCATTCAGTGCCCTGTTTTGGTGATGGCGGGCGAGTTGGACCAGAACGCCCCGCTGGAGACTGTCATCGCAGCTTACGAGATGATTCCACATGCGCAGCTGAGCATTATTCCCGGTGCGCCGCACCCTGTCTTTCTGGCAAGCTTCCCGGCCCTATGGGCAAGTATGACGCCTTTCCTGAAACAGTAGTTTTAGCAGCACAGAGAGCCTATATGCAGCAACTCGGCATAAGCATCTATTAACCCAAAAGCATCACATAAAATGGCAAAACCGAAACAGTAACAAGAGGCATATTAACGCATCACCTCACCGCCTTTGGCAGCATCGACCTTGACGGGATCATGAAAGATTATACAGAGGAGTCGGAAGTGCTGACACCAGAGGGCCCTTTGAAAGGGCTTGCTGCCATACGTGAACTCTTCGGGGGCTTTTTCAAGGCCATCCCCACAGGCTCAGCCTTTGAGATGAAGCTGCTGACAGTTAGCGGTCCCGTCGCCTACATCGCATGGACAAGCGAATCGACAGTGGCCAGAATACCCATGGGTACGGATACTTTCTTCCTGGAAGGCGATAAGATCAGGTTCCACACGGTGGCCGACTACAGGGTAGCCAAGTAAACGGGCGGGGCTTCTTTGTGCGCAGCAAAGACTGAAACAGGCAAGTGGTGATTGAGACAGTAACGGAGGGAATGAATGAACACGCAAAACGAAAACACAGCAGTTGAAAAGCTGCTCACCCAGTACGCACAAGCCCTGAGCTTAGCTGATGCGTTCGCCATTCCATCCTCTTGCACCAAAGAAGGACAGTTTATGCCAGAGGGCCTGAAGATAACCCCTGCGTGCGAACTGAAGGGGAGGGGGGAGGAGGCCGGCCACCAACGGTTGAGGCGCAGGGTGAACCCGCGGCACCCCTCCACTTGCAGCGGCCCCAACCGGGCCAGGCTTCGTTTGTCCTGTTTAAGCCCCACAGCACGTAAAACCCGGGCCAGGAAACAGACCCATTACCGCGTGTGGCTGCTCCATATGGGGCCAGTGTCGTGGCCCATATCACCTTCGGCGTGGCCACGCAGAGTTCTCATGGCTCTACCGAAGGCTTATGGCTGGGGATCGATGCAGAGATCAGCAAGGAATACACAGTTGCTGTAAAAGATTAATAAGACGAGGAGCCTGCGTTTTATTCAAGATAACTTGCCTTGTAGGCCCCAACCAGACGGTGCCGGGATTCGGTGAGGCCATTAGAGCCGGAGCGATTGCCTTCGTACTACAGCAGTTGTCTTTGCTCAAGTGTTTCTTTCATCACCCGGGCTGGTGCCGCATACCCCTTACTCCCGGGGAAGGAGGTGAGGTAGGTGTTGAAGTCGTAAGCGTATTGCCGCCATAGCGCCTCCTTCTCCTGTAAACTTTCATGCGCCTTCAGACTGGGGACAAAATCTATCTGAAGGCGCGAAAGATGTGCCAGGGGGGACCTGCTGCTTTTGGTATTCTGGCCGAATGCAGCCGCCTGCTCCAGGTAGGGTCCTGGATGGATATGGTGCAATTGCAGCGTGCGGGCAAGGCAACCCCGGAAGGTCGCCGCGAAGTCGGGGTGCTCTGATTTTCTATACCCCAACAGGAGGATAGAGAACTTGGTGAGCCCGTTGGTAAAAATCAGGTTCGCCTTTCGGTTCAGAAAGAACAAGTCCCCATACCAGGAAAAGAGCGGGTCCATCTCTACTGTGCTTACATCAGGCAGCGCCTGGCAAAACGAAGCGCTTAGGTGCCCCCTCAGTTTCTTCGTTTGGTAGAGCTGGATCATGTTGGAATTATTTAAAACCGTAAGTTAAAGAGGAAAAGAACATGAGAAGGAAAAATAACCCGCAGGGGTGCTGTTGATGAGGGGAATGGCAGCGCTCTGCCTTCCCAATCCAGCGAAATCTTGCGCCTGAAGGCGTAGCCTGCATTCATACCCCTATAATACTCAATATTCGGTACGCTCCCCTGACACTGCTTCACCTGTTTATTCTGTAACAGCTTCGTCTGGCCCTACTCAAAGCCTTGTTTTGGCTACAAAAGGGAAGAAAAGAAGGGGGAGGCAGCACAGGAGGGATGCGGCCTGCGGAGTTGCAATCTTAAAGAGAACCTCTGCCTGCTCCATGTTGCGCGTGCCGACTCTCCGTATTACTTTTACCTTATGCCCCTACACATCAACATAGAAGACCTGCTGCACCATCGCCCCGTGGAGTCAGAGAGGATCGAGTTTAAGGAAGGGTGGAACCCGGACGCCATCTACCGGACCGTCTGCGCCTTCGCCAATGACTTTGAAAACATGGGTGGGGGCCTATGTTATGGTGGGCGTAGTGGAAGAAAGCGGGGTGGCCAAACGGCCTGTGAAGGGGCTCTCTGAAGGAGCTGGACTTGACGGAGGGAAGGGCCACCGGCAGCCCGACCATTAAAAGGGCGCTGGAAAGCAATGGATCCCCTGCGTCTACCTTCCCAACAGATGAGGGCCGCACCTTCTTCGAAGTGGGGCTTTTCTGCCACCCGGCCTTCCTGTCCGACAGCTTAGACAGTGGTGACCAAGTCAGCGACCAAATAAAGGAGCTATCGGCACAGTTGAGGGAAGAGCACCTGCAGGTGTTGGCTTACGTCACTAAACCGGCAAAGCGCAAAAAGATACTCGAACAGGGCTTGGGCCTGACCAACCACACCAAAAACGTGAAGCGGTATAATGATCCACTACTGGAATGGGACTTGTTAGACCGCACGGTTAAGGACCGGCCCAACAGTCCCTTGCAGCTGTATGTGATAAGGGAGAAGGGACGGCAACTGCTTCATTACTAACAGAAACAATAGCCCTATTTCTCATCCCATGTGTATACAGCACCTGACTCAAATTATTTTCCCTTTTGTAGATTAGGTTGAGCAGCTATCTGAAACAGAAGAAATAAATATCTCATACCATTATCAACTGAATACTGCGCACGCAGCTGTTCTACAGAACCCACCCCTGCCCCTCCGAGGAGGGGAATCTGCAGACAGGCAAATTGCAATGCGCATGAACCAACTAATAGGGGTATAAACTGTAAGCATAAAGACTGGGCAGGGAATAATGCACCATACTTCTTATCAGGGCCTAACAGCTACATGAGGTCCATATTAACTCCCCCTGTCTCCGAATGCCTTAAGGCGTGCAGCGACCATACCCAAAACGGCAAAAATCTCCTCCGGGTCAGGCAGCGTACCATACACGAGGGAGCGTAATTCCTGCTGGTAAGCCGCCTCTAACGAATTCCAGGCTCCTCTCACATCGGCAAATAAGAGGCAAGCATCCAGTGGCAGTAGAGCCCAGTCCCCCTGAAACTCGCTGTTGCGGGCATCATCAGCCTGCACAGCCCGGATCATCCCGAAGAAGCCCTCACTGTGTATAAAGGAGACTACTACAGGTGCTTTCAGCATGGCGTGCAGGTCATATACGTGGCGAATCTTGCTACCTAATTCATCTACCGGATTCTCTGCATAGGAAGCCCGCACCAAGGCCAGCACCTTCTCTGTGAAGGTGCGCTCCAGGCTCACCACATTCACCTCAAAGGGAGCCAGATCGTATTGGCGGATCAGGTCCAGCAAGTTACGCTGGGCCATAAACTGGCTGATGTAGGTCTTGATTGGCATCAGCTGGTGTGGGTTAGGGCTGGCAAAGGAATTGATCTCGACCAGAATCTTGTCAGTTGCCTGGCCATAGTCTCCCTGCACGGAGGCTCCATAGTCGTGTAGCGTCTTTCGGAACCGGGAGCCCTTGCTGGTTCGGTACGGGTCCTTTACCTCTACCATGTCCCTTGTGATCTCTTTTGAGATTTTGCGAATCAGCTGCATGACCTGGTTGTTGGTCATACCTTCGGGCGTGTTGATAGCCAAGTCGATGTCCTCTGAAAAGCGCTCAATTAGGTTGTAGGCCTTGGATAGGGAGGTGCCGCCCTTGAAGATGGCCTGCTCCAAGTAGGGGGACTGGGCCAGGCGGTAGAGCACCAGCGTCACCCAGTAATCCTTCTCTACATATACGTCTCTGATCTGCAGGGCCTCTGCCGTGGCCGTGATGGCGTCCCGGAACACCTCCGGGTTTTGGTGCAGGTTCATATAATATTCCAGTCTTTCCTGTTGGGCAAAATGCTCTCGCTAATGCCCAGTTTGTATTTTGTCAGCGGGTTGAGCGACTGTCTTAGCCTGTCCGCCTCCTTTGTATAGTCCAGCTGCTCCAGCAGGGCTCCTAGTAAGGCCCGGGTAGCGGGGTTATAGTCCAGCGCCAGCGCTATGAGCCGATCCATGTCGCGTTCGGCTAATTTTCTGATATACTCCAGCAGAATGAGGATCGTCTTCTCGCTGTTGCGGTCCGGAATCTTCTTGTAACCGCGCAGTGCGTCCAGGACTTGAAGCTTGTCAATGTCCGACTCCTTGAAGTGGGTGGGGCTCTGAACATAACGGATCTTGGTTTTCCCGACATTCGCCACCCGGCGTTGCTTGCGGGTCATCAGCGTCACCTCCTGGGGAACCTGCGTGGTCAGGCCCAGCTGGTTGTAAAGCCCCAAACCGCTCTCGTACCCTTTGACTCTGCCCTTGGAAGTGCTTAGGCTCCTGATGATCTCTTTTTCGGATGGTTTTACTTGCCCGAAAACAGTTTCCTTTGGCTTGTAGTAGCGGCCTTTTGCCAGCCGATGGACCACCCCTTGCCTGGCCAGGCGGCTGAGCGCCGCTGCCAAGGCCTCCAGCTGGCCGTCATTTACCTGAAAATCAGCATAAGTCAGTAGCTGGCCGGGCTGGGCTTGCTCAATTCTTTCCCGGACTTGCTGCATAATGCTCATGTTTGCTTTCTCTGTAGCGAAAAACCACCCTCCAAAGATAAGACGTACTACCTTATTTTGTCAAGTTTTTATGTTATAAAACTTGACAAAACGCACCTATTATAAATACCATATCAGATATAATTCTTAAAAAGCATTATAGACCGGAGGGTAATCATCATCAATATCTATGTATCTTAGAGGCTGTTTTGATTTGCTAATATTGGTTTACAGGGCCTTCAAGTAACTATAATTGAAAATGAAGAAAGTGATTATATGAGCAAATTTTAACGATTCGAGATTTTATAATTTGTCAAAAAGCCTTTTTATATAAAATCAAAACAGCCTCTTAAAGAAATGGATTAGTCGCTATATTAACGGAAAATAAACTAAACCACCACAGGCTGCACTAAAATATCGCAGGGCTGCAAGTTCTGCTATGCTGAGGATATGCACAAGCGGCTTCAGGCAATGGGTGTGGAGAAGTACAGCAGCGGCTTTAGAACTGTCAGGACACACCCGGAGGTGCTGGACCTCCCACGAAAGTGGAAACCTTCAGTAATATTCGTCAACAGCATGAGCGATCTCTTCCACGAGGATATACCGCTCAGCTTTGTACATCAGGTTTTCAAAGTGATGAATGAGTGCCCGCAGCACACGTTCCAAGTGCTCACCAAGAGAGCTGAGCGACTTGAGGCATTGGCTCCTTTCTTGAACTGGACACCTAACATTTGGATGGGTGTGTCTGTGGAGGATGAGGCAGTAACTTTCAGGGTTGACCACCTGAGAAGAACCAACGCAGTAGTAAAATTTCTGTCTTTGGAGCCGCTAATTGGTCCATTACCGAATCTTAAACTGCGAAACATTGATTGGGTTATAGTAGGCGGTGAGTCAGGCAGAAACCTAGGCCGATGCGTGCCGAATGGGTGATAGATATCCAGCAGCAATGTGATCGGGCAAGAGTCGCCTTCTTCTTTAAGCAATGGGGCGGAAGGAACAAAAAGGCAGCTGGCAGAGAGTTGAACGGCAGGACTTATGATGAGATGCCAGCATTGATTCATTAGTTAGCCCATTGAGTAGTAGTTTTATCATGTTGCTGAAGACCACGATAGGGAAGTGTTTGTAAGAATTACCGAACTCTTGTATAGGAAGATTAGGTAGGTCCTTGCCTTCTCTTACTTAACATAAGGTAAATTATAAGACAATTAACATATAGTAATATATCTAATATTAAAAGCTTTTGTGTTGGACGCGGATATGCTCCTGGATGTGCCGCCAAGGCGCGGTGGTGCAGTTGGGGCTGCCTGGCCTGCTTTACCAGTCCAGGCACTCCATGTCATTTAGCTCCGGGCCGCCCCCCCGGTTCGCGCTTCCGGCTGCAACGTACAGCTTCCCTTTCCAGTAAACGGCGCCAGTTCCATGCCTGCCCTTCTGCAGGTCGGGCAAGCGGGACCAGGCCCCCGTGCGGGTGTTCAGCACCTCCACCTCCGCGTGCGCGGGTTCCTGCAGGGTGCTCTCCCCGTTCATCACCAAAAGGAAGGGCGCCTTGGCGATCGATGCCGTTCCTCCCCTCGGGGTGGGAAGCTCCTGGGCAAGGGTGGACCACTGGTTTGTCCTGAAGTCAAAACGGTCAATTTCCCCGATCGTCAGGTCGAGCACTTTCCCGATCGCCGCATGGGAGGTCCTGCCGCCCGCCAGGTAAAGCCGGTTCCCCATCAGCGCCGCCTGAAAATGGTCACGGGGGCGGGGCGCGTCCGGCAGGACGCTCCATTTCCCGGTTTTCGTGTCATAGGCATCGAACCAGCGCACATGGCCTTCCCAATGGCCGTCTATGATCCCGCACACCATGTAGATTTTATCCCCGCGGGTGAACACCCCGGCAGAGCCGCGCAACCGCTCGGCCGGAATGGCCGGCCCCTCCCGCCAGGCCCTGGTCTTCGGGTTAAAGATCAGAAAGTTCGGGATCGGCTTTTCATGGGGGTAGTCCCCCGTCAAGGCACCGATGACATAGATCTCCCCCTGGAAGGCGATCGCCTGGAAATGGTGGAACTCCATGGGGGCGTCTGCCAGCACGGTCCATGTGTTCGTCTTCGGGTCATACTCCTCAATGGGTTTTACCCCACGGCCGCCCAGGGCATAAAACCTGCCATCGCATTCCACAAAGGCATTTTCATGGCGCGGCAAGGCACTGGTCTTTGTTTCCAGGGCTTTCCACCCGGGGGCGGCATGCTGGGCAAACGCCGGCAATGAGAGCAGTACGAGGCATAACAGGAGTATCGTTTTCAATGCGGATAGGGATTAGGAGTGTAACATGAGAAACCAGAAAATTAAGGATAAGCGCACAGGCTTATCTATTCAGCGCTTTCAGCACCGTTCTTCGCCTGTTGCAGCTGTTGCACCTGCTCGTTGTAGTATTTCACTGTTTGGATGACGGAAGGCAGGTTGCTGGGCTTGTCTTCCGCATCCCGTTCTATATAGACAGGGCCGGCGAACCGCTGCCTTTCCAGCTCCTTGAAAACGGCCGGGAAATCAACCACGCCCGTACCCACCGGCACATCCTTCAGCGCAGGGTCGTTAAAGGCGGCGATGTCCTTTAGATGCACGCCGATGATATGGCCGCTCAGTTTCCTGACAGCCTCCACGGGGTCAATGCCGCTCTTGGGCCAATGGCCCAGGTCCGCGCAGGCGCCGAAGTTGGGGTGCCCCTGGATGGCGGCCAGCACAGAGTCCGGGTGCCAGTAGGGGCTTACCCCCTTCCAATGCTCGTGGATCGCCACCTTCACCCCGTAGGCGCCGGCCAGGCTGTCGATGGGGTCCCACATGTGGACGGGCGGCTCGGCGGTCACAAACCTGGCCCCCAGCTGTTTGGCGATCGCGAACTGCCTTGTCCAGGAGGCGAGCGTGGAGTCGCCCGCGATGTAGACCGACCCCACTTTCAGGCCCCGCTGCCCGATGAGGGCTTTGATTTTATCAAGGCCGGCCGGGGAGAGCTGCAGGATCAGGGAGTCCTTCAGTGCCGGGCCCGCTGCGTGGAAGGTGTTCGGCTCTATGTACTCCAGGCCGGCGCTGTCCACCTTGGCCAGGGCGTCCGGGAAACTGAAGGTGTGGAACGTCCACAGGGCGACCCCGAGCTTCCAATTCTTGGTCACATCCTCTGAGGGAGGGGCCGTGTTGACCGCCCTTTCAGTCGTGCCCGTTTGGCTGTTACAGCCCACAAAAGCCATTGCCAGGAGCAGGCAGGCGAACAATCGTGTTTTCATCCGGTAACGTTATGGAGTGATTTCCTAAATTATCAATAATTTACGGATAATAAGGCAGGTTTATGCGTTAAAACTGCGCTTTGGCCCACTCCCTTCCCGCACTTAGAACATGGGGGAGCGTTCCGGGCCCTGCCGGCGCGCCGCCAGACTGCCCTTCCACCAGGATGCCTCTCTGAAAACCTGGACTGGGCTGCCGGGGCCTGCTGGCCGCTCACCTAACGGCCCCAGCACGGCCGCCGGATAACCAGCCGATACAGCCAGGTCATGGCGGGGAAGGTTAGCGATAGCACCCCTTCGTTCTTCTCGAACCTCATAGGCAGCAACGGAGGGGGTATGGCCTGCGGGTACGGGACGGGCACTGAAATGCCTGCTCTCCCACTTGCCGCTTTGCAACTTGCAGTCTAGTTATGAGCATGCCCCTGCTTGGCTTCTTGCCTGCTTGTTGCCCCTCCATGCGAGTGAAGTCTTTAGGCAGGCGCTCGTTCGCGCGCAATCCTGCTTCACAGCCGCCTCTCCTACTTGTTCCCTGATCAAATCAGCGAATGGTTTCAGGAGACGGCAAAACGGGAATGGGCAATCCTTCAAATTCCGCAATCTGGGCACGTGGGAACTTCGCCTTCCTGAGCTCAGGGTACCGGCATTTCATGGGACGGTTGTTGTCAAGGTATAATCAGGACAAAACAGCTTCGTGCATCCTGTCATCCTCCTCGTCGTTCCTAGCTATACCCTGTTTAGCTTTTTTTGCAGCAGCTTTCAGGCGCTCCTCGTTTTCTTTCCTTTCCTTGAATTCTTTCTGGCGCTGCTTCTTTTGTTGGGTTGCTGCTCTGGTACTCATCGTCGCGTTTGATTTTGTTATATCTGATGTAGTGTACGTGTATTGAATATACGCTTCCTTTGTCACATGGGACTTTGGCTTAAATAAAAACTCCATCATATAACGCAATGCTTCCATAATCTTGCTAACGCCGGAATCTCTATACAGGCTGTCACCACCTGCATCCACCCGGCCGCTGGTTTGGTTGAATCAGCAGCCGGGTGGATGCAGGTGGTTCACGCAGCTGCTGTATCACGTGCCTTGACGCCTTGGGACACAGCAGGCAGCCGTCCGGCGTTAGCTAACACCGAACTGGATACGCAGCAGCCGTTAAATGCCGCGGAAGCGATGGGAGGAGCACGGTGAGAGAAAATCATCACCATAAGCATGACGGCTATTTAACGAGGCACCCGCAGCTGGGCGCTCGCTGGGCCCTTCCCCGGCCTCCAGCTCGTCGACATCCGCAAACATGATCTTCAGGCGCACAGCATCGGCATCGGAGAGCTTCTCCAGGTCAAGCGTGCCGTCCTCCCTTCAGTGGCTCTGGAGAGGGAATCCTCCTTTTTGGCAAGCTTTTCGAGCTGGCGCTGATTTTGCCTCGGCAGTAAGCCCGGTCTTTTGTCATGTTGATTGTGTCTGTGGGTGTAACTCATAAAGCCGTGCAATGGCCTGCCCCGCTCGGCATGCGGGGAAGGGCCGGCTTCAACGCCTGGCCTAGGGAAATAACGCGCTGGCAGGGGAAACGATTTCCGGGCAGCTACTCTCATGGCCAGTATACCGAGGGGCCACTAAGACGACCGACGACGCTCCGCAGCGCAAACAGGCCATCGTTCCCCTTCCCCTCTGCCTTAGGAGGTAATCCCGAGCCCGCCGATGACAGCCATTTGAGCGGGTGTATCCATTGTGTATTCAAGATTATTTTGTATTTTAACCGCCAAATAGAAAACCCAGCCATGATCATCAGCAGTGAGGTAATCGTCATCAACTATGCCCCCGCGACGGACATCCTGAGCGCAGGGCTGCCGGACATCAGGCAGTTCGCCCTGGAAGAGGTGCGCCACTGCCTGGGGCTTATCGTGGAGAGCGTCAGGCAGTACGAGGTGAGGAACCTGCTGCTGGATGCCAGCAAGTCCGTGGTGGAGGTGGGCGAGGAGGCGCACAGGACGCTTCTCATCGATTTCTGCCTGGAGCTGCAGGGCAGCCCGCTGGAGAGGGTGGCCCGCGTCGCCACCCCGGACCCAGGGCGCGAGGAAAGGTCCGCCAGGCTCTCCGCTGAGCTCATACAGGAGCTGGAGCCGGCCTTGGCCTTCGGGAGCTTTGCCACCGAGGAAGAGGCGATGGCGTGGCTGCTGTCGTGAACGGGGCAGGCGCAGCCCCCTACAGCCGCTTCCTTGGTTTCGATCGCCTATAGCAGGACGAGACGATAAGAACAAGCTGGGGGCGTTAAAACCCTCGCTTGGAACTGGCATGGGGGTTGCCGGGTTGCTCCGGGACAACAGTTTGACACACAGCGATGCCATCACCGTATTTGAAGGACAAAAGAGAAGCCTGATGTTGATTGAAACCCTGAAAGCATTATTCACCAGAGATCTGAACAAGCTGCGAAACGAGATCGAACTCTATGAGAAGGAGGAAAACCTTTGGAGGGTTGAAGGGCACATTGCCAATTCGGCAGGGAACCTCTGCCTGCACTTAGTGGGCAACCTGAACACTTACATAGGCAAGGAAATCGGCAAATCCGACTACGTCAGAAACAGAGCATTGGAGTTCTCATCAAGGAATGTTCCCCGGGAAGACCTGCTCAACAAGATTGAAGACACCGTTCGGGTCATCCATGCATCCCTTGACAGACTGGATGAAAGTGATTTGGCGAGTGAATACCCTGTTTTAGTGTTTGAGGAAATGACGTCCACCCAGCACCTGTTAGTCCATTTGGCCACTCATTTAACCTATCACCTGGGACAAATAAATTATCATAGAAGGCTGCTGGATACATAAGGCCGCTTGCAGCCAGCCAGCTGGTCTACAGACTTTCCTGGTGAACAGAACAGACGTTCCCCCACTCTTCCCCCTTTCAGTTTTAATATTCTGCTTTTTTAGTGAACTATGCCAGTAAGTGAAACAGGGGTTACTTAATAACCTACACTTTCCTGCTCCAGAACTTCCACATGGCCCAGCGCATATCGTAGTGCCACGCCCAGCAACGGAGCAGGCACCGCCGGGCAGAGGAGGCAAAGCAGTTTGAGCCCCTCAAATGCAGGGAGAGCCACGGGTGCCCCAGCGCCAGGCCCTCTTTGTGTTTAGACAATAAAGTTACACCAACTATAAGCTATAGTTAGTGTGGTTTTGTTATATTGCCCGGGTAAACCGGGCATGACCGCGTTTGCCATCAACCATAGGGCTTTCAGGGTAGAGACAGGCAGGGCCGCCTGAGGTGCAAAGGAGAAGGGTGCAGGGCTGAAAGAGAGTGCATAGGCGCCGCCTGTGCCAAGCCGAACAGTATGCGTGCTCATTCTTAACCTGACCTATAGCCATGAAACAACCTCTGCTGCTGGCGCTGTGCCTGCTATTCAGCTCTTTCTCATGGGCCCAGAGCCCCGCAACCGGCACCATCAAAGGCACGGTGGTAGACTCAGCCAATCAGAAGCCCCTCGGCTACGTGACCGTGGTGGTAAGTGCGCCCGATAAAGACGAGCCTGTCAAAACAACTTTTACGCAAAGCGACGGAAAATTCGAAATCGCGGGCCTGCCGCTCGGCCAGTACAAACTCATCCTGACCTTTGTGGGATATAGGCCCTTCTCGAATGAATTGCCCGCATTGAATGCTTCCCACCCCGTGGCAGACCTGGGCCAGCTTAGCCTGGTCAGCTCGGCGGAGCAGTTGCGGGAAGTGGAGGTAACAGCCGAGAAGATGCTCATCACCCAGGACATTGACAAAATCAGCTACAACGTGGAGTTCGACCCGGAAAGCAAGACGCTGACAGCGCTCGACATGCTGCGCAAAGTGCCGATGCTGAGCCTCGACGCGGAGGAGAACATCCAGTTGAACGGCAGCGGCAGCTTTAAGGTGTTGGTGAACGGCAGGGCCTCCACCCTGTTCGCCCGCAACCCGAAAGACGTGTTCCGCAGCATGCCCGCCTCTACCATCAAGCGCATAGAGGTGATTACGGACCCGCCCGCCAAGTACGACGCGGAGGGCATCGGCGGCATCATCAACGTCATCACCCACGACGCACCCCAGAACGGTTACAACGGCAGCATCTATCTCTCGCAGAGCCTTCCCGACAGCAGGTCCGGCTCCGCCAACGTAACAGCCAAAATGGGCAAGTTCGGCCTCTCAGCCTACGGAGGGACGAACAAATTCACCAGCCCCAGCTATACTTCCCTGTTTGAGCGCGTGAACCAAAACACCGGGGCGAGGATGGTGCAGGAGGGCAGCGGCAAGAGCGAAGGCTACTTTAGCTATGTAAGCGGTGAGCTGAGCTATGAGATCGACACCCTGAACCTGCTCGCGGCCAAGTTCAGCCTGAACGGGAACGATTTTGAGTCCACGGCCCTCCAGACGGTGGAGGAACTGAGCAGCGAGGGCGACCGGACGCAGGCCTACGAACGCAACAGCCCTTCAGCGGGCCATTGGTATAACTATGAGGCCGGCCTTGATTACCAGCACACGTTTAAACGCGACAAAAACCAGCTGCTCACGCTCTCTTACAAGCTGGGCAGCGAGCAGAACGGAAGCGAATCTGACCTGCTCTTTAACCCGATTCTGAACTATGTAGGCCCGGAGGAGACCCGCACCCTCAACGACGGAAAGTCGGTGGAGCAGACCTACCAGGCCGACTACGTGCACCCGGTCAAGAAGCACACGCTGGAGGCCGGCGTCAAAACCATCCTGCGCGAAAGCGGCAGCGACTATTTCTACCGCAACTATAACCCTGAAACGGGCATGTATGTGGAAGTGCCGGCCCTGAGCAACGAGTTCGATTACAGCCAGGACATATACGCCGCGTACACCTCCGCCAGCCTGCGCTTCGAGGAGTGGGGGCTGCGCCTGGGCACGCGCCTGGAGCAGACGGTGGTAAACGCCAACTTCAAATCGTCCGGGTCGGTGGCCGAGCAGGACTACCTGAACCTGATTCCGAACGTGACCCTGACCCGGACGCTCAAAAACATGGCGACTCTCAAGGCCTCGTACACGCAGCGCATCGAGCGCCCCGGCCTGTGGTACCTGAACCCCTATGTGAACCGGACAAACGAAAAAACCATCTCCTTCGGAAACCCGAACCTGGAGGCGGCCACCAGCCACGTATTCAGCCTGGGGCACAGCTTCTTCAAAGGCAGCAACTCGTTGAACAGCACCCTCACGCACGCCTTCACCAACAACGCCATCCAGAGCTACACCACTTTTAACCCGGCAGACTCGGTGAGCAGCACGACGTTTGGCAACATCGGCCGGAACGGCACCACCACCCTCTCGCTGGGCGGCAACGCCACCTTGTTCGAGAAGCTCAGCCTGAACACGAACGGCTCCCTCTCCTACAGCGACCTGAGCGGCAACATAAACGGACGTGACATCAGCAACAGTGGCGTGAGCGGCTATATGTTCAGCAACGCCAGCTACAGGTTTGAGAAGAACTGGCGCGCCAGCGTGAACGTGGGCTACTATGCCCCCCGCGTGCTGCTGCAGGGCGAGTCGTCGGGGCAGTTCTGGAACGGCATTTCGGTGAGCAAAAGCTTTCTGAAGGATGAGAAAGCCAACATCAGCCTCTCGGTGCAGAGCCCGCTGAACAAGTACTTTACCTACTACAGCGAGCTCAGCGACCAGAATTTTTACCAGCGCAGCGAAAACCGCAATGTGCAACGCCGCATCAGCCTTGGCTTCAGTTACAAGTTCGGCAAGCTGAAAGCGGACATCAAGCGCACCCGGCGCGGCATCAAAAACGATGACCTGAAGAGCGGCGAAAGCACGGGAGGAACAACAAACTAAGAACGGCAATTGGTTAAGGGTATCACTCGTTCCGCACTCCCACGGGAATACGTGAGGCGTGGTCCCCCCGCGGTCCCAGTGGGAGTGCTGCCGGACCCGCATCTGCCGGTCAATGCTCGTCACGCCGCGGCTTATGGATTTGAAATCTGCTTTTGCCTGCCTGTAAATCAATGCAGGGGAAGGACAGGAAGCGCGGTAGCATCAGAGCTGAGCGGCTCCCGCTGAGCGTCTACAAAGGTCGTTCCACGTACGGGCACCTCTTTCGAGCATGTTCCTGCCGCCTTCTTCCGGGCAAAAGCCGGCGAAGGAAGGGCGAATGCACCGCTTCTGCCGGGTCCATGGCGCCTGCTGCTTCTGACCCCCTCCACCCAGGCACTTCAAAAGAAGAAAAAAACAAACGGGCGCTTAGATAAGAAACACAGGAGCGCTACCTTCTAAGGCAGAAGGGCGGGCCGCTGAACCGTTCCCTTGCAAACGCCGCACGGCGCCGGAGTGAGCCGTTGGACCTGGATCCGAAACACAAGACCCTGTCATGGCCAAAAGGTATTTTCCCGCAAAAAGACACCGCCGTTGTTTCAGCCGCCCGGTTTTGCTCAGGCTGGCTGGACGGAACAGCGGCGTAAATGCAGTGGTCATAGCCGGATTTAAAACGACAAGCGGCAGGAAAGTATGCAACCATTGAAAAGCAATATTTACTTTAAAATAGGGACGGTCGTAATCATCAGACTGCTGTTGCTCATTCCAACCTCTATGATCGAAGATCTCATTCTAGAGAGCTGACACAGGATCAAGCTATCAAAGAAGTGAGCTCCAAATGGCGAGAAGAGCAGACAATTTCAGGGCCCTTCATCTCTATACCCTATTACAGATACGTCAGGGAAATCTCCAAAAGAGACTCAACAGAGAAAATTGTTCAAATAAAAGAGTATCTCCATGTTCTGCCGACACAACTCAACAATTCAGGAAACATCACTCCTGAAAAAAGGAGCAGGGGCATTTACGAAATCGTAGTCTACAATTCCCCGCTTGAGATCTCAGGGTCGTTCAGCAAAATTGACCTTGCGGCAGTTGACGTACAGCCGCGTAATATTCTGTTTGATAAAGCAGAGTTCGTCGTCGGCATGGATGACCTCAGGGAAATAGAAGAGCAGGTGGACCTGACGTGGAACAGGGAAAAGATCTCGTTCAATCCCGGGGTTTCGTCAAACGACGTTGTGAAGAGCGGGATCAACGGCCTGGTTCGCTTGGACCCCAACGGCAGCACCTCGTACAGTTTCAGTCTGCGTCTAGACCTCAAAGGAAGCCAGCTGTTATACTTTACTCCGGTAGGAAAGGTGACTAATATTCGTTTGGCTTCCGAATGGCCTAACCCGAGTTTCAACGGTGCATTCCTCCCTGATGAGAGAGAGGTGACAGAAAAAGGCTTTGAGGCAGAATGGAACGTGCTACACCTGAACAGAAACTTCCCCCAGATTTGGACCAGTGACCGCCACTCCATCAGCGATTCCTCCTTCGGGATTGACTTGCTTCTTCCGGTTGACAATTACCAGAAATCCTACAGGTCAATCCGGTACGCCATCCTGTTTATCGGGTTCACCTTTTTGGCGTTCTTCTTTGTCGAGGTGCTCAACAAAATCTTCATTCACCCGATCCAGTACATCCTCGTGGGAATGGCCTTAGTAATTTTCTACACACTCCTGCTTTCCATTTCAGAGCACCTGAAATTTAATCTCGCATTCATTGTATTAGCCGTTTCGACCCTTCTGCTCATTGCAGGCTATATTCGCGCAATCCGAAGGTCCCCAAAGCTGACCATGCTGATCTCCGGGATTTTGACCGTACTGTACACTTTCATTTTTGTGATCATTCAACTGCAGGACTATGCCTTGTTAATTGGAAGCGTGGGTATCTTTATTATCCTGGGGCTTGTGATGTATTTCTCCCGCAAAATTGATTGGTATAATTTAAATCTCGAGAGCAAGGCAGCATAGACCGGCTGGCCATGGCAATGCAAGAGGTTAGTGCCTGCAAAATGTCTTATTAGACACTGGGCTTGCGAATCAAAAGTCTGTTCTGTGGGCCTGGTTCTAGACAGACGCCCCTGAGCGTGATGCCGAGCCGTAAAACTTGTCCGGCATAGAGCGACTCATAGGCTGCTAACAAGGAAGGCTGTTATATTTAACAGGAGAGCCTGTAGAGGAGGGGCATTGGCTACTGCCTGAGGTAAAGCAACGCAGTGATTCTTTTTTTCTCAAGAAGCTCTTGCTTCCTACTGCTGTGTCTTAACTAAAGTATAAAAAGAAGAACACCTTCAACAAGAAGTATCTTTTTATTAGCTTAAGCAGGCAAACAGCTCAAGGTGAGTACTACCCAGTAGCAAAAAAAGCACCTTTAAAGGTTAAATATTTAACCTATAGCGGGTACTCCGACCGCCACCTTCCTGGATGAACGCTCCCAGTTCCAGAAGATGCTGCAAATCTCTTGTTGCAGTCGCCTTGGAGGCTTTGGTGATGGCTATATATTTTCGTGCATTCATACCTCCCTCAAAAACCTCTGGTCCTGCGTCAAGCATCCTTCTGGCAGCCTTTATTTGCCGTTCATTCAGTGCGTTGTTGAACCGGTCAAAGAACTTGGATTTCTTCAGAATGAAATCGACAAGGCTGATAGCCTGTTGCTGTGAGGTTAGAATAACACTGACAAAGTATATGACCCAGGACGTGATATCGTTGCTTTTCTGGGCCTGCTCCAGGGCATTGTAATACGCCTTTTTATCTGCCTCTATTGTGCTGGAGAGGCTAAGCAACACCGGACGGCCCAGAGTTTGCGACAAAGCTTTTTCTGCTATAGCACGTCCGATTCTGCCATTGCCATCTTCAAACGGGTGAAGGGTCTCGAAATATAAATGTGCGACCGCCGACCTGACAGGGGCTTTCTTGATCGCATTGCCTCCTCCAGGTGCTGTACGGTTGAACCATTGAATGAACCTGTTCATTTCATTAGGTAAGCGGGAAGAAGGAGGAGCCTCAAAATGCACCTTTTCCTTGCCAAGCGCGCCTGAAACAACCTGCATCGGTTCCTCATGGCTGCGCCACACGCCAGAATTGATTTGTCTCTGCTCTTTTAATAGCATCGTGTGCCGTTGGAAGAGCTTTTCCGCTGTCAAGGCATCCGCATAGGTTTTACGGGCATCGGCCATCAGTTCCCCCGCCCCTTGCGCCATTTTATCTTCTGTGGCTTCAGGGGTCTGGTTAAGGCCGAGGTTATTGCGAATAGATGAAACAACATCCTGGCGGCTAAGGTACTCGCCTTCAATTTCTGACGTTTTGATAGCTTCAGCCACCATCATGTCAATCACAGCTTCCAACTGGGCTGCTTCAGGCAGGGCCTTCAACATCCCACTGACATGGCCTGTCAGCTCTGCGAACTCGAAAAGCATATCTTCTACTTCGCTTACATCATACTTGAATTCAGGCCAGTCGGGTTGTTGCCAATTGTAGATCATGAGCCGAATACAATGCTTATATGGCTCAAATATATAATAAATATGAGCCGAATAAAAAATTTAATCGGCTCATATAAACTTTAGTGCGCTAAGGCAGAAAATGTTAACCGGCATCATATTATTTGACTTAGTTCCTGAAGGGTTACCTCACCAGGACCTGCTTCATCCCGTTTCTGCCAAAAAAGGTAGGGAAGTACATCAACCCCGCCCTTGCAGGGTTGAGGGTGTAGGAACCTGTGTAGCGGGGCAAAAGCTTTAGGGTGAACGTGTGTTTCCCTTTTGGAAGCCTGTCACAGAAGATGCTCACTTTATCCCGGTAGTATTCCCGATGCACTTCGTAAGGTCCTCTTCCACCTTTTGTATCATAGGAACAACTGGCGGGAACCGGCACTTCTATCATCACATAGTCGGCATCCGCTTTTACTTCCACCTCCACTTCCATCTCTACTGGTGTGCCGGCCTGTAACACATTTTTTCCTTTTATCCCTTTCAGGGAGCTGCTCACCGTAAACGCTTTCTCTACCGGCTGTGGCAATTTGTTCCAGGTGCTCTGGTAAGCAGTGAAATACAGCGGGAGTCTACCCTGCTTTTTTACCACCAGCGGTCGGGTCGCCGCAAAGACAGTATCTGTCACGGTGGCTTTGCTCTCAAAATTTACTGGTCCTGAAAAGGTTAAGCTGTTCGTAGGCAGGTTAGCCGTACCGGGTGTATCCCGGAGCAGCTCCGGCAGTAAAGTCTCCAGCACACGCGCTGACTCATAAGTATTGCGCCAGTGCCCGGCGCGGCGCTCGTTTAACAGGTAAGCCTGTATTTGAGAAAGCTCCTGCGCATTGCTCTCTGCCGCACGGAGTATTTCGTAGGCAAGCAAGGTATTGGAGATGTTGTTGTTGAAAAGGCTATGCTTCTCCTCTCCCCAAAAGATGCCACCCAGCATAGTTTCCTTCTTATAGCGCTGCAGTGTGTCCAGCTGTACCGGAAGCTGAAGGTGCTGCCGCATGCGCATCAGGCGCAGTTTCTCTTCCAGCGTCTGTTTCCGGTTCTTTTCAAGCTCCTTCACATAGCGGGCAAAATCAATATCAACCTGAAGCTTAAACAGTATTTCAAGTGAGGTAAGTTTATCTTCAAAGTCTCCTCTCTCCAGCAGGTTAACCATGTAGTCGACTAGTTTCTGTCCTTCATACCGAACAGGATAGCTTTCCTTTTTAGCCATCACCAGGGCTTCTATGACATGGTTGGTAATCCAGGCATAAGCCGGTCCGCTTTGCCACCAGGCCCAGGCGCCCTCCTTCAGCTGTGTCTTCTCCAGGTGGCGTATCAGCTTCCGCACCATCCGGTCATGCGCAAAGGGCTGCCCTAGCTTTGCCCGGATGCGCTTCTCTAAAAGCAAGGCGATCAGCTTAGAGGCGGCCTGCTCGCTGCACCAGTATTCATATTTGTGCAGATAGTCGATTTCATCCAGCATTACCTGCACCAGGTCTCCCTGTGCATGCAGCCGTACCGGCCCCTTCGCCGGATCAAAAGTAAGCGTAAAGGTTGTGTCGGTGGAGAGTGCCAGGAACTGCCCCGTTGTTTCTTCCACTCCTTTCGGATAAACAGGAACATAGCGCCTTTCGCCATCTGTGAACCCATTTTCCTGCTGTAGGCTGTACTGTACCTCCACTGAGTCTGGTGCCACAGCAGGAGCGTTGATGTGCAAGGTATCCGTAAAACTTCTGTTCAATAGCTTTTTCTCTTCCTTCACCGGTTTCCCTCCCACTTCGAACTTGGTGTTCACCATGGAAGAGTCCGGCAGGTAACTGGAAGCTTTGCCTATGATATGCGCCTTGTCCCCTTCTACCAGGAACCGTGGCAGGTGCAGGGTGGCCATGATGGCTTTAAACGATTTGATGTTACCGCTGTAGAGGCCACTGTGCTTTTTGTCATCCATGCCCAGCACATAGGTATTCCAACTGGTCACATCATCCGGAAAAGTAACGTTGAAACTTGCCTCTCCCTGATTATTTGTTCTCAGGCGCGGCTGCCAGATAGCATAATCCGAAAAGTTGTTCCGAATGGAAAGGGCTTCCGTGTTTTGCAGCAGTGCATCAGTCCCTGCAGCAGATGCCAGTAGCCCTCCTCCCTTTTTTGTTGTGATGATAATGACTCCTGCCGCTCCTACTGCGCCATACAAAGCCGTGGCTTCATCCCCCTTTAAAGCTTTTGTGGAAAGGATGTTTTCAATGTCGCTTTGGTTGCCGCTATACGGAACACCGTCTACTATCAGCAGCGGCTTCGCACTTTCGGCATTCATCGTGGCAGCGCCACGCACCACAACTCCTGCTGCCTTACCGCTCAACACGGACACAGTTGCATATGCGACTGTTTTGCTTTCATGTTGGGCATAACCGGTCACAACCACTTCCTGGAGTTGCTTCATGTCAGGTTCCAGCGCTGGACTGACTGTCTTTCTTCCATTGACGTTTTCCTCCCGCGGCACAAAACCAATGAAGCCAAAGACCAGCACGCCGTCCGTCGGTACATAAATTCTGTAGTTGCCTCCGGCATCTGTCACAGCTCCTGTTTTAGTGCCTTTTAACACAACCGTTACGCCTGGTAAGGGAGAGCCTGTTTCATTCTCCGTTACCACACCGGTCACCAAATGGCTGTACTGCTCCGAGCCGTCTGTATAGGTAAAGATCGCTTCCTGTGTCATTTGGTGCATTTGCTGTTGCTCCTGCTCCTTGTCTTTGTCGGCCTTCCTTTGCTGTTCCACGCGCGCCTCCACAAGCTGAAGCAGGTATTCTCCTGCTGCTGAAGAGGCCGCTCTGTCCGATGACCTGAAAAAGACCTGCGTCTGCCCGTTCGGCTTCACCGCTACATTTGTTGTGGCAAAGTCACTATTCAAGAACACCAGGGTTAAGGTATAGGCAGCAGGCTTCAGGTTGTATAACACGCTGCTCTCCCTGGGGTAGATCAAAAGAGAATCAGGGTAGCCCACTTCATGCAGCAGCACCAGCTTTACCTGTTGCCTCACCGAATCCGGCAGATCCCACCCTATCCTTCCGGTGCCTTTTTCTCCTTCATGACTGGCGTTGGCGGCATACACCCGGCCCAGCAGGCGCTCGTACTGCGCGGCTTCCCAGTTTTCATGTATTTTCCTGTCTGCTAAGGCTTCCTGATGCAGCAGTTCCGATTGCTGCCACTTTTCCCAACTTCGGATGAAAATCTTTTTGTCTGGCAGCTTTCCTTCGCGCATCTTCAGCAAATCAGGGGCAAAATGGTAGCTGTAGGCCGGCTCCATCATGAAGTTGGTCGTGAAACCGTTCAACCGCACATACTGCATCCAGGAAGGGCTGAAAGGGCCCGCCAGGAGGCTCTGGCCTCGCTGGAAATAATGCGGCAGCCTGTTATAGTTGTTTCTCACGAGCAAATGAACACGGTTCCCCTGCTTCAGGTAAGCCGTACTTTCCCTGTCCTGCTGCTCTACATAAAAGAGGTAGCGGTACAGGTTGTGCTGTTCAGCGGCCGATAGCTTGTTTTTCTCAGCCTCACGGGCAAAGGGATTATCGGCGGCCGTAATGTCTGCGCTGACAACGAGCTTGCGTTTGGGCTGCAGGTAAACACTGTCGAGCGTCACCAGTTTATTGGATGTTCTGAGCTTGATGGTGTGGTAGCCGCTATCAGCTGCAAAGGCATAGGCAGGCAGTATATCGGTTTTAGAAAAATACACCGGCACTTCGTCCAGGTACACCACATGCACCGGCAAAATTTTACCTGCATCCACTACAAAGGGAGAAACCTGGGTGATGCTGTCTCTGACGGTGGCATAATCCGTAAACAAGCCATCCTCGGGGAAAAGGAAGTTATAATAGGCCATGCTGTCCAGGCCCATGCGGCGCCCCCAGTAATCCCAGTCCATCATTTTTTCTCCGCTCACGCCACCACCCTCTATCTCCAGCCTCCGGTTAGCCTTCTGTTGTTTGTACCTGTCCCAGGATGGAAGATTGGGTACGCCCTGGCTTTTGAATTTAGAAGTGAGCGCATAAGCTGTCAGGTCCACGCCCGGCACGGCCTTGCCTGCTGCATTTCTTACCTTTACAAGCATGCTGGCCTGCTGCCCCGGGTAAACAACAGCTGGCTCCTGCAGGTCTATCGTCAGCATGTGTTTTCGGTGGGGCGCATCCTCTTTTAACTGATGCATTTCCCCTGCCCACATATAGTGAACAGCAACAAAATACGGCTTCTCCCCTTTTGCCGGCTGCCGGAAAAAGAAGCTGTTTTCATGTCCCTGCCCCCGCGCCACCATTTTCTCACCGCGGTATACAAAATACCAGTAGGGCAGCCGCCTTCGGTTCTGGAGTGAAAAGAACAGGGAATCACTTACCCGGGAAGCCTGAAGGGCCACCAAAGCCTCTTCTTCTTCAGGCAGGTATACATCAGCATCCAGTTCACCCGCTGTCACCTCATAACCTGCAGCATAAGCATTCAGTGGAACACAGGTGGGTAGCTGCACACGCGTTGAAAACAGGTCGTCGTAGTCCCCGTTGTAGGCGCTTACCCTGGCTTCTTTCGGTACTGCTTTCCCATTTTCGAGGTACTGCACCAGGAGGCTGTCCTCCTGCAGGGAGAGCTTTAAACGGCCTTTTGTGTAGTGGTAGCTGGCATTCTCTGTTTTGCTGCTTCGTTCATTGCTGGCGTTCAGGAAAGCGGCTGTTACCGTATAGTCGACAGAAGCCTTCGGGAAAACAGTGTCCGGAATGGAGATGACAGTCTCGCCCACCGCATCCAACGGCTGTTGGTGCACCCAAAGGGTGTCGGGTATAAAAAGGACGGGTGCTTCGCTTTTCACTACGTTTTTGGTAAGGAGGGCCACCTCCACCCGGGCATCCAGCAGATTAAGCCCGTTTGCGTTCGTGCCGCGAAGCATCAAACTGTTCTCCTGTCCTGCCTGGTGCTCCTTGTATTTTAAGGCCAGGGTATAGGTATTCTCCTTCAGTTCATAATCTTCGTAGTGGAAGCTCCCGCTGATGTACTGCTTCTCTTTTTTCCCTGGCTGAAGGAGTGCAAGGGTATAGCTCTTGTCCAGTACCAACTTTAAGGAGTCATGCAGCACAAAGTAGCCTTCGTAGGCCCCTTCCCGGAAAGGCTGCACCTCTCCCAGGCTCTTTGTCTGATCATCGTAGCCACTTAACTGCAGGGTAACTTTTTCTTTCACAGGCTCCCCGTCCTCTTCCACTACAAAAGCTTTATACCTGACGGTGTCGCCTGGCTGGTACATAGGTTTGTTGGTGACCAGGTAGCCCCTGTACTTTGAGCTGAACGAACGACGGTACCGGGAATCAAACAAGGAAAAAACACGTCTTACCCAGCCCTGCGGGCCGTGCCATCGAACGGAATTATAGACATCGTAAAAAGGGCGCCAGATGAACCGGATAGGTGGGGCGCTGGTTATCTTGCTTATAAAGCTTTGGTCGTACGTATACTCCTCTTCTTTTTCCAGTTTTTCGAAAAGCGTAAACCCATTCAAAGAAACGGAAAGTAAACCTTTCCGGGGCGTTCGCTTCAGCCGGTATGTTTGTGTCGCAGGGTCGTAAGCAGCCTTTCTTCCTTTCAGCCGCACCTCCGCATTTACTATGTTGTTCCCCAGGCTGTCATGCACCAGCACGGCTAGAGCCGGTTTTACCTGCAGCAGCTTCACGAATATTGGGGAGTAGGTCCTCAGGTTGTACACCAGCTCGGGGCCGGCGCTGTGCATGAAGAGATAGTGCCCCTGGGGAAGCTGTTTTTGAAGGCCCTCCTTTACTGTGAAGGAGTCGGTGGGTGCGTGAAATCGGGAGACTTCTACTGCCTGAGTTCCTTTCTTATAAATTTTGAACGCTTCTTTGTTGCTTACTTTATAGATGTAGGTATAGGGGCTTCGGGTTTGGGCATTTTTCAGCTTGTCCTGGCCCTGCACAGCACCGGTACAAAAAGAGATAAGCGCCAAAAGGGAAAGGAACAGTTTGAGCATAGCACAGCCTAATGAACCAATAATATACAAATTAATATATTAATATTCTTTAAGCTGCTGCAGATTAAGCTCACACAATCTCCTCCCGCTCCAGCCACTCTAACTCCCCGGGAAGTTCTTTGTTGTTGAACTCCAGGTGAATGACCCGGCGGTGCTTGTTATTCTCTGTTTTAGAAGAGGCATGCAGTGTCAGGGGTTTCATCAGGTGCACTCCGCCCTTCTGTACTTTGCAGCATTTGCCCTCTGTTGTTTCTCTTATTTCGGCTATCTCCTCATCTGAAAGAATGCTGAAGTGCGTCTTCGGTATCACCTTCAGCGCCCCGTTCTGCTCGTCGGTGTCATCGAGGTGGATGCGCAGCGTAAAGGCGCTTTGCAGGTACTCCACCGGCGGACGCACGCTCACCAGCCCGGCCTTGTTTGTCCAGCCACGGAAACCTTCCGTCTCCACCTTCTCCTTCACGTTGATCGGCACGTCCTGGTGCCAGGTCACGTACCAGTTCGACCTGGGCGGCTTATCAAAATAAACAGCCTTCGTCAGGAAGTAATCCGCACCGAGGCCTTCCCGGATCAGCGTGCACAGGTTGCTGTTGAAGAGGAGGTGCTTCAGGTTGGCAAGCTCCTGCAAAAGACCGCGAATGGCAAAGAGGGCATCCGTTCTCCGGAAACGCTCCTGGTCTTCTGTGGCCCGGGTGATAGTAGAGAGTATTTTGCCCACTTCCTTGCTGGTGTACATGTTTTCCAGCACGGCATAGCCCCGGCGCTTCACTTTCGTGATGCTGTGTTCCAGCTCCGTCAGGTTCAGCTCCTTTTCATACTGCTCGGCAGCGTTGCGCATCTTATCGTGTATGCGGCGTTTCAACTTATGCGGCTTCAGCACTTTGATGCAGTCCCCGAAGCCCATAATTTCCCGTTCCAGCTCAAAGTTTAGCTGCACGTGCAGCCGGATAATGATACCGTTGCTGGTCTTCTCCACCAGTTGCTGCGAATGGTGCAGGGGCTTTGTCAGCACATAAGGTGCGTTTTCCCTGTTGATGTACAAGTCCACTTCCTCGGGGCCCTCGTGCGGATTCACCGAGACGCCCAGTACATGCTTAAAGTAGTCGGCAAGGTTCAGCGTAGTGTTTTCCAGAAAGGCCTCATGGGACTCCCCTACTTCCAGGATACGGTCAAGGGCCAGCACCAGCACGGGCTGATTTTTCTTTTTGATGCCCAGCACAAACCAGCGGTTGCGGTATTCCTTCAGAAAGTACGGGTGAAACGTAAAGGCATGTGCCTCCCGCGCCTTGAAAGACTGGTAGGTCAGCTGCACAGGCCTTTTCTTGATGATGGCTTGATAAAGAGCATCGATGTGCTCCAGGCCCTTCAGGTTATCGTTCTTCTCCAGATCAATCACCGGTGGCTGCTTTGTTTTGGCCGTATGGATGCGATCCTCCAGGCGCTGCACCATACCGCTGAGCTCGTGAAAGTGCGTGAAACCCTTGAACTGCCGCAGGATTCCCGCCACCTCCGTCAGCTTCCCCAGGTCCTGCTCAGTGAGTGGGATGTTGGTGATGGAGTAGTCTGGGTCCTCGTAGGCATAGTACTTTTTGTCAAGCACAACGATAGGCGCATTGTAGCCCAGCTTGTCGCTGCGCATAAGCTGCAGATCCATTTGCACCGTGCGCCGGCTGACGCCTTTGTCAATGCCCTCATACTCATACAAGGCATCGGAACAGGCATCAATCAGGTCCTCCAGTGTCCATTTCCGGTACTTGTTGCGCAGGCAGTTATCGAGGGTGCGGTAACGAATGAGGGCATTCCGGTTTACAGGCATGGAGCAGGACTTCAGTGTTTATTTTAGATAAAAATATGATTCTGTGACGTTTATGGAAGCAACTTCTAATCCTATAGTAAAAGCAGGAACAAGGTTAAAACCGGCCTCTTCACTTATCACCCCTAAATAAAATAAAAACAAGCTAAACAAGTATGAATTATGAAGAATAATTGTACTTTAAAAGCCTGTTTCGTTTCAAACAACGCATGTTCCTGACAAGCCACCCAGGTATTTCAGACATTCGGAATCAGTAGCTTTTAATGAAATTATCTGAAGATCAGATCATACAGCTTGCCCCTGACAGCGCCTCCGTCAAAGCCGGTCAGCAGCTCGCCAACAATGCAAAATGGGTTACCAAATACGTCCACGAAAAAGCCATGTGGGGAGACTGCCAGGGAAGCGGCAAGAATCCTTACAGAACGATGGTGGACTTACAGCAGGTAGCATTTAAATGCTCCTGTCCCAGCCGCAAATTCCCATGTAAGCATGGCCTCGGTCTCCTTTTTCTGCATGCCCAAAGCCCTGGTGTTTTTACCGGTGCCACTGAACTGGAGCCGCAGGTAGAAGAATGGCTCGGCAAGAGGGAAAGCAAGTCAGCGGCAAAGCCTGCCAAAGAAAGCAAACCTACTGACAACAAGGCACAGGAAAAACGGGCGGAGGAACGCGAGAAGAAAGTGTCAGGCGGCATGGAGGAGTTGCGCACGTGGCTGAAGGACTTGGTGCGCAACGGCATCATGCATATTCCTGCTGCGGCACACAAGTTCAGCAGCAACATCGTAGCGCGTATGGTGGATGCGCAGGCACCGGCAGTGGCCAGCAGCCTGCGCAGGCTCAGCGACCTGAACTATTATCAGGATGGGTGGCAGAAGCCATTCCTCAGAAGCATCACCTCCCTTTATCTGCTAACCGAAGCGCATAAAAACATAGCACAGTGTGATGCGACACTGCAGGCGGATATCCGAATGCTGATTGGCTGGAGCATTCCGAAGGAGCAGGTGCTGGAGACAGCAGGGCTTACCGATAATTGGGCGGTGCTGGCAAAAACATACGATACAGAAGAGCGCCTGACGGTGGAAAAGATCTGGCTTTACAGTTACCAATCAGAACGCTTCGCCCTGCTCCTCAGCTTTTACGGGCCAGGGCAGTCGCCGCAGCAGGCTTTGATTCCGGGCACCACCGTGGCGGCAGAACTGGTATTCTATCCTTCTGCCGTTCCAATGCGGGCGCTGGTCAAACAACAGAAAGGAACAAGGCCTGTTTTGCAACCTGCCACAGGCCAGGACTTTGCAGCACTACTAACGAAAGTATCGGATACGCTGGCCGTGATGCCGTTTGCCGTGCAGATTCCTTTTATTGGAGATGCGGTACGGGTGGTTTACCAGAACCAGTCTTGGCACCTGGCAGATGCGTCAGATAGTACCCTGCCCCTGCTCAACCCCGAGCCGGATTGCTGGCGGATGCTGGCCATCACAGGCGGAGCCACCTGCACTGCTTTTATTATCTATGAGCCAGCAGGCGCTAACATTCATTCCTTTTGGTTTGATTATGTATTTTATACCCTGACTTAATAATGCTGTCGGAAATCATAAAATCAGCCATGATGGGGACCAGCAAGTTTGTCCCCACCGCCCTTCCTCCTGTGATGCAAGAGGCAAATGAAAAGATTATTGCAGCAAGCGAAGACAGGGAAGATATCTTTCTGAAACTGACGGCCGGCTACCTGCTCCTGGAAGAGGCTGGCAAAAAGCTGCCTGAAAACAGCTTCTGGCTGCCTGTTGCTCCGGAAGAAGACAAGCAATTTGTTTCGGCAGAGGCGAGTGCGTTATTAAATCAGTTTCTGAAAAATAAAGAAGACGTTTTAACAGAATATTTCATCTACCGGTGCCAGGTAAAAGGCAAAGTGGTATTGCCTGCATTGCTGCCGGAACTTCTCAACAGGGCTGTTGAGAAAAAGCACCAACGTGCGCAATTCCTGCAGGTATGTGGCACCCGTGGCACCTGGCTAGCGGGTATCAACCCACAGTGGCAACAGCTGTTAACACCTCCGGAAGAGAACATCTGGGAGACAGGAACCTGGGAGCAACGGAAAGCATACTTTAGAGCCCTGCGGCAATCATTCCCGGCAGAAGCCCTGGCACTGTTACTGGCAAACCTGCAGGAAGAAACAGCCAACAACCGGGCTGAATTGCTGGAGTACCTGCAGCAAAGCCTCTCTTTGTCAGACGAAGCATTCCTTACCTCCCAGCTAACCGACAGGAGTACCAGGGTCAGGCAGGTGGCGTATGATTTGCTCAGGTCCTTACACGGTTCAGCGCTCTACCAGGCTTTAGAAGCATTTGCAAGGTCTCTTGTTTCCATCAAAGAAGAGCGGGTGCTCCTGATTACTAAGAAAAAAGTGATACAGGTAAACCGTGCGGTGGAACTCCCGGAAGCGCTTGCCGCAGCTGGCATTGAGAAGGTGAGCAGCCAGAAAGACGTACAGGACGCGGACTACTGGCTGGCACAGACGATAGCTTACCTTCACCCTGCCTTCTGGCAGGAGAACTACCAGCTGACGCCGCAGGAAGCCGTGCAGCTTTTCACATCCCACAAAGAGCAAAAGCTTTGGGTGCCTTCCCTGGCACAAAGCGCAGTACGATATGGACATCCGGGTATGACAACAGCCCTCTTGGAGTCAGATGCGGTAGCTGCGGTAGAGTTGCTTGCAGTACTGCCGCTGGCAGAAAGGTATAAATGGGCTGAGAGGTTTACGGCACAACACGCAAGCTCCTATCTACACCTGCTACTGGACGAGAAGTATACTTTCATTCCTGCCGCTGTGTGTACCCTACTGCTGAAGCAGCTGATGCAGCAGCCTTATACCATCAACCAGCAGGATTATCTGCGGTGGGCCTTACAGATGGCTCCGGACATGCTGCCGGTGCTGCAGGGCTACATCATGCAGGAAAATGAGACCTACCAGGTCAGGTATTTTAAGAACACATGCGCCGAAATGAGCCGCATCATACAAACAAGAGAACAACTAAACGCATCTATCTAGAAAGCATGGCAAACATATTACGCCAACACGCAGAGCAGCAGTTCGCTGAGGAGTTGGAAGAAGTAAGAAAACAGGACAAGCATTCCGTGCCGCAAAACTGGCGCATGTCGCCGCAAGCGGTGGTAACCTACCTGATCGGGGGCAGGCTACCCAACGGGTTTGAGGTGACAGCCAAGTACATCGGCAACAGGAGGCTGATGGAAATAGCCGTCGCCACGCTCACCACCGACCGGGCATTGTTGCTTTACGGCCTGCCAGGCACAGCCAAATCCTGGGTGTCGGAACACCTGGCGGCGGCGGTATCCGGAGACTCTACCCTGCTGGTACAAGGCACTGCCGGCATCGGCGAAGAAGCCATTCGCTATGGCTGGAACTATGCCAAGTTGCTGTCTGCCGGCCCCGTGCCGGAGGCCCTGGTGGAAACACCTGTGATGCGCGCCATGAAAGAAGGGAAAATCGCCCGGGTGGAAGAATTAACCCGCATCGGCTCTGATGTACAGGACACGCTGATCACCATTCTATCTGAAAAGACACTGCCGGTGCCGGAGCTGAACACGGAGGTGCAGGCGGTAAGGGGTTTCAATGTGATTGCCACGGCCAACAACCGCGACAAAGGCGTGAATGAACTCTCCAGCGCACTAAAACGAAGATTCAACACGGTGATACTCCCGGTTCCTTCCTCTATGGAAGAAGAAGTGGAGATTGTGCAGCAACGCGTGCAAAGCTTCAGCAAGAGCATTGAGCTCCCACTGGAGCAGCCTATTACAGAGGAAATCAGGCGCATTGTCACCATCTTTCGGGAGCTAAGAAGCGGCGTATCCCTGGACGGTAAAAACAAGCTCAAGTCGCCGTCCGGCACCCTTAGCACGGCCGAGGCCATCTCGGTAATGAACAGCGGCCTGGCCCTCTCCCACCACTTCGGCGATGGCGGCATGCAGGCAGACGACATGGCATCCGGTGTCATCGGGGCCGTTATCAAAGACCCGGTGCAGGACCGGATTGTGTGGCAGGAATACCTGGAAACAGTGATGAAGCAGCGGGAAGGCTGGAAAGACCTGTACCGCTCCTGCCGCGATATGCTGTAGCAACCCTTTGCCGCCGAAACAAGGCTTAAGATTTACGAGAGAGAAACAAACGCATGGTTCATGTATTAGGTATCCGGCACCATGGCCCCGGCTCTGCGCGCCAGGTAAAGCAGGCGCTGGAGCGACTGCAGCCGGATATTATCCTGATTGAAGGCCCGCCGGAAGGAGAAGCACTACTGCATTGGGCAAAGCACACCGAGATGGCACCACCTGTGGCCCTGCTGGTCTACAGGCCGGATTCGCCGCAGCAGGCAGTCTTTTACCCCTTTGCCGCCTATTCCCCGGAGTGGCAGGCCATACAGTATGGACTTGCGCATGGGCTGCCGATTCGATTCATCGATATGCCGCTCACGCATAAGTTCGCGCTGCAGGATGAGCCCATTGAAACAGGAGAGGAAGAGGAACTGCCGGAGGTGCAGGCTATGCGCCGGAACCCGCTGCTGTTCCTGGCTGAGCTGGCAGGATATACTGATGCGGAGCTCTGGTGGGAGCAGCAGTTCGAACTGCGCCATGACACCCTCGATACGTTTCATGCTGTAGCAGAAGCTATGCAGGCCTTGCGGGATTCGCTTCCAGAGAAGGAAGACCTTGTCGAGCAGATTCGGGAAGCCTTTATGCGCAAAGGCATACGCACAGCCCAGAAAGAGCAGTACGGGAATATAGCCGTTATCTGTGGTGCCTGGCACGTGCCGTCTCTGCAGCACATGCCCAAACAGAAAGCAGATGAGGAACTGATAAAAAAGCTTCCGAAAGTAAAAGTAGAAGCCACCTGGATTCCCTGGACGAACAGCCGCCTCTCCTTTGAAAGCGGTTATGGTGCGGGCATCAACTCCCCCGGCTGGTACGAACACCTCTGGCAAAAACCGGATGATGACAGCACGCACTGGCTTATCCATGTGGCCCGCATCTTCCGGGAGCACCAGCTGGATATTTCCTCCGCACACGTTATCGAGACCGTACGGCTTGCGCAAACGCTGGCTGCGCTGCGTAACCAGGCAAAGATAGGTTTGCAGGAGCTCAACGAAGCCGTGCGCACAGTCATGTGCATGGGCGATGAGGTGCAGTTGCAGCTTATCTGGCGGGAGCTTATCGTGGGGCATAAAGTGGGCAGTATACCTGCGGATTCCCCACAGGTGCCCCTGCAGCGTGACCTGGAGGGGTGGCAGAAAAAGCTGCGCTTAAAGCCACAGGAAGGAACAAAGTCATTATTGCTGGACCTGCGCGATGAAGCCGGCCTGCAGAAAAGTATCCTGCTCCACCGCCTGCGCCTGCTGGGCATGGCCTGGGGAGAAAAAAGAAACGTGGCAGGCAAAGGCACCTTTAAGGAGGAATGGGAGCTTCGCTGGCGCCCTGAGCTCAGCATCAGCGTGCTGGAGAAAGCGGCCTGGGGCAATACCGTGGAAGAAGCTGCCACGGCCTATGCGGCCCATTCAGCCAAACAAGCCAAACAACTGCAGGAGATAACGAACCTGCTGGGCGATGCTATACCGGCAGAGCTGGCATTAGGTGTGGCAGCGCTTATGAAGCGGATGGACGTACTGGCTGCCGGCACATCAGATGTGACAGAGCTCATGGAAGCCTTCCTGCCGCTGGTGCAAATCAGAAGGTATGGCAACGTGCGCAATACAAAATCAGACACAGTGGCTTTGATTATGGACTCACTGATTGCCAGAATCTGCGCAGGGCTTCCCTCTGCCTGCACTGCCCTGGACGAGGAAGCAGGAGAAAAAGTGGCCACCCTAATCGTGAAGCTGGAGCAGGGCATCCTGCTGCTGGAAGAAGACGAGTACAAGGACGTATGGTATGCCACTCTGATGGAGGTGCTGGATACACACCAGGCCAACGCGCTGGTTTGCGGCACCTGCTGCAAAATATTGCATGACGGGCATGTACAGAATGAAGAACAGACAGCGCTGGAATTCAGCCGTATTCTTTCTCCCGGAACAGAACCTGACTATGCCTCCTCCTGGCTCGAAGGCTTTCTGAAGAGCAGTGCCACCACCCTTATCCTCGATGACCGCATCTGGAGCATTCTGGATGAATGGCTGGCCTCGCTGCAGCCTGATACTTTTCAGCAGGTGGCCCCTATCTTAAGGCGAACCTTTGCTGATTATACAGGAGCTGAGAAGCGAAAGCTTGCCGAAAAAGCGAAGGCAGGTGGTTCTCCTGCAGCAGTTGTTTCTGCTGCGTTAGACCTGGATGAGGCGCGGGCAAGAAAAGTGCTGCCTGTATTCTACAAATTAATTGGAGTGGCTTGAGCGTATGACCGAAGAGAAACTAAAACGCTGGCGATTGGTACTGGGTAGCGAAACAAAGGAAGAGTTGCCCGTCAGCCTGTCGCAGCTGGAAACGGGTATAGACAAAACCCTGGAGGCCCTGTACAACAGCGATAACCGCAGGGGCGGCTTAGGAGCTTCCTCCCCGAACGTTGCCCGCTGGCTGGGCGACATTCGGGAGTATTTCCCGAACACGGTGGTAAAGGTAATGCAGCAGGACGCGCTGAAACGGCTGAACCTGACGTCGATGCTCCTGCAGCCGGAGATGCTGGAGGCCGTTGTACCGGATGTGCACCTGGTCGCCAACCTCATGACCCTGAGCCGGGTGATACCGGAGAAAACAAAGGACACTGCCCGCCAGGTGGTTCGCAAGGTAGTGGAAGAGTTGATGCAGAAACTGGCGGCTCCTACCCAGCAGGCCATCACCGGCAGCCTGAACCGCTCTACCAGGAGCCGCAGGCCACGCCATAACGAAATCGACTGGCCGTCCACCATCCTGAAGAACCTGCGCCACTACCAGCCCGAATATAAAACCATTATACCGGAAACACGCATTGGCTTCGGCCGGAAAAGAAAGGCGCTGAGGGACATTGTGCTGTGCATCGACCAGAGCGGTTCCATGGGAAGCTCAGTGGTCTACTCCGGCATTTTCGGCGCTGTGATGGCCTCTATTCCGGCGGTGCAAACCAAAATGGTGGTATTCGACACAGCCGTGGCGGACCTGACAGAAGACCTCAGTGACCCGGTGGAGCTGCTGTTCGGGGTACAGTTGGGAGGTGGCACTGACATTCACCAGGCCCTGGCCTATTGCCAGCAAATCATCTCCCGGCCAACCGATACGGTGCTGGTCCTGATAACTGATTTGTATGAAGGAGGCAACGAGAAGGAAATGCAGAAAACCGCGGCGCAGTTAATCAACGCTGGCGTACAGGTCGTGACGCTGCTGGCACTGAACGACGACGGCGCGCCTTCCTACGACCACCGGAATGCAGAGTATTTTGCCTCTATCGGCATTCCCGTTTTTGCCTGTACGCCTGACCTGTTCCCGGACCTGATGGCCCACGCCCTGGGCAAGCAGGATATCGGACAGTGGGCAGCGACACAGGATATTAAAGTGACGGCGGCTACTCCTACAGGATAAAGGATGCTGCCCCAACGCATAAAAGCGAAACAGAACATAATGACTCTGAGTGTAGAATGCTACGGCTACTGCTTCCACTTCTGTGCAATGCTGACGGCAGTCTCCAGCATGTGCGGCTCCCAGCTCTCAACTTTCCAGGCAGAACCAGCCAGGGAAGAAGCAAGGAGCAGTTGTCGGGCATCTTCGTAGGAAGGTGCTGTTTCCAGGATGTGCGAGAGCTGCAGCTGTTGGCTGTGGAGCATGTCATCCTCCACAGCAGGACCCTTCTGTAGAGGCTGTACCGGTAGAAAAAGATTATCAACATCCCTGGACAGGCTGCTTCTACTCTTCTGTACCAACGCCTCCATCTTCAGAAAATCCTGACGGAAGCGGATTCTGCTGCTTTCGGTCTTCAGTCCGTTTCCCAATTGCTCCAGCACGACATATCTTAGGTTAGGGCACTTGGGTATTGTCAGTGCCAGCAGCTGGAACACCTCCTCCGGCACGGCATCATCATGTGTGTCCCTTCTTATCTTCTTTTCTGGTTCAAGCACAGAAGCCTCCCAGCTGCCTCCTGAAATATGGATTTCCCGCACACGTTCCAGCGGGTACAGCGTGATCAGGTCTTCGTAAGAAATAGCGAAATTATGGAGCTGGCAGTAGAGGTTGTGCAGGTCCAGTATAAGGAAGCCATTCACAGGCGCTACCAGCTTGTCCAGGAATTCGCCATGCTGTTTCACTTCGTCCAGCGAGTAGGAAAAAGCCAGGTTCTCGAGCCCGACCGGACATTGGCAGGCCTCATAGATGCGGCTTAACCTGTCCTGCCCGATGCGCAAAGTGGCGCTGGTGTACGGCACATGGAGAGGAGCACCGGAATGGAAATTCTGCCCGGTAAAAAACCCGAAATGCTCAGTAATTTGGTCGAACGAATATTGGGAGGCTAATTGCTTCAGTTGCTCCAGCCAATGCTGCTGCTCCTTTGTCCACTTGCCAGAGAGCAGGGAAAAAAACACGCCGTGTCCAATCAGCCTGTTTTGTTGGCTGTAAGCGAGCAACAAATCAGTGAACCAGGAAGGTATCTCCGCTGCCCAGTAGAGTGTATCGAAAGACCATTCAATGGCCTCTACCCTACCCTCATCCAGCAAAGGAAAAGCCGCCGATAGAATATCCGCATCTAAGTTACAGGCAATCGTTGATAAAATTCCCGGCTCTTTCCCCACAGGATGTAGTTCTTTCCTGTCCAATGCTTAGCCCATGCCACAAGCCGTGCAGTTGTCCGGTACTTTCACAACCTCTTTCCCTTTCTCACCGCCCTGCTCTGTCCTGGGCCCGGGCAACTCTTCTTGTGTACAGCCCGTGGTCTGTACCGTAATGCCAACCAGTATGGCTCCGAGTAACGCTTTAGGTAGTTTCATGGTGATATCGCTCATTTGGTGCTGGTACAAATTTCTTCTCTCGTCTGGATGACCCTCATCCAGGAGCAAGGGTTGCATCTGTACTCAGAATAAGTCTGCTACACCACTCTGCCTTGCGAGAGCCCACTTTTTTTGTGTCCCGGTCTTAGCCCTTCAGGAGCAGCGGGAATTTATTTCATGATACACAGAAAATAAATTCTCCTGCGCAAAAACACTGCGCAGTGCCCCTTTACCTTTGAAACAGCAAATACAGAAACAGCTATGCAGGAACAGATACAACAGAAGCTAAAGGAGATAGAAACACAGTACGGGGTGCAAATCCTATTCGCCTGCGAGACGGGCAGCCGCGCCTGGGGCTTCCCCTCCCCCGACAGCGACTATGACGTGCGCTTTATATACCGGCACCCAAAGGACTGGTACCTCTCCATCGACGATACGCGCGACACCATCGAGTACCTGAGCGGCGACCTGGACCTGGTGGGCTGGGACATTCGCAAGAGCCTGCGCCTGCTGCGCAAATCCAACGCAGCGGTGTTTGAGCGCATGCAGTCGCCGATTGTGTACGTGCAGCAGACGGATTTCCGGAATAGGCTGAGGGAGCTGGCTCCCTCCTACTTCTCCTGCCGGGCAGGGCTGCACCATTATATGAGCATGGCCCACAACTATTACAAAGCCTGTGAAGCCGGAGATATTGTAAAGCTGAAGAGTTACTTTTACCTGCTCCGCACCACGCTGGCCAGCCTTTGGATTGTGGAGCACAAAAGTATTCCGCCGCTGCAGTTCCGGGAGCTGCTGCCACTGATGAAGGATCAGAAAATCAGTAACACGATTGACAGCATGCTGGAGCTAAAGGCAAGCGTGGACGAGAAATACCTGCACCCGAAAGAGGTGGAGCTGGAGGCCTATCTCAAAAGCACCCTCGACTTCTGCGAGGCGAAGGCAAATGAATTTGAAGCACAAAAAGGCGAAACAGAGCCGCTGAACCAACTCTTCCGGAAAACGATAAAACAACCATGGCACTAACCATAGACGACCTTAAAACAAAAAACATGCTGCTATTCGAGTGCATCAGCGGCAGCAGGGCCTATGGCCTGAGCACCCCTACTTCCGACACGGATATCCGGGGCGTGTTTGTGCTGCCCGAGGAGGATTACTTTGGACTTAACTACGTGGAGCAGCTCAGCATCGAGAGCAACGACATTGTGTATTATGAGCTGCGCCGTTTTGTGGAGCTGCTGGCCAAAAACAACCCTAACATGCTGGAGCTGCTGAGCATGCCCGAAGACAGCATCCTGTACCAGCACCCGCTCTACAACAGGTTCAAGCCGCAGAATTTCCTCTCGAAGCTGTGCAAAGACACCTTCGCGGGATACGCCCTCACGCAGGTGAAGAAGGCGAAGGGGCTGAACAAGAAGATAGTGAACCCGGTGGAGCCGGAGCGCAAGTCGGTGATGGATTTCTGCTATGTGGCGCAGGGACAGGGTTCGGTGCCGGTGCAGGAATTCCTGGAGCAGCAGGGCCTTCAGCAGGAGGATTGCGGCCTGGCCCGCATCCCGCACATGCCGGATCTGTACGCGGTATTTCATGAACCGAACACCAGGCTTAGGGGCATTGTGCAAAGCGAGGAATCCAATGATGTCTCGCTGAGTTCCATTCCCAAAGGGCTGCAGCCGCTGGCGGTGATGAGCTTCAACAAGAACGCCTACTCCACCTACTGCAAGGAATACAAGGAGTATTGGGACTGGGTAGAGAAGCGAAACAATGCCCGCTATGAAAACACGCTCTCGCACGGCAAGAACTATGACGCTAAAAACCTGATGCACACCTTCCGCCTCCTCGACATGGCCGAAGAAATCGCCAGCCAGGGCGAAATTATCGTGCGCCGCCCAAACCGGGACTTCCTGCTCCAGATAAAAGCCGGTGCTTTTGAGTATGCGGAATTACTAGCTATCGCCGAGGAACAAATTGCTAAAATGGATGCGCTGTATGCCACATCTGATTTACCGGAGGAGCCGGATATGCTGCTGTTGAATGAGCTGCTGGTGGAGGTGCGGAAAAGTTTTTACAAGAAAGTTTAACTGCGCAAAAAGGCTGCGTAGTAGGCTTCTTCCTTTGTATCATACCAAAAGAAAAACTATGAACGCACATCAACTCAAAGGAAAAGATCTTCTTAAAATCGGCTATGCTCCCGGTAAAGCCGTCGGCACAGCACTGGCCCTAATGGAGACAGCATTTAAGGAAATATCGAAAGAGGAGCAGTTAATACTACTATCTAAGGTACTCTGCTCGCCCTCAAAATATCAGGAAGATGAGCTTTGGGCACCGTTAGCAGAGGCCTTGCTGCCACCGAAGCAGGAAGTGGTTACCCCTCTTTTACCCGGCGCTAAAGACTATGTCATTTATGGGGCTGAAGGTATTGAGGCGGGTGCGTTGAAACAGATGGATGTGGCCATGCGCCTTTCTGTAACAGTAGGCGGGGCACTGATGCCGGATGCGCACCAGGGGTATGGTCTGCCGATCGGTGGTGTACTGGCAACACAAAACGCCGTGATTCCCTATGCCGTGGGTGTAGACATCGGCTGCCGTATGAGTATGAGCCTTTACGCCATACCACCCGACATTCTGACGACACAGCCAGCGCAGCTAAAGAAGCTGCTGCTCGACAACACGCGCTTCGGTACGGCTACTTTTAAAAACCCTCAGGACCACGCTATCATGGAGCGCAACGAATTTGCTGATATAGCCGTGGCGAAGGGCCTGAAAGACCGGGCCTTCAGACAGCTAGGTTCCTCGGGTGGCGGTAACCACTTTGTGGAGTTTGGCACAGTGGAACTGCACGATCCGGAAAACGAGTTTAGCCTACCAACAGGTAATTACCTGGCGGTGCTCTCCCACTCCGGCTCGCGCGGCCTGGGTGCCAGCATTGCGGGGCACTATACCAAAGTAGCCATGGAAAGTTGCCGCCTGCCGCAGGAGGCGCGCCATCTAGCCTGGCTGGACCTGAACACAGAGGCGGGGCAGGAGTACTGGCTGGCCATGAACCTGGCCGGTGACTACGCCTCGACCTGCCACCACCAGATACACCAGCGGCTGGCGGCGGCACTAGGTGAACGGCCGCTTGCGGTGGTGGAGAACCATCACAATTTTGCCTGGAAAGAAAAAGATGCAGCCGGAAACGAGGTAATCGTGCACCGGAAAGGTGCTACACCAGCGGGTCAGGGAGTATTGGGAATTATCCCTGGCTCCATGGCGACGCCCGGCTTTATCGTGCGCGGAAAAGGCGAAGCTAACTCTCTTAACTCTGCCTCGCATGGTGCGGGTCGGGTGATGTCCAGGACGAAGGCCAAACAAACCCTTTCCCTGCCACAGGTGCAGCAGTATCTTTTAGATGCGGGTGTGGAGGTAATAGGTTCAGGCTTGGATGAAGCGCCAATGGCATATAAGGATATCCGCCAGGTGATGCAATCGCAACAGGACCTTGTGGAGGTGGTGGGAACATTCACGCCAAAGCTTGTCCGCATGTGCGGGGATGAAAAGTATATGGAGAAGGATTAGATTACACGTATAAAGCAGAATTACCCACCAGTGGTAAAACCATTGGTGGGTAATTTTTAGGAATAGCTATATATTTAAGCCTTGCGAGCAATAAGATTTATCGCTTAATAAGTGGCTTTTATTCTTCCACTTCTAATTTATCTTCTTTGCTTTTTCTCTTTCTAACACCTATTGATTTCGCTAATTTTTTGATTTTATCATCATCAAAACGGTCCCTTATAGCCTCTTTAAAATCTGCAGAATCACTAGAATTGCTATTATCAATTAATGACTTAATTAACTCATGATTTTGAATAATCAAACCTAAACAATTTTCTTCATCCAATAGACTTGAAACCAATATTGTACGCAAGACATCCCCTGGCCTTTCTTGTAAATAAGCATATTTAAACAGCCACTTTCCAAAAAAAGAGAACAAATCTGTGTTCATGCTTCTATGAATGATGAGTTCATCTCTTATATTTTTGAAAGTATTAGTTAAATCTTTTCCATTTTCTTCAAATTTTACAACTAGCTCAGTTAGCTTATCTTTGTCTTCAACTTCATCTGTTTTAGATGTTAACAACAAAACTCCTTTTAGCGCTTCAAGTGAAAAACTATTCCAATCTGAATAGTCAATTTTTTTGAGGAGTGAATAATCTCTACCTTCTAAGTCATCAAAAACGAGCTCCCATTCTTCTTGTGAAAGCCCATCAAAGTATTTGTGTAAGGCGTCAATACTCGCTTTTGCTAGACCTGATTTATTTTTTAATGCTTGATCATAGAAAAGAATTGGAATAGTTTTGATGAAAGGTTTATCAAACTCAGGTGCTTTCCATCTATTCAAATCTTTAAAAAACACTTGCGGGTCTAATTCATTTGTGTTACATATTATATCATATTTTTTTATCAGGTCATTTATGTATGCTCTACTGGTTTGATAGCTATTCTTTACGATATTTCTCGCTACAGCTTTTGTAAGATTATTAGAGAAAGACACAGATTTTAGTAGAAAGCCACTATAGCTTATATAATATTCAATTCGTTCTGATATTTTATTGATGATAGTGATTTCTTCTGTATTTATTATAGAATGGAAATGTGAATGATAGGTTGAATAAAAATCATTACCACGTGCTAATCTCATGGCAACCAAGTCATAATAGAAGTCTTCCTCACTTTTAGATTGTGTAAATAGTGTATATATCTCACTATCTTCTAGAAGTATTCCTATTGTCGAATCAGCAATAAGTTTCAGAGCATTAAAGAGTAAATTAAGATTAGCCTTATCTGACTTGTTTGCTTTGATACTTTCTTTTATAGAGTTTTCAAAATTTTTAAAATTATAAGTAGAAGTCAAGTGCTTTATGAAAGCAATGTCATCTAAATCTTCAACCTCTAGTTCTGAAAGGTATTTATCTAAATCAGATGCATTGACAGAGACTTGATATTTTGTATACTGGTCTTTCTTATTCTTAACTAGTAATATAAAGTCTTCAATAGTGGTAGTTTTAGGTTTCAACAAATTGTATATGTCTACTCCTAATTCATTTTGACTATCAACTATTTTTAGCTCATCAACAAACTGTGCATATTTGACTGAATCAAATTTTGTACTTCTGTGAAGATCAACAAAAATTTTACTGATCCACTGCTCCCTTAAACTGCTGCTTATTTGGACAAGTACTACTTTTTGAGGTTCAGATAATATAAAATGTTCCGAACTTTGCCCTCTCAACCTCAAAAAAATATCATCCCAAATATTCTGCTTTTCGTGTTCTGTTATATTAGCTTCGGCTGTTAATGAATTCAATGCAAGAATAGGATTTTCCAAATTCTCAACTTCTGAAAGAACTGGAGAAACAATCTTGTTAAAAATGTTTGTTTTCGATATTTCAATAAGGTTATTAGAGTCGTTATTCATTAAGCTATCTTTCAATTGCTTTCTATAAACAATTTCAAGAGCGTTATCAGGGTCTATCTGGTACGAGAGCGCTGTTATATATCTTTGAAATTTATCATCATCCCTATATTGATAAGATAGTCCATCCAAAAATTCAGCTTTTGTAATTGCTTCTAGTGGGTTATCTAAAATTCGACTTTTGTTTATTACAAATAAGCCAATATATCTCTCAGGTATGTTGTTGTGCAGAAGTTTTACAGATATAACTTCATTTATGAATGCAATGATCTCTCTAGGTGTGATAACTTTTGAATAAACTTCATATATCTGTTCAACCTTTATATATTCATCTTCATCCACGTTTTGTTGAAAAGCTTCATTCCAACAGTTTCTGAAGAACAACTTCCAATTTGACATAATTGGGGGTGATATTCTATAAACAAGGTCAAAAGTTTTATTAATATAATCATTAGCAAAGTTTGCTTGGTTTTTGTCAGTACCATTCAAATCGCTAAAAGCATTTTTAATATGTAATCTATCGAAGGGTATAATAACGTTTATGTTAGCATATTTTTCATCAGAAAAGAAGATATGAATAGAAGACCAAATACTTTGAATTTGTTTTTTTGGCAGTCTATCAAAATTGTCAAAAACTATAATTAATTTTTTCTTATTTATACCTAAATCAGTATCAATACCTCTCATCCAATCCCGAAAATCTTTTACAGAAGGCTCGCTTTCTGATATACTTTCATATTTTGTTTCATCTGTTTGCTTATTGCTGTATATCTGGATGGTCTGTTGTAACGATAGCTTCAAGGACTTTTTAAACTTGTTACTTTCAAACTTTCTAAAGTTTTTTAAGACTTTTGAAAAATAGATAAAAAATATAATCGTAATCGGGAACAAGACCAATAAGCATTTCAACCAAATACTATCTAAATCTTTGGCGAAAGTGTTTACTGATGGGATATAGATTATTAGGAATAATGATAAAATAAAACCTATACTCAAATAAGGTGTATTAGTTGTTGTTACCTCTTTTTCCTTTGATAGCAACCTTTTTAACTTTTTTGCCCATTTTTCACTATCTACAACAATTTTTCTCTTTTCATCAGCAACATATTCAGTCAACTCTACCAGTATAGCTTTTCGTTGGTCATCTTCTTGGTGGCCCCAAACGTCATAAATGAAGAAGTTGTATTTATCGTGATCTAATTTATTTTCTATGATTTTAACGAGGTTACTTTTTCCTGTACCCCATCCACCATCAATTCCAATAATTTGGAAATCTTGTTGTTCTAATACTTCTGAAACAATACAGGCTATCTTGTCTTGGGATTTACCTTCAAATAGGTCTTTGCCAATTGGCGTGTTCTTTAGAAATTTATAGTTTGAATTACCTTTCATTTTACTATTGTATTAGACTTCATCTATTAGCTACCCAAAACATTGCACTTTTATTGCTTAACACTTTCAATATTTATTAACTATTAAAGTAAACACACACATATAGTTAATATAGCTAAGGTACTATTTTTAATCTTGTTAGAATTAGTAATCATCAAAATATTTAAAATAATCATCATCTCCACCTCCTGCGCAAAAAGACTGCGCACTAGCCCCTGAACTTTGGTCTATCATAAAAGGAAAAGGCCATGAAGTTCAACTTTCTCACACCAAAAAAGCACCAGACCACGAACCACGAAGGAGCGCTGGCCTGGAAAACAGGACCAGCCGCCGAGCTATATGCAGCCGTTGTGACCGCATCGCTGAACGACAAGTTCTATGAGAGCAGCGATAAACGCTTGGAGCGTATCCGGGAGCTGATTGCACAGAACGAACCGCTATTTGTGGCGAAGCTGGCCGTGTATGCCCGTACGCAGATGCACCTGCGCAGCGTGCCGCTGGTACTGGTGGTGGAGTTGGCAAAAGTACACGCCGGCGATGACCTGGTGAGCCGCACCGTTGCCCGCGTAGTACAGCGCGCCGACGAGATTACGGAGCTCCTCGCCTACTACAGCCTGAGCAACGGGCGCACCGGCACCAAGAAGCTGGGCCGCCTCTCCAAGCAGCTGCAGAAAGGATTGGCCATGGCCTTTAACCACTTCGACGAGTACCAGTTCGCAAAGTATAACCGCGCCACAGACATTAGGCTGCGCGACGCGCTGTTCCTGGTGCACCCAAAGTCGAAAGACGAAAACCAGCGGGCGCTCTTCGACAAGATAGCCGCCGATACGCTGGCCACGCCTTATACCTGGGAGACGGAATTGTCGGCCCTGGGGCAGCAGGCGTTTGAAAGTGCCGCCGCCAAAGCGGCTGCGGTGCGGGCAAAGTGGGAGGCGCTGATCGACAGCAACAGGCTGGGTTATATGGCCCTATTGCGTAACCTGCGCAACATCATAGAAACCGAGGTTTCGGGCGCGCACATGCAGCGCGTATGCGCCACCCTCTCCGATGCCCGCGCTGTTCAGAAGGCCAGGCAGTTGCCGTTCCGTTACCTGGCGGCTTACCGCGAGGTGCTGCAGCTGAAGTCTGGGTATACCTCGCTAGTGCTGGATGCGCTGGAGGAGGCGGTACAGGTAAGCGTGCAGAACATGCAGGGCTTCAATGAGGAGGTGCGCGTGGTGGTGGCCTGCGATGTGTCGGGCTCCATGCAAAAGGCTGTTTCTCCACGAAGCAAAATCCTGAACTACGACATTGGGCTGATGCTGGGCATGTTGTTGCAGCACCGCTGCCGGAACGTGGTATCCGGCATGTTCGGTGATACTTGGAAAGTAATCAACCTGCCCCGCAAAAGTGTGCTGGCCAATGTGCAGGAGTTCTACCGACGCGAGGGCGAGGTGGGTTACTCCACCAACGGCTACCTGGTCATCCGCGACCTGGTTAACCGACGCGTAAAGGCAGACAAAGTGATGATATTCACCGACTGCCAGCTCTGGGACAACACGGGCTACCACCAAAGCCTGACCCAGGAGTGGAAGAAGTACAAGGCAGTGGCACCCAATGCCCGCCTCTACCTCTTCGACCTGGCGGGCTACGGCTCCTCGCCCATCAACCTGCTGCAGGAAGATGTTTTCCTCATAGCGGCCTGGAGCGATAAAATCTTCGAGGTGCTGGAGGCAATAGAGAACGGAGGAACAGCCCTGGAGACCATTGAGGCAGTGGATTTATAAATAGGCAGGAGGTGCCGTAGGTGCGTGGTACTTCGGTGAAGTCTTACAAAGACGAGCAGGTTCAAATCCTGCGCGCTGCGTGCAGCGTTGTCACGGGCCGCTTGTTGCCCTCCTGCTTTTAAGATTTTATAATGAGCGGTGCCGTAGGCTGGAGTTACTTCGTCAGGGTACTGGAGTTGCAGGTTCGAGTCCTGCTTCCCAGGCCAGTAAAGGCCAGGAATAGTGAAAGGGTAACACGCCAGTGAGTACATTTTTAAGTCTCCGGCCGCCTTTCGCCCGCTCGTTTTAGATATTGAAGCGGTGCCGTAGACAAGGGTTACTTCGTGTGTCGCAGGTTCGAACCCTGCCTGTGCCGAAAGGCGCAGTAGCTCAGCTGGTAGAGCAACGCCTTGCAAAAGGTTTAGGTCCCTTATCGCCTGTCGCCCGCTTTTTATAAACAAAACAGAGTGCCGTTGAATGGAGTTACTTCGCCTGTCCCGCAAAAATAAGCTTCATTTGCCTGTCGCCTCTGTCTTACTGGAACAGGTGCCGTAGGCAAGCGTTACTTCGACTGCTAATCGAGAGGTCGCGGGTTCGATTCCCGCCACGCTTCAAGCGTGTAGCTCAGTGGTTAGAGCACTATGTCGCTTGCCGTCTGTCGCCCTGCTTCTTTTTTACCTGGAGCTACCTTAGGCCCGTAAGCCAGGGGAGTTTCAGTTAAAAAACTTATATTGAATTTTAAATATATCTCTAAGAAGAGAAAAATCAGATGCTTTTAGAAATCACGACCACGCACTCCCCGGCCACAGACATGGGCTTCCTGTTACACAAGCACCCGGACAGGCTGCAGTCGGTGGAGTTGGCGGCGGGAAAGGCACATATTTTTTACCCGGAGGCCAACAACGAACGCTGTACCGTCTGCCTGATGCTCGACATCAACCCGGTGGACCTGGTGCGGGTGCGGAAAGGGAATTATGCCCTGCAGGACCAGTACGTGAACGACAGGCCCTACACGAGCAATTCCTTCCTGAGCTCAGCCATTTCCAAGGCCTTCGGCTCCGCCCTCAACGGCAGGTGCAATCCGAGGCCGGAGCTGCCGGAGACTCCTATGCCTTTCACGTTGCGGCTCAGCTCCCTCCGCGTGGATACGGACCTGGAGATGGTAGAGCGGTTGTTTGTTCCGCTGGGCTATGCGCTGCAAACAGAGACGATTTCGCTGGACAAGGCATACCCGCAGTGGGGCCAGAGCAGGTATGTGAACCTGACACTGGATAAAACCAGTACCCTGCAGGAGCTGCTCTCGCATGTGTATGTGCTCATCCCGGTGCTGGACAACAGCCGCCACAGCTATGTGACGCAGCACGACATCGAGATACTGATGCAGAAAGGACAGGGCTGGTTGGAGCAGCACCCGGAGCGCGACTGGATCACCCGCAGGTTCCTGCGTAACATCCGCACCATCGCCAACGAAGCTATCCTGCGCTTAGCAGGTGAAGAGGCCATGCCATCTGACGAGCCAACGTCACCGCTACAGGAGAGCCTGCACCAGCAGCGCCTCCACCGTGCTTTTGAGCGGCTCCAGCAGAGTGGCGCGCAACGGGTGCTGGACCTGGGCTGTGGATCAGGGAAACTGCTGCGGCTACTGCTCAAGGATGGGCAGTTCCGGAAGATAGCCGGCATGGATGTTTCCTTCTCAGAACTCCAGCTGGCTAAAGAAAACCTGCACCTGGACGAGGCCTCCCCTGCCCTGCGCGAACGGCTCTCCCTGTTTCAGGGCTCCGTTACCTATATGGACGAGCGCCTGAAGGGATACGACGCCGTCGCTATGGTGGAGGTCATCGAGCACCTCGATGCTGAAAGGCTGCCAGCCATGGAACGTGTGGTCTTCGGCTATGCGGCCCCTGACACCGTAGTGCTCACCACCCCTAATGCGGAGTACAACGTGGTATTCGAACGACTGGACCCGGAGGCTTTCCGCCACCAGGACCACCGCTTCGAATGGACGCGGGAGGAGTTTCAAAACTGGTGCGGGCACGTGTGCGAACGCTACGGCTATGAAGTGCGCCTGGAGCCAGTCGGACAGGAAGAACCAGCAGTAGGTGCACCCTCCCAAATGGCGGTATTCAAAAAGAAAGGAACAGCATGAAAGAGATAAAACTACCTGAGATTGCCCTTGTACTGCTGGTAGGTCCCAGCAGCGCGGGGAAGAGCACTTTTGCCAAGAAATATTTTCTCGGAACAGAAGTCATTTCTTCCGACTACTGCCGCGCTCTGGTGTCGGATGACGAGAACAACCTGGAAGCAACAGGCGACGCATTTGACTTGTTGAATTTTCTGGCTGCCAAGCGCCTGAAGCGGGGAAAGCTGACGGTCATCGACGCGCTGAACCTCCACAAGGATGACCGGGCAAAACTAGTTCGGCTGGCAAAGGAGAATTATGCCCTGGCTGCTGCCATCATGCTGGACACGCCTATCCGGCAGCTGCAGGAGCGGCACGAAGTACGCCCGGACCGCAGCTTTGGCCGCCAGGTCATCGAGAAGCACTACGACATGTACAGGCGCACGCTCAAGAGCATCAAGCGCGAAGGGTTCAGCTATACCTACCAGGTAAATCCGGAAGAAGAGCTGAGTATCGTGCGCCAGCCGCTCTGGAGCAACAGGAAAGAAGAGACAGGCCCTTTCGACATCATCGGCGACATACACGGCTGCTTTGATGAACTGCAGGAACTACTGACCGAGCTTGATTACAAAGTGGCGCAGCAGGCAAACGGGCATTACCAGGTCAGCGGCCCTGCCGGCAGGAAAGTCATTTTCCTGGGCGACCTGACGGATCGGGGGCCGAAGTCACCGGAGGTGCTGCGCCTGGTGATGGACATGGTGCACAGCAGGCAGGCCTTGTGCATACGAGGCAACCACGATGATAAACTGCTGCGCTACCTGCAGGGCAAAAACGTGAATCTGGACCACGGGCTGGACAAAACAGTGCAGCAGCTTGCCGCTACACCGGATGCTTTCAGAGAGGAAGTGAAGGCGTTCCTGGATGGGCTGATTGCGCATTATGTGCTGGACGAGGGGCAGCTGGTGGTGGCGCATGCCGGTTTGCCGGAGCCAATGCACGGAAGAGCAGCCGCGGCTGTGCGCGCTTTCTGCCTTTACGGGGAGACAACAGGTGAAGTAGATGTATTCGGTTTGCCGGTACGCCATGACTGGGCGAAGAATTACCGTGGCAAGGCCAGTGTAGTGTATGGCCACACGCCGGTGCCAGGCATTGACTGGCTCAACAACACCCTCAACATCGACACAGGCTGCGTGTTCGGCGGCAGGCTGACTGCGCTGCGCTACCCGGAGCGGGAGACAGTTTCGGTAGAGAGCAAAGCCGTGTACAGCGAGCCGGTAAGGCCGGTTATGCCCGATGCAGCGGCACAGGCGGCGCAGCAGGAGTATGATGATATGCTGGACATCGGTCCGCTGCGGGAGAAGTACATCGTGGAGACAGGCATCGGCAAGCGCGTCATCGTACGGGAGGAGAATGCGGTGGCGGCCCTGGAGGTGATGAGCCGCTTTGCCATCGACCCAAAGTGGCTGGTATACCTACCTCCCACTATGTCTCCACCCGAGACGAGCCAGCTGCCAGACTACCTGGAGCACCCGCTGGAGGTTTTCAGCTACTACCGCAAAAACGGTGTGCGGAATCTAATTTGCGAAGAGAAGCACATGGGCTCCCGCGCCATCGTCGTAGTCTGTAAAGAACCGGAAGTGGCGGTGAAGCGCTTTGGCATGCACTCCCCTGCTCCGGGCATTATCTACACCCGCACAGGCCGCCGGTTCTTTAATGATGAGGCTACCGAAAAGGCTTTCCTGGAGGTGCTCCAGCGTGCCCTAACGGCAGCGGACTTTTGGGACAGGTTCGAAACAGATTGGGTGTGCCTGGACGGAGAACTTTTGCCCTGGTCCTCCAAAGCAAACGACCTCATCATCAACCAGTACGCAGCAGTAGGAGCCTCCGCCTCCAACGCACTGGGAAGAGCGCAAGAAGTGCTGCAGCAGGCGCAGTCACGTGGCTTGGAGGTAGGTACCATGCTGGAAAATGTAGCGCAGCGATCGCAGGCCATCGACAAGTATGTTGCCTCCTACCACCACTATACCAGCGGGACGGAAGGAATAGCGGGCATGGCCTACGCTCCTTTTCATATACTGGCTACAGAAGGAAAAGTGCATGCGAATCAGCAGCACACCTGGCACATGGAAAGGTTAGCGGAAGTGTGCCGTCAGGACGAGATTTACCTCCTGATGACCAGCCATCTGTTTGTGGACCTAGAGGATGAGGCTAGCATCAGTGCCGCTGTGAACTGGTGGACGGACCTGACAGCAGCCGGTGGCGAAGGCATGGTGGTCAAGCCGCTGGACTTTGTGCCAACCCACAAAGACAGGCTGATACAGCCCGCCATGAAGTGCCGCGGCAGCGAGTATCTCCGCATTGTTTATGGCCCGGAATATGACCTGAACGGCAACCTGGAGCGGCTGAAGCAGCGCCACGTAAAGGCAAAGCGGGAGATCGCCCTGCAGGAGTTTGCCTTGGGCTTGGAATCGCTGGAGCGGTTTGTACTAAAAGAGCCGCTGCGCCGTGTGCATGAGTGCGTGTTCGGCGTGCTGGCACTCGAGAGCGAGGCAGTGGATCCAAGGTTATAAGAGTAGTTTATCAAAAGCTATTAAGGTACTGTCAGGCTTCAGTGGTGTGTCCCTCTATTTCATTGAAGCTTGACAGTACTTATTTCTCTTCGTTTCTCTGGCATATTACATAGGTGTTGGCAACACGACACCAAACAGGAAACAGAGGAGACATCAACGTCACCGAAGGACAGTCTGCCTCCACCTCGATGTTGCAACGCTCTACACCAAGGTCAGCGGCCAGCCACGGTAGAACCCGTGCTGGTCAGGCTGCTTCGCTTTATAGGAGTTAGCAGGAGCAATACCAAGGGATTGGCGCCGGCACAAAGGCAGGCTTTAAGCTGCTGCAGCCTACCACCTGCAGAAACTGATGAGATATGTCCAAATGAAAACTCAGACAGCCGTTTTAGACGCATTAAGGGGGATTGTAATCTAAACTGTGTCACTTCACTATTTCCATTTTTACTGGCCCTTTTGCTGTTACGGCTTTAGCCTAACGGCGA
>NZ_BAABHC010000036.1:0-2321 GCF_039541895.1 Pontibacter saemangeumensis
ACTGTGAGCAAGAGCCCCAACCAGAGCAGCTACGCTGCCGGCACCGAGGTGACCCTCACGGCCGCCCCCGCTGCGGGCTACGTGTTCAGCGGCTGGACGGGCGATGCCTCGGGCACAGCAAATCCGCTGAAGCTGACGATGGACACCAACAAGTCCGTCACCGCCAACTTCTCAGCTACAGATTCTGGGCCACAGGCGCTTCTGTTGTTTACACCAACTTCCGCTACTGTAAACTTGCCGAGCGGGGAGCAGAAAGAACTTAAAGTAAACCTTAACAATTCTGATGAGGAGCCGGTGACGGTGAAGCTAACGGCAACGGAAGGAGACGGTACGGGCACTCCGGCCTGGCTGCTGTACGGTGGCAAAACACTGTCCGAAGCAAACAATGTGGCCTTTGCTTTAGGTGAATCAGGGAATGAGCTACTGTTTACCATCAATGCCGGCTCACTTGCCGCCGGCACCTATAGGGCAACCGTCAGGGCTGCCGCATCAGGCTATGCGACAGCGGAACTCGCCATAACGCTGGAGGTTGCGAGCTACGAAGAGAGCTTGCGGCCCTATGTAACGGCCGTACGCCCGGAACACGGGGCCATCAGTGTTTCATTAAGCCAGTCCATTTCAGTTGATGTAGCATATCCCAGTGGTCAGTCCCTGGACGGCAATACCATCAATACCAACACGGTGAAGCTCTACAAGATCGCAGGAACCACAAAAACCGAAGTCGCGGGAACGGTGGTGAATGCAACGGCAGCGGGGGACGCGGTGACGCTTTCCGCCCCGCTGGCCCTGAGCACAACTTACGAGTTTTTCATTAGCGACCAGGTGAAAGACGGGAATGGCTATATGATGAAACCGTTCACGTCGCGCTTCACCACCATCAGTTCCAGCAGTGACACCCCCACTGATCTGACAGGGGTTTCCTTCACAGAACAGATCCTTATTGACAATAATTTTGGAAGCGATGGCTTTACTTCACTTGCTGTTGGGCCAGATAACAGGTTATATGCAACAACATCGGGTGGTAAGATTGAGCGGTGGGACATCAAATCAGACGGCACCCTGTTCAATCATGTCACTATTTCCCCTTTCGGCCCCACACGGCGCCTGCTGGTCGGTTTCCGGTTTGACCCGGCCGCCTCCGCAGGCAACCTTATTGCCTGGATCAGCCACTCTGCGCCGGAATTCACGGGGGCGCCGGAATGGGCCGGCAAAATATCCCGCATCAACCTGAACAACACCTCTTCTCCTGTGGTGGAGGACTTTGTGATTAACCTCCCGCGCTCCTATAAAGACCATGCCACCAACGGCATTGATTTTGGGCCGGACGGCGCTTTATACTTCCTGCAGGGCAGTAACACAGCCATGGGAGCACCGGATGCCGCCTGGAACTTCAGGCCGGAAAGATTGCTGACGGCAGCGGTCCTGCGGCTGGATATTGTGAAAGCGCAGCAGCAATCACTGCCCATTGACGCCAAAACAGAGGAGGGCGGCTCATATAACCCCAAAGCCCCAAATGCTCCTTTAACAATATTTGCCTCAGGCATCAGAAACGCATATGACTTAGTCTGGCATGCTAACGGCCAGCTATATGTGCCCACCAACGGGTCTGCCGCAGGCGGCAATGTGCCTGCACTTAACGCTGGAAGCATATGGTCAAACGGGCAGGTTTATAACGGGCCGGACATACCTGCGATGACGAATGTGCGTGACACGCAGAGCGACTACCTTTTCAGAGTATTGAAGGGAGGCTATTACGGACACCCGAATGTACTGCGCAATGAGTATATCCTGAACGGTGGCAACCCGACAGCAGGAACAGACCCCGGTGAGGTGGTATGGACGGCTAATGGTGAAACATACGGCTACCCAGTTGGTACCCCCCGGGAGCCACTTCACCAGGGATGGGCATTTGATTTCGGGTTAAACAAGTCCCCGAATGGTGTGATCATGTATAAAAGCAGCGCCTTCGACGGAAAGCTGAAGGGCAAGCTGCTGGTGTGCCGTTTTAGCGGCGGTGATGACATTATGGTGCTCGAGCCAGGAACGACCAACCTTGACATCATTCGTGCGACGGAGGGCAGTGTGATTCCTGGCTTCCGACGCCCCTTCGCAAACCCGCTGGATGTGACAGAAGATACGCGTACAGGCAACTTATATATCTCAGAGTATTTTGACGGAAACGGCGATGGCCAGCCCAGGATCACCCTGCTAAAAGTCAACCAAACCGATACCCCACCCCTTACGGCGACAAACCTGATCAATGCCGGGGGCGCGCAGTACACGGACGGGGCCGGGCGCTCCTGGTCGGCCGACGCCAACTT
>NZ_BAABHC010000037.1:0-1155 GCF_039541895.1 Pontibacter saemangeumensis
GTGATGCCCACCAACCTCTACGGCTACAACGACAACTACCACCCGCAGAACTCGCACGTGCTGCCGGCCCTGCTGCGCCGCTTCCACGAGGCGAAAGAGTCAGGGGCGCCCGAGGTGACCATCTGGGGCACGGGCAGCCCCAAGCGGGAGTTCCTCTTCGCCGACGACCTGGCCGCCGCCTGCCTGTTCCTGATGGAGACCTACTCTGGGCGCGGGCTGGTGAACATCGGCACGGGGGAGGACGTGAGCATCAAAGAGCTCGCCGGGCTGGTGAAGGAGGCGGTGGGCTACGAGGGGGAGCTTGCCTTCGACACGACAAAGCCCGACGGCACGCCCCGAAAGCTCCTGGACGTGACGAAGCTCCACTCGCTGGGCTGGCGCCACACCACGGAACTGAGAGAGGGCATCCGGATGGCCTACGCCGACTTCCTCTCGCAGGAGGCGGTGGCCGAGCGGTAGCCAGTTAACATTTGTCACTTAACATTTATCAATAGCATCATTCATCATCCGGTTCCTCTAACTCGGAACCCGGAACTCATAATTCGTAACTCATATGAAAGTAGCCCTTATCACAGGCATCACGGGGCAGGACGGGGCGTACCTGGCCGAGCTCCTCTTAGGCAAAGGATACATGGTGCACGGCCTCAAGCGCCGCAGCTCCCTGTTCAACACCGACCGGGTGGACCACCTCTACCAGGACCCCCACGAGTCGCACGTGCGCTTCAAGATGCACTACGGCGATTTGACCGACTCGACCAACATCATCCGCGTCATCCAGGAGACGCAGCCCGACGAGATCTACAACCTGGCGGCCATGAGCCACGTGAAGGTGAGCTTCGACACGCCCGAGTACACGGCCAACGCCGACGGCATCGGCACTTTGCGCATACTGGAGGCCATCCGCATCCTGGGCCTGGTGGAGAAGACGCGGGTGTACCAGGCCTCGACCTCCGAGCTGTACGGATTAGTGCAGGCCGTGCCGCAGTCGGAGACGACGCCGTTCTACCCAAGGTCCCCCTACGCGGTGGCGAAACTCTACGCCTACTGGATCACGGTCAACTACCGCGAGGCCTACGGCATGTTCGCCACCAACGGCATCCTCTTCAACCACGAGTCGCCCTTGCGGGGGGAGACCTTCGTGACCAGGAAGATCAC
>NZ_BAABHC010000038.1:0-1724 GCF_039541895.1 Pontibacter saemangeumensis
AAATGATTTCATGGTCTTTTTTTGCAAAAGTGCAGGGATGCTGCCGGAGAGTCATTGACTTAAGTCAATAAGATGGGGCAGCCAAGTCAAGGAAGCCTGAATGAGCATTGAGAGGAAGATTCACCACCGACAACGCAAGGCTAATTCCTTCCACAGCGCCTGGTAGTAAAAGGAGCTTCCCTTTTTTTACATCTTTTTGATTCTTTGAATAACTATCGTGAAAGCTGAGCCTTCAAGGCTCAGCAACAGTAGCCGCAACAATGCGCAACCTTCATTGCAACGTCTGTGACGGGGCCTGCTTTCGTGCGCTAGTATCCGTATTTTAGGATGAGCCGCATCAAGCAGTGTTTAGGGGTATGAAATACTCGCCGTTTCTTGGGATAGTGTCTGTCAACCTATTTCAGGACTGGACAGTTAATGAAGTAGAAATTCAATATATTTTCCTACCGCTTTGAGAATTCTATGGTAGTCACAGCATAATCCGCTGTCTTCATACCGTTGTCAAAGTACGGTGCATTGTCTTTCTCAGCCTTCCAGGTCATAGCAGAGCCGGACATGGCTGTTATTTCAAATTCCGCTGACGAACTTCCATTTACCAGAGTAATATAGTCCTTACCCCCTCTCTTGGAGGTGGTATAGGTGCCGAGCATACCTATGCCTCCAGAGGCATAGGTGGTAGTAACCTTTGAGCCATCGAACTTGAAGACGGTTTCGGTTTGGGATGTCTCTTCATGCACTACCTGGCCAGATGCATTATAATACTTAGAATCCTCGTTTGTAGTAACCCATGTGCCCTTTATCTGCTCACTTACTATTAACGGTGCCGGGTCCCCTTCATCATCTTTGCAGGAGGCGAGCACCAGGAAGAAAAGTACTGGCAGCAGGAATAGCTTTTTCATAAGTTTTTTTTAAGAATATAACTAAGCTTATAATAAAAATATAACAAGATAGCATATAAGTAATTACCTATTCTGGAAATCTTTACAAAGGCAGCAAGGAATGTTCAGTTTAACCATCAATAACAGAATGTATCCTTGGGGGCCAGCTTTGCTTCCCGCACCACGGCTAATAAAGGAGCCTCCTAATAGAAATAAGGTGACGTAAAATTTTAATGATAGCACGTAAGGCCTTTAGTTTCCTTCAAAAGCTGTATCCAATGCTTAAACCCCCAGAAAGAAAGAAACCACTGCTTGGATAAGCATCGTCCCCTCCCTTCAAAGCATTGAAAGGAGTTAGTCCCACTCGAAACATAAATCCTGCTGTGGAAGGTTGGTAACGGTATCCTATCACACCTTTAAGGTCAATAATTGAGGAATTTGTATTATCATCCGAAAGAAAGGAGGATGCGAATTTTTTGCGACCCAATAAAAAGCCTGCTCCCACTTCGAACTTACTTTTTTTCTTTCCGAATAAAAAATTTCCCAAAACAGGTACAGTTACAATAGAGTTACTGCCTTCCCCAAATAAGGTTTCTGCCTTAAAAGCCGCAAAGCCAAGGCGTAGTGCGAAGTTTTCAGCAACTATTCGTTCATAATTGACTGAGTATAAACCGCCATTACCTAAAAGCTCCAGGTAAGCATTATTACGGGAAGTTCTAGAGGGTTCGGTTTGTCCATAAGACACGGAACAAACCATCAAACCAATAAGAGGCTGTTTTGATTTAGCTGGATAAAAAAGCAGGTGCCGGCTGTTGGGTAAGAAAAGTTTGCAGACTTATGGCTTAC